>JAABRM010000087.1 GCA_011390955.1 Oscillatoriales cyanobacterium | reverse complement strand
TTTGCCCACCCTACTACTCAACCAAGAGAGGACACAGCAATGCTGTGTCCCTACAGGGAATTGTCTTGGAACCAGGAATCTAACTCCTCAAGAGATTGAAAATCCAACAAAGCCTCACCCAGAGACGACCGTTGAGGAATCGACAGACTACGAAGCAAGGGAAACTTGTTCGGGACTCAGCGCCCCAAAACGGCGAGAGAGCAACCGCACAATCAGATTAACTTCTCCCAGTTGTTGTCCTAGCTGCTCTCCTTCTTGTCGTCCAATTTGAATCACTTCTTTATAAAAACGAGTTTGGGTCACATCTGCTTCTCTGAGATCCAACATACTGCGTATCTCCTCAATGCTCAAATTATCAAATTTATTTACCAGTAGGGGCGATTCGCTTTCTCGCCCCTACGACCAAATCGAGGTATTTCTCAAAGTCTTTCTGGCTTTGGGTTTGGCTTAAAATCGATTTGGCGATCGCAGCAGCCTTTCGCTTAGGCATCACCACCAGCTTCAGCAAGGACAAATTCGGACTGAGCTTTTCTACTGACAGTAAATCGTCTAGATACAACCGCGTGACGGAACTATATAACACGCCTTGATGATGATTTTTAGCAACTCATCATAAGTGACAAAATTGCCAGGAAAAAAACCTATCCCTCGATTTTCTTTATCCCACAATGCTACTCATAATTGCCCCGGCTAAAGGATTGCCGAAATTAATATGGCGGAATAACCAATTGATCAATGCCGGTTCTATATCAAATTCCTCAGCCCCTACTTTTCCCTCAAGAAACAACGAAACTAAATTGCCCTGTAAATTGATTTCGTTGCCTTCAGAATCACAGATTGACCATCGCTCAAACTCCGAGGGATATTGGTCTATATCGTTGCCAAATTCGTGAAAATAATAGATCGCCCTTGTGGATCTATTGGTAATCAGATACAATTTATTAAAAAAATCTTCAATGTTGTCTTTAAATAAATCTGGCTTGAGATTTCCCTGCAAACAATCATTGGCAAAAGTTACATCAAAAATCTCAAGATTTAGTCTTTCATTAACAGCTTTTTCTAGTTGCGTGGCTGTTAATGATTTAGTAGGTTTAGCTTTGAAGTTATTGACTACATTAAGTGCATAATAAGTTCCCATCAGAATCATCTCCTAAAAAAATACACAATTACCTTTAATTCATGTCACTCTGGGAAAAAAAACGGAGCTAAAATTCGTTCGATTTCCGGGGGAAAAGATTGAGCAAATATCGTCTCAGACAGATCGGTTTCTCCACCGGGGGGACAATTGCGGACTTGAGTGATTTCCTCCTCCCCACCCCCAAATTAACTAATTTTTAGTCAATTTGAGGGCTGGGGAAACCAGAAAAAAGTAATTATTTCACTTCATCCGCATTGATACCCGCCTGTTGCAACAGTTGTTTTAGGCGAGCAATTTCGACCTCTGCCGAATCGGCGCGTTGTTTTTCCTGTTCGGCCCGCTGCGCCAACTCAACAGTTGTCAGAAAGCGCTGACCATCAGGGTAATAAATGGCTAAGGTATCCGCTTCGAGGACAAAACGAATCCCCAGGCGAGGGCAAACAGGGTTAGCAAACAGAAAATGTGATAAGATCCTAGGTGGTTTCCCAAGTCCCACATCATCATCAAAGCAACAAGGTGCAGCTACTGATCCGTTACCCTATAGCCAAAGCAAGGGAATTTATCCTAGCAATTGGCTTATAGTGCTAGAAACTGGGTAAAATCAGCAACTCAAAGGAAGCGGCAATGAATAACGACCTCGATCTGATCAGAAGTCTTAGCCCCAGCGCAATGGATCAGATCATGTTATATCTGGCATTCAGTGCCATGAGAACAAGCGGGCACCGTCACGGAGCATTTTTGGATGCGGCAGCAACCGCCGCCAAATGTGCCATTTACATGACTTACATGGAGCAGGGTCAAAACCTGCGGATGACAGGTCATCTGCATCATATTGAACCCAAACGGGTCAAAGCAATTGTCAAAGAAGTGCAACAAGCCCTGACTGAAGGAAAACTGTTAAAAATGTTGGGTTCCCAAGAACCTCGCTATTTAATTCAGTTTCCTTATATCTGGCTTGAACGCTATCCTTGGCAACCGGGGATGCCTAGAATTCCAGGGAATAATCTCACCTCTGATGAAAAGCGGTTGTTAGAGAAAAAACTTCCCCAGTATCTCCCAGATGCTCAAGTGATTAACTCGTTCCAATTTATGGAACTGATTGAATATTTGCATAATCGCGCTCAGGAAATGTTCCCCCCTGAGAGACAAATACCTCTGAGTGAAGCACTCGCAGAACATATCAAGCGACGATTAATCTACTCCGGAACGGTGACTAAAATCGATTCACCTTGGGGAATGCCCTTTTTCGCCCTGAGTCGCTCGTCTTACTCACCCCCTGACGATCACGAGCGCACATTAGTCATGGTGGAAGATACCGCCCGGTATTTCCGCATGATGAAGGACTGGGCTGAAAGACAAAAACCGGAGGTGATGCGTGCGATCGAAGAACTCGATATTCCCCCTGAACGCCATCAACAAGCGATGGAAGAATTGGATGAAGTGATCCGCGCTTGGGCAGATAGATATCATAAACCCGGAGGAACCCCGATGATCCTGCAAATGGTTTTTGGGGAAAAGGAAGACGATATATAGATAAAAAGATCGGATAAGCTCAAATAGAATTGAGATTGACTCACGTCTATTTGAGCTTACTAGATAAAATCCGCTTCGATATTTCAAGATTTTTTACCAGAGAAACCGGGCGATCGGGTTGCATAATAACAGGTGCAAAAGTTTACAGTTTATCGTGCTAAAAAAACAATATCCCCGGTAGGTATGGAAAAACCGGGGATTTACTGTTAGATTTGGCGGTGAAAAAAGCCGGAAAAAGCCAAGTTAGACCCTGATTCACGCTAGATCGGGATCCCAGATTTTTGATTTTTTTTCTTAGAGTCGTAATCGGGATGACAGGATTTGAACCTGCGGCCCCCTCGTCCCGAACGAGGTGCGCTACCAAGCTGCGCTACATCCCGGAATTTTTTTCGCTTTTACATTGTAACAGATGATAGCAGATTTGGCTAGGATATTAATGATGTTATTTTTTAGGGATACGGAAGAGTGACTGTAAAGCCGGACTGGTTAAGGGTTAAAGCGCCACAGTGGGAGCGGGTTGGCAACGTTAAAGATATTTTACGGGATTTAAGGCTGAATAGCGTTTGCGAGGAAGCGTCTTGTCCCAATATCGGGGAATGCTTTCATCATGGGACGGCAACTTTTCTGATTATGGGGCCGGCTTGTACCCGTGCTTGTCCTTATTGCGATATTGATTTTGAGAAAAAACCGCAACCCCTGGATCCGACTGAACCGGAAAGATTGGCGGAAGCGGTGCAGCGGATGAACCTGAAGCACGTGGTGATTACTTCGGTGAACCGAGATGATTTACCCGATGGGGGAGCATCTCAATTTGTGCGCTGTATTCAGGAGATTCGCGCTATTTCGCCACAAACGACGATTGAGGTGTTAATCCCGGATCTTTGTGGGAATTGGTCAGCCTTGGAGGTGATTTTACAGGCCAAGCCAGAAGTGCTGAATCATAATACAGAAACGGTTCCCAGTCTGTATCGTCGAGTCCGTCCTCAAGGGAGTTATGCCCGGACTTTGGAGTTATTACAGAAAGCACGAGAGATTGCGCCGTGGGTCTATACTAAATCGGGCATTATGGTGGGACTGGGTGAAACTGACGCGGAAATTCGCTCCTGTATGACGGATTTGCGATCGGTGGATTGTGATATTTTGACCATTGGTCAATATTTACAACCGACGCCAAAACATTTGCCCGTGCTGAGTTGGGTGGAACCGGCTCAGTTTGATGAGTGGCGGCAGTTTGGCGAGTCTTTGGGATTTTTACAGGTGGTGGCGTCTCCACTGACTCGGAGTTCTTATCACGCGGAACAGGTCAAAGTGTTGATGGAACTTTATCCCAAATCAGCCCGGGTTGATGCTTAAGTCTTGAGTTAGGTGGGGGATTATGAAGCCAAAAACGTTGGCAATTTTGGGCGCGGGGGCTTGGGGCAGTACCCTGGGCCAGTTGGCGAGTGAGAATGGTCATCAGGTGCGGTTGTGGTCGAGGCGATCGCCCACCAGTCTAGAAGAGGTGTTAGCCGAGGTTGACATTATTCTCTCGGCTGTCTCTATGAGAGGGGTGACGGCTACGGTGACACAGGTGCAAGCTTTGGGGATTGCGCCTGATACGATTGTGGTGACGGCGACGAAAGGATTAGATCCCCAGACGACTTGTACGCCTTCTCAACTTTGGCAACAAGCGTTGGCCGATCGCTCGGTGGTGGTTTTAGCCGGCCCCAACCTCTCAAAAGAGATTCAACAAGGTTTACCGGCAGCGACGGTGGTGGCAAGTCAGAATATGGAAGCCGCAAAGCAACTGCAAATGGTGTTTTCTTCCCCCAGTTTTCGGGTTTATACCAATTCAGATCCTTTAGGGGTGGAGTTGGGGGGGACTCTGAAAAATGTCATGGCGATCGCGGCGGGGGTTTGCGATGGGCTGCAACTAGGGACAAATGCCAAAGCCGCATTACTGACGCGAGGTCTAGCAGAAATGATCCGCGTTGGCAGCCATTGGGGTGCCCAAACCGAAACCTTTTATGGTTTATCAGGACTGGGGGATTTACTAGCTACCTGTAATAGTCCTCTGAGTCGTAACTACCAAGTGGGTTATCAGCTAGGTCTGGGCAAGTCACTCTCGGAAATTCTGGCGAATTTAGAAGGAACAGCGGAAGGGGTCAATACTACTCAGGTGTTAATTCAACGGGCAAAAGCCCAGAATATTTCGGTGCCGATTTCTTATCAAGTTTACAAATTACTTGAAGGAGAGATTACCCCAAAAGCGGCGGTAGAAGCTTTAATGCTGCGAGATGTTAAGCCTGAGTATGACCAATTTATGTGAGTTATGCTGTGAGTTCTATGATGGGTCTTGTGAGTTTTGTGGATTATGGTTGCCGTTAGTTGACTCAGAACTCGACCGAGGCTGATTTTGAGTTGGGTGATGCGGGCGATCGCCTCCCCACTGCATATCGATTTGAAATAAATTACCCAGAGGATGAATTTGAAATCCTCTATTTTTGTAATTTTTCGGTAATGAATTTTCGGGCAATGTACTGCGATTACCATCGCGAACCGCTGCATAATGAGGGGAAAGAATTTCAATTCCTGCATCATTGCAAGCATCGCGTAAATACTTTTGGAATTCAGATAAAATATCCTCTTTTTTACTCGGTTGCTCGGTATAAGTTTCTATTTCATATTTCACGGAAAACTCATTCAGTTCTAAATGTAAGAGTTTGGCTGGTGGATCTTGTAAAATATAAGGGGTTTTCTGAGAGGCGGCTTTCACTGCTTCAGCAACTTTTTGCCACGGCACATCATAACCAAAATTCACCTGAATGGTCAGGGCTACGGGAATGTTGTGGTCGCGCATGGGGGCATTGTAATTGAAAATTCTGGTAGACAGCAGGTTAGAGTTGGGTAAGGTGACAATCACATTATCATCGGTGAGAATGCGAGTCACTAATAAAGTTTTTTCGATCACATCTCCTTGGGTATCTTCTGCTTCAATGCGATCGCCGATTTGAAATGCCCGAGTATAGATTAAAATAATCCCGGCAACAGCATTGGACAGTGCGGCAGAAGACCCCAAAGAAAAGAGCACTCCGAGAAACAGAGACACCCCTTGAAAAGCGGGAGAACCAAATCCAGGAAAATAAGGCGCACCCATGACCAAAGCTAGGGCAATAATTCCTACTTCCACCAGTCTATAAGTCGGTTCTGCCCACTCTGCATAAAATCCAGGAAAAGAAATTCTTTCTTTACTAATCTCAGTAAAAATAAATTTAGAAAATCGGAGGGCATAATAACTAAAAAATACAATTAAACCAATGACAAATAAATTAGGCACATAGTTTATAAAAGATGCTAAAGCTTTATTAAACGCTAAAGTAGAATATTCTATGATTTTTGCCCCAATTTTTCTCGTCCAAGGAAAAAAACTTAAAATTAAGGCTATATAAATGCCAATATTTACTAGATGAATAATCGCAAATATTCTTTGAAATAATTTTAAGATTATGTGGGAAACTTGCTCGTCATCAAATATGGTTGTGCCTTTAAATTTAATGGCTAAATAATTGTATTCACTATGAGAGCGAATGAACTGAGCTATTTTGCGGGATGAAGTTTTAATTAAAAATGATAAGAAAATGAAAATTAAAGTAGCAATGATTGTATAAGCGATCGCCAGTCGATAATCCAAGCGATTATCATTGATGGTTAAAGATGAAATGGTTTCCCAGGTTTGCTGAAACCAGTTATCGGCAGAAGTCTTTTTAGGTTGACCCTCTAACCTCAATTTTTCTCGATATTGCCGCACAAATTCTTGAATTTTTTGTAAATAAATATAACCCAGTTCTCTGGGAGTGGTTTTGGCGACCTGGGCTTCGGCTTCAGTGATTTCGGTAATGATGGTACTTCCATAAAAAATGACCATCGTACCCCCTAGTTCTCCCACTTGCAGGGAATCAATGGGAATCAAAGTATCCTTGGCGAACAGTTCTACCTGTTCGGCGATTTTCTGCGATCGCCGATCTGGAGATATCCCCGGTAAATTTTCCGGAATCACAAATAAGGATTTGCCATCTACGACCACCGGCACTCCCTGGATTTGACTATCTAGGGTATCTTGTAATTGAGCCTGAGCTAACGTCGGTGCTAAGACGATTAAAAAGCTGATTAAAGCCAGAGCGACCAGTGCTTGCCAAGATTTTCTCATATGAGGGTCAAAAAATTCTTATATGATTATCTCTCGACTGAATAAATTTTGTCAAGTTTGCTAATTTACCACCATCAAGCTACCATGAGTGAACTAAATCACAACCCCAAGTCAGATGCTTTAGAAAACCTAGAAAACATAATTATTGAAAATTTAAATTTTACTCAAGGGGGAAAGGAAGACGATTTTAATCGTTTACAAGAAATTTTGGTAGATCCTGAACTTTTAACCATGCGCGATCGCATTTTGGAAGTAGAGAGAAAACTTCCCGAAATTTTCACCAATCGCGATCGCATCAATGTGCTAGATAAAAAAATTGCGGCAATTTCGCAAATTAGGGAGCAACTAGCAAGCCTGGAATCAAAAATTCAGGATATTCCCGGGGATACGATTTACCAGCAATTAGCAACTATTCAATCAACTCTGGAGGAAATTAAAGGTAAAATCGATAACAATAAAGATATTGTAAAAGTTATTATCCCAATTATCTCTAATTTGATGCAGCGTCAATTCACCCAATTTAAGCAAGAACTTTTCCAAGAAATAACCCAATTTAAGCAAGAACTTTTCCAAGAAATTATTCTCACCATGAAATCTCAGCAAGAGGAGCAAAAGAATTTGTCTATTCGGATCACAGGAATCCAGGGAAACTCAGATGCTCCCACCAGTCTAAACGAATCTGACCAAAATTAAATTCGACTATTGACTCCAGCACCTGGAGGATCGGGCGATCGCCGTTAAGTACCAGGAAAAAAATAACTGCTTTTGTTATGTAATTGGATGGGTTCTTTTGGGCGGGCATGACCTCACTGTTAGGAGAGTAAATGCGATCGACTGGCGATCGCGAGAAATTGTTGTTTTAGGAGTGCGACGACTTCCCTCTTTGTGAGGGTATCGGTCAAGAAACTGCGGCGACCCCCACCGAGGGCGCACCAACGGCATCAACCCCAGGCGCAAGCAAGGAACCAAGTAACCGAACTTTTGACTAAATGGTTTTTTTAGCAGACCGGGCTTTAAACTATTTATAGGGATAAGCACCCCCATCGAATTATCCCGGCGTGCTTAAGTGGATCGAAATAGATTGACTCAGTGATAATTTGGTAAAATAGTGATATTATCCCTAAAAGTTAGATAGGTGGTAAATTAGTCCCCAAAATCAATCGATCGATCCGCTTTCCAGTTTCCTCTATCCATATTTAGCTACCTATGGTACTATGTTGGCGGTTATATAAGAACGCTGGCTAATTGCTGATGATTGCTAGGTTGCTTATATATCGAGTTGCATGGATTTCGGTGGATATTCTGATTCACGGACAAAAGCAGAGCAACTCAGATTAAATAGGAGGATGAGTAAACATGAATAACAACCAACCAGATTTAGGTCAAGGGTTTAATAACATTGAACAAATCCGCGAGCTTTTATTTGGCACTCAACTGAAACAGTTGAGCATTAAATTAGATAGTCTAGAAACTATGCTCAAAGAGCAGAAAGAAGAGACAGAAAAGCGGATCTCAGTTTTAAAAATAGAAACCGATAGAAGTTTACAAAAACTGCAAGAATCCCTTTCTACAGAATTGCAGATATCTTTTCGGTCTTTAAGTGAAGAACTTAAGTCCCTGAAAGAAAAAAATATTCAAGATAGAGAAGAAAACGACCAACAACTTGAAAGTATTAGCAAGCGTCTTTCGAGTAATGTGGCTAACCTCGATGAAGCAATTGATAAACAAACGCGATCGCTTCGTGATGATGTACTATCCAGCCATAAAAAGCTTCAGAGCGATCTGATTCAAATGAAAAAACAGGTAGTAGAAAACTTTGAAAAACGCCTAGCTAATTTAGGGTCTAGCAAAGTGAGTCGCGAAGATATCGCCGATATGTTTTTTGAGATCGTGCTTAAGCTGAAAGGAACACAACAGCTTCAGCTACAAGGAATGGATTTTCCCCCGACTTGGGAAGAAAATGCCGAAGCCAAGAAATCTGACTATTTATTGTTAGAAGAATCTCAAGATAATGAAGAATGATGTCAATGATTTACCAGGATATCATTGTCTAATGATAATCAGAAACTCTTAAATCAAGAGTTCTTTAATTTGGTCTTCTTCTACGGAACTGGGAAGAAGACCAAACCTCTTTTTTGAGCGACCGGCATATTGGCGATTTCAGCGAAAATTTAACTCAAGAATTTTGCGGTATTTTAGGGACGCAGAAAACACGCCAATGAATCGCGAGTCGTCAGCCTAGAGGAAATCAATTTCCGAAACTGGTCAAATATTATTTATCCGGTTTATAAAAAAATGAATAACTCAGATAAAAAATATCAAAATAATGATGATTTGCAACCTAATACCAGTGGCGAAGTAATCTCAACTGTCGATCCGCAAAAAGAGCATAATCCTGTTTATAATAAACAATCTGAACTGGAATATCAGCAAATCGAAAGCTATTTGAAGCAACTCGACAAATTGCTGAATCGGGGTCAACCTGGTCAAAAACAAATAAATCTTGAACCAGACGAACTCTATCAGTTATCGCGGGAATCAAGCGAAAGTAAAACCGAAAAAGAAGAACCGCAGGTTTCTGGAACCACAACGGTGATTAATGATGAGTCTATTAAACAATCTCAGTCGATTCAGTTGCCAGAGTCTGAGGAAACTTCTGGTGATTTAAAAAGTTTAGAAACAGCCGGAATTTTGGATGAGTTGCTGGATCGGTTTTCTGGGGAAGCAGGCGATCGCGAGTCGGTGCAATATCAGGAGTTACTAGAACAACTTGCGCTCGATCGCACCGATCCCAAAACTTTAAAAGAAGTCAATGAATTATTACATCGCTTAACGGATCAAAGAAGTACCGAAAATCCAGATAATCCAGAAAATCCAGAAAAATATATTTCAGAAAATCCAGAAAATGCAGAAAATCCACCAGCGGATATTTCTGGAAAGGGGGAAAACGGGGCAAATGGGGAAAACGGGGCAAATGGGGAAGGCGATCGAAATGTATCAAATCTTAACATCACTGAGTACATGAATAGCTTAGAAGCACAACCGGAGGCATCAAAAACCACCGGCAATTTCTTGCTCTCTTTGTTCTCAAAATTGACTTTTCATGGGTCGGTTGACTCAGCGAAAAAACCGAAGATAGCTTCGGGAAGGTTTTGGGGGTTCAGTTTAGGGATGATGATGGGGATTTTGGTGTCTTGGGGTATCTACCAATATGTTAAAACAACTCAACATGATATTGAAAAACAAGTCACCAAGGTTATCGAGGCATCTCCAGAGTTAGCCTTCTATCGGATCGAGGCTGATGTTCGGGGAAAAATCTTATTGTTAACCGGGAAATTACCCAGTGCCGATCTCCGAGATCGAGCGGCAACAATTGCTCGTTTAGCCGCACCCGATTTAGTGTTAGAAAACCAGATTATTGTGGTAGATCGGCCAGCGAATATGATGCAAATCGCTGCTGAGGTTGAAAATGTGGTGAAAATCCTGAATCAGATTGATGGAATTAACATTTCAGCCAAGTTCGATCGGGGTAAGGTCGTCTTAGAAGGAACATCTATCCAACATCTTACTATTAAAAATATTACGCAAGTTTTTGCCCAAATTTCCGGGGTAATGCAGGTTGACAATCAAATTAAGATTCAGCCGGTTTCCATCGGAGTTCGGATTTATTTTAGGCATAATTCGGCGGAGATTCCCACAGGTGACTGGGAAGGTAAAATTTGGCAGATTAAAGAACTGATTCAAAAATACCCAAATCTGAATGTCAAAATTATTGGTTACAGCGATCGCTCCGAGTTTTCCCATGAACTTTTGGCATTAAAACGATCGCAAGCCGTAGAAAATCTCTTGGAAGATATGGGAATCGATCGCCGTCGCCTTCAACCAGTTGCCGGGAACGGTTATCCTCCTGATGTCGCATTGGCTCAAGAAAAGTGGTTACGTCGATGTGTAATTTTTGAGATTATTCAAGGTGATTTAGATAGTTCAATAAATCAGTAAAATCGAGCAGATTGGGATTTTATTTTATCCTTATAAATAGCTGAAATAATCACCTAATTTATCAGATCAAATAGAGGAAAATTTGCCGTTCAATGATTCCTAACCAAGTAAGAAAAAGACAACCCGATGAACTGGTTTTAGCTACTTTCAGAATTCCCTATCAAAAATGGGAAAAATTTCAAGAAGCAGCCAGTGCATCTGGAACGACAGCATCGGCGACTTTATTAGCTTTTATTGAAGACTATCTAGCTCGATTTAATGCCGGAAATCAGCCAGAATTGCTGGATTCAGTTGATTCATTAGATTCATTAGAGTCACCATTGGAGACGGGAGTCTCTGAAGGGGCAGTAAGTCAGGTAACGGATCGGTCTGAGTTGAATGCTGGATCGGATAGTCAAGAAATTTCCGGGTGGAATGGTGATTTACCCGCAGCAATTGACCAACAAATGCAAAAACTGATTGCAGAAAAAATCGCGACAAAATTTGAGGATTTTGAACCGATAATTAATCGGCTGCAATCTCAAGTGGGTCAGTTAAGTAAACGCTTAGATAAAGTTGAGCAGATTGTTAATAAATTCAAGGGTGATAAGAAAACCAAGGCTTCCGAGTGGATCGATGTGGAGGCGGTTCCCATTGATAGTGATTTAAATGAAAATAATGTAGAGAGTGATGTTAATCCCGCTGAAGATGATGATTTTGATACCGGGCTGACCCAAACCGCTTTATGTATAGAATTTGGGATTAATCCCACTACTTTAAACAGACACGCGAGTGTCCGGGGTTTGTCTACGGTGGAATATTTGCATCAACTAACGGGCTGGTTGTATCGGAATGGGAAATATTATCCGCCGAAATAATCGTAGGGTGGGCAAATTGCCCACCATACCTTTCAAGCGAAATCATCGTAGGGTGGGCAAATTGCCCACCACACATTTAAACCGGAGTTTAGTAAGGATTAGGCATCATCCAGGGCAGCAATACCAGGGAGCACTTTTCCTTCGAGCAATTCTAGGCTGGCGCCACCACCCGTGGAAATATGGCTCATTTGGTCAGCTAAACCGGCTTGTTCCACCGCAGCTACGGAGTCGCCACCGCCAATGATCGTGCTGGTGCCTTTGGGGGTGAGTTCAGCCAGGGTTGTCGCGATCGCATTAGTCCCAGCGGCAAACTTCTCCATCTCAAACACACCCATTGGGCCATTCCAAATCACCGATTTGCAATCCGCTAAAGCCGCTTGGAAGGTCTTGACGGAATCGGGGCCAATATCCAATCCCATCCAACCATCGGGGATATTTTCCACGCTGACAGTTTGGGTATTGGCATCAGCGGCGAACTTATCCGCCACCACCACATCAGTGGGCAGCAAGAACTCAACGCCTTTTTCTTTAGCCTTAGCTTCCAAAGACTTAGCCAATTCCAGCTTATCCTCTTCCACCAAAGAGTTACCCACGGATAAACCACGCGCTTTCAAGAAGGTGAAAATCATCCCACCACCGAGGAATAGCTTGTCGCACTTATCCAGCAGCGCCGAAATCACGCCAATTTTGCTGGAAACCTTGGAACCGCCAACAATTGCGGCCAAGGGACGTTGGGGATTGTCAACGGCGGCTTGGAGATACTGAAGTTCTTTCTCAATTAAATAGCCAGCCACGGAAGGACTGAGATAGTGTGTCACCCCTTCGGTGGAAGCATGAGCGCGGTGAGCGGTGCCAAAGGCATCATTCACATACAAATCGGCCACCGCCGCCAACTGTTTGGTAAATTCTGGGTCATTTTCTTCTTCACCGGGATAAAAGCGGACATTTTCCAGTAATGCCACTTGGCCATTTTGCATGGCGCCCACTTTGGCCGCAACTTCATCGCCAATGCAGTCGTCACATTTGACTACTTCTTGATTTCGTAATTCGGAAAGGCGCTTGGCTACGGGGGTCAAGCGCATTTTTTCGTTTACTTTACCTTTGGGACGACCAAAGTGGCTGCACAGAATGACTTTGGCTCCTTTGCCGGTTAAATCTTCAATAGTAGGCAAAGCAGCCCGAATCCGGGTATCATCAGTGATGTTGCCAGCATCATCCAGAGGCACATTAAAGTCCACACGGACTAATACCCGCTTACCCGATAAATCTGACTCAGACAAGTTTGCTACAGTTTTCTTGGCCACAAAAATACCTCCTAGAATTTTCTATGTCTCGGTTAAAGTCCTGGAAAATCGATGCGAACCCTTTGTCTGTTCGGGAACGCAAGCTCCCAAACCCAGAAAGTGCATCTGCGTTTCCAGACTTCAACCAGAGTAAATTTCACTGGTTCGTCGTAAACATTTTATATGAGAGTGTGTACCGTAAGAGGGTGCCATGTTTAAGACCGTTTTATTTCCCATCGATCGCAGTCGAGAATCCCGCGAAGCAGCGGACAAGGTTCTCAATATTGTCCAAACCTACAAAGCTCGCTTAGTCTTGCTTTCTGTAGTGCCGAAGCCCCCGGAAGGGGAGGATTTACCCCCAGACGAGGCGATGATGTCCCCGGAAGCGGTGGCAGAATTGCTCAAAAATGCTCAGGATATGTTTTCCAAGGCAGGAATTGAAGCCGAAGTCATTGAACGCGAAGGTCAACCGGCTTTTGTGATTTGTGATGTGGCTGATGAAATCGACGCCGATTTAATTGTCATGGGTTGTCGAGGGATGGGTTTGACCGAGGAAGCGCCAACGGAAAGTGTCACCACTTTGGTGATTAATCTGTCTCCCTGTGCAGTGTTAATCGTTCCGTAGTCTCTTGCTTCTTTTTGAGGATTCATGGGGATTATCCTATGAATCCTCACCAGACAAATGCCAGACAAAAAACTTAGGATTTTCTCTCATAATGATCATTCAATGGTATCCGGGTCACATTGCTAAGGCTGAACGACAGTTAAAAGAACAGCTAAAAATGGTGGATGTGGTGCTGGAAGTGCTTGATGCTCGTATTCCTTTATCGACTCATCATCCCCAAGTACCCAATTGGGTGGGGGAGAAAACTCGGGTTTTGGTGGTGAATCGCATGGATACGATCGCCCCACAGGTGAAAGAGCAATGGTTGACTTGGTTTAAGTCTCAAGGAGAAACTCCCTATTTTACCAATGCTCAACATGGGGATGGGGTGGTCCAAGTCGCTAAGGCGGCAAAATTTGCCGGAGTCGCGATCAATCAACGGCGGCGCGATCGCGGAATGTTGCCTCGACCCGTCCGCGCTGTGGTAATTGGTTTTCCCAATGTGGGCAAATCAGCCTTAATTAACCGCTTGCTGGGAAAACGAGTAGTGGAAAGTGCCCGACGCCCTGGTGTCACCCGTTCCCTGCGCTGGGTGAGAATTTCTCAAGAACTTGAACTGTTAGACGCCCCAGGAATTATTCCGTCTAAGTTAGAAAGTCAAGCCGCTGCCCTCAAATTAGCCATTTGTGATGATATTGGCGATGCGGCGTATGATAATCAACGAGTCGCAGCGGGAATGATCGACTTGCTGACGCAATTGGAACGCCACGAAATTGGGGTAGTTGGCGCAAAATGTTTAGCCTCTCGCTATGAATTAGATCCCACAGAAATGACTGGGGACCAATATCTGCATAATTTAGCGGAGTTACGGCATCGTGGGGATGTGGAGCGCACCGCAAGGCAGTTGTTAAAAGAGTTTCGCAAAGGGGTTCTCGGCCCGATCGCCTTGGAGTTGCCACCGCAGGAGTAGGAGGGAGCGGGGGTGTAGGGAATAATTGATAATTGATAATTGATAATTGATAATTGATAATCGATAATCGATAATCGATAATTTTGTTTAATTGTCAATTATCAATTGTTAATTGTTAATTGTTTTCCCCCACACTCCGATGGCGGCTCCCCACACTCCACACTCCACACCTTCCCGTTCTTTGTCACTGTTGCTCAAATTTCCGGGATACTAGATATAGATGAATACCGTTCTGGAGAAAAACTGTGCTACTAACAAAAGGCTTTGAGGTCGAAATGTACACAGGCACCCCGCAGGGGGATATTATCGGCCTCTCGGACAAAATTGTCGCGGCGTTAAATCGGTTTGTCCGCGAACCCGATAGCCGAAATGTGGAATATACGACGCCGCCGTTATGTTCCTACGATCGCCTATTGTGTGATTTGGTACGACCTCGGTTGCAGCTACGAGATTATCTGAAAACCTTGGGCGACTATACCCTGGTTCCGGGTAGTACCTTGTCCTTGGGTCACAGCGATCGCTTTTATCGGTCAGACCCAGGCAACCCCTACCATGACTATATCGAGCAAACTTATGGCACGAAAATCGTCACCGCCAGTATTCATATCAATATTGGCATTGAAGATCCAGAAGTGCTGATGCGGGCTTGTCGGCTGATCCGCATGGAAGCCCCTCTCTTCCTTGCCCTGAGTGCTTCTTCTCCGTTTTTAGATGGGGAAGTCACCGGCTATCATTCAACTCGGTGGCAGTTATTCCCGAAAACGCCTGCCCATGTGCCTCTGTTTGAAAGTCACAGCCATTTTATCCGCTGGACGGAAGAACAACTCGCTGCCGGGACGATGCAAAATGTGCGGCATTTATGGTCGTCGGTGCGTCCCAATGGGGATCACCGTCCTTATAATATTAACCGCCTAGAACTGAGGATTTGTGATGCGATCGAAGACCCGATCGCCTTATTAGCTATTGCGGCATTCTTAGAAGCCCGAATTATGCAGACGATCGCCGACCCCAACTTAGATCCCCTGGTGCAAAGCCAACTCCCAGCCCAAAGTCGCGCTGAAGATTTAGCCAGTCTCGCTGATGCTAACGAAACCGCCGCCGCTACCAATAGTTTAGATGCTGAGTTGCGCCATTGGGTTGATGGTAGAAAAATTTTAGCCCGGGATTGGATTGCTGAACTATATGAAGAAATGAACCCTTTGGCCAAAGAACGGGGTTTTGCTTGCTTCCTTTCACCCCTGAAAAAAATCTTGCGTCAGGGCAACCAAGCTCAACAATGGTTAAAACTTTATGAAGGAGGGACGGATATTCGCACGGCGATCGCGCAAGAAATTATCGCCATGATCGAAATGGAACATGAACTAGAAGATAAATTATGTCAACAATTGGTGGCGTAAACCTTCCCTGATTGTCGATATAAGTAGGTGGGCATAAATGAATTCAGTATATACTCACCAGATAAAAAGCTGTCATTCCCGCGAATGCGGGAATCCAATATATTGGACAATCATCTCACCCTATTTTTTAGGCATTGATTCTCATGTTTGATCCCCCCAACCCCCCTTAAAAATGGGGGCTAAGAAAAGTCATATTTATCGGTCATTTCCTCGTTCCCAGGTAGCACCTGGGAACAATCATTTTTTAATTTTTCGCCTCAAGCAAAAATGATGAAAAAAAGGAGGCAACAGGTGCTACGTCTTTACTCTTATACGTTATTTTTAAGTGCATTTCTGTTATTTTCCGTGCAACTAATGGTTGCCAAAATGATTTTACCCTTGCTGGGGGGTTCTCCCTCAGTTTGGAATACTTGTCAGTTCTTTTTTCAAGGCACATTATTGCTGGGCTACGGATATGCTCATTTAAGCAGTAAATGGTTAGGAAATCGTCGCCAAAAGATGATACATATTCCTTGGCTTTTATTGCCAGTAATTTGTTTACCGATCGCCATATCCCCCTCTTTGAATACCCCAGAAAATTTGCCTCCTAGTCTGTGGTTATTGACCGTCTTAACCCTCAGTGTTGGATTACCTTTTTTTGTGGTTTCCACCACGTCGCCGCTACTACAGAAATGGTTCGCCGATACAGAAAATCCGGGCAGTCGTGACCCCTATTTTTTATATAGTGCTAGTAATATTGGCAGTTTATTGGGACTCTTAACCTATCCGACTTTAATTGAGCCATATTTTTCTTTAACATTCCAAAGTAAAATATGGTTTATATTATATATAGTATTAATTAGTTTAATTGGCTTTTGTGCTGTTAGTGGTTGGCAATCTAAACCGGAAATTAAAGCAAGAACAAATAACGACGAAAACACAGATAATATTTTGAATCAAGAGGTCGAAAGCATCGAAATAGAATCCCCACATTTAATAGAAATTTTTCAATGGATTATTTTAGCGTTTATTCCTTCCAGCTTGCTGTTAGGGGTGACAACTTATATTACCACAGACTTGGCGGCAATGCCAATGCTTTGGGCTATTCCTCTCGCGCTTTATTTGTTATCGTTTATTCTTACCTTTGCCCGAAAGCAATTTTTGCCTTATCCGCAATTTTTGGCCATATTACCGGCATGGTTGACTCCGTTAATTTTCCTATGCTGGGCGCGATTGGTTAATCCTTTATGGTTTGTCCTATTGTTACATTTGGGTGGATTTTTTATCACTGCTTGTTTATTTCATTGGCAGTTAGCCCAAAGACGCCCAAATCCAGAACATTTAACCAGTTTTTATTGGTGGATTTCCGTAGGAGGAGTTTTGGGCGGATTGTTTAATGCGATCGCGGCACCTTTAGTATTCAATTACTTATTAGAATATCCCCTGATCATGTTGTTGTCTATTTTATTGGTGCGTTCGCCCCAATTATTCCAGGGCATAGAATTTGACTCTTCCGCCCAATTTTTCACCCTGAAAAAAATCCAAACTATCAGTATCGGCTTATTATTTGGCGGATTATTCGTAGGATTTTCGCCAGAAGGATTTCTGAATAATCTCAGGGGTTATATTATAGCGATTGGGCTAATGATATTGATATTTTATCCCTTTAATTTGAAAAAAAGCACCTGGGGAATGGGGTTATGTTTTATCTTCCTAATTGGCCAATTTTCCTTGAATAACTTAGGCGGCATCCTCTACAGTGAACGGAGTTTTTTTGGCATAAATCGAGTAATTCAGTACGATAATGAAATCGGCGGAAAATATCACAGTTTACTGCATGGCACCACCCTGCACGGGAAACAGAGTATCGATCCCAAACGCCGGAACCATCCCTTATCTTATTTTACTATAGATAGTCCTATTGGTCAATTTTTTTCTTCGGTAAAACCGCAAAAGTTATCCCAGGTTGCCGTCTTAGGTTTGGGGGTTGGTACTTTAGCCGCTTATGCCCAACCGGGACAAGCATGGACTTTTTATGAGATTGACCCCACGGTGGAAAAAATTGCTCGCGACCCGCGATATTTTACTTTTTTACAAGACGCTAAAGCCCCTTATAAGGTAATATTAGGAGATGGTCGATTGCAATTAGCGCAGGTGCCGGATCGGTCTTACGATTTACTGATTATGGATGCGTTCAGTTCGGATTCTATTCCGGTTCATTTGGTGACAAAAGAAGCGTTTCAGCTATATTTTAGAAAAATCAAAGCATCGGGATGGTTGCTGGTGAATATTTCTAATCGGTATATTGATTTAGAACCCGTATTAGGCGCGATCGCTCATAATTTAGGACTGGTGGCAATCCATCAAAAAGAAGGTGAAATATCCCAAACAGAAAAAGCAATGGGTAAATCCGCTTCTCACTGGGTAATTTTGACCCAGAAATCCGATAATTTTGGCTCATTACTCCAAGACTCTCGCTGGGAAGCGATAGCATCCACTCAAACCGGGTCTAGTCCAGAAACTTTAATTTGGACTGATGATTATTCTAATATATTGAGTGCTTTACGTTGGGTGACTCAAAAATAATGCCATTATGGTTATTTGTTGATTGTTGTTTGTTGTTGGTTGATTGTTCTTTGTTGTTGGTTATTTGTTATTGGAATAATAACGAAGAACGAAGAACGAAGAACGAGGAACCACCAACAACCAACAACAAAGAACAAAGAACAACCAACCAACAACCAACAACGAACAACGAACAACGAACAACAACCAACAACAATCGCTGATTTTTTTATCAATAGAGAAACTACCAATGACCACAAATATCGATGAAATCTTAAAAGAGTTTGAACATTTTGGGGTAAACCTGGGTTTAGAGAGAATTCAACGACTCTTAGGCGACTTGGGCAACCCTCAAGCAAAAGTGCCCATAATTCATGTCGCGGGCACTAATGGAAAAGGGTCTGTTTGTGCGTATCTGTCCGCAATTTTAACCGCAGCGGGTTATCGGGTCGGTCGCTATATTTCCCCTCATTTAGTTGATTGGACGGAACGAATTTCTCTGAGTGAAAAGCCGATCGCCCGTGAGGAATTTATCTCTCTTTTAAAACAAGTTAAAGCAGCGATCGACCCAGCCGCCCCCTGTCCGACGCAGTTTGAGGTGATTACTGCTGCCGCTTGGTTATATTTTGCCCAACAGCAAGTGGATATCGCGGTGATGGAAGTGGGACTCGGTGGTCGCTTGGATGCCACCAATGTGTGCGATCGCCCCTTGGTTAGCATCATTACCTCGATCGGTTGGGAACATTGGCAACGCTTAGGGCCAACGATCGCCGATATTGCCAGAGAAAAAGCCGGTATTCTCAAACCCGGTTGTCCGGCGATTTGCGGGCCGCTGCCTCCTGACGCGCAAAAGGTCGTAGAAAATCGCATTGCTGAACTGAATTGTCCCGCGATTTTTCCCGAACCAGCCCGGATCGTCGAACATAATTCTGTTAATTCCTCAGAGGATAATTTTTTGCCTAATCAACCACAATGGGCAGTTTATGAAAATATCAAATATCCTTTACCATTGTTGGGGGAAATCCAATTAACCAATTCTGCTTTAGCCATTGCTGCCATAAAACTCTTGCAAAAGCAAGGTTGGCAAATTTCCGACCAACAAATTGCTGATGGCATGGGGCAAACACGCTGGCCCGGTCGTCTGCAATGGGTCAACTGGTCCAATAGTGGCGCACGATTATTAGTTGATGGCGCTCATAATGCGGCAGCGGCTCAAGTTTTGCGTCAATATGTAGATCAAATATCCCCGCAACCCGTGAACTGGGTGATGGGAATGTTATCGACAAAAGACCATCCGGGTATCTTTAAGGCATTGCTCCGACCGGGCGATCGCTTATACTTAGTACCAGTCCCCGATCATAGTTCTGCCCTGCCCGAAGACTTAGCCGCGATCGCCCAGCCCTCGTTACCAGGCTCCTGCCTGGAAATGCCAGAATTGGCGGAAGTCAAGTGCTATCCAGAATTGGCGATCGCTCTAGAACATTGTCACCATCCGGATCGGTCTAATTGCGACACCCTGACAATTTTATGTGGTTCTTTATACTTACTGGGCTATTTTTTTGCCACTCAGATCGATCGGATTGACCGTTGACAAAAAAATTCTTATTGGTTATGCGTTGTTTGTTCTTTGTTGTTTGTTGTTTGTTCTTTGTTCTTTGTTCTTTGTTCTTTGTTCTTTGTTGTTTGTTCTTTGTTCTTTGTTCTTTGTTCTTTGTTCTTTGTTCTTTGTTCTTTGCTATTGGTTATTATTTCAGGGAAACCAACAACAAACAGGGTGTAGGGTGTAGGGTGTAGGGAATAATTATCA
Organism: Oscillatoriales cyanobacterium; assembly: GCA_011390955.1. GTDB lineage: Bacteria > Cyanobacteriota > Cyanobacteriia > Cyanobacteriales > Laspinemataceae > Planktothricoides. The sequence continues at coordinate 4,146 of JAABRM010000087.1, read as the reverse complement.
ATTGTTAATTATCAATTATCAATTATCAATTATTCCCTACACCCCAACCAAAGAATCCCTACCCAACAACCAACAACCAACCAACAACCAATAACCAACAACCAACAACCAACAACCAACAACCAACAACCAAAAAACAGGAGCAATACTGCCGTGCAGAATCTGCAAAATCTATTCAAAAAGTTATTGCCAGGAAAAGCCCCTGGATTGGGCATAGAAATAGCCCCAGACCGGATTAATATTGTGCAGTTGAGTGCAAAAAAGCCTGGATATAAACTAGAAACTTTTGTATCGGTGGAAGTGGCAGAAGGTTTGATCGAAGAAGGACTGATTGCGGATCCACCGGAAGTAGCCATGCTGATTCAGACGGCTTTGGCGGATAATAATATCAAAGCCAGACAAATTGCCACGGCCATCCCTGCCAAAGAAGGAGTGATCCGGGTGGTGCCAGTGCCGTCGGAACTCAATGAGCTAGAATTGCGGGAAATGGTGAATCAAGAAGCGGGGCTATACTTACCCTTTCCCAGGGAAGAGGCAGATGTAGATTATCAAAAAATGGGGGAGTTTGAAGACGAAGACGGGATTTCTAAATCCCAGGTGCTGTTAGTGGCGACTCGCAAAGAAGTCACCGATACTTATATTAGTACCTTTCAACAAGCCGGATTACAGATTGATGTTTTAGATTTAACCATTTTTTCCCTACTGCGGACGATTCAAGGTGAATTAAGCCAACTGCCCCCAGAAGAACCAGTGGCGATCGCGGATATTGAATTTGACAGCACGGAAATAGCCATTCTCATGGATGGCATTCCCCAGTTTTCCCGCACTATTCCCATTGGGACTTACCAAGTTCAGATGGCACTTTCCCAAGCCATGAATTTGCCGCCCTCCAGACAGACCGATATGCTACAAGAGATATCCGTTCCCGCTAATCCAACGGAAATTACAGGGGAGGGTACAATGGGAGAAAGTAATCCTGGAGTCCAGGCAATTGTTAAAGTATTGTCTGAGCTTACCGATGAGTTGCGGCGATCGATTGACTTTTTTATCAATCAAAGTGAAGGCCCTGATGTCTCCCAGTTATTTCTCGCGGGACCAGGGGCAGCGATCGGCCAAATTGATGAATTTTTTAATCATCGATTAGGTTTACCCGTTATGATCGTCGATCCCGTTCAGAACTTGGCGATCGAAGATGAAGAACAAAAACTATCCCAAGCCATCAACCCAGCATTGGGGGTCATCTTGGGTCTAGGAATGCGAGAGGTTAAATAACAATGTATTCTATTGATATTAATTTTCTTAATGACCGGCCTGATTATAAGCCGCCGGATATTACCAAAAAACCCGTTGGTGGGTCAAAAACACCACCGGCCAGCCTTCCTTTTCTGATTGGGGGCGCAGCGGTGGCGGTGGCTGCCATTGGTAGTGCCGGGGGTTGGTGGTGGATTATCAACACCAAAAATACCCAATTACAAGCCGAACTTACCAAGTTAGAAAGTGAAAGTGGTCTGCTAGAAGCGGAAGTGAAGAAAGTTGAAGAACTGGAAGGCAAAACGAAGCAATATAATGACCAAACTAAATTTTTTACCAGTATCTTTAACACTTCCGTCAAGCCCGTATCCTCTTTGCTAGACGATCTGAGTAGCATTTTGCCCCCAGGAGTACAAATTTCTCGGATTAGTCAAACTTTGAAACAAGCCGAAGGAGAAAATATCCAGACCCAAACTCCTTGGGGAACGATTCAACAAAATATTGAAATTACTGGACTTTCCCCTAGCTTTGCCGAAGTAAACGATTTGCTATTAATTCTGAAAGACTCTCCTTTTTTTAATGAAAAAGAAACTGCATTAGTGGCAGCAGAGTTAGTAGATATTCCCATAGAAGTAGAATGGACGGGAATTGGCGAGAGGCCAGAAAATTTAACTCCCAAAGTGGTGGAATATACAATTACAACCAGTGCCACCAATGTTTTGGCTTCGGAAATGCTCCCAGATTTACAAAGAACTAAAGCACAAGGAATATTAAGTAGGCTGGGTAGATTAGAACAATTAGGGGTGAAATTCAATGACACTAGCAAGTGAAGACGGTTTCTTGCCAGAAGGTGCAGAACAGGAAGGTCCACCGCCGCCGCCCGGTACTTTGGTGCTTGGCCCGTTGAAGATTACTCCCCAGATCCAAGGGGTTGCTATTGCTTTGGTTGGGGTGGCTTTGGCTGGGGTTTTCGGTTGGAAATTGATTTTACCAGCTATGACCCAAACTCAAGAATTGGAAGCAAAAATTAGCGAATTAAACAATAACATTGAAGGGCAGAAAAAAAGAAAAGCTAAATTACAAGAAGTCACTAATCAACTAGAAAGTGCCAAACAGGAAAAAGAAAATGTGATGGCATTATTTGGGAAGAACGACTTTTTGGAAACATTACTATTTGATGTCAACAAAATCGTCGTTGAGAACCACAAAGCAACGATCCAAAAGTTTAATCCGGTACAAAAATCTAAGAGTGGTTGGATTTTTGGGGAGACTGACGCCGCTGCCGGAGGCAAACCGGCCCCGGCTTCCGATCCGGCGGCGGCGGCGGCGCCACCAGGACCTAAATTATCTGAAGCGATCGAAGGGGTGACGATTGAGGTAGAGATGCAAGGCAAGTGGGAACAACAGCAAGCTGCTTTGCAGGATTTGGAAAGATTACCGGCAATGGTGTTAATGGATCAGTTTGTGTTAGAAGTCGATCGCACTAACCAAAAACTCTTATCTAGCAGAGAGAATCAATATACTCCCCAAGGTGAACCGAAACTGAACACTAGCTTTAATTTATTAGCTATAGTACCTTTACCGGCAGAACAGTTAGAAAAGCTGGCGGCACCTCCGCCACCGAAGGAAGAAACAACAGAGGGTGGATCTGCCCCGGCAACGCCCTAAGCCAAACTAGAATAAATCACCGCAAATCCGGTTATCAAAAGCCACTTATACTCGTGAGGTGTCATTCCCGCGAATGCGGGAATCCATAAGCGTTTTAGGGGATTGTAGGGGCGGGAATATTCTCCTCTCTTACCAGAAAAGCGGATTGGGAATCTCAGGTTAAGGTGCGATCGCAGCGATAAATTTAATTGCCTTAATTGCCCAATTAATCGCCCCGATCGCCAAAATATCGCCAAAATGATTAAAGACTAATTCAAAGATCGGATCAAACATATTTAGTGAGGAGGAAACAGTGAAACCAAATTATCTCCTGGGGGTAATCCTGGGCAGTTCAATGGTTGCCAGTCTAGGCGCGATCGCCTTAGTTCAGCCAGCTTGGGCTCAATCTACCGCAATTACTAACGTAGAAGTCATCTCCAGTGGTGGCGGAATTCAACTGGTATTACAAACTTCTGGCGGCGAAGCGCCCCAAGTTTTTACCATCAATCGGGGTAATGATGTGGTAGCGGATTTAGTCAATACCACCCTCAAACTGCGAGAAGGGGGCAGCTTCCGGCAAAACAACCCGGCTCCGGGCATTGCCTCAATTGTCGTCACGCCCTTAGATTCTAATAGCGTGCGGGTGATTGTCAGTGGCAGCGGCAGCGCCCCGAATGTAGACATTGCCGAACGTAGTCCGAATAGAATTACCATCAACTACGGCACCGGCATCGCTGGCGCCCCGTTCAACCCGCCACCTCCTGGGACAAATCCTCCCCCAATGGCGCAAGAACCACCCAGACAAATTTCTCAGCAACCGCAACAACCGCAATCAGAACCGGAAGTCCTAGTCCGCAACCCAGAGATCACCATTAATGGAGTGCCGGTTCCTTCAACGGGCACCAGCCAAGCCCCACCGTTCTTGCCCCGCGCTGTAGCGCCGCCGGTCGGGGATATTGCGATTTCCAATACCGACTCCTCTCCCAACTTAATTACTCTGGGAAGTAGCGAGATGATCCAAAGTTTAGTGTTCAAAGATACACCAGTCCGAGAAGCCTTATCGGTCGTCGCACGATTGGCCGGAGTCAACGTCGCCTATGCAGCGGCTGGAAATACCACCAACGCTCAAGAAGTCGGAGAACTGACCATTAACCTGGATATCGAGAACGAGTCCCTAGAAAATGTCTTTAACTATATTCTTCAACTGAGTGGCTTGGAAGCTAACCGAGTCGGCAACACTGTTTTTGT
>JAABRM010000036.1 GCA_011390955.1 Oscillatoriales cyanobacterium | reverse complement strand
GGCTATTGTGCGCCGTGACTTTTCTCGACCGATGCGATTAGCATTAGATGCGGGAATATTCACCCCAAAAACCACATTTTTTGATTATGGTTGTGGGTATGGTGGGGATATTGAACGCATCCAATCGCAAGGCTATTTTAGTCAGGGTTGGGACCCGTATTATCGCCCCGATACTGCTTTAATTTCAGCGGATGTGGTAAACTTAGGTTATGTAATTAATGTGATTGAAGATCCCGCAGAACGGAGAGAAGCTTTAATCAATGCGTGGCAGTTGACCCAAAAGGTTTTAATTGTTTCTGCTTTGGTCTTAATTGACGATCGCGAACGGGGTCAGGTGGTCTATGGAGATGGGGTAATTACTCGTCGGAATACTTTCCAAAAATACTATGAGCAAGAAGAGTTAAAATTTTATATTGAACAAGTGCTAAATGCGGAAGCAATTCCCGCAGCTTTGGGGATTTATTTTGTGTTTCGTGACCCAGAAATGGCGCAACGAATTCGCGCTTATCGGTTTCGCAGTCGCACTACTACTCCCCGAATTTCTGCCTATTTGCGAAAGTTTGCGGACTATCAAGAAATGTTGCAACCTTTGATGGCTTTTGTGAGCGATCGCGGTAGGTTGCCAGTCAAAGGAGAGTTGCCAGAAGAAGCAGAAATTATGGAAGTTTTTGGCACCCTACGGCGGGCATTTCAAATCATTATTCAAGCGACCAATTCAGCGGAATGGGATGCGATCGCCGAAAAACGCCGCAAAGATTTATTAACCTATTTAGCGGTGAGTAATTTTGGCAAAACCCAGAAATTTAATCAGTTTAATCCAGAAATTCAGGATGATATTAAATACTTCTTCCGTTCTTATGCCAGTGCTCTGGCGATCGCCGAACATATCATCTATAGTTTAAATGATATCAACCTAGTGCGTCAATGTTGCCAAAATAGTCAAGTTGGCTATATTTCAGACAATGGTTTGTATGTTCATATAAGCGCGATCGAGCAGTTAGAACCATTGCTGAGAATTTATGAAGGATTAGTCAGTCGGGTAATTGGTCGCATGGATGAAGCAACGGTGGTTAAATTTCATCTGCATACTTCCAAAATATCCTATTTATTTTATCCAGACTTTGACGAAAATCCTCATCCTATTTTACACCGAAAGATGAAAATTAATTTAAAAAATTTAGAAGTGACTCACTATGATTATGAACATTTACCAAATCCCCTGATTCTGACGCGAAAAGAGCGGTTAGTTTCCTCTGACTATCCCCTGTATGAGAAATTTAGCTCCCTAACTCATCAAGAGGAAAAACGGGGACTTTTAGAGCAAGAAATTCTGATGTATAAACGCCAATATTGGCAGAAAATTTTATTAGAAAATTGTGCTGAAATTCGCAAACATCGGGTATATTGGCGCCAAGATGCTGACCCGTATCAGGTGAAACTTTTAAAATCTCAGCAAGCGGCAAGGCAGCGAAAAAATCAGCCTTAGAATGTAGAATATATAATGTAGGGTGTGTTAGGCTGGCAATTAACTTTGGCATAAACAATTAACTTTTATTCCAGCCGTAACGCACCTTTATGCTCTGTTGCATTTTTGATTTAAAACGGTATTAATGTTACGCCATTTAATATGGCGATCGCGCCTAAATGATGATTGGTGCGTTACGGCGGGAATAAAAAAACTGATTGGTTGCCGAAAATTTTGCCCCGCCTAACGCACCCTACTGCTTTTTATATTTCTAAGTTTTAAAATAGATCATTGTTCCCACGACTGAAGATAATCTAAAGCCTCTTGAATATCATCAAACTCACGATGCCAAATTTCTCCCCGTTGCCAGAAAATATCTACCCAAACACCGATTACTGGGTTTTCTGGTATGTTGGCGATCGCTTCTTGCACCACAGTTTCCAACTGGGTTGCCACAGGTTCTAGAAGTTTCTTACCCAGTTCTCTAAGTTGTTCTTGGCTCAATTTTTGATATGTTTCTAATGCGTTTACCGCATAATTAGCCGCTTGCTCGTCTGACCACAAAATCTCGATGCCATAATTACGACAAACTGAAACAATATGTGCTTGTGGCACAAACAAAAGATTTGCCCCACTCGATTCAACCATTCGTAATGGTTCTGGGGTAAAATCACCAGCTAAAATCACAATCGAGGAACGAAGAGTTGGATGGGCTCGTTTTAGATCGGGATGTTCTCGCGCTGGTTTTGAAGCTTTTTCCGTCGCGTGTTTCGCTTTCTGAATAATTTTACTTTCAATAACTGCGTAAGGTTTTCCCTCTGGATCGACGATCGAGCCATCATGTTGGCAGAGTTTACCATTTAGATCCGCCAGTTTGCCCTTGGGAATAAAATTAAAATCGGTGCCGTACAAACAAGCTTGTATAACCCGATGAATTTCATCTTCGAGAAGTTTACCCAGCTTTTGTCCAAAAGCTCGACCTGCACCACTTGGGTTAATCATATTTCCTCAGTTATCTGGAGCTAATATTTGATCTAAAATTACCCCTGCACCCAAAGCCGTCCTTCATGCAAAGGAACCGAATGCTTGCGATTACGCCATTTAATATTGCGATCGCGCGTCTTTTCAAACCGATAAGACTGAAAACCTGCCGCCAAAGCCAATTGACCCAGCCACCGTTCCACTGGCACATAAACCCCATAAGGTGCTGAGTCACCCACCACAAAACAGATCCGGCAAGGACTGGCGGTGACAAGCCTTAACGTATGCCAAACTTTAGCTAAATCACTAAAATAAGCCGCTATCATCAGATGATAAGGCTTTTTCCCCCCATGATTTGCTCGTTCTGCCGCCAATTGTTCACAAATTGGCACCATTTCATCAAGCAACGGCACAAGGTTAAGATCGGCCAGTAAATCATCTAACTGTTCGCGATCGCCTGCAATATGTTGAGTACAAGAGCGAACTAAATATTTTCTCACCGTTTGTTGCAGGTCTTTCCATCGCTCAACTTCCCCCCAAAATGACATTTCCAAACGGGTAGCATCCGCATAATCATAATTATTAGTATAAGGAGGAGAAGTCAGGACAAAATTTGCCCAGCCATTCGGAATAGAGGGACAAAATCTGGCATCTTCTTGATACAATTGTGCGGCGACATTTGCCGGATGCCCCTGAGTTTGTCTCATGTCGATCGCCATATTTTGAATTTGTTTTTTGTATGCAATCAGCGGATCTAAAGATTTGGCCTTTTTTTGATTTGGTAATACATATTGCCAAGTGGCAGTTCCCACGGGGGAAGAGACTCGCAGAATTGCGGTAATCGCTAACCAGTGTAATTCTGAGATAGGACTGCCATCAGCCAGACCCTGCCACCCTTGTTTCAAAGCATCTAATTGAATTAAAATATCAGGGGGATAACACTTTTGAATCAGGGGCGGATAGTTAGAGGAAGAACCGGGTAATTTTTGGGCAAGAGAGTTTATTTCTTTTCCGATTTCTAGAAATTGTTCTACTGACTCTACATAAGCCAGTTTTGCCCTAGCAATTCTGGCAACAAATGGATGGGCTTCCACTCCCAACGAGGCAACCCCGCAGCGTTTTCCGACAATTAAAGTTGTCCCAGAACCGGCAAAAGGATCGAGTAATTTCACCTCACCTTGTTGTAAGGCAATGTTAATTTCTTGCTCAACCCATTGGGCAGAAAAACCCGCTGAATAGCGAAACCATCGGTGAACCGGCAAACTCATATTATCTACAAAGGAGGAACTCCGTTCATGGATGGCTGGATTTGTCGATTCTGGGAATACTTCTGGAAATAGAGATAATTGTTGCCCATGCATGAAGATAATCCTCTTTTAAAAGGAGTAAAGTAAGTAGGGTGGGCAATATTTTGTTCAAATTGCCCACCCTACGATTAGCTAAGATTAGCTAAGATTAGCTTAATTCTCGGAAATTTGCCGCCAATGTTCTTGAATTTCCGTAATTGTAAATACCGCTTGAAAATTTAACCCTTCTTGTTGATATAACTCGGCCCCTCCTTGCAGTCTATCCACCAAAGAAATCACGCGATCGACTTGATAACCGGCTTCTTTGAGACGATTAACGGCTTTCATAGCGGAGGCGCCGGTAGTGACCACATCTTCTAAAACCACAATTTTTGCCCCTGGTTCTGGGGTTGGGCCTTCGATATAGGCCATTGTGCCATGTCCTTTGGCTTCTTTGCGGATAATTAAAGCGGGAAGGGGCCGTTTTTCCAGGGCAGAAACGATACTCACCGCAGAGACGATCGGATCGGCCCCTAGGGTCAGCCCCGCGATCGCCTCAGTATCCGTAGGCAACATAGCGAACAAAACCCGACCTGTAGCTAAGGCCCCTTCCGGGTGCAGCGTCACCAGTTTCCCGTTGATATAGTAACTGCTGGGTTGTCCCGAAGAGAGGATAAAGTCTCCTTCTTTATAGGCATATTGGCAAATTAAATCAAGCAATGCAGCGCGAACTTGATTTAATTGAATCGATGGGGTGTCGGTAGAATGTGTCATCTTTCTGATAATTGAAGTCTAAAACTCAGGGTTAATTATAGGTCAACCGGGGTTGAGGGTTAGATTTTTCTTCGATCGCCAAAATCCCATGAGGAAAATTTTCGGCTAATATCGAGAAAAATATCGGTGTGAAATTATGCAAATTCACTGGAAAAATTGCCTAGCCGCCTTATGGGTCTTAGGTGCGACGACAATGTTAATGCCTACAGAAGCGATCGCCCAATCAAATTCTGGCAACAGAAACGTTCGTTCGATTCCTGATGCCTTTGAAAGTTCATTCTACGGCTTCCGAGGGCGTTACGGTTTTAGAACTTCTATCTTTGGGGAACTTGTCCAACGGTTTTTTCTCTATCCTGATAACTCTATCGTTGGAGATAGCAACCGGGTCGCGGATACTTACAGAGAGGTGATGGATATCCAAACCATGAGCGATCCGTTCATTCGTACCCCGGATTTGGATAATCCTTTCAATCGTTCTTTGTTAACCGATCCACCGACGCGATAAGCTTGACCCAAGCAAATTTGACCCAAAACAAAAGAGACGCAGTTACAGCGTCTCTTTTGTTCGATCCGTATCGTCTTGTGGAAATGGGCGGTGCAGGAGTTGAACCCGCCTAGGGCGAATTAGTTGCCTAAGCTTGGATATTACTAACCAAACTCGGCTGCCAAACCGGACGTACACCTTTCAGCGTATCCGGCTTTACGTTAGATGGAATCTGTGGTAGACCCCGCATTTCGGTGGATTTCATCGTGGCAGTACAGGTGAACTAGGGTCTTGTTAGACCTTTGATTATTCTTCCTGTTTCCGTCGATGTGATGAACCTCTATGTAATCTTCGGGTGTAAAAGGTCTGCCGCAATGGGAACATTTTCCTTTTTGGTTTTTCAAACCAAATTTTATGTCTTTGGGTGTTAATGGATGTTCGCTTCTGCGAATGCACCAATATACCCAGTCCCCATCGTAGGGAGTTCTGTCCCCTTTGACCTTAGTGTAATGCTTGTACTCGAATGAATAGAGCATTTCAACTAGGTGTAGGCAGTTCCCTTCTTTCCATCCAAAGTTCCATGCTGATTCCTTGCTCTTGAAGAATATCTTTGAGCAGATATATCCATCCCCTCTCTGGGAGAATTTCTTTCTTCCCCAGTTCAGGTAGACCTGATAGAGGTCGTGCTGAACTTTTGAGAATACTTCGTGGGAGTGACTGCCACTCTTGAAGTAATTGCCCCATCCTCTGATAAACCAGTTAAGGCTTTGGATCGCTTGAACGGGATCTTGGGATTGTCCTTTGTTGAGGAGAGTTTTGAGGTGGGATCTGAAGTGTCTTACGGATGCTTCGGAAGGTTGTACTTTTGTCACCATTCCGAGAGAGTCACCGTTAGTCTTCTTGCCTGCCTGGTGTTTTCCTCTTTTATAGGACTGGATATGGAATCCGAGAAAGTCGAATCCTGGTTTTTCCCCTTCGTAACTTTCTAATGTGTGACACATTCTGGTCTTTTTCTCATTGAGAATCAAGCCGATTGTGTCCATCCATTTTCTGGTTTCTTCCAGGGCTTCTTTGATTACTTCTTCCTCTTCGTGGAGTATTACAAAGTTGTCGCCATATCTGATAACTCTTGCTTCGCTGTATTCTTTCATTTTCCCTTTCGGTTGACCGATTCTGGTCTTGCTTAAGGGGAATTTTTCAGCGATGTGACTTTCAAAGCCATGTAAGGCTATGTTTGCCAGCAGAGGGGATATGACGCTTCCTTCTGGGGTTCCCGATCCGGTGTTGTGGAATACTTCCCCTGTTAAAACGCCAGATTTGAGCCATGCTCGGATCTGTGCTTCCATGACTGGGAAGGTCTTTAACTTTCGGATCGAAGCTTCGTGGTCTATGGAATCGAAACATCCTTGGAGATCCGCTTCTATCAGGAATTTGGGGACTCGTCGGACGCTTAATTCGATCGCCTCTATAGCATCGTGGCAACTTCTTCCGGGTCTAAATCCGTAGGAATTAGGCTCGAATTTAGCCTCCCATTCTGGTTCTAAAGCTAATTTGGCTAGTACCTGTTTAGCTCGATCTTCCATTGTGGGGATACCTAGTGAGCGTTTCTCCTTGATGCCCGGTTTGGGGATTTCTACTCTCCTTAAAGGGGAACTTTTGCCGTCTAAACTGAGGTTTTCGGCTAACTCTATCCTCTGAGGAAGGGTTAGGGATTTAACCCCGTCTACCCCTGCGGTGCATTTTCCCTTGTTTTCCTGTGTCACCCGTCGGACTGCTACCAGTCTGGCGGAATATGAGGATATCAGGGTTTTTTGGAGATTGACCACGAGTGTTTTGTTTCCACTCTTAGATGCTTCGTAAATTTTCGTTTGCAGCTTTGTCACCTTTGTTTGGACTTCCGCCCATTCAATGGATGACCATTCCGCTTCTAGAGCCTTGGACATAGCTGGCATCCGTTATTTACTCTTTCTAACGTTCAACCTTTCGGCGTATCCTTCACATTACATGAAGGCTTTTGCTTGAGGTTGAATCCTTCACATCCTCCGTTCACTTAGCTAGTGAGCCTTTGTTTCCAGGCGGTACTTATGGATGTTTCCCTCTTATCCGATATCGAACATATATGACGATTTAGGTGCCTGCTTTCTCCAGAGGGGCTGTTTTGGATCGTCCCTAGGTTACTCAATCCCTAGTTTCCTCCCCCATGTTCTGTTTGAACCCAGGGTGTCATTTCATTTCCCTGGAGCATCTGACTGGAGTTAGTAATGCAGGTTCACTTTCGTTCACCTTGTCGTCTCCCTCCCCTAATACTCCGACGTGAAATCGTCTGTGTATTGGGTTTTATCCCTAGCTTATTAATCCTTGGGTTTGCTAGTCCCAAGAACCGGGATATGGAGTCCCCTGACGAATAAGGGGGGTGGATTTGCACCACCATGCTCGATAGGCGTCGAGTCGCACTGAGTTCGCTGCCTCAACCGCTCGGCCAACCGCCCGAAGATATCCCGAAGATATATCCCGAAGATATACGGAGCGGATAATTTACCCAGATCCGCAGCTAATTTTGACGCCGATTACGTCAAAGTTATTTTGATTGTATCCTAAAATCATCGCTTTTGTCTAGTTATCACCGAGTGAATTTGATCTAAGCCTGACGGAATTTCTCCGAGTCTTGGTGTAATAAAGTAAAAAGCTGAGATATGCTTGAGCCTGTATTCGCTGACCAGAACCAGGGAGCCGACGAAAGCCGGATCTCTGCCCCCAGCCTGGGTTATGCAGCTTTCTCGGCAATTTTGAAGCAAGACTAAACGCAAAACTAAACTTACATTGATGCCGCGAAAATCGCGTTATATTACCACCGATGAGAATTAATCCGACTGTGATTTTGACCTTATTGCTCTTGGGGATGATGTTTGGGGCTGGTGCCACCAGTGCCAAATTGGGGTTAACCCTGGGGACTGAAGCCCTCAAAGAAATTACCCAGCCAGAAATCAGTCCCACCAGAAACCGCAAAGAACAAGAGGAAGGCTTGGGCAAAGGAAACGCCATTACTTTTCTGAGTGAAGAGCAAATTCTCCAACGAGTCAAGGCGATCGAAGAAGGCAAAGTTCCCGCTGAAAAGCCCCCAGAAAAAAAAGCTGAAGCGAAAAAACCCGACCAACCCGCTGCTGAACCCCAGAAAGCAGCGGCACCGAAAAAAGCTGAGGGCAATTTTCCCCTGACCAGTAAAAGTCAAGATGTAACGTTTAATATTAACTCGGTGCAAAAAGATGGATCTTGGCTATTCATGGATGTCAGCTTAAAAAATGACAGCGATCGCTCCGTTCAATTTCTCTATAGTTTTCTGAATATTACGGACGAGCGAGGTCGGGCTTTGAGTGCCACCACCGAGGGCTTACCGGGGGAGTTGCCAGCGGATCAAAAGAATTATGCGGGCAAGATTAAAATTTCTACGGCTTTACTCGATGATGCCAAACAGCTTTCATTGACCCTGACCGATTACCCGGATCAACAATTGCAGTTGCAAATTTCTAATATTCCCGTGGTCAGATAATCTTTATTCTGAGTTAATGTTAGTCAATGGTTGAGGTTTTGGACAAGGGTGGGAATGTTTAATCGACTGGAAAATCTACTTAATCTGGAAGGCATCCATCAATGACGATCGATTTCATGGTTGAGCCTTCCATATTTGGACTGAGATTCGTCATGGCTGCGGAAACAGCTTCGCCGTTACCGTCGGATATTCTGCTGCGTTTATTATCGGTGTTAGCGCTGATTGCCATTAATGGCTTTTTTGTCACCGCTGAATTTGCGATGGTTTCGGTGCGGCGATCGCGCATTAATCAGTTGGTGGATTCAGGGAATCTGCCAGCGAAAACCGTGCAAAACTTACAACGAAATATTGAGCGACTGCTCTCCACCACCCAGTTGGGGATTACTTTGTCAAGTTTAGCCCTGGGTTGGATTAGCGAAAATACTATGGCTATTGTGGTCGCTAGAGCGATCGCCCACCTGCCGATCCCTGCCCCTCTGAACCAAACCTTAGCCCATTCTTTAGCCATTCCTCTGGCATTTTTGCTGGTGGCTTACCTGCAAATTGTCCTGGGGGAACTATGTCCGAAATCTTTGGCCATGTTGTACTCAGAACAACTGGCTTTATTATTAGGGCCATTAAGTTTAGCGATCGCCCGCTTTTTTAACCCCTTCATTTGGATTCTCAATCAATCCACCCGCTGGCTATTGCGTCTGGGAGGAATTCGTTACAGCCCAGGCAGTTGGTACAATCGGGTGACACCGGAAGAACTGCAAATGATTATTGCCACCGAAAGAGAATCCACGGGATTAGAAGCAGAAGAACGAGAACTACTCAGTAATGTCTTTGAATTTGGGGATGTCTTAGTCGGTGAAGTCATGGTGCCCCGTACCCAAATTCGAGCGCTTTCTTATGATGGCAATTTTAAAACTTTACTCAATGAAGTGGTCAGCAGCGGTCACTCTCGTTATCCGGTCATGGGAGAATCTTTAGATGATATTCGGGGGACGATCGACTTCAAAAAGTTAGCCGAACCTTTGTCCAATGGGATGCTGGGTTTAGAAAGCCCGATCGCTGAATGGGTGCGACCGGCCAGATTTGTTCAAGAATATATGCCATTGAGTGAATTATTGCCCTTAATGCAGCGATCGCAGCAAGCAATGGTAATGGTAGTTGATGAATTTGGCGGCACCGCTGGATTAGTCACCATTAATGATTTAGTCGCCGAAATTATCGGCGATCGCCATGAACTAGAAAGACCAGAAACCGCGATCGTGCAAATGATCGACGATCAAACCTTCTTAGTGCAAGCGCAAATTGACATCGAAGAACTCAACGATCTACTTAACCTAAATTTTCCGGTCAATGATGAATACCAAACCTTTGGCGGTTTTATCATTTATCAACTCCAAAAAATCCCCAACCAGGGAGAAACTCTCATCTATGATGGGTTAGAAATTACGGTAATTGCCACCGAAGGCCCCCGTTTAAACCAAATTAAAATTTATCGTCCCGAAAACACGCAATTGCCTCAAAACGAAGAATCATTGTCAAACTTATCCGATTCTTTTAATGAACCTAATATCCCATCAGAATCAGCGGAAGAATCAGCAGAAAAAATATCTGAATACGATCCACAAACTTATGAATTTAACTTGCCATTAGAAGGGGAAATTTCTGAAAAAAACGATGGAAATACCTCAGAAAATAACTCAGAAAATCACCCAGATAATCACCCAGAAAATTCTTAAAAATTAATTTCAAGATAAATTAGCCAAAATCACCAATAATCGCTCGCCCAACCAAAACTTAGGCGGGTGAAATGACGCAAATAGTTATCAATAGTTATCAATAATAATTCAGAATTATTCTGAATTTTCTTGAGGTTTTGGCATCCGCTTAATATAATCCCGAATCAGTTCCGACATCGAAACTTGACGAGTTTGGGCGGCGACCTTTAACCGTTCTAGTTCCTGTTTATTCAGCCGAATCCGCAGCATATAATCTCTAGCCATAGTCTCTAGCCATGTCGCTTTAATTGTCGCTACATTCTCAGGGTAGCAATTTCTGAGAAATGATGACAAGATATCAAAATCACAAAATCCAGAACAAAAGACAAAAAGCCCAGACCAGAAGATGCCATAATTATTTATTGACCATTAAATATTGCTTATTATTTATTAGTTATCAAAATAAATTAAAATAGCCCACAACCAGCCGTCAGCTTCTCCGCTTGTCCTGAGTTGCGATCGACTCAATTACCACCGACCAGGGACAAAAGAATTCCTAGCCAAGAACGAACAACAAACAACAAACAACAAACAACAAACAACAAACAACAAACAACAAACAACAAACAACAAACAACAAATTAATATGAAAATTCTGGTAATAGAAGATGATAAACTCCTCAGCCAAGCCCTAGCCGAAGCCCTGACAGATCAGCGCTATATCGTTGATGTGATTGCCGATCCCGAACAGAGTTGGACTTATCTGAATTCTAGTAAGTATGACTTAATCCTGCTGGATATTATGCTGCCTAAACTTGATGGCATCACCCTCTGCCGCCGACTGCGAGCCGATGGTTACTCCATGCCCATCCTGATGCTAACAGCTTTGGGTCGCTGTACCGATAAAGTCCGTGGGTTGGATGCGGGAGCCGATGATTATCTCGTCAAACCGATTGATTTTGCCGAATTATTCGCCAGAGTGCGGGCGGCATTACGCCGAGACTATATCATCACTGCCTCAAACAAACTGTATTGGGACGAACTTGAACTAGATCCCAACACCTATGACGTGACTTACCAGAATCAGCCTTTGCACCTCACCCCTAAAGAGTATTCGGTCTTAGAGCTATTGGTGCGTAACGGTCGGCGGGTACTCAGTCGTACCATGATGATTTCACATCTCTGGAGTGTGGACGATCCACCGGGGGAAGAAACCGTCAAAGCTCACATCAAACGACTACGGAAAAAATTGCGAGATGCCGGGGCGCCGAAAAACTTGATTGAGACGGTTCACAGCCTAGGTTATCGCCTGAAACACTTGTCTTAAGATTTTTTTTAGATCGTTAATTCTCCATCGTCCCGATTTTGTCCCGATTTCTTACCCAAAATCTTCTGATTCTCAAGGTAAGGTTGCAGCAGATGAACAAAAAAACAGGTGATTTGGCAGTCACGCAGGGGATGACAGCTTGTTGATGCTGCCAAAATCATTGATTTGGTATCAAATCCTGTTTCAGTTCAAGGCTTGAACAAAAAAGCCACCTCGATCGCCAGCCAACTGGTGTTTTTGCATCGTCTATTCTGAGTTCAACCCTGAATTATGTATCAAATCACTCCAAATTACCTTGATGACATCGGCCATCAAATTGTCCTGGAAGAAATTGACAATGCTCTGGCTTTATATCCAGAGTCTTTGGCGCAAAAAGTTAATTTCCGTGATTTTCGCCAAAAAATAATCACGGATGTGACGAAGAAAATCTTGCTAAATCGATTGTTTGACCAACGCAAAAAGTCCTGGCGTAAATGTAAATCTCCTTACCGATCGCTAGAATTGCGTTTGCTGATTGAGCAGTACGCACACGAAGTGATTCAATCCAGATTACAGTCGGAATCTGACGCATTTACTGGGGTGCAATTTGTCACCATATAACCAGACGGGGTTGCTCAATTGCAATCAATGCAGCCAGATTCATTAAAATCAGATTGATGTCAACGCGAGCGACTAAACATTCAAAAAAATAACCACAATTAGGCAAAAAATAATAGGAATTTAAGATGTGTATTTTTATTGATAAATCGATCTATCTTAATTTATCAACAAAAATACACATAAATCGCTCATTTTATTTGTTCTCACCGATCGAAAATCGGTGAGGATATCAACGAAGCCGATCCGACTATTCTACCAGGGAAATAGTCAAAGTGAATTAAACAGCGGATCGGTTTTTTTTCATTGGCTTCAATGACCGGATTTATTGCCAGCCTAATTCTCAAATTTACCTAAATTATCGCATTTTTAGGTAAATAACAGTCGCTAAATGATTATTTTTAATTAGCTTAGTCATTTTAATTAAAAATAAAATCGAGGTAGATCATTTTATGGATTTCCCATCAGTTTATAATCACAAAATTCTTTGCTACTATTTCAACGCCAGCAGTGAAATGCAAATTCTCAAGCTGACAAATAGCCCGGGCTTAAATTACAATCGGGTGGTTTTTCCCCAAGAAAGGTTATTGTTTGAAGCCTTTCCAAATTCTTTCCTAGAAGTTCACCGAAAGACCTTTACGGGAACCGATTTAGTAGACAAGGTTCGCTGTCAATCATTGCAGGTGTTGAATGAAGAAAATGTGAACAATTTAGATAATCTTACCCCAGCAATCGGATAAATTACCCCAAATAAATTACCCCAGTTATTAGCCAAAAAATTGCCAGCAAAACTGGATAAGATTTGATTTGAATTGAATTAGTTGGTTTTTCTGGCTTTAATATCACCAAACCCTAACTTAATGCGGGGGAACTTCTCCAACCCCAACGACAAATTAATTACTGATACCACCGCAGGGTCGGCTTGCCCGAAAGCCCACCCTGCGGTGGCGTGTTAGTCAGGAAAATTTGATGCGATCGCCCCGCCATCGATTTATATATGCTTCCATACTAAAAAAGTCACCGATAATCGGTTATTTTTTGAGACAGATGAGGCAATATTTCCTGTAGGGGACTACTAGATCGATGAATTTAACCTTAAATTTAATTTCCTTTCTGGGAATTTTTGCGCTTTGCTTCGTGGCATGGCTGGGAAGCGAAGACCGCCGTGCCTTACCCGTCAAAGTTATTGTTTGGGGTATTGCTCTGCAATTGATAATTGGGTTGTTAGTGTTTCAAGTCCCCATCACCCGCAGTTTGATCGCCAGCTTGGGCGATCTGTTTAATGCCTTAATTGACGCCGCTGATGCTGGGGCTAGGTTTTTGTTTGGGGACTTGATTGTACCCAAGTTTGGGGAATCCGTAGGGCCGGGAGCCGCCGGACGCTGGATTACCAGAGCGTTGCAAAATCCTTATGTGGCAGTTCCGGGCGATCGCCTGGGTAACAACTTTCTGGACTTTGGTTATATTTTCGCGTTTCGGGCCTTACCCCAGGTGATTTTCTTCTCGGCGATCGTCAGTTTGTTATACCGCTTGAACATCATTCAACCTGTGGTGAAGTTATTTGCCACGATCTTTCGTTCTACCCTGGGAATTAGTGGGGCAGAATCGTTATCCGGGGCAGCAAATATCTTTGTGGGCATTGAATCAGCGATCGCCGTCAAGCCATTTTTGGCCGATATGACTCGCAGCGAACTTTGTGCGATTTTAGCCAGTTGTTTTGGCTCGATCGCCTCCACCGTATTGGGACTTTATGCGAGTTATTTGCGCGGCACCTTTCCCAACATCACCGCCCACATGATGTCCGCGTCAATCTTAACCATTCCCGCTTGTTTTGTCATCGCCAAAATCCTGGTGCCGGAAAAAGGAGAACCCAAAACATTGGGCACCATTCCCGAAGAACCAGAGGATGAAACTAAAGAGAAACCCAGCCCAATGGACAGCTTAATTTTAGGCGCCCTGGATGGAGTAAACATGGCCACCGGGATTGCTGCGGTGTTAATTGCGATTATTGGGTTAGTGGCACTGCTGAATAATATGTTTGGTAGTTTAGCCGGTCTTTCCCAAAGTTCTTTTGGTCCTTGGCAAGTCATCGGCAACTTGTTTTCTGTCATTACTCTGAATAATATCTTCGGGGTGTTATTTTTCCCCTTAACTTTGTTAACTGGGGTTTCCTTAAATCCCCCAGAAATTTGGCAAGCTTCGGTGTTAATTGGTCAACGGGTGTTGCAAACTTCAATTCCCCCCTATATTGAACTAGCCCGACTGAATTCACAAGAACTGATTGGCGATCGCGCCATGTTAATTGTCAGTTATGTGCTGTGTGGCTTTGCCCACATTCCTTCCTATGGCATCTTCGTCGGCGGTCTAGCCACTCTAGTCCCCTCTCGACGCAATGAAATCAGTTCTCTGGGTTGGATATCCTTATGGGCGGCCACATTAGCCACCTTAATGACCGGATGTATTGCGGGAGTTTTCTTCTTCGGCGATAGTGCATCAATTTTAGGCCGCTAAAATATCGGAGTTGAGAATCGGATTTGAGAATATGAAACGAAAACAATTTTGGTTCATCGGTTTAGCTTGGATCACTTCCGCGATCCTAATTTTTGGCACCGCAGAACCCTCTACCTCAGCAGGGCAAAATTTTTTGAGGGCAGCAGCACCGGCGGCCACGTTCGCTTCCGTAGCCCCAGCTACCACCCCCAACCTGCCTGCGGCAACCCTCTCAGCCCCGACTCTGCCACTGAGTGAGGCACCATACAAAGATCCCCAGGGTCGATTTGAAATAGGAATTCTGGAAAACTACAAAGTTAGCCAAATCGCCGATGCACCATTAATCGAATCACCGGATGGAAATCTAGCTTATACCGTAGTTGTGCAAGGCAAAATTACCAACGAATCATTCACCAATGAAGCATTGGCGCAAATGGCCAGCAATCAGTTTCAACGGGGAGAAGGATTTCAACCAAATCAGTTAAAAATATTATCCCCCGGAGAAATATTAATTCCCTGGACAGGTAGCGTCACTATTGGCAGAAATAAACAGCCGATTACGGGGGAAATCTTGGTGCGACAGAATCAAGAGCAAATTATCATGCTACTGGTGTCAGCTACCGCCGAAGCTAGTGACAAGATTGCCAGTGCGATCGGCACCTTATCGGACTCTCTCAAATTCCTTTAAAATCGGGAAATCAAATCGGGAAATCATTTCAGGACTTACGCCAAATAAACAGTAACATTCGTAGGGTGGGCAGGCATATTTTACTCACCCTACCATAAGTAGGTGAACATAATTAATTGCACTTTTCATTCCCCACCGTAAATCCTTGGATTCCCGCCTTCGCGGGAATGACAGTTTTTCTTCTGATAGGGTCTGTGGTGCATTTATTTCTGCCCGTAAACTTATATGATGGTTAAATGCCTGCCCACCCTACAATATAAATACTTAAGTAGGTGAACATAATTAATTGCACTTTTCTTTCCCCGCCGATAGACTGTGGATTCCCGCCTTCGCGGGAATGACAGTTTTTTTCTCATTGGGTCTGTGGTGCATTTATTTCTGGCCGTCTACCTATTGTTGCATAAATTTTTGCCAATGGTATAAATTACCTAAAACTGGATAAAACTTGCTTAAGTTTATCCAGATTTTCTAAATCACCCACAATTCGGCGCATGGGCAAAGGCCAAATTTTTACCAGCGTGGGAGTGGCGGTAATTTGATAGATTTCTGTTTGTTCGGGATGTCGAGAAATATCAATCACTTTCAAAGTGTAAGTCATGCCCAAAGAATCTTCTAACATTTGATGCAAAATTTGCATAGTTCGCTGGGTAATCGCTGTTCTGCCAGATACAAATAAATGAAATAAATATTCTTGATTTTGCTCTTGATTCGACTCTGGCGGCACCGATAAAATTGGCGATACAATTGGCGAAATTAATCCCGATTCTGTGGCAGATTGGTTATACTTATAAGCCAAAAAATTATCGGGGATATCGCAGCGGAAAATAAACTGATGAGTTTGCCAAAGACTGGGAAATTTTTGATGATAATTGCCCAAAACCATTGGATAGAATAAATCATCAGGCATCAGGGAACAAGTCCAAACTAAATCACCCGTTTCAAATAAAAGATTCAGTAATTCTTGATAACGAATTACCGGGGGATAAGCTTCCGCAAAAATTTTGATCTGTTGGGTACGCGGATCGAGCCAACGGTCAACGGTAGCCGTATAACCAGGAACCAGGAAATGTGGGGGTTCAGATAAACCCAGGTATTCTTGCAAAGCCGCACACAAATGTAGATGCCATCTCCCTTGTTTGTTGGCATCGATGCAATAAATAACATCTCCCCCAGGAGTAAATAGGGCAATTCCTTTAAAGGACTGAGGAATTTCTGTAGTTTTTTTCGTAGTCAATGGATTCTCGGTAAATCTCTAAATAATGAGAAAAAAATCAATAAAAAAATCAATAAGATGAAGAAAGTCTGGAAGTCTGACATTCCGCCAAAACTTCCAGGCTAATGTCATCATTGGTCATCGGAAGTCCCCTTAGATCCGACCCCGCAACATTTGACCCATTTCGTTGGGAGTGGGAGACTGTTCTAAGGCAATTTCTTCCGTAATTTTCCCCGCTTGATACAGTTCATAAAGCGATCGGTTCATCGTCGTCATACCTTCAAAGGTATCTTTCAGCATGATTTGTTGAATTTCCTCATACTGTTCTTTGACAATGTATTCCTTAATCACGTCGGTATTAATTAAGATGTCGTGAAACGCTGCCCGTTTTCCATCAGCAGTTTTACAGAGTAGCTGGGCAATAATTGCCACCAGAGATTCGGAAATTGATTTCCTCAAGGGTGGCTTTTCTTCCGGGGGAAACATATCCAGAATCCGCGTTAGGGTTCCCACGGCACTGTTCGTGTGTAGGGTTCCCGCCACTAAGTGACCTGTGGATGCTGCTTTGAGGGCAATTTGCATAGATTCCGCGTCCCGAATTTCTCCCACTAGCATCATATCCGGGTCTTGTCGCAGTGCCCCTTTCAGGGCGTTCATAAATTTCAGCGTATGCCGTCCCACTTCCCGGTGCTTAATCAAGGATTTCTTACTCTCATGGACGAATTCCACCGGGTCTTCAATGGTGATAATGTGATGGGCAAACTCCTTATTAATGTAGTCAATCATCGCCGCCATTGTGGTGGACTTCCCGGAACCCGTCGGCCCCGTGACCAAAATCAGCCCCTTGTGGATGTGGCAGACTTTTTTAAACACTGGCGGTAAGTTCAACTGCTCCATCGTCAAGATTTTCGCCGCAATCAGTCGGAACACCACCGCTGGCCCGGCTAGGGAGTCAAAGGCACTGATCCGGATCCGCACAAAACCAAAGTCAAACACCCCGTCAAAGTCCAAGTTTTGTTGGAATTGTTGAATTTCTTCGGGAGTCATGCATTCCCGCAACCAGGACATAAAGGTATTCAAATCGGTTAAGGGATAACCAGCGTCGGTGATTTCACCGCGTTTACGGAAGCGGGGAACTTCGTTTACACCGAGGTGAACGTCTGAAATCCCTTCTTCATTGGCTCGCCAAACAATATCTCTCAAGGTTGGCTGTCCCGGACCAAGACCGGAACCGGGCGGGGCTGCCGGGGCTGCCGGTTGACTGGCTTGAGGCGGGCTGGCTGGGGCTGGGGCCGGGGCAGGGGCTGGGGCCGGGGCCGGGGCAGGGGGTACACTGGGCGCCGGTGGTTTCGCAGGGGGCGCGGTGGGAGGAGGTCCAGCGGTGGGAGGAGAGGGAGGCCGACCGGGAGGCGGCGGCGGTACGGGGGGGCGTCCGGCGGGAGGTGGTGGTGGTGCTGGGCGCTTTGATGTCATAACAGGCTCCTAAGTTGACGATACAGACATCGGATGGCAATATTTTCACCGATCTGTTTCCAGATGGATGAATTAATTAAAAAATTTAGGGTGATAGTCAAACGGTCAAGCCGTTGACTGTTTACACTAAATTTAATTTGGCTTTTTTGTGACTTTTCTCAGAATTTTAAACGATCTGTCAGAATTTTAACGGTTTCAATATTTACTGGTGAGTTGATTAATATGTCAAAATCCCCGATTAAGATTTGTATTACCCTAGGAACTCGCCCGGAAGCGATTAAACTGGCTCCCGTGATTAGTTTGTTTCAGCGATCGCCTTTATTCCTGACTCAGGTGGTCTTGACCGGGCAGCATCGGGAAATGGTGGATCAGGTGATGCAGCTATTTAATTTAGCCGCTGACTCGGATCTGAAAATTATGCAGCCCAAGCAAACCCTGACAGATATTACTTGTCGGAGTTTAAAAGGGCTAGAAGAGTTGTTTACCCAGGAAAAACCCCAACTGGTTTTGGTGCAAGGGGATACAACCACGGCGTTTGCTGCGGCTTTGGCGGCATTTTATCAACAAATTCCCGTGGGTCATGTGGAAGCCGGGTTAAGAACGGATCATTTATTTAATCCCTATCCCGAAGAAGCCAACCGACGTTTAATTTCCCAGATCGCCCAGCTTAATTTTGCCCCCACCGCCCAGTCGGTGGCAAATCTCCAACGTTCTGGGATTGCTGGGGCGATTCACCAAACCGGCAATACGGTGATTGATGCGTTGCTGACCGTCGCCCAGGGTCAACCGGATTGTCCTGTTGAGGGGTTGGACTGGGATAAATACCGGGTATTGTTAGCTACGGTTCACCGTCGGGAAAATTGGGGCGAACCCCTGCAAGGAATTGCCCAAGGATTTTGCCAAATTTTAGATAAATTCCCCGATACCGCTTTGTTGTTGCCATTACATCGGAATCCCACGGTACGGGAACCGTTGCAAGGGATATTAGGAAATCATCCTAGGGTTTTTTTAACGGAACCCCTGGATTATGGTCAGTTAGTTGGGGCGATGCAGCGCTGTTATTTGCTGTTGAGTGATTCCGGTGGATTACAAGAAGAAGCCCCCGCTTTGGGTAAGCCGGTGTTGGTGTTGCGAGAAACTACGGAACGGCCAGAAGCGGTTGATGCGGGAACTTCCAAGCTGGTGGGGACTGAACCTTCGAGTATTTTAGGGGCTGCGAGTGAACTACTGAGCGATCCGTTGGCTTATGAGAAAATGGCCAAGGCTGTAAATCCGTTTGGGGATGGTCATGCCAGCGAGCGGATTTGGCAAATTGTCAGTGATTATTTCGGTTTGGACTCTTAGGGTGTAGGGTGTAGGGAATAATTGATAATTGACAATTGATAATTGATAATTATGTTTAATTGTCAATTATCAATTATCAATTGTTAATTGTTTTCCCGATGGCAGCCCCCCATGAATATGGCGGGGTAAAATTTCGGGGATTTGAGCCAAATAAAAGCCCGTCGTCTCACGTTTTCCCTGGTGTCTGAGCAAAGAAGGCATCCAGGGGTGAGTTCAACAGGCGTCAGATGATGAGACAATTCTGGCAAAATACCGGCTTCGATCCCCCCAACCCCCCTTTTTAAGGGGGGCTTTTTAGCTTGGGAAAGCCCGAATTGTCTATTGAACAAACAAGACTTAATCTAAATAGCCCATGAGGACTTCATAATCATCAATCATATTTGATGCGATCGGGCGAAGGGCGGTCAGCATCCCCGTAATGTGCAGGGTGCTCGACATAATCGGTCGAGTCCCGGAAGCATACATCGTATCTTGAACTTTGAGGGTTCCGGCGCCAATTGGGCGAATCCCTGCTTGGTTGAAGGTACTAACCACTACCAAACTACTTGGTGTGACCGGGCGGTTGGCAAACACCATTTTCGGTATGGCTACCTGAATGGCTGCGGATGTTTTGGTTTCTGCTGGATTCTCGTTAATGGTTTTTTCCTCAGTTTTCTTCACAGTCTTTTTTTCTTCAGGGCTGCTGGTTTTGCTCGTCCCTTTAGCTTCCTCAGTGCTGGTGGTCACGGTCTATTCCTCTCGATTCGATTTGTGACGCCGTTAGCGATCAAGGAGAACCCTAAAATAACTTGGGTCTCAGCTTGTGATAACACGCTTACTTTATTAAGATAATCTAAACAGCATGATCTTAACAAATAACGAGAATCTGCGAAAATTTTTTCCGGCATCGTCAGCGATCGCCCCAAAGGGGAATGCCTGCAAATCAGATAGCTGTTATGTTTGCTGGCGATCGCTCCACAATTATCTTTGCCCTGAGAATTTCCCCTCAATGCCCGCTTAATTTCAAGGTCGGCGGTTTTTGCCTGGGGAAAAAATAGTTTCATCGGTCTGTTATACATAGAGAATCTAGATGATGGGAATAAAAATATGCGATCGCTCTCTTAAGAAAAGTTAATATAATCTAAATCAAAGAAACCGGGTTTTTTCGGGCTGAATTTTCCCCAAAATTGCCAACAAAAAGCCGCCAACTCGGTTTTTTTGCCTTGGCCAATATATGCCGGAAGTTAATACATAAATCGAGTAATTTGTCAATAGTTCTGAGAAACAATGAAAAACTTTTGTCTTGAAGCCCCGTTTCAACCCACTGGGGACCAACCAAAGGCGATCGCGCAACTGATTGCCAATTTGCAAGGGGGAAAACGCCGCCAAACGCTCCTGGGCGCCACGGGCACCGGCAAAACTTACACCATTGCCAAAACCATTGAAAAAATTGGCAAACCCACCTTAGTCTTAGCCCATAATAAAACCTTAGCCGCCCAACTTTGCAACGAATTTAGAAATTTTTTCCCTCACAATGCGGTTGAATACTTTATTTCTTACTACGACTATTATCAACCAGAAGCCTATATCCCGGTCAGCGATACTTATATTGAAAAAAGTGCATCCATCAACGATGAAATTGATATGTTGCGCCATTCAGCCACCCGGTCATTATTTGAACGCCGGGATGTAATTGTCGTCGCTTCAATTAGCTGTATTTATGGCTTAGGAATTCCCGCCGAATATCTCAAAGCGGCGATTCCTTTATCCGTAGGGGAAGAACTGAATCAAAGGCAATTGCTGCGGGAATTAGCGACTTTACAATATATGAGAAACGATCTAGATTTAGGGCGGGGACGTTTCCGGGTTAAAGGAGATGTTTTAGAAATTGGCCCTGCTTATGAAGACCGGATTATTCGGGTAGAATTTTTCGGCGATGAAATTGATGCCATTCGCTATATCGACCCGGTGACAGGGGTAATTATTGAGAGTTTAGATCGTTTAAATATCTATCCAGCCCGTCACTTTGTCACCCCTCAAGATCGACTAGAAGCCGCTTGTCAAGATATTAAAACTGAATTAGAAAATCGATTGGCTGAATTAGAAAAAGCGGGCAAACTTTTAGAAGCACAACGCTTAGAACAGCGGACTCGCTATGATTTAGAAATGCTGTCGGAAGTGGGATATTGTAATGGAGTAGAAAACTATTCTCGCCATTTAGCCGGTCGAAATCCAGGGGAACCCCCAGAATGTTTAATTGATTACTTTCCTTCCGACTGGTTATTAGTGGTGGATGAATCTCATGTGACAGTGCCGCAAATTCGGGGGATGTATCATGGGGATCAATCCCGCAAACAAGTTTTAATTGAGCATGGATTTCGCTTACCCAGTGCGGCGGATAATCGCCCTTTAAAAGCGGAGGAGTTTTGGCAAAAAGTGAGTCAATGTATTTTTGTATCAGCGACTCCAGGGGATTGGGAAATAGAACAGTCTCAAGGGGAAATTGTCGAGCAAATTATTCGCCCGACTGGGGTGGTAGATCCAGAGTTATTTGTCAGACCGAGTAAGGGACAAGTGGATGATTTATTAGGAGAAATTAACCAGCGAATTGACCGCCAAGAACGGGTACTGGTGACAACTTTAACTAAACGTATGGCGGAAGATTTGACGGAATATTTCCAAGAGCAAGGGGTGCGGGTGCGTTATCTGCATTCAGATGTGAAATCCATTGAACGGATTGAAATTCTCCAAGCATTGCGTCAGGGCGAATTTGATGTTTTGATTGGGGTGAATTTATTACGAGAAGGTTTGGATTTACCGGAAGTTTCTTTGGTGGCTATTTTAGATGCGGATAAGGAGGGGTTTTTGCGGGCAGAACGTTCTTTGATTCAAACGATTGGTCGGGCAGCCCGTCATGTGCAAGGGCAAGCGATTTTATATGCGGATAATCTGACAGATAGTATGGCTAAAGCCATTAGTGAAACGGAACGGCGCCGCCAAATTCAATTGGAGTATAATCAAAAACACGGCATTACGCCCCGGTCGATTGTGAAAAGTTCGAGTAATGCAATTTTATCGTTTTTGGAAATTTCTCGGCGGTTGCATACGGATGGTAAAAACCGCGAGGATTTACCGTTAATTGAACAGTTGCCTTTGGAGGAAATTCCCCAGTTAATTACTCAGTTAGAAAGTGAGATGAAACAAGCGGCGAAGGCTTTGGAATTCGAGCAAGCGGCTCAGTTGCGCGATCGCATTAAGTTATTGAGAGAAAGGCTGGTGGGGCATAAAATTTAGCTGAATACCCACAGAGTCACAGAGGACACAAAGGAAAAAGAGAAAAAAGATCAAAAGAGCGCGATTCGCTTCATCGGATCCTAAACGCGAATCGCCTATAAACTAGAATTATTTCAGATCAGCCGAAGAACCATGAATTAACACAACAGATATCTCTTCATTTTGAGCGATTTGTGTAATATCTGCTTTACTCATAAAAACCTGCTTCTTGACTAATTTCCATGATTTCATCTAACAGGATTTCCCTTTGTTCATCGCGTTTAATTTTGTAATCTAGTAAATCCTGTAGAGAAATTATCGATGCTGCCTCCAGATGCATCGCCGGAATCACTTTTGATTCTATAAGCTGCAATAATTCAGCCTGAGATATTTGCAAAATATTGGCGGCCATATCTGTTGTAATTTGATAATTTGCTGGTAAAAAATGAAGAATATTACCAGATTCAATTTCTTGAAATATTTTGTGTAAAAAGCTATAAATATCTTCAGTTATTATCAATTCTTCTCCATTTTTTAGGATTAATTTTGTTGCCGGATTTTCTGAATTAAATAATTGAGACAATTTGGCAATTGCTTGTAGATTTTTTGTGGGAAACAAAAAATTTGTTTTTGATATTGTCTGGTCTAGCATCTGAAATATTCCTCTTTTAATATGGTTCGTTCGCAATACCTACCAATGTCATTGTAACCGGGCGTAAAACCTGTCATTGTAACCGGGCGTAAAACGAAGGAGTGTGGGGAACCGCAATCGGCGATCGCGGAGTTTGACCCGTACAATGTTGCTCTAATTGGGGAAACCCCCAAGACCGCACTGGCTTTTGTTTTGCGTTAGTCCGGTTCGGGGAGCAGCGATCGGGGTCTGGGAGGATGGGGTATAAATGTGCTGCTACGTCCGGTTGGCTAAAAAACGAAGCATCGGTTTCTGAAGTCGATCGCTCATCATGCCTTAAATTAATCATTATAAGTTGTACAGTCTAATCGTCATATTATGAGCAACCAGCCTGCACCTGAGTCCAATCCTACTAACGCATCTAATCCCGCACCCCCTGACCCCACATCCAAACGCAGCGCCAAAACGCGGCAAATGTTAGGGATGAAAGGCGCTGATGTTAAAGAAACATCGATTTGGAAAATTCGGCTGCAACTGATGAAACCGATCACCTGGATCCCGCTGATTTGGGGGGTGGTTTGCGGGGCTGCCGCTTCCGGCAACTATGAATGGAAGTTAGAACATATATTAATTGCCGCCGCTTGTATGTTGATGTCTGGCCCTCTGTTGGCTGGCTATACTCAAACCATTAATGATTTTTACGATCGCGACTTAGATGCGATTAACGAACCCTATCGTCCCATTCCCTCTGGGGCGATCTCCGTTCCCCAGGTTGTGACCCAAATTCTGGTGTTGTTACTTGCGGGTATTGGGGTGGCTTATGCCTTAGATGTTTGGGCAAACCATGAGTTTCCCACCGTTACGGTTTTAGCCTTGGGCGGTTCTTTCTTGTCCTATATTTACTCAGCCCCACCGTTGAAACTGAAGAAAAATGGCTGGTTGGGTAACTATGCTTTGGGTGCGAGTTATATTGCTTTACCTTGGTGGGCAGGTCAAGCCCTGTTTGGCACAATTGATGCCAAGATTATGATTATCACCTTAATCTATAGTCTGGCGGGATTAGGTATTGCGATCGTCAATGATTTTAAAAGTGTGGAAGGCGATCGCCAACTGGGCTTACAATCTTTGCCCGTCATGTTTGGGGTGGGAACTGCGGCATGGATTTGTGTACTAATGATTGATGTATTCCAACTGGGGATTGCCGGATACTTACTCAGTATTCATCAAAACCTTTATGCGGTTATATTGGTCTTATTAACGATCCCGCAAATTACTTTCCAGGATATGTACTTCTTACGCAACCCCCTGGAAAATGACGTGAAATATCAAGCTAGTGCCCAACCTTTTTTGGTTTTGGGGATGTTGGTGACTGCATTGGCGATCGGTCATACTGCGATCTAATTGATTTCCGGAAATTTTCTAACAATTCTCTAACTTATCAGGTAGATAAAAAAATCTGTGATTCCCGCGCTGGCGGTAATTCAGAAAAATTTTGTATCTTATACGGATGAGAAAGACGATATTCTTACGGTTAGATTTTCGATCGTTTATACTTCAAGTTAGCCGAAACATCACTGTTTCGGCTAAAACATTATTAAATCTAGCGAAGATGATTTTTCTGTTTGCGAGCAAGCGATCCCGTCTAGCCGGATCCTAGTCTTTCTTAGTCGTGGTGGTGTTTGAGGAGTTGACGTGGCCAATTTTTTTGCTAAATTTCCCAAAATCTCTCATAAAGTCAGGATGTCTGAATCTAAGGATAATGCCTTGAGTCCCGAATTACCCTCGATCGATGACAAATTAGAGGCTGCCAATGATGTTATGGCATCTTCTCCTGTCGAAGCAGGCGATCGCCCCCTTGATGCTGCGGTTGATGCTGCGGTTGATGCTGCGGTGAATGCCCAAACGGAATTATCCCCAGCAACATCGACCCCGGAAGCCGTTCTCCCCCCGGAAAATGTCGATTTAACCACCTGGGATAATCAAGCAGATCCAGCAGATCCAGCAGATCCAGCAGATCCAGCAGATCCAGCAGATCGGCAGCCCGACCAGAAGCCCGACAATGACGTTGCGGCAACAATGCTTAGTTCAGAAAGTGAAAATCCTGAAAATAATCAGCCGCAAACCGAGGAACAGACCAATCCTGCGGCAGAAAAGTCACCGGCGAATCAAATACGCAAATGGGCTGTTGCCTTAAAACCATTGTTAACCACTAAAGATGGCAAACCTCGGTATCGCACTGTGTCATTTTGGGTCTATACCGTGGGTGCGATCGCGGTGACAGGGGGGGTCGGCAGCGCAGGCGTTGGCTTATGGTACTTAAACAGCACATTGCCCGACGTGGGTGAAGTCTTCAGCTTTGTCCGGGATGGCACCATCACCATCAAAGGGGCAGATGGCACAATTCTGCAACAATTAGGCCCTGCCACGCGAGAAAAACTCGACATTGAAAAGATTCCCCAACTCCAGATTGATGCCTTTATCGCTTCTGAAGACCGGCGCTTTTACCGGCACAATGGCATTGATTATCAAGGAATTTTCCGGGCCATGTTTTCCAACCTCAAAGCGGGGGGTGTGGTTCAAGGGGCGAGTACCATCACCCAACAGTTAGCCAGAGTGGTCTTTCTGACTCAAGAACAGACTGTATGGCGGAAACTGCGGGAAGCCCTGCTGTCTTGGAAAATCGAAAGACATATCAGCAAACAAGATATCCTGGAAAATTACCTCAATAATGTCTATTTAGGTTCAGGGGCTTATGGGGTAGCGGATGCTGCCTGGGTTTATTTCAGTAAGTCGGTGGATCGGTTGACCTTACCAGAAATGGCCATGATTGCCGGTTTACCTCCAGCCCCCAGTGTGTATTCTCCTTTGGTGAATCCAGACCTGAGCAAAGAACGACGTAATTTAGTCTTGGATTCAATGGCTGAGTTGGGATTGATTACTCCTGAAGAAGCATCGAAGGCTCAAGCGGAACCCTTGGGGATTAAAGCCAGTTCTCCGAAACGGCTTTATGTGGAGGCGCCGTATTTTACCTCTTATATTCAAAAAGAATTACCCAAATATATCTCATCAGAAGCCCTGGAACTGGGCGGGCTGACGGTGGAAACCACGGTTAATCCGAAATGGCAGAAAGTTGCCGAACAAATCGTCCGGGAAGCGGTAGAAATCGATGGCTATGCCCAAGGATTTGAGCAAGCGGCATTTGTGGCGATCGAGCCAGTCACCGGAGAAATTAAGGCAATGGTGGGAGGACGCAGTTTCAAAGAAAGCGAGTTTAATCGCGTCACTCAAGCCCAACGTCAACCCGGTTCGACTTTTAAAGGGTTGGTTTATACTGCGGCGATCGCGGCTGGGTTCTATCCCACCGATGGCTATGAAGACGCCAACTTTACCGTAGATGGCTACAAACCGAAGAACTATGACGGCAAATATCGCGGTTGGATCTCCATGATGGATGCCCTGACTGCCTCTACCAATGTGGTAGCGGTGAAAGTTTTAATGGAGGTGGGTTTTGAACCCACGATTAAATTGGCTAATGCAATGGGGATTAAATCAAAACTTCAACCCATCTATTCTTTAGCCTTGGGCGGTTCCGAAGTCAACCTCTTGGAGTTAACCAGTGCTTACGGCACCTTAGCGGCAGAAGGCAAATATACCCCACCCCACGGAATTGTCCGAGTGCGCGATCGCCGAGGGGAGGTGATTTATGAGCCTAAGTTCGCTGCCAAACAAGCGGTCGATCGGGATAGCGCTGCCATTGTCACTTGGATGTTGGAATCAGTGGTTAACGCGGGTACTGGCGGCCCGGCCCAACTGCGCGATCGCCCGGTTGCCGGAAAAACTGGCACCTCTGATGAAGCCCGTGACCTTTGGTTTATTGGCTATATTCCTCAACTCGTGGCTGGGGTATGGTTGGGCAACGATGACAACTATCCCACTTGGGGCAGTAGCGGCACAGCGGCATTCACTTGGGGGGAATTTATGAATAAGGTACGTGAAGACATTCCTGTGGCAAACTTTCCTGAAGTGCCAAGCTGGGAAGGACGGGAACCCACCATCAAAGCCCAACCCGTACAGCCTAATTCTGTGCTTTACGGCGATACCACCCCGGATAATGCCCAAAAAGCTGAGAATGTTTCGGTGACGAATGAGTATGAATACCAACATGGCTACGAGTAATTAAAGTCGATCGCGATCGGTTAATATTTCTTTAAGATTGGAAATTGTTGATTCTTAAGTTAGGAGGTACGGCGATAAATCGCCGTGCATTAATTGCATGAATATACCGATCGAGGTTGGGGCTAATCCAGCGACAAATTTTCCCGTAGAATTTGTCGCTGTTTATGTAGTGGGATTTATTGCCGCTGTCACTATTGGTTCGATCGCCTGGTATAACTCCAAGCGTCCTCCCGGCTGGGAAAATGCGGAACGTCCCAATATTATCCCTGACTTAAACACTGAGAAAAGCGATCGAAAAGATAGTTAAATATCTCTTGATTAACTAATTCTTAGGTTGGGCATTGTCCACTAATTCTTAGGTTGGGTTGACGCAAGTAAACCCAACCTAAGAATACTACAAATAGTTGGCTAATTCGTAGGTTGGGTTGACGCAAGGAAACCCAACCTACGAATACTACAAATAGTTGGGTTTCGTGGACGGTGGACCCAACCTACAAATACTACAAATACTTAGTCTATGTCTATTATAGGAGTCTATAAAAATGGCGTGGATATTCAGTTTATCGGCAGAGTGTGGTTCTGATGAAAGCAATGTCAATCAATTCGCCCAACACTTTGAGGGAATAAAATGGATACTGTCAAATGGTCGCCAATGCTTATGTCGCACAGATACTTTTCAAGATATCGATCAAAATTGGTGGTGTCGGGTTTATCCTAATAATATTAGTGAAGTGGGAATAGATAGTCCTGAAAGTGCTTATTTAATGACAGAGTTAGGGATTTTATTATATCAAACTCTCCGGTTTAATTCTTCTTTTCGTTATGCTTTGGTAGGGGTTGAAGTCGATGAATTTAGAACCTATAGTGAACTGATTTCTGATTTACCTAACTTATCTATTCCCGGATTAGTTTTAGCCGAAGAAATTACATTAGGGTTAGAAATACTGCCACGTTTCCGAACCTTTAGTTCTAGGTATGTTTGGCAACCATACGAGGGAGAAGTTTATAATCCTTTAATGGCATCCCCAGATTTAAAAAATAAACCTCTTGGGAGCTTCTCGCTGTGAGTTGAATTTAATTCATCTTTCCCAAGCCGGATAAATTATTAGATTTGCTCTCATTTAAATCTTTGCGAAACACATCAAACCCAAAAATAACATTATAACTCTTGCCAAATTATCATAGACAATTCTGGCAAAATAACGGAGCGATTACTCAAAAATCCCTAAAAAGCAGATACCCCAAAACCCCCTAAAAAAGGGGGTATTTTGAGAATTATGCCAGAGGTATAATAAAAAACCGCTGTAATTTTTCCCTGATACTTATTGGGTAGTTTTTCTTAATCTCACCATAAAAAATCCATCCATTATATGACGATGAGGCCAAACTTTTATCCACCCTTCAGGAGTGATAAATTCTGCGGCAGGATTGCCCGCTTTTGGTAGTTCAATTTGCCATTGTTCGTGTCGAGATAAGAAATCTGCGATCGCCTCTTCATTTTCTGGAGGATAAAGAGTACAAGTGGAATAAACTAAAATGCCCCCTGGTTTGACCCATTGGCAAACTTGCTCTAAAAGTTCCCTTTGTAATTGACAAATTTCTTGAATATTTTCAGGAGTTTGTCGCCACCGAATATCCGCACGGCGATGTAGGGTGCCTAATCCCGAACAAGGGGCATCTAAAAGCACAAAATCAGCGGTTTCTTTAAATTGAGATAACTTGCGAC
The DNA here is from genome assembly GCA_011390955.1 of Oscillatoriales cyanobacterium. Lineage (GTDB taxonomy): Bacteria > Cyanobacteriota > Cyanobacteriia > Cyanobacteriales > Laspinemataceae > Planktothricoides. The sequence continues at coordinate 44,898 of JAABRM010000036.1, read as the reverse complement.
TATCCCCTGGGACAATTTGAATCGATTTGAGTTGTAATCTCTCAGCATTTTCTTTGACTTTTTTCAGTCGAGAAGGGGCGCGATCGCCAGCCCAAATTGTGCCTGCATCTCCCATTACCTCTGCAATATGGGTGGTTTTGCCCCCAGGGGCAGCACAAGCATCAATTACTACGCTATCTGGTTGAGGATCTAATAAATAAGTGACTAATTGAGCGCTACTATCTTGGATAGTCCACCAGCCTTGTTCATATCCGGGGAGAGCAGCGATAGCGCCAACTTTTCCGGTTAATCTTAACCCTTGGGGCAAAGCAGGCAAACGACTAACCTTAACTCCGCCATTTTGTAATGCCGTTTCTACTCGATCCACGGAACTTCGCAATGGATTAACCCGCAAATCAATGGTGGGTGATTGATTAAACCATTCACAAAGTTGCTCAGTTTCTTCTAATCCTAATTGTTCTAACCAATTATTCACAATCCAGTCAGGATAACTATGGATAATTCCCAAATGTTTTCCTGGAATAGAACTATCGCCACTGGCTTTTATCAGTCGATCGTCAATTGTACCGGCTTCTGCCTGCCGAAGATACTGCCGAAGTAAACCATTCACCACCCCGGTTAATCCTGACATTCCATTTGTTTTTGCCAATTCCACCGTAGTATCTACTGCTGTTCCTGCGGGAATCTGATTTAAATATCGCAGTTGATAGAATCCCAAATGTAGAATTATCCGCAAATCCGGGGGTTGTTTGTCCGCAGGCTTTTTCGCCAACAAATCAATCAAGGCATCCAGCGATCGCATCCTTCTGACACAACCATAGACGAGTTCTGTCACCAAAGCGCGATTCTCGTTCCGAGACGCTGCGCGAACGGGCTTCACTCCTTCAGCCTTGGATTCGATTTTAATCTGACGCAGCCACTTATCCAAAGCCACATCCGCAAAAGCACCCCGACGATGGATATCTCTAAGTATTAGAAAAGCTATTTGACGAGAATTTTGCATTTTTCATCTCATTATTAAGAATTACCGCGTTTTTCCCAGTTTTTCCCATGTAGGGGCGAAGCATGACCGCAGATATTTGTAGTTAAAAACAGGAATTTCATCCCGGAATGCTTCGCCGCCCTCCGCATTCAGGAAAGCCGATTTTGCCTGATTCGCGATCGCCTACGAGACACCGAAGCGATCGCACTTTTCATCCGCCAACACTTTGCCCGGAAATCTCAGAGGTGTGCTTACAGATTGCCCCAGACTTAAGCGAATTTCCTGATAATTAATTGTCCCCTTTTCTTGGTGTTCCTGAATCATATCATTAATCAGGTCATCTAGCATTTCTCGATGCCCTTCTCCAGAAACTTGCCCAATAACATATCCTTGAGGATCGATAATTGCCTTGGCCATGCCCGCACTGCATATTGTTGCCAAATATAAAAATCATCGTCCACAATCACCGGATGTTCAATATCATATCGGAGAATACCCTGGCGAATTTGCTCGATATTTTTTTCGTTCTCAAACTTCGCTGAATGCCCCCTAATTACTGTTAGAATATATTGATATTTTTGTTTTAAATATTTCAAATATGGCAAAACGTGCAGTTGATGCAGCAGTAAGTCCAAAAGTCAAGCATGACGATTCTGCCTTTCAATTGTTTTATAGGGCGTAGAAACCGGGTTTCTTAAGTCAACCTTTGCCACCAACCAACAACGCTCATAGAAACCCGGTTTCTTGTTTGCCGAAGTCAATTAACCCCAAAACCGGGGTCTCAGAAACCGGGTTTCTTAAGTCAACCTTTGCCACCAACCAACAACGCTCATAGAAACCCGGTTTCTTGTCCCCACCAGCAACCCCTAAACCTGAAGCGGTTAGAAACCGGGTTTCTATGTAGGGGCCGGTGGGGTGGCAGAGATTTCTTAGAGAAACCCGGTTTCTTGTCCCTGGAGATCCAGAAACCGGGTTTCTATGTAGGGGCCGGTGGGGTGGCAGAGATTGACTTAAGAAACCCGGTTTATTGCCCCGGTTTATTGCCCCGGTTTCTTGTCCCGTTTTCTGGGAAAGCCGAAGTCAAATCTAACCTAACGCATGACTCTAATTGCTGCCCCATCAGAGAGTCGTTGTAAACCAGAGGTAATAATTCGATCGCCTGGTTCTAAGCCTTCAATAATTTCAATGCGATCGCCTTCGACAAATCCCAATTTCACCGGCAATCTTTTCGCCTTCATTTGTGGTTCTTCCGCTTCAGAAGTGGGCGGTGACTGTTCCACCACATACACAAATCGTTCATCTCCTTGAAAAACCACTGCGGTAGCCGGGACAACGATCGCCCCAGGACGACGACTCCAAATAATTTTAGCCCGGACAAATTGGCCATCAAGTAACTCACCTTGAGAATTATCAAAAGTAGCTTTGGCTAAAACAGTTTGCGACTCAGCATTCACTTGAGGAGAAATAAAACTAATCCGACCTTCGGCCAAAGGTTCATTGTTACTATTGGTAATCTCTACGGGCAACCCCAAACGCAATTCAGACAGCCGATCTGCCGAAACAAATATCCGCAAATCTAACCCATTATTTTGGGTTAAAGTTGTAATAACACTGCCCCGGCTTAAATAGTCGCCAATTTTCACCGGCACATCCCCAATCACCCCAGAAAACGGAGCAATCACTCGCGTATCCTGGATCGCCACTTCTAATGCCCGAACTTGGGCTTGCACTTGGGCAACCTCAGCTTCTGCCGCCGCAATTTCTTCCGGACGAGTTCCATTTTCTAATCTTCTGAGTTCTTGGAATCTTTCCTCCACTTCCGCTTCTGCTGCGGCAATAGTTTCAACCCGTGGGCCTCTTTCTTGGAGGGCCAAAGCTTGCTGGGCTTCGTTGACTTCCGCTTCCGCTTCTTGGCGGTCTTCCCGTTGACTTTGTTTCAGTTCTTCTAAGCGTTGTTTGGCTGCTTCTAAACTGGCTTCTGCTTGGCGGTTTTCGGCCACCACCTCATCAAAGCGATCGCGGGAAATCGCCCCTTCATTGAGTAACTCCTCATTGCGTCTGACTCTTTCTGCACTCAAATCCAGCCTCGCTTCAGCATCGGCAATTTGGGCTTCCGCTTGGGCAATTCCTTGATTGCGACTGCCTCCACTCAGGGCTTGGAGTCTGGCTTCAGCTTGCCTTAAGCGGGCTCTGGCTTGGGCAATGTCTTCGGAACGGTTGCCCGATCGCAACTCCGCCAAACGCGCCTCAGACTGATTTAAGCGAGCCCTAGCTTGGGCAATTTCTTCTAAACGCGGGCCTGCTTGTAATTCGGCTAACCGGGCTTGGGCGCTAATTAAGTTGGCTTGCCCTTGCCGAAGCTGAATTTCTGCTTCCCGACTGTCCAAACGGGCGATCGTCATCCCTTGAGAAATGCGATCGCCTGGTCTGACATAGATATCGATCGCCCGACCATCCACCTCGGACTGGATACTGACAGACTCTTCTGCCTCCAAATTTCCCACAATCTCACTGCTTTCTTCCAAAGTGGCCGTAACTACCGGGGCAATTCTTACGGAAATCGACCGGGGACCCCCTCTTTGACCTTGAGTGGGTTGGGCGGCGCCATGCTGTGACTGCCACCAATACCATCCACCACCAGCACCAGCAGTCAACAGTACGATCCATAAAAAAATTCCCCCTAAAGGCGACTTGGGGAATTTTTTGCGTGAAGGTCTGCGTTTTCCATTGGATGTATAAGGTTGCGAATTATCTTCAGATGGGGAAATTTCCGGCAGTTCGGAGTTTTCGGCGATTTCCGAAGGCAAAATGCTGATTGCGGGTGTGTAATCGGCAGAATGACGAGTATCCATGAAATTCAACTGGTATTACAATTTACTTAAATTTAACATTTTTAACATTTTTAACATTTTTAACATTTTTGTACCTCTCCTTTTTGTGAGCATCCGGCCTGGTTTTTTCTCTGGTCAGGTACATATCCAGCCGAATTCAGCGCGATCGCCCACCGGAATTCGGCAATATTGGCGATTGCCTACGGCAGGCTACGCGAACCAACCCATTTAGATCGGTATTTACGCATAAACGCTATGCGTAGGGTGTGAAAGCGCAAAGCGTAACGCACCAATACTCCATATATAGATTAGTTGCGTAATTCCTATAGATGCCGATCCAGATATACTAGATCCAATTCCTTTATGGTTTACCCATTGGTGTATTTTACTAGACTAATAATTTAATCTAATTTTTTCCATCACTTCATTCCCTGACTGCCAAATCAGGACTCTTGATTTAGTCACTTTATGTTAAAAATATGTTAAAAATATCAGCCAAAAATCTGAGAGATTTGACCGGAACCGGCAAATCCGCCAATTTTTCTATGGGGATTTTCTTGGTCAGTCCAGCTTAAACGACTCTCAGACTTGGGCAAACATTTTAGATTTTCTTTAAGTTTATAAAAATTTTAGGGTGATTCTGGCCAACTTTTCTCATAAAACAGAGCGTTATCTCCAGAAAATATAAACTTTTGTAAATAAATAAAAAGTTATATTGAGCGACAAGATTAACTAAATTAAGTATAATAGAATACTAAATTTTCTATAATCGAAGCATGGAGGACAAAAAAGCCAGAGAAACGAAAGCGAGAAAATAAGTGATTTCTCAAAAGTTCTTCATAGATGAAGAATCAGTAACGTCAGAAAATTGCTATCAGAATCTTTACCAAAGATTTTGAGCGCGGAATTGACTAATCTGTTAAGTTTTTAAACGTTAGTTAAATAAAGAAAAATGACCGAAACAACGATTGAATCTACTCTGCACGAAGAGCGTTTATTTCAGCCCCCGGTTGAACTCGCAAAAAACGCTCATATTAAAAGCCTGGAAGACTATCACCGGATCTATGCCCAAGCCAAAGCTGACCCAGAAAAGTTTTGGGCTGATTTAGCGGAAAAAGAGTTGCACTGGTTTGAAAAGTGGGACAAGGTGTTAGACTGGCAGCCTCCCTTTGCCAAATGGTTTGTGGGTGGCAAGCTGAATATTTCTTACAATTGCCTCGATCGCCATTTGGCCAACGGACGGGCTGATAAACCGGCATTAATTTGGGAAGGAGAACCGGGAGATTCTCGCATCTTTACTTATCGCGAATTGCATCGAGAAGTTTGCCTGATGGCCAATGTCCTGAAAAAATTGGGCGTGGGAAAAGGCGACCGTGTGGGCATTTATATGCCGATGATTCCCGAAGCCGCGATCGCCATGTTAGCTTGTGCCCGCGTCGGGGCTCCGCATACGGTGGTATTTGGCGGGTTTAGCGCCGAAGCTTTGCACAGTCGTCTGGAAGATGCCCAAGCAAAATTGGTGATTACGGCGGATGGGGGTTGGCGCAAAGATGCGATCGTGCCGTTGAAAGAACAAGTGGATAAGGCGATCGCTGATAACGCCGTCCCCACCCTGAAGCACGTCCTAGTGGTCAAGCGCACCGGGCAAGATATCGACATGGAAAGCGATCGCGACCATTGGTGGCATGAACTGAAAGCCCAAGTCAGCGATGATTGTCCGGCAGAACCAATGGACAGCGAAGATATGCTGTTCATCCTCTACACCTCCGGGACCACGGGCAAACCCAAAGGCGTGGTTCACACCACTGGGGGTTATAACCTCTATACCCACATGACTACCAAGTGGATTTTTGACCTGCAAGAAAACGACGTTTACTGGTGTACCGCTGATGTCGGCTGGATCACCGGACATAGCTACATCGTCTATGGGCCACTATCCAACGGCGCTACTACCCTAATGTATGAAGGCGCCCCCCGTCCTTCTAACCCCGGTTGTTTGTGGGATGTCATCCAAAAATACCGCGTCACCATCTTCTACACTGCCCCCACCGCCATTCGCTTATTTATGAAAATGGGCGCAGACCTGCCCAAAGCCCGAGACTTGTCCTCTCTGCGACTACTCGGAACCGTCGGCGAACCGATTAACCCAGCGGCATGGATGTGGTATCACGAGGTAATTGGCGGCGAAAAATGTGCGATCGTGGATACCTGGTGGCAAACCGAAACTGGCGGCATTATGATTACCCCCTTACCCGGCGCCACTCCCACCAAACCCGGTTCGGCAACCTTACCATTCCCCGGCATTATTGCGGACGTAGTGGATTTAGACGGCCATTCCGTTGGGGCAAACCAAGGGGGCTATTTAGTCATCAAGCATCCTTGGCCCAGCATGATCCGCAACGTTTATGGCAACCCCGATCGCTTCCGTAGCACCTACTGGGATCCAATCCCCCCCATCGATGGCAAATCTGTGTACTTTGCCGGAGACGGTGCTCGCCAAGACCCCGATGGTTACTTCTGGGTCATGGGTCGTGTAGACGATGTAATTAGTGTTGCCGGACACCGTTTGGGCACAATGGAAATCGAATCGGCCCTAGTCTCTCACGAATCCGTTGCCGAAGCCGCAGTGGTGGGCAAACCCAGTGATATCAAAGGGGAAGAAATTGTCGCCTTTGTCACCTTAGAAAGTGCTTATGACCCCAGCGACGAGTTAGAAAAAGAACTCAAAGACCATGTGGTGAATGAAATCGGCGCCCTGGCCCGTCCGGCGGAAATTAAATTCTGTGACGCTTTGCCTAAAACCCGTTCTGGGAAAATTATGCGGCGTCTGTTGCGGAATTTGGCCGCTGGTCAAGAAGTCGCTGGAGATACTTCGACCCTGGAAGACCGTGGCGTTCTGGATAAATTACGGGGTGAAGCATAACAAAGCTTAAGGCTTATAGCATTTAGCAGAGTTATGAAGTACAAAAAAAATCTGTCATTCCCGCGTATGCGGGAATCCAGAAGACCTCTCCAATGGGGATCATAACCGCTATAAATCATCCAGATGATTAAATAGATATCAGATATCTAGAAAAAAAAGCCCGGTTAGTTAACTAACCGGGTTTGTTATTTGTTATTTGTTATTGGTTTTGGGCTGATTAGATTAAATTCTGGAATAATTCCAGACTCTATACGATTATAACCCCATTTTTAAGTTCCGTCAACCGTGCCAAATTAATTTGAGCAACCCCTGGCATCAGTTCTCAGGGTGCTACCCCAGATGTTATCCCCAATTCGCTTCTCCAGAACCGCGCTTTGATGAATAGCGATTCCCAGGAAAAGAAACCGGGTTTCTGTTGTGTAAATTAAATTTAACTGTGAAATGCGTTCCCAGAAACCCGGTTTCTGAAACCTAACAGCGATCGCTTTTTTATCCGAAATCAAAGAAACCGGGTTTCTGGGGTGTAGATTAATGTTAAATTAATCATGGGAAAAAGAAACCCGGTTTCTGAGGTTTTAACTACCACCAACGCACTTGAAACATTCCCCGTTCTGGTTGACTCAGTTCTTTTTCCGTCAACCATTCTACTTCTTTATAAGTGCCAAACATTATATCCCACCAATCAACCCCTAAACCAAAGTTATATTTCCATTGATTGTACTTGTGATGGACATAGTGAACGGGCATTTTCATCCAAAAACATTTGGTGGGATTTTCATGTTGCAATTGATGAGCATAAGCGGCAAAAATCCCATAAGTGACACCGCCCAGAAACCAACTCAGTCCCACTGACCAAGAATATAAAAATAAGGGTAATAACAGAATAACTCCCCCTTTGAAATAATCGCGAAACTCACCCAGGACTCCTTGACCTTCATTGTTTTTATGATGGTTAGTATGAAAGGCAAAAGTTTTGGGGTATTTATGCATTAATCGATGCGCCCAATACTCCACAAAGCTACCAAAAATAAAACAAGTGACAAAAATTGCGACATCAATTGCTAAATCAATTGTTAGAGAATTTACAGACATATTCACTCCTCTTGAACTCTATTCTCTAAGGAAAACCCAGAGATTTTCCCATTCATTATAGCAAAAATTATCTCGCGATTCACCCGCCGCGATCGCGAAAGCGTTGCGGAGCAATATCGCTTGGGGCGTTGCGGAGCAATTTCGCTTTGCTTGACCCCTGAATATTGACCGGGACTTATTGACAGGAATTTTCAGTTATTTGTCAGTTATTGGTCAGTTATTGGTCAATCGGCAGATGGAGTTGCTTTGTTTTTGCTCAGTCAGAACAATTTAGCATTGCATCAGATACAATAACTCAGAAAATGAATCATCCACTATCACCGGCGGCAATTTAATCATGTTAGAGACCAGTTCAGAATTTGCCAAATTTGCCAATCAATCTGCCACGTTACTAGACCTGGTACAAGAAAGGGCTTTAAGTCAACCCGATGAAGTCGTCTATCGATTTTTGGGCGACGGCGAAAAGGAATCCGGCAGTCTGACTTATCAGCAGTTGGATACTATGGCCCGGGCGATCGCTGCTGAACTTCAGACCTTGGGTGCCACGGGTGAGCGAGCGTTACTGATTTACTCTTTCTCCGATACTTTGGAATTTATCGTCGCTTTCTTTGGTTGTGTCTATGCGGGAACGATCGCCGTCACCACCTATCCCCCCAGACCCAACCAGTCTTTAGCGGGTTTTCAGTCGCGGGTATCGTCTTCTGAAGCGCGTTTTATCCTCACCACCGCCGCGCTATTCAACCTAGCCAAAAAACAATTAGGAGAATATCCCGAATTAGCCAATTGCACCAAGGTACTGACCGATCGAATTACCAGCGATAGCGCATCCGCGCCGCTTCGCGATCGCGCCTCTTTATGGGTCAAACCGGATCTCACCCCAGAGTCGTTAGTCTTTCTCCAGTACACTTCCGGTTCCACCGGCAACCCCAAAGGGGTAATGGTGACACACAAAAATATGCTCTACAACTCGGAGATGATTTATCGCGGATTTGGGCATAGTCGCCGCAGCGCGGGAGTGATTTGGCTGCCCCTTTACCATGACATGGGACTCATTGGCGGCGCGATCCAGCCCCTTTACGGCGGTTTTCCCGTCGCCCTCATGTCCCCCATGACCTTTTTACAAAAACCTTTTTTATGGTTACAAGCGGTTTCTCGCTATCAAGCCACCACCAGTGGCGGCCCGAATTTTGCTTATGACCTTTGTTTGCGGAGGGTTACAGACAAACAACTGGCAACCCTTGACCTGAGTCATTGGGAAGTGGCTTTTTCCGGGGCCGAACCCGTCCGGGCAGAAACTTTAGAAAAATTTGCCCAAAAGTTTGCGCCTTGCGGTTTTCGCCCAGAGGCTTTTTATCCCTGTTATGGCATGGCAGAAACCACTTTATTAGTTTCTGGGGGTGAGAAAACTGCCCCGCCGACCATTCGCTATTTAGACGGCGCCGGGTTGGAAGAAAATCGGATTGTCCCAGTGGCAAAAGATGCTCCAGGGTCAAGGGCGATCGTCAGTTGCGGTTATGCTTGGTTAGATCAGAAAATTTTGATTGTTGACACGGAAACTTTAACCGAATGTCCCCCAGACCAAGTGGGAGAAATTTGGGTGTCTGGGTCTGGGGTAGGTAAAGGCTATTGGAACCAAGGGGAACAAACGGAAAAAACTTTTAATGCTTATTTGGCAGATACCGGAGAAGGGCCATTTTTACGGACTGGAGATTTAGGACATCTTCATAATGGGGAACTTTTTGTCGCCGGTCGCTTTAAGGAAATGATGATTATTTGGGGTCGGAACCAATATCCCCAAAATATTGAAGCGACGGTCGAAGCAAGTCATCCTTCTTTGCGTCCCGGTTGTGGGGCAGCGTTTTCCGTGGAAGCGGACGGAGAGGAAAGGTTGGTCATTGCTTATGAGGTGGAACGGACTTTTCTGCGTCAGTTGCCCGTAGAGGAAATTGTTACGGCGATCCGACAGGCGATCGCGGCTGAATATGTAGCAGAAGTTTATGCGATCGCGCTGTTAAAAACTGCCAGTCTGCCCAAAACTTCCAGTGGCAAAATTCAGCGCTATTTGACGCGGCAACAGTTTCTCGAAGGCACCCTGAATGTAGTTGCCCAGTGGCAACTGCCCAAAGATGAGCAAGGGGATATCCTTGACGTGCTCTCCAGTCCGGGAGGTTAACAAGAGTTGGGGGGATCGACAGATCCGGACGGCGATCGCACAGATATAGCAATCCGTGCAGGATTGCTATACGATCTTTGCCGTTATTACCCCAGGGCGATCGCGAAGCCTGCCGGATGGCATATCGCTGATAGAATTACTTTTTGTCATCCTGCTTTAACCTGCGATCGCATAAAAACCCGGTTATTTAACCGGGTTGGGTTATTGGTTATTAATTATTGGTGATTTTTTTCGGGTTGGATTAGATTAAATTCTGGAATTCTGCCAGACTATTGACGGCTTTAATTGCGTCCTTCAGTGCCGTCAACCGTGCCACATTTTTAATTTGGGAAACTGCGGGCATTAGTTCTAATGCGGTTTCCCCAAATTTTAATTCTAACCCCAGGGCGATCGCGGATAAAAGTCCTTCTTCTCGTCCTTCTTCGCGTCCTTGTTTAACTCCTTGATTCAAAATTTCTTGATACCAGGGAGATTTCTGTAACACTGCCATATCCCACCTCATTATTTGTTGTACTACGCTACTTTCTAAAACAAAGGTAGCAAAAAACGCCAAAAGAGTTTCCAGGTCGTTAAGTTTTTCGTCATTGCGTAACAGTCGCAATGCTTCTTGTACTGTAGATTCTTCCCCACCTCCTTTTAACACCGGGACAAAGGGTAAAAGTGCCGTCAGCGATCGCTCAAAAACTATCTCCGCATTCACCTCCCACAGATTAATTACTCGATAATCTTGACGCGCTTGTAACCCGGCAAATTCCGAAAAGTAACCCTGGGGAATATTGGCATAACTACTTTGAAGAATATTCACCAGTACCGGATAAACAGGTAGCTGATACTTTTCTTCCGCCAACCCAGCATACGCTCGGATGCGGCGGGGCAATTTTCCGGTGTAATATAATTGTAACTCATTGATTAGCAAGAATTCCCCATATTCGGGGGTATAAGCGCGGATTAATACATCACTTTCTCGGCTAATCCATTGGAATTCCGAGTTGACAATTTCTCGGACTTGTACATCAGTAAAGGAGGTTAGCCACTTTACCCATTTTTCCGGTTCTAGGCTAATTAACCTTTTACTGCCAATATCGGCTTTTTTGGTCATAATTTTATTGGGCTGAATATCTAGGTTTATTTTACCAATAAATTAGCCATTATTTTTAGGATTTAAATATTTCTTTGTGTTTTTTTAAACGGCAATTAACCAGACAAACCGAATAAATAAATCGATATTTTTTTGCCAATACCAAATAACCGATTGTTAACTAGGTTCCGGGAAAAGTCAAGCACAAGCCAGCCCCGAAAATTGATGATTTTCGGGGCTGGCAGAGAGAAAAATTCAAGGAATATTAAATCATTTGCTGGAATTCTGCCAGACTATTGACGGCTTTAATTGCGTCCTTCAGTGCCGTCAACCGTGCCACATTTTTAATTTGGGAAACTGCGGGCATTAGTTCTAATGCGGTTTCCCCAAATTTTAATTCTAACCCCAGGGCGATCGCGGATAAAAGTCCTTCTTCTCGTCCTTCTTCGCGTCCTTGTTTAACTCCTTGATTCAAAATTTCTTGATACCAGGGAGATTTCTGTAACACTGCCATATCCCACCTCATTATTTGTTGTACTACGCTACTTTCTAAAACAAAGGTAGCAAAAAACGCCAAAAGAGTTTCCAGGTCGTTAAGTTTTTCGTCATTGCGTAACAGTCGCAATGCTTCTTGTACTGTAGATTCTTCCCCACCTCCTTTTAACACCGGGACAAAGGGTAAAAGTGCCGTCAGCGATCGCTCAAAAACTATCTCCGCATTCACCTCCCACAGATTAATTACTCGATAATCTTGACGCGCTTGTAACCCGGCAAATTCCGAAAAGTAACCCTGGGGAATATTGGCATAACTACTTTGAAGAATATTCACCAGTACCGGATAAACAGGTAGCTGATACTTTTCTTCCGCCAACCCAGCATACGCTCGGATGCGGCGGGGCAATTTTCCGGTGTAATATAATTGTAACTCATTGATTAGCAAGAATTCCCCATATTCGGGGGTATAAGCGCGGATTAATACATCACTTTCTCGGCTAATCCATTGGAATTCGGAGTTGACAATTTCTCGGACTTGTACATCAGTAAAGGAGGTTAGCCACTTTACCCATTTTTCCGGTTCTAGGCTAATTAACCTTTTACTGCCAATATCGGCTTTTTTGGTCATAAGTTTATGGCATTTTACTTTGATTTTATTTTACCATAAATTGTCTATTTAATCATTTTTTAATGGTTGATTTATCAGTTTATTTGATAATAAATAAACGCATAAAAAAACACTGTGCTGTGTTCCTAGGGGTGAGGTTAAGGCTATAAGGCGCGATCGCCTTTTTTTGATCTGTGTTTTGGGGTGAAAGAAACCGGGTTTCTGTTGTGGGGAACAAAGATAATTTTAATTGGGGAAAAAGAAACCCGGTTTCTGGGGTTTGAGAATTGCCGATCGCGGGTGAGGTTAAGGCTATAAGGCGCGATCGCCTCTGCTGCTTTTGCTGTTGAGTTTGGATAAAAAGCAGTCTAGGTTTGCTAATCCAATTGCTAAAAAATGAATTCCCTGGCAAAATAAGCGAAAGATCCTCCGAGCGATCGACATCACAAAATGAGCATATTCGCTCAGAATGTTCGTCAACGCTGTTGATTGCGAGTTGACAATCGCAAACGTTGCCACACTGCCGATCGCCAGACAAATCAATAAACGAATCGGCAATGGCCCGATCTGAGGTATTACAGGAAAAATCAGAGAAGCCAGAGTTGCCGCTGTTCCCACGATGCCTGCTTTTTCGGTTCCGGTACTCATAAAAGCCCTTCCTTATTTGCTTATCCTGTGTATTGATTGCTTGATTGACTTCTGTCATATCTCTAATTTATGTCACAAATAAATAAGTGACAAGGTTTTTTCTGAAAAAATACGTTTATGTGACATCAGCTTGACATTAATGGCCGGAAAATTCTTTGCTATATAGGCTTTTAGGCTTTGTTAAAAAATATTACATCGGGGAAAACTTAGGTTTTCCGCGTCCAGGGGGTACAATAGAAGAGGAACAAAGCACCCCTCATTTCACATCAACGCATATAAAAGACCAAAATCTATGGATACACAAGAGTTTGAGGAAAAATACGCCCAACTCACCCCGAAGCTGCACGAGGTACTGACTCAGGTGTTGCAAGGGATACCCGATGAGGAAATTGCCAAGAACATGGGCATCCAACCCCCTACAGTCAGAAAGCATATAGAAAGGATTTACCGGGTTCTTGACCTCAATAGTGACTTTGCCAAAGACCGGCGATCGCGTCGTAGTGACTTATTTACCCTCTTTGCCCAACATAAACCGGAAATGCTCCTCACTACTCCCCCCTTTTCAAGGGGGGCGGGGGGGGATCTAGCCCTTAATGTCACAGACACCGACTCTACTCCCCCCTTTTCAAGGGGGGCGGGGGGGGATCCTGCCCTTAATGTCACAAAAACAGACAAAGCCGACTCTCCACCCCACCCCCGTAACCCGTTTATCCCTCTTACCGGGAGAGTAGATGACCCAAAGTTATTCTTTAATCGAGAAAAAGAAATTAGAGATATTTTTGAACTGCTAAATAGTGGCAGTCATGTGTCAGTAGTTGGAGAAAAAGGTATTGGCAAATCTTCTGTATTGCAGGCTATTTGCCGAGAAGCAAAAAGCCAACTACTGCAACCTCGTGAGGGGATATATTTGGATTTGCAATCGTTGGAAAATGAGGATGAATTTTACATGGATTTGTGCGATCGCCTGGGAATTACTGAAAATCGAGGATATCCGCTAAATCGTGAATTGAAGAAGGAACAACGGCTATTGGTGATGGATAAAGTAGAAAAATTGACGGAAGATGGATTTATCGAAAGTGACATTGCCTCTTATTTACGCAGTCTAGCTGAAGGGATGAATGCCCCCTTGCGTCTAGTATTCGGTTCTAGTCAATCTTTAGATCAACTCTATCAAGATCAAGGGAAGCTTTCGCCCTTTGAAAATCTTTTTATTCCAGTCAAACTAGAACCCTGGGATGAAACCACAGCGCGGGCTTTTATTGCCCAGCGTTTAGCCTCAACCCCGGTATCTTTTAGCGAGGAGGAAATATCTAAAATTATTGCTGAAACTGGGGGTCATCCTCAGCAACTCATGCGGCGATGTTATGAAACTTATGCCGATTATTTGGCAAAAAATAACTAAGTAGACGGGCAGAAATAAATGCACCACAGACCATATCAGAAGAAAAACTGTCATTCCCGCGAAGGCGGGAATCCAAGGATTTACGGTAGGGTGCGTTAGGCGGACAATAATCTTGATAGACAAACCAGCCGTTTTAATTCCGCCGTAACGCACCGGATTTCCAGATTAATAATTGCTCATCGGTGCGTTACGGCTGGATTTTCAATTAATCTGCGATCGACCAAAGCTTATTCCAGCCTAACGCACCCTACCGAATGGCTATCTAATTGTTGTTAAAATAAATGCTAGTTTACTTAATTGTGGTGATTTTAGATGAGAAATACGCTTCGAGTATCTCCAGCCGGTTTAGCCATTGTTAATCAAGTTAGACGCGAGCAAGGTTTGACGCAAACAGATTTAACTTTGTGTGACGCGGCTAGGACTTCACAAGCAACTTTAAGACGGTTTTTTCAAGGACGGCCAATTCAACGAGAAACATTTATCGACATTTGCAAGGCGCTGAGCATTGATGATTGGGAATTTATTGCCGATATCAGCGATTTACAATCCACAGTTCCCAGAGAGTTATCAGGCACATTGTCTCAACCAATGGATAGCGAAGAAATGTTGGCATTTATAGATGATATTTTGCTGAGAAAAACAGGGAAACATATTAATTATTTACAGGGAATTATTTTATTGGGTGTCTGGAACGGGAAAGCATACAAAGAAATTGCAAATGATGATTATTATACTACAGATAATATAAGCAAGCAGGCAAGCTATTTATATAAAATGCTATCCAAAATATTGGGCGAAAAAATTAGAAAATATAACTTTAAAGCTACTATAGAACGCTTAAGATTTTCCCGATTTTTTTTAAGTATATTTTCTCGATCAAAAACCACTGATATCAAGGATATTTTAGAAGAATTAAAAAAATTAAATGCAAGTCTTATTCCTGCGGATAAAGAATCTCTTAGTTTAGACACATGGGCAACGATTCATCGTTTATATCATGTTGTTGTTTCTGAAGTGCTGGCAATTCACCAAAGTGCTTCTCCTTCGGATCGTTCTTTAGCCTTAAATCGTGTCCAAGCAGAACTGCAAACGACTAAAGATAATCCGAAAAATATCCCTCAATCCGAAAGAGAATTAATTCTTAAAATTGCTCAAACTTGGCAAAATGCTTTGCTACAGCTTGCCGGGGAAGTGGGAAAAATTACCATCACCGAACCTGTCAGAATTCCCTATGTAATTGGCAACCCGGTGGAGGGCAGTTTATTTGTGGGACGAGAAGATATTCTCAGACAATTAGAAGAATTATGGATCGAAGCAAATCGGCTTCAGTCCGTAGTATTGTTTGGCCATCGTCGCATGGGGAAAACTTCGATTCTGAGAAATATCAATGCTTGCCTAGGGGATGGGGTAAAACTAGCTTATGTGAATATGCTCAATGTGGGCAATGCCCCGCAAGGAGTGGGGGAAGTATTGATGGCAATTTGTGATGAAATTGCTGAGATTATGAATATTTCTCCTCCGGCAGATGAGGATTTATTAAAGTTACCTTATCCGACTTTTAGAAGGTTTCTGCAACAGGTTGATAAAGTGTTGGTAGAATCCCCCCAAACCCCCCTTCGAAAGGGGGGCTTAACAGAAGAATCCCCCCAAAATTCCCTGGAAAAAGGGGGCTTAAGAGAGGGCAAGGGATTAATTATTGCTTTAGATGAATTTGAGAAAATCGAAGACCTGATTAATGCGGGAAAAATAGAACCAGGGTTTATGGGAATGCTGCGGACACAGGTGCAAGCGAGTCCTAGAATTGCTTTTGCTTTTGCCGGTTTGCATACTTTGGAGGAAATGACCGAGGATTATTTTCAACCGTTTTTTGCCAGTATTATTCCCATCCCCGTGAGTTTTTTATCCCGTGGTTCAACGGCGCAGTTGTTGGCTAATCCCGATGCGGATTTTATCCTAGATTATCAACCGGATGCTTTAGATTTTATCTATGATTTAACCTGTGGTCAACCTTTTTTGGTGCAGTTGGTGGGTTTCCAGTTAGTTCGCCATTATAATCAAGAAATGTTTGAAACTGGCAAAAAACGCGACCCGGTGTTTACCGTTGACGATGTGGAAGCGGTGATTAATGACCCGGAATTTTATCAACGCGGTCGTTATTATTTTACTGGGGTTTGGGGGCAAGCAGCCCAAGATGTCCCAGGACAACAAGAGATTTTACAAATTTTAGCGCCGTATAAATCCGGTTTACCTGTGGAGATGGTTCGGGAAATTACGGGACTTGATGAGGAGGTGTTATTAGAAGCAATTAAGGGGTTAAAGCGGCATGATGTGGTTGAGGAAAAAGCGGGTAATTTGCGAATTATGGTGGAGTTGTTTCGCCTTTGGGTGGAAAAGAAACCGGGTTTCTGTGGTGGTTTCCCAAGATAACTGTGAGATGCGAAAAAGAAACCCGGTTTCTGGGTGAGGCGAAATAAACCCGGTTTTTTTCTAATAAAACTTAGACAAAAAAACATCTATCCTTAACGACTCATCAATCGTTTCATCTCTAAAAAAGCGGCTTCTTCCAGTTCAATGCGCTCCCGAATAATGCGAGTTATCCAAGTTTCTAAAGCGGGTTCTCGATGCACCTTAGCAAAAAAAGCAGCCCTAGCTGCCAGTTCCACCGGCAAAGATACTTGGCGATTTTTTTCTCACTTCTACGGGGGCGTCCCATGCTGAGTCATCCTCAGCTTGTTCTATAACAATCTTGTCAATTTCTGACTCAGATAAATTGTCTGGGTTTATCGAATCTTTGATACTCATAATGGCCATCCTGTAATAGATTTATTGCTTTCATACCGTGGTCGATACCCCCAACCCATCGATCCACCACCATCGGCTTTTTAGAATTTTGTAATAAGTATAAGGCATTCCCTGGGATATGTTAATTTACTTTAAATTATTTTAAATTATAGCCCTCTGAGAAATAGCAGCAGGCTCAGAACCAGATAAATCATGGGTATGCTGATACTTTTCCCACAAATCAAAGAGGCGATCGAGGGCATCTTTCTCATCCACAGAATGAAACAAAATCAAACTAGCCCAGGATTTCGTAGTTTCAATATTATATCGCTCCCTCACAGAAATTAAAAAATCTTCAAACTTTTGGTCGCCCTCACTTTTAGGTAATCCGATTTGATTTCTCGCCAAATCGTATCCGTAATAAAAAGACTGAAAGTCAAAAATTGAATAGCGACTTAAATAAAGAGTCGGTCGTTTTTTAATTTCCGGTAATAAATCGGCAAAACTAATCATATTATCACTCCTGTTTCTTGAACTAAAACGGTTCATATTTTACTATGTTAAGCTGGTTGCCCGGAATTACCACTAAATCTTGTAGCCAGCGTTCAAGGGGTTTTCCCTGCGGATATAAGTTATCAAAGACTGTTGGAACTCCTGCCACGTCAATTGCAATGGCTTCATGGAACCCATTCGTAGCGATTTGTTGATTACTAGCATCATCATAAATAATCCCCTGAAGTCCATGAGGAGAAAGAGTTTCTAATCTGATAAATCTACCGGGCAGATTCTGATATTTCAAGTAAGCTTTGATACTCAATGCACACTGCACGCAAGTTCCTACATCATATTGTTCTGCGATTTCCTGAATTTTCTTAAGTTGACGCTCCCCAATCGATTTTGGATCTCGCTCCCCATATTCAATCATTTTTTTCTGAAAACAGAAGTTAATTTTTTACCAAAATATAGCAATCCTAAAACAAGGTCGAAAATTTCCCCTCACCCCCAACCGACGGCAGCCCAGGTATGGCAGAGTGTTGCTCAAAAGTTGACAAATCCTGCATACACCAATAGCTATAGATAAATTTGAAGATAAATTTCAAATTATACACGCCCTTAAGCAACTTTTCAGGCACCTGTAGATGATCTATGTAAATTTCCTCGGTTTTGCCTCAAGTTTCCCGGCCATTTCCAGGGGTATGGGCAGCCTTGGGGGTAC
The DNA here is from genome assembly GCA_011390955.1 of Oscillatoriales cyanobacterium. Lineage (GTDB taxonomy): Bacteria > Cyanobacteriota > Cyanobacteriia > Cyanobacteriales > Laspinemataceae > Planktothricoides. The sequence continues at coordinate 26,670 of JAABRM010000036.1, read as the reverse complement.
TGTAATTTAGCAAAAGGGCTTTTCAGACGATCGCGATCGCACTATATTATGGTTATGGATTCAGGGAAACTAAAGTGCTTGCAAGAGTTTGGAGTGCAGCGATCGTTGGCATAGACGCCGTAAAAGTAGGGGCAGAAGTCGATGTTTCCGGTGGTTTACCGGCAATGGTGGTCGTCGGTTTGCCCGATACCGCCGTACAAGAGTCCAAAGAACGGGTCAAAGCGGCTTTGAAAAATGCCGGTTATGTCTTCCCCATGCGGCGGATCGTAATTAACCTCACCCCCGCAGACCTCCGCAAAGAAGGCCCCAGCTTTGACTTACCCATTGCCGTGGGAATTTTAGCCGCATCAGAACAAGTCAATCCAGAACTATTGGGAGATTATCTATTTTTAGGGGAAGTTTCTCTGGATGGGAGTTTGCGCCCCGTTGCCGGGGTACTGCCGATCGCTGCTGCGGCCCAACAACAAGGAATTAGCGCCCTGGTGGTTCCAGAGAAAAATGCCAGAGAAGCCGCCGTGGTCAAAGGTCTGGACGTTTACGGTTGTCGCAACATTGCCGAAGTCGCCGACTTACTCAACAATAGTAAAAAGTTTTCCCCGGTCAAAGTTGATGGAGAAAGTGAGTTAGCCAATAACCGTTTTAACGGTTTGGATTTAAAAGATGTCAAAGGTCAAACTCATGCCCGACGCGCCTTAGAAATTGCTGCTGCTGGAGGACATAACTTAATCTTTGTCGGGCCGCCGGGAAGTGGCAAAACCATGTTAGCCCGACGCTTGCCGGGAATTTTGCCCCCGTTAAGCTTTGAAGAAGCCTTAGAAGTTACCCAAATTCATTCCGTAGCCGGGTTACTCAAAGATTATGGGACTTTGGTCAGCGATCGCCCCTTTCGCAGTCCCCACCACTCTGCCTCTGGGCCGTCCCTCGTCGGTGGTGGCACCTATCCCCGTCCCGGAGAAATTTCCCTGGCCCACCGAGGTGTGCTTTTTGCCGACGAATTAACAGAATTTAAGCGGGATGTCCTGGAATTTCTCCGCCAACCCCTCGAAGATGGCCATGTCACCATATCCCGAACCAAGCAAACCGTCCGGTTTCCCGCCCAGTTTACCCTAGTCGCCAGCACCAACCCTTGTCCCTGCGGGTATTACGGCGATCCGATTCAAGCTTGTACCTGTACCCCGCGCCAAAGGGAGCAATATTGGGCCAAACTCTCCGGCCCCTTAATGGATCGCATCGACTTGCAAGTAATGGTGAATCGCCTCAAACCCGAAGAAATCACCCGCCAAACTACCGGGGAACCGTCTGCCCCAGTGCGAGAACGAGTCAAAGCAGCCCGCGATCGCGCCCATCACCGCTTCAAACAAGACCCTGCCCTGCAATGCAATGCCAATATGCAAGCGAGTCATATTCGCCAATGGTGTCCCATAGATGAACCCATCCGCAACTTATTAGAAGGAGCCATTCGCAAACTCGGACTTTCTGCCAGAGCGACCGATCGCATCCTCAAAGTTTCCCGCACCATTGCCGACTTAGCTGGGGATGAACAGTTAAAAATTCACCATGTGGCCGAAGCGATTCAATATCGCACCATCGATCGCATACAATAATTACATCATTAAATTATATAACTAGGAGGTTCACTGTTTTATCTTACCAGATATTTATGATAAATTCAACTAAATTTATGCAGATTCAGCCAGTCAAAAATTATTATATTATATTCTCTAGCTGACGTTTAAATTGTGTTCCCAATAACCAATATCTGAGCGTCTAATGCTATTATAATTTAACGAACCTTAACAATTAGCACATTAATGAGGCCAGAAACCATTAGAGCAATAATTCAACAAGCCGCTCATGCATGCATGACCAAAAACGCCCAGGCATTTGCTGCCCTATTTGCGGTCAATAGTGAGATTATCTTGCCGGATCATCACCTCATCGGCAAAGCGGCAATTCAAAAAATCACCGCAGATTATCTCCGCACTTTAGTCGATATCAAAATTAACATTAACCGGATTCTGGTAGAAGGAGATCAAGCCCTGGTGGAGTGGTGTTGGGAAGACCGGAATCAGCTTACTGGCGAAACCAAATGTCGGAATAATGCGATCGTGCTTGACTTTAAAGCCGGTTTAATTTATCGTTGGCGAGAGTATCGTTGCTAATTCATATTAAAAAAGGCTGCACCAAAAAAATTAAACTAACTTCGATGCTCGCCAGTAATCTGAATTATTAAGTCTAACAAATTAGCATTAGCTAATATTATTATTGGTCATAAATTATCGATTGACCTAAAAATATCCCCCATAAAAATATGAACTTTTTAGATAAATTAAATGCTGCCATTGAGCAAAATCAAAGTGTTCTATATCTCGGACTAGATCCCAACCCAGAATTGTTGCCAGTGCATTATGGCAACCCGGAAAATGCCTCTGAATTGATGCTTTGCTTGCAAGACTGGTTACACTCCCTGATCGAGCAAAGTGCGGATTTAGTTTGTGCTTACAAACCCACTCTGGGATTTTATACAGCCTTGGGGGCACCAGGACTAGAATTATTGCAAACAACTTTAGCGGCAATTCCCGCCCATATTCCCATCATTCTTGATGCCACCCACGGGGATCTTAATAGTAGTAGTGTCTTTGCGGAAACTATTTTTGAACATTGGCAAGTAGATGCCGTCACCATTAGTCCTTACCCCGGACAAGACTTAGCCGCACCTTTTTTAATCTATACGGATAAAGCGATCGTAGTTCTCTGCCATACATCTAATCCCGCAGCTATTCCCATCCAAAAATATCCCACAGAGAAATCACCCCTTTACTTACAGGTAGTCAAAGAGGCGCAAACCTGGGGCACCCCAGAACAAGTAGCTTTAGAAGTGGGTGTAGCAGGGGCCGATGTTCTGGCAAGAATTCGCGCGATCGCCCCCGAAAGATTAATCCTTGCTCGCAGTATTTGGGCCGAAGGAAATGACCTCCTGAAAACTTTAACCGCTGGGTTAAATTCCAGTGGCAACGGCTTAATTATTCCCATTCCCCAAGACACTTTAAGCCGACCAAAACCGCGAGTAGAAATATTGGATCTCTGCGAAACAATTAATCAAGCCAGAATTAGAATTACCCATGAAAATCAGGCTTGTTCCGTCTGGTTTCCCGATCCTAATTTACCGGAACAAAACCCCAATAAGGAACTAATTTTACAACTACACGACCTGGGTTGCATTATGTTCGGTCAATATGTGCAAGCCTCTGGCGCTACATTTCCTTATTACATTGACCTGAGAAAAATTATCTCTAACCCCCAAATATTCGACCGAATTATCAGCGCCTACGCGGAAATTTTACAACAGCTTGAATTCGATCGCATTGCCGGAATTCCCTACGGCGCCTTACCCACCGCCACGGGATTAGCATTACGGATGAACTATCCCATGATTTTTCCCCGCAAAGAAGTGAAAGCTCATGGCACTCGGAAACTCGTAGAAGGGCATTTTCATCCTGGAGAAACCGTAGTAGTTGTTGATGATATTTTGATTAGCGGCAAAAGTGTCATGGAAGGGGCAGAAAAACTCAAATCAACGGGATTAAACGTTGAGGATATTGTCGTATTAATCGATCACGAAAAAGGGGTCAAAGACCGACTGCAACAAAATGGCTATCGGGGACATTCAGTTATGAGCATATCAGAAATTGCCGCAACATTGTATCAAACCAACCGCATTGATAGTCAGCAATATGAATTTTTTCAAGAAAGTCAATAATTCCGAAAAAATCACTCAGATTCAAGCAGAAAAATATTAAAAATCGATCGCAAAATTATGACCAATCCCAGTCCTAATCCCACTCCTAAGAAAACCGTGAATTCCCCCCGTAATCCCCAAAACTTAAGCAGAGAAAAATATACTCGGTTAAAAGCGGAGGCGATCGCTCCTTATCGGGGACTGCGGAAATTCGTTTATATCTCCTTTGGCGCCTCTGGTGCCATTGGTGCCTTTATCTTCTGCTTACAATTCCTGGCCGGTCGCCAAGACACTTCCACCTTACCCAACCTCGCCCTACAAATTGGACTGATCGCCCTGATGGTTTGGCTATTCCGCTGGGAAAACCGCAAAAAATAAGCCAACCCTAATCAAATCAACCTTTTCGCCATTCCATCCCGGGGCGGAATGCGCCAAAATTGAATCAGTGTCAGGGGACAGTTGCCGTTTCTCCTGACGATGAAATTCCTTTAGCCAGACAAAAAACCCTCTCCCTTCAAAAATTCCGCCTGGGCATATACATAGAAATAAAACTCAGATTCCAACCATTAAATGGCGCTGAAGAATCTAAAGAAATTATTACGAAAGTCAGGGATTGCCCATATATGTGTCAATATATAAGTGTTGCAGTTGAAATGGGGTCAGCCGAAATAAAGACCCTAAAAATAAATACGACTCATAAAATGCGAAGCACTGGTCTCCACCCATAGGAACACCAGTGCTTCGTCATTATTAGCCCCACAGGTATAGCCGCCCCACATAGAACGAAAAAAGGATCGAGTCTATTTTGCAACTCGATCCTTTTTGCGCTGATTATTTTTCAGGCCTGACAAATGGCGATCGCTACCTAAATCGGCAATTCGGTGCGATCGCTATCGGGAAGTGGAACTACCGATCGGCTACTTAGAAGCCAGAGTCCGACGCTTAGTCACCATCCGGTAAGCCTCAATAATATCCCCTTCATTCCAATCACTGAAACTATCAATGCCGATACCGCACTCATAACCTGTGTTCACTTCGCGGGCATCTTCCTTCATCCGTTTCAGAGAATCAAGCATTCCTTCATAGATCACTTGATCCCGACGGCGGACTCGCACCTTGCAATTCCGAATCACCTTGCCATTTTGAATGTAGCAACCAGCCACAGCGCCCTTGCCAATGCTAAACACCGCACGGACTTCCGCTTGTCCCAGGTGTTCTTCAACCAATTCTGGTTCTAACAGACCTTCCATAGCGGCGCGGATATCATCCAGGAGATTATAAATAATGTCGTAATCGCGAACATCAACTCCTGCTTGATCCGCTGCATGACGGGCACCAGGGGCAAAAGTGGTATTGAAGCCAATAATCACCGCATTACTGGCAGCGGCCAAATCCACATCCGTCTCGGTGATTTCACCAGGGGCACTTAACAGCACTCGCACCTGCACCTCATTTTGAGGTAACTGTTCCAGAGACTGCAAGATCGCCTCAACGGATCCTTGTACGTCTGCCTTAAGGATCAAATTCAGATCCTTCAGTTCACCTTCCTTGGCTTGCTCGGAAATAGTAGTCAGAGTCACCCGTCGGGATGCCATAGTTTGCTGTAAGCGAGATGCCCGTTTTTCATCGGCCCGCGCTTCCGCAACCGCACGACCATCTTTTTCATTCTCGAATACCTCGAAATCATCCCCGGCAGCGGGAACATCATTCAAGCCCAACACTTCCACCGCAAAAGATGGCCGAGCCTCTTCAACCCGCTGTCCTCGGTCATCAATCATGGCGCGGACCTTACCGATCGTGGAGCCAGCCACCAAAATATCGCCCACACGGAGCGTGCCATTTTGCACCAGCAAACTAGCCACGGGGCCTTTGGCTTTATCCAAATGGGCTTCAATCACCGTACCCACCGCTGCACGGTCTGGGTTAGCGGAGAGTTCCTCAATTTCCGCCTGCAAGAGGATCATCTCTAAAAGCTCATCCAGGTTTTGACCTTTCATGGCACTGATAGGCACCATAGTGGTATCACCGCCCCAGTCTTCTGACACCAGACCGTATTCGGCCAACTGTTGCATCACCCGTTCAGGTTGGGCGCCTTCTTTGTCGATTTTATTAATCGCTACGATGATGGGGACTTCCGCTGCTTTAGCGTGACTGATCGCTTCGATGGTTTGTGGTTGCACCCCATCATCAGCGGCGACCACCAGAATGGCAATATCAGTGACGCGGGTGCCGCGAGCTCGCATCGCGGTAAAAGCCTCGTGACCAGGGGTATCCAGGAACACCACCTGCTGAAGCGCCCCATTATATTCCACATCCACATGGTAGGCACCAATATGCTGGGTAATCCCGCCCGCTTCCCCCTGAGCGACCTTGGTTTTCCGAATCGAGTCGAGTAGAGTGGTTTTCCCGTGGTCTACGTGACCCATAATCGTCACCACTGGGGGACGCCACTGAAGATTATCTAAATCTTCGGCATTGAGGAATTCTCGGACTTTTTTGGCTTCAGATTTAGCCTCAGCGGCTTCTACTTGGATCTCAAACTCTTCTGCCACCATTTTGGCAGTTTCGTAATCCAAGCTCTGGGTAATATTAACGGCGATCCCCTTGAAGAATAAGGTTTTGACAATTTCTGTTTCTTGAACCCCCATCAAGTCTGCGAGTTCGCGAATTGTCAACAGCCCAGTCATGGTAATTTTCTCCGGGCGTTGTTGCTTCCCAGGAGCTTCTTGGCGACGAGATCGACGATTCGCCCCTGCGGAACCATCGCGATCGGGTTTTTTGGCTTTGATCCCCGACCCACCTGTAGAAGGCCCTGGGGTTTTTGGCTGGGTGCCAGAGGATGATTTAGCTTTAGGAGGACGGGCGATCGAAAGACCAACCTTAGTAATGGAATTACTCAAGTCTAAGTCACTATCAAAGTCATCATCATCGTCCTCAACTTTCAAAGGTTTGAGACGACGTTTTCCTGCGGCAACCTTCTTGGCAGAACCATCAATCAATTCTTGATTGTCCTCATCATCCACATCCTTGCCATCTTTCTGCTTTTTAGATTTCTTAGCACTCTTAGGAGGCAGAGGTCGTTTGAGACGAGGTTTTTCGATCTCCACGATCTCTTCGTCAAAATCGACTATCGCATCAGTTTCCACGGGTTGATCTTCATCTTCCTGGTCCCCTTTGCCGATCGCCGGGACAGAGGCACGAGGACGCACCAGTTCTGGGACTGATTTAGCGGGAGCAGAAGCAGTCTTTTTCTGGCGAGTGGGAGATGTTTTGGCTGACTGAGAGGGTTTTTTGACTTCTTCTTTGGGGCCACTGATTTCTGAAGGACTAGATTCAGAAACAGGAGATTTGGAGACAGCCGCTTTTTGTGGTTTATTTTTTTGTTGATTTTTGGGAATCGGACGATTTTTGCCACCTTCCCGGGATTTCTTTTGGGGAGGTTCTGGTCTCACTGGTGGCGCCATAAGATTGCCCGCCGTAGCTGCGTCAGAATCACTGGCGTTTTCGGTGGCAATCATGCTCGACGCAGCATTTAATTCTTCGGAATATTGGGACTCTGATGATGAATTTACCTGCACTGGCGATGCTTCCTTTTCTTTAACAGATGTAGCGACATCCGCTGCCTGATTTATACTAGGTTCCAAAATTTCGGATTGTTTTGATAGGGTGGGTTGCTGCATAGACAAGTTCGACTGTTTTTTTACAGGGGGTGGTTGTAGTTGTTTGACTTCTGTTTGGTCTACTTGTGAACTGATATCGAACTGTTGTTCGTGATCCTGTGATTTTTTGAATTGGCGAATTTCTAACTTTTTCTTGCCTCCAGATTCTAGATCGTCTGGATTGAAAGATGCTTTATTTTTCATTACACCTAATGATCTGGCTTCAGGGTGCTTTTCTGAGTAAGCACGAATTCGAGCAGCATCATCTTCTGTGATTGTGCTGCTATGGCTTTTGACGGAAATATTTAGCTGTTCGCAAACTGCTAAAATGTCTCTATTATCCAAATTAAGTTCTCTTGAAAGTTCATAAATTCTGACTTTTTCACTCATAAAACCTCCTTCCGACGATTCTTTTTGTTGCTCCGAGTTGCTTGACAAATCAGTGGGATTTGGGATTCGCGCTGATTTGACTTATACAAGAAGCCAGATGTTCAAACCCAGATTTTTGGCAAGAATTATGACCATTTCTGTCCCATGGGATTTTCATGGGAGTTTGAGGTGTAAACGATATTTTTATCTGGTTAACATTGATGTCATTAATTCTGATGTTTTGCCAAAAGATAGTTAGGAAGCATAGCAGTGTATTCTCATAACCGGAGACCAAGAGACGCCACTAACCGTGACACCATGATGGCCTTCGCTATGAAATGTATTCTTGTTAACCCAGAGCTATTTAGATTAGAGCTTGGTTGACCACGAATTTTAATGTAGCTATTCCAGCAAGAAAATTTCATATATGTTGGTGTAGCCCATCCCCAGTCAAGTTGTAAAACAGTTTCTTTTATAGTCTGGCACGCATTTTTATAGAATTGTAGATGAAATTGATAACTATTTCGATTTTCAAATTTTAAGCGATGGAACTTTGTCATTTGTTATTGTTGCTGTGTTAGTGCTGCTAACTTCAGATTTTCGCGAGGGTTGTCATTAGGGTCTTGGGTTTGCTCGGTTGAAGACATCAGGGGTAGTTTTTCCCAGAGTGTTTGATAAAGTTCTGGAGGAACCTTGGATCTGAGTGCTTTCCCCAGGCGATTTTTCTTTTGAGCCGCTTGTAGGCAAGTTGCTTCCGGACATAGATAAGCGGATCTACCCATCCCTTGACCTAATTGTACCTGATGAGATGGATAGACCCGGACTACACGCCAGAAATCTTCTTTGGGTGAGACTTTGCGGCAACTAACACAACGTCGGTAATTTGGTTTCATTTACGAATATACTGTGCTCACTCTACGAAAGGATCGGGTTGTCGATCGCCTTTTAACCAGGATGAATTACAAAATTCTCGAAGAATCTTATTTATTTTAGGCGATCGCGGTTTTTAAGGATCTGTTTTTATGTGAGCAAATGCAGAAAATTCTTCAGCATCAGCACTGACACATTAGGGATCAAACCGTAACGAGGATCGTGACTCCCCGCTCGGAAATGAGCCACAACGCTCACGAATCCTGGGGATGAATTCAATTCTGGGGGCGGTGATTCTTGCCAATCATCCCCCCTGGGAATAGCGCGATCGCCTCCGCACGATCCGGTCGCCGATCCTAACCTCTGACTAAGATTTTTCCGTTCTTACCTCTAATAATTCCTCCTCGATAAATTCTTCATCAAGCAGTTCTTCCTCTTCATCATCTTCATCAGCTTCGGAATCGTCCGTGACCTCCTCATATTTAGCCGTATCTTTGATATCAATTTTCCAACCCGTCAATCGGGCAGCCAGCCGGACATTTTGTCCTTCTTTGCCAATTGCCAAGCTGAGTTGATCGTCTGGCACCAGCACATGGGCTTGCCGGGAATCAGGATCCACCAAAAGCACCCGATCGACTTTTGCGGGACTCAGAGCATTGGCAATATAAGTGGCCGGATCCGGTGACCAGCGGATCACATCAATTTTTTCGCCCCGCAATTCATTCACCACCACTTGAATCCGCGATCCCCTAGCGCCAATACAGGCTCCTACGGGATCCACATCCCGCTCTAAAGTATCTACCGCAATTTTGGTGCGCGGCCCAACATATCGGGAAGGGGGATTAGCTTCGCGGGCGACCGCCACAATGCGTACCACCTCATCCTCAATTTCTGGCACTTCGTTGGCAAACAAATAAACCACTAAACCGGCATCTGCACGAGACACCAACAATTGCGGGCCACGATGCGGGCCTTCCCGAACTTTCTTCAAATAGACCTTAATCGTGGATCCCGCCCGATAATTATCGTTGGGTAGCTGTTCCCGCTTAGGCAGTTCAGCTTCCACATCCGGTTTACCCAAACCACTATTCACCGCCAAGACAGCGGATTGGCGTTCAAACCTAAGCACTTTGGCTTGTAACACCGTACCGTCGAGTTCTTGAAACTCTTCTTGGACCATTTGGCGCTGCTGATCCCGTAACTTTTGGGAGAGAACCTGTTTCGTCTGAATGGCTGCCATGCGACCAAACTCTCGCTGAGAAGGAGTCACATCCAAAACCACGGTATCTCCCATCTGAGCTTCCGGGGCGACTTCCTGCACTTCTTTGAGGGAAATTTGATGATCGGTACTTTCTACAGTTTCTACAATGGTCTTGGTGGCTAAAATCCGGAACCCTTCTTCTTCTGTATCGAGTTCGACTTCAAAATTATCAAAAAAATCTTCATCAAAATTGTCACCCTCCATATTTTGGGTGCGTCTGTAGCGTTCGTATCCTTTAATCAGGGCTTCTCTTAAGGCAGCTTGTACAGAGGTTTTGGGCAAATTTCGTTCTTGGCTAATTTTTTCGATCATATCCCGGAGTCCGGGTAAATTGATCATTGTCATAAGTTTTTCCTGCAATTTTTTAAGTTTTTCATGGAATAGAACCAATGGAACTCAGCATCACTCAAGCAAACCTCAAGTTTTTTGCCCTCCAGAAAAATATTTCGACTTCTAGGGGGTTGTGAATCCACGGTTTTAGGTTCCTTATACGAGTTCTACTAAGGTGACAAGCGATCGCGGCAGGGAAATCACCCGACCTTTTTGATTTAAATAAACGTTAGTTTCATCTCGGTTGACTAGGTTCCCTTGCCATTCTTTCTGCCCTTTGTAGGGTTCAGCGGTCTCAACGCGAACCTCAAAACCCTTGAAAGAGATAAAATCTCGGTCTGTAGTCAGTTGACCGGAAAGACCGGGACTGGAGATTTCCAGGACATAAGCATCGGGGATCAGGTCGGTGGCATCTAGAGTCATTTCTAATGCTCGACTCATTTTTTCACAGTCTTCTAAACTGGTGTCATTATCGGGGTTACAGATGTCTACGCGGAGAACCGGGGGGCGATGATTCGTTTGAAATACCGCTCCAACAACCTGTAGTCCCAGGTTTTCTGCCACTGGTTTGGCTAAATCGATAATTTGTGGGATCAATGGATGAGTCATAATAAAACTCCAATAAAAAAAGCGGGTTGTCACCCACTTTCGGTGCAAGTATTCAGGTTTTTCGCCTGCGGCTCTCTAAACGAGAAATGGGGCAGGTTCAAACCCTTGTCACCTCCGAGCGTTCTCCTTGACGACAAGGAAAACTTCTCAGATCGCTGAACACGAATCAAGTGACGGCTCTAGAGTTGTCGATGACAAAAGCCGCTTTGTGTTTTCAGCAGTAATGCACCGATGCACTCACCAGATATGCCTCGAATTCAACAGCCCGGTTTTGGCTGATACTCAGCATCACACTGACTTTGATCCGAGAAAAGTGACTGGAAGAAAAGATTTTCCTGCTGAGGATTGGTGTTTCAGGCAACTTTAGTTTAGCATTAAACATCGGTTGCTTTCATCAGTGCTTGATTTGAAGCATCGAAGCCATGTGTAAGGAGCGCTTTTGGGATCGGAAAATATTTCTCCGAACGCTCTTCAGCAATCTAAGAACTTCCATTTGGTAGTCTAGCATACCATAGACCGATCCCATCAATTTTTTTGCTGGAACAGGCGATCGCGGGAGTATGGATTTGCGGACAAACTAACTCCCAGTTAGCTGCGGGGGCTGTTTGACGATGGGCAAAAGTTCTTGGATTTCATCCTCACTCAGGTTCTTGACGTAATTGAGTTTAACTTCTTCGAGCAAGTCACTGAGTAACGATTCAATTTCGTCGAGGGTATTATCTCGCTGTAATTCCTTGCGGAGGGTGACGGTAAATTTTTTCACCAACCGTTCTGAGAGTTCAGTGGCGATGGGATCTGGAGTGCTATTTTTACTTGAGATATAAGCGTCTTGAGGTTTTTCCGTCATCAGTTTCGTCACTTGAGCGATCACACCTTCGGCGATTTGGTCAGGTAAGCGACCTAATCCGGGCACCCGATGAATTCGCTGGTACACCGCAGAATTTTTCATGGCCTTTTCAATTTGATAGCGAACCACCGCTTCGAGTTCTGGTTGAATGGTGGGGAGAACTTGGCAAAGGGTCACTTGTAGCAAACGGTTGACAATCTCCGGAATTTCATCGGTGTCATTAATATCGATATAAGTTTTTTGGGTTTTGCTTTTCGGTTCCAAGAGCGATCGGGTAAACTTACCATTTCCCACCGCTTCCTGCATCTGGTTAATCCCTCGGATCACCACCACCTGGGTCAGTTCTTCAGCAAAACTGGCAATAAAATTCATGCTCAAGCGATTTCTAATCGGTTCCAGATCCGGAAATTTAGTTTGATCCAGACGAATAATCACCGGGATCACTCGTAACCACCGAAAACCCGGTACAACTACTGAGACGGGCAACCATAAAGTCAGATCGTACCAACGTTGGGCGATCGCGCTACCCCATGACATTTTTTTCTGATGACTTAATAGCCAAATTCGACCGATAAATTCCACTAAAAATATGGTCATCCAAGGCAGATCGAGCAGCCAGAACCTGTCCAGCCAATCACTATTTGCCCCTAAATGCCGAAAGTAGTTGCTTTCCATTAAAAAGCGAATTTCGCGATCGAAAAAATCTAACTCTTTTTCCCATCCATGCGCCATCAGGTTTTCTTTTGACCAAAATGTTCTAAATGACCCTTTTGCCGAATAATTAGCCCACAAAACTTCCGGGGAAAACCAGTCTAAAACCCCAATGATGGCAGAATTCACCCATTGAATATTGACAAATTTTGGCAGATTATTAGGATCTCTCGCATAAATATACTCCCGCATTCTATATTTAATTTCTTCTAAAGTCCCACTTTTATTCACTCTGGCAAATGGATCGGTATCAATCATCTCCATGCTAAGAAGCCGCAGTTCTGCCAGCAACGGTTCAACTTCTGAGCCATTGATTCCCTCAAGTTTAAGCACTGTCTTGAGGGAATCAACTTTTTTCAGGTACTCTTGGGTACTGCGATTTGGTTCGATGCCTTTGATGGGATCGTAAAACAGTTTGGGTTCATAAAACTCGATTAAATAACTCATTTCCCGATCGAACAATGCCAACTCTTGTTCCCAACCTTTTGCGGCTAAATATTCTTGACTCCAAAAAGTTTCTATTGCCTGATTAATATTCTCTGTTTGCACATGAGAGATTAGCATTTTTTTCACCTCTTGCCAAGAAGCCTGAGTCACAAAAAGCTGCAACGGACTTTCTTGAAATAAGTCTTGACTTTGTTGGCGTAATTCCTGAAGTAAAGTATTGGCATCGGCAGATTTAAAGCCATCCTGGGCTAATACAGTTTTTAGTTCTTCTACTGTGTTGAGAAACTCTTCAGATTTTTTCTGACGAAAATTGTCTTCCAGCCATAAATGGCTTCGGAGATAAAAGGGTCGCAGCTTAACATAGCTCCAATCAAATCCTACAAAAAGTAAATTTGCCAGAACTAATAGTCCCATCAATCGTTCAAACCAAAGAGTCCATGCATTGATATAACCGGGTGTTTTTTTTATTCCTGACATAACTCAAATATCTCAATTATCAACGACAAAATTCAGGATTTATTTCAGCATTTATTAAACAAGAGTGCAAAATTCTAAAAAACCGCCATCGGCTTTGAACGAATTTTGCCAGAATTGTCTACTATATTTGTTTGTGTACTGTACAAAAATTAGGGTTCGATATCTGTTTGAATACGGTCGTTATTGATAGATCGACTATTTTTTTCTGGTGACGGATATGAATCGCTGGAGTCCTCAAATGAATCTACATAAGGATCCATTGGCGCTTGATTACTGCTAGAGGTGTTGGACTGATTGGATGTTTTTTTCCGTAAGTCCAAAGGTCTGCGTTTTGAAGGCGGTAGTCGTTCGAGGCTACGAGATCCCCCTGATGGACTGTTTGGTTTACGCCGAAAAGTTTTCCAAGCAGCTTTGACCCCAACGATCAGGCTTTGGGTACTCACTTGTGCTCGTTTTGCTTGTTTCTTGGCACTGCTGATACTCTCATCTACTTGTTTGACAACTTTGCCAGCGCTTTGAACTCCTTCGTTGAGATCGTCAGTGAGGTCACTAATTTCCATGCCGGTGAGACGAATGGCTTGTAAGGTGGGGGGAAGTTCTCTGGTTAAGGTGTCCGCTAATTTTTCCACGCTACGAGCAGCCCGCCCGACAGACTGCAAAGCGGGCAAGGCAGCCAATAACAACAGAATGATACTGACACAAACCAGCAAAAAGGATAGTCCAAGCCAAAAAAGAGGATCAATCACAGCAGTTTTTTTGCTTATTACTTATTAGGGGTGGCCATACTAGAGATAACAAGACCAGGATAAATCAGCGATCGCTCCTTTGGGATTTAGGGATCTAAGGATCTATGGATCTAGGGTAATGATTTCGGTTCAATCAGGGGATGAATTTTTGGCCGCTGATTTCGCCGAAAAACCATTGTCCAATTGCTTGAGGGTTTCGCGTTCTTGTTTGCTGGCTTCAAGTCCAGCGGCGATCGCTTCTCTAAGTCTTTGCAAAGTTTCATCCCAATTACGCAGAGTTGATTCTGAGAGGCGATCGGCTTGACTTTGGACAGTTTTGGCTAAGTCGTCTGCCAACTCTGGTAAAGCCTCAACAGATTTTTTCAGCCGCTGTCGGCTTTGACGACCACTGCGCGGTGCCACTAAGATCCCCGCGATCGCACCGATCGCAGTTCCTACCACCATACCCATAATAAAAGATCCAGAACGATTCTTAGGCATTTTCTATAGCAATTAACTTTTTACTTATTTTATGCGGATTTTGACCCAGGCTTAGTCATAATTGCCCTGAAACCTAATTTTACCCAGCCGGATTTAAATTAATCATGGCCGATCTATTCTATTTTGCTGCCCCTGTCACTAAGGACGAGTTTTCCATCCCCGTCTCAGGGTAAATTTCCCCAGAAAATTGACCACTACGAGAAGTTGGCGCATGGTTTGAACTTGTTTTTGTAGCTTTTGGTATTTTTGCCGCAAATTTCTGGTGCCTGTTTCTCCTTTGGCGATCGCTTCTGGAGCGTTGTGCAGTACATTATAAGTGCCGCGATCGGCGCTTAATATTGCATTAGCTGCTTTGTCAACTTTTTTGCCAATATTCCATAATTTTGCCGTCAGATACAGGCAAATTATGGAAATCACAACATTAATGATAATCACTCCTACCACCATCAACTGGTCTCCTTATCTAATTTTTACCTATCTAAATTATCCATAATTTAGAATTAAATATATCAAATTATTTTTTTTTACCCTCCCAAATTATTCCCAAATACTCCCGAATCCGGGCAATGTATTATGCTGAGATAAAATAGATATATCTCCTAGTAAATTTGCCGTGACTAGATTACCAACTCGCTGACTTTTCCAATAAATCGTATGATCGTCCACCAACCCCAACGCCATAGCCACATCCCCCAGACTTCTTTTAATCATGTCTCGATCTTCAAGATACCTATCCTGAAAAAATATATAACTCTCATGCAAATTTAGGCTAGATTCTAAAGGATAAGCAAAAATATCTCCGGCATTAATAATGTTAATCCACCGTAGGGTATTTTTGACATATCGCTGGGCAAAGATTTTTAGTTTCTCCGGGTCGATGCCCAACATTCGATTAAAAAATAGCAGCGGAGAACCCATTGTGGTCACAGTTCTCAGGTAAACCTTTCTGCCTTGCCGATACCCACTTAATCCTTTAATTATATCTCGAATATAAAAAGCCGGGTCAGACGGGCTTAATTTATCAGAAAATAAAATATCCCATAAAATGACACTGCCCAGAGAATGTGCCACTAAATGCAAATCATCGTCTCCGGGATTTTCCTTAATAAATTGTAATAATTGAACCGCAATGGTTTTTCGGGCGGCGTGTCCATAATCGGGATTTAAATAAGTAAAAATATCCCCAAAAATTTTGCTGATTAGCTGTTCTCTAAAATTTTGATAAGAGAAGATTGTCTCCAGATCCACTCCGGGATGATCCCATTTAAAATTTTCTAAATCTTGCAACACCCAATCCCAGAGTTCATCGGCACCGAGAATATCTCCGAAAAAAGCCGCCCCAAACGAGGGGATTTCTATTTCTCCTCGTTGGCTGAATTCCTGGAGAATAAAATTTTGGATGCGATCGCTATAACCAGGGTTACGCACCGCCGTGCCGTGCAGAAAAAATCCTAGCATTTTATTATTTATCCAATATAATCATTGATTTTTTAATTGTGCCTCTTGCCCAATATTTTATCCCATTTTTAATGTGGCGATTGTGCCAATATTCACATTAAAAATGGGCGATCGGAGCAACCAAGCCCTTTGACTTTTACCTGCCTGATTAAGCGGCTACAGCAATGGCCTTAGCATAAAAACAAGGTTCGGGAATTTCTTGCCCATCTTCTCGCAGGGTTTCAATATAAAGGGCGATCGCTTCTTTAATATTTTGTTCGGTTTCTTCAATAGTTTTTCCCGTCGAAATACAACCGGGCAAATCGGGAACATACGCTGAATAGTTACTGCCAGCCCATTCAAAAACCACCACATATTCTTTCATTTCATTATTCTGACTCAATTTGTGCTTGTTTCCAGATATTTTTATGGGATGATTT
This sequence comes from Oscillatoriales cyanobacterium, assembly GCA_011390955.1. Lineage (GTDB taxonomy): Bacteria > Cyanobacteriota > Cyanobacteriia > Cyanobacteriales > Laspinemataceae > Planktothricoides. The sequence goes on along the minus strand of JAABRM010000036.1, from coordinate 10,248 downwards.
CCAAAATTTATCGGGACAGAGATCGAGTCGTTGGTTTTTGGTTTGCACAGAGATCGCTAACGGCCCAGGCGATCGCGGGACACCCGGACATCTGTCCTACGGGAGGTGTTGATTTTTTGGTTGCGGTTCGCCGGACTTAGCATTAGGGGATTTTCTTTGCTGCCACCACAGAGCGATCGCCCCGTTTAGCCACGCAGCAATAGTCCCGACAACAATAGCAGCTATAACGCTCCAAATTAGAGTATGAACCGCAGGATGGATATCTTGCAATTTTCCTGTAGGTCTAATAGAAATAGGAGTTTGGATATGGCCGGAAATTCCCGAAGCGACGATCCCGCCAGCGCCCAAGCCCGCGCCGAGAATTTGGATGGTGCGCTCGATGGAGCGATCGCTTTTTTCTTTTTCTCCTCGTTGGTATTCTAAAGTTTTTTGTAATTGGCGATCGCTCTCTACTTGTGCGATCGCAGCGACGGCGCGAACAGTATTAATGGCATCGGCAAAAAAGGCTTGTCCCGGTTCCAGATAGCTCAAGTCGGTTTTGACTTGAGTCAGAATGCGGTTGCCCGCGCGATCGCCAAACTCTTGCCAAGTTGTCAAGCTGTCGCCCTCTTGCAAAACATGGGAGAGGCAGGTTTGATAGTTTTGCAGGTTAGCTTCAATGGTGGTACGATGCGCTTGCAGGTCTCGGACGCAACTGCGATATTTTAAAAGCTGAAGCGGCAAATCTTCTTTTAGCAAGCGATTCAGTCGCTCTAGGCGGTTAGTCTCCTCTTTAATGGCAGCATAGAGTTCTCGCACTTTGCTTTCCAGGTCGGCGTATAGGCTTCTAGCATTTCTATACTGTTCTTTGGCCAGAGCATCGACGGCCAAAACTTTGTAGCGAGACCAGAGCAAATCCCTCAGCCGATTGTAAACTTGGCTGACTTTGCCCTCGTCGAATTGGTCGCCGATATTGTTGAGCCAGACGACAATATGAAAGGGCAAGGGTTCGGGAGCGTCGGCTTCTCTGACTTGGTATTCAAATATAGGAATTCCCAGCAGTTTCCCCACTGTCACTGGTTCTAGCTGGAAGGAGGTTTCCCCCAGGCAAGCGGTAGCAAATTTTTCGGCTAAAGCTTCGCAGTCGGCGTTTGCTTCGACTTCGCCGGACAGCCAGATCGCCTGACCCAAGGAAGCGTTAATTTTATCGGGCAATAGGTCTCGGGGTTTAAACTCGGCGAGGCTGTTTATATCTATATTTATGTCTGGGTCGGCGGATAAGGTCAGGTCAACGGCATAAGTATCGTTGAGGATAAACGGCTGCAAGTAGCCCCCAAGCTGAAAGCCGCTTTTGGTGGCAATGGGCGATAGTTCGATGGGGAGTTGCTGGGGAGAAAGCCACTCGTTAACTGAATTTTTGGCAAAGACAAATTGGCCGTTACGGTCGTAACAGATAAGCTGCTGTTTGAGACATTGCAGTTGGGGAAAAGGCAATGTTTCGCCTAACCGGACGAAGCTTTCCCAGATGGCATCCGCTCTTTCGGCGGCGCGATCGGGCGGTTCGTTCAGGGTCTGGCAGAGGTGAAAGGCCAGCAAGCTGAGGCTAAAATTTTTCACGATAGGCGTTCTAGGGTTTTTCTGGTTCTTTCTTGGCGATCCCAAGAACCCCCCCCTTGCTAAGGGGGGGCAAGGGGGGGTCAATCGGGCTGTTGGCCTTGACTGCCTGCTCGATTAACTTGGATTCGCTGGGTTGATTCGGCTTGGTAGTAGATTTACCGCCGAAGCCCAGCTTTTCGCCGGAGTTGTCCAAGGAATCTGCCTCTTTTTCTATGAGAATTTCCTCGTAGGCTGCCAAAATAGCAGACCGCTCTTTTTGCTTTAGCCATGCTTCGACCTTAGCCGCGCTTTCCTCGTCGCTGTCGCTAAGTTCCCCAGCCAGGGCATCTAAGGCTGGCCAATGGTCGCTTAAGAGAGACTGCTGTTGTTCGATAATTTGCCGAAACGCTTCTAATTTAATGCTGCTGCTGACCATGCGCTGTTCTCCTAGTCCAACTGCACAGAATGCTGCCCAATGATAGGGGGATTGATAGGGTTTGCCTTCCCAGGTTCGGTCTTTCTCGGCCATCTTCTCGAAAACTAACTGTAAGATTTTTCGCGAGCGTGGGGGGAAAAGTCCGCAAGCGGCCACCCAGTCGTGCAAGTCCCGTACCGTGGCATCCCGCAACCAAAGTTGAGCTTGATTGAGGGATATAGCTATTTTACCGCTTCCCGATAGTAGGCGATCGTAAAAGTTGACGAACAAGAGGGCCGCCGAGGCGTCGTTGACCGACCACAAACTCACCGCCAGACTGGGACTGCCTGCGGCCATAAAGCCACTGGCCAGACTTATATATTCGTCGCTGTCGCTGCGTGGGTCTGCAATTCCGGTTTCGCAGGCAGAGAGAGTAACGAGACTGCATTGGGCCAGGTTGAAATGGCGGAAAATATCCTCTAGGGTCAGGGGGGCGTCCGCCAATTGCAACCCCGACTCCAAGGGATTGGCCAGATTAAAAGCCGCGTGACAAGAGAAATGGAGGCAATGAGCCGCCTCTAGGTCGGGGAGGCGTTCCAAGAGAGCGGACTTGGTGGCCTCTTCTCCGGGTAAAACCAAAGGGCAGGGAAAGGCTTGCCGAACCGCCGCTACCTCTAGATCCGCCCAATCTAAGTCGTCGGTGGGGTTTTGAATGCCAAAGAAGGAATCGCGGTTCCCTTTGGGTCGGGCTTGATGGAGCAGTTGGCAACTGGGAGCGTAGCTAACTCCACCGGGGAATAGCTCCAGCAAGCATCCCGTTTTTTCGGTTCCCTCGGCAGTCTGTCGCTTGCTTTCCAAAGCATGGAGGGGGAACCAGTGCAGCAAGCGGTGGGGAATGAGGACGAGTTTTTGGATGTTCTCAGGAAGCAAGTCCAGGATTTCGTCAGTATGGAGAATATCCGCCAAGTCCTGCAAGCGCGAGACCATGCTATCCTGCCATGCTGCTTGCAATTGTTTCCGTTCTGCCTCGGCTTCGGCATTTCTGGAGGCGTAGTAGGCACGCAGGTAGTTTTTAGTCCAGTTGATTAGCTCTTCTAAATCTTTTGCCGAGGATGTCCAGACCGCCACGCCCTTATCCCCGACTCTAGAGCTAATGACAAATACTCGGAAGCAATCGCCTGGAAAAATATACCATTCCAAAATGGCGGTATCGGCATCGAGCAGGGATTGGATTTGGGCAAAAGAAATGGGTTTATAGGGGAAAAGCTCGTTATATTTTGCCCGCCATTGGTTGAGTTGAGTATCGTTCTTGTCTCCCGCTTCAGCAGCTAGACGGCGATTTTCTTGGTTAATTTTTTTCTTCAACTCCTTCAGTCGGGCGCGAACCTCAATGGGGATTTCGCCTTTGGGATACAAGTCGCGAGCGGCGATGAGTTCCACCAGGTTGCGAGTCTTGCTGCGTTCGGCATATTCGACGGCTTCGGCGTATTGCTGCAACTCCAGACAGGTTTCCACCATTACTCTATATAGTTGGTTATATTTTTCTGCCAATTTCTGTTTGGCCTCGTCGCCGGATTCGATTTCGCCTCGCAGGGATTCGACAGTATCAATTGCGTCAGCAAAAACGCGGTAGGCATTGCGCCATTTATTCTTCTTTTGGTAAGCCAATCCCAGATTAAAACAGGTTTCGGCATAGTCTTGGGGCAATGCAGAGCGGGTTATTACTTCCAGCGCCGCCTGGGAACAAGAGATCGCCCTTTCGAGATTCTGCGCCTTTTCTTCTAATATGCGCTCCCTGTAGGCAATGCCCAAGTTGTTTTGGGTCATTGCCCATTCTTGGGGGAAAGCCTCGCGGGTATATACTTGCAGCGCCGCCTGGAAACAAGCGATCGCCTGTTCGAGATTCTGCGCCTTTTCTCCTAATATGCGCTTGTTGTAGGCAGCGCCCAAGTGGTTTTGGGTCGCTGCCCATTCTTGGGGCAATGCAGAGCGGGTTCTTACTTCCAGCGCTGCCCGGAAACAAGAGATCGCCTGTTCGAGATTCTGCGCCTTTTCTCCTAATATGCGCTTGTTGTAGGCAGCGCCCAAGTTGTTTTGGGTTCCTGCCCATTCCTGGGGGAAAGCCTCGCGGGTGAGTACTTCCAGCGCCGCCTCGGAATAAGCGATCGCCTTTTCGAGATTCTGCGCTTTTTCTCCTAATATGCGATCGCTGTAGGCATTGCCCAAGTTGTTTTGGGTTCCTGCCCATTCTTGGGGCAAAGCCTCGCGGGTAAGAACTTGCAGCGCCGCCTGGAAACAAGCGATCGCCTGTTCGAGATTCTGCGCTTTTTCTCCTAATATGCGATCGCTGTAGGCATTGCCCAAGTTGTTTTGGGTTCCTGCCCATTCTTGGGGCAAAGCCTCGCGGGTAAGAACTTGCAGCGCCGCCTGGTAATAAGCGATCGCCTTTTCGAGATTCTGCGCTTTTTCTCCAAATATGCGATATAGGTAGGCAGCGCCCAAGTGGTTTTGGGTCATTGCCCAATCTTGGGGCAAAGCCTCGCGGGTTCTTACTTCCAGCGCCGCCTCGTAATAAGCGATCGCCCTTTCCAGATTCTGCGCCTTTTCTCCTAATATGCGATTGCTGTAGGCAGTGCCCAAATTGTTTTGGGTCGTTGCCCATTGTTGGGGGAAAGCAGAGCGGGTATAAACTTCCCGCGCCGCCTCGTAACCAGCGATCGCCCTTTCCAGATTCTGCGCTTTTTCTCCTAATATGCGATCGCTGTAGGCAGCGCCCAAGTTGTTTTGGAGAGTTGCCCAAATTTCTGGGGAGATGTCGCGGCTAAAGACGGCAGCAATTATCTCGTAACCGGCGATGCCAATTTCTAGATTTATCGCCCGACTGCCCAAGGGAAAGTCCTGAACTAAGTTACTCAAATTGCCGATATCTGCGGCAATCAGTTGCGCCTCCTCTGCCTCGACTGCCCCCAGTCTTTGACTTGCCCAGTTGCGGAGGATTTGGATAAAATCTGCGTCTAACTTTTCCAAGTTACCTTGCAGCAAGGGATAGACTGCCCGCGCATCCCCATCGCTATCGCTGGTTGCTTGCAATACCTCTATCAAAAATTGCAATCGATCGCCAGCATCTGCATCTGTCCCTCCTCCCGTCCCGATCGCCTTTGCGATTGAGTCGGCCATTCCCATCAGCCATTGAGCGTTTTGTTCCTCTCCCTCTTCTGCCAGTTTCTGCGCCACCGCTACCATGACTTGCAGCAACTCCGCATCTACCAGTTCTATATTTTCCTGCAATACTTCTGCCTCTGTTCCCCTGGGACAGTTCAGCAGTTGTTGAATCAAATTGAGATAACCGGATAAGCGTTGTTCGTCCATAAGATTCTCCGATGGCGATGGGATTTTCGATCGGCGCGATTTTGCTTTTATTTTTTTAACGGGTTGGGCGGTGAGTCCCCTAGGGGCGCGTATCGACTCTCATCGAAAATTATACGTTCAACGACGGGCGAATGCGGTTTTGTGGTATGCGTTCTTTGGCCAAGTATTGCGGAACCCGACCCTGTACTAGGAAAAATTAAGAGTTATCATTATCCTAAATAGCAGAGAGATTAAGGCCATGACAGCTATCTCAATTTTATCGGTGTCTGCTGAAAACAGCATATATTACGAAGCTGTTACCAAAAACAAGCGTTCTTCTGGCAAGACTGCGGGAGAAGCTTTAGATGCCCTGCTCGGCCAGCTTAGTGAAGAGGAAGCGGGCACCTTAGTCATTGTCCAGAACTATCGCCCCGATCGGTTTTTTTCAGCAGAGCAACAAAAAAGACTTTCTGAGTTAATGAACCGCTGGCGAGACTTGCGCGATTCTCCTACGGAGACGCTTCGCGATCGCGATCTGACACTTACATCGCAAGAGCAAGCAGAACTCAACGCTCTAGTTGAGGCCGAGCTTAATGCTTCTGCAAAAAGAACGGCAGCTTTATTTGAGGAGTTAAAGGGATGAATCCGAGGTACGAACTGGTGGCGCAACGTGCGAATCACCGTTGCGAATACTGCCATGCGCCTGAGATAGTATTTAACTTTCCCTTTGAGGTCGAACATATCATTCCTCTGGCTCGGGGCGGTCTAGATAAAGAGTCTAACTGGGCGTTAGCCTGCCGTTCTTGCAATCTTTTCAAGGGAACTCGCGTTAGCTATCAAGACCCTGAATTGGAGAGTGAGGTTCGTCTGTTTAATCCAAGACAAGATCGATGGGACGAACACTTTAATGCAGACAGAGAATCTAGCACAATTATGGGAAAGACATCAATTGGCAGAGCGACAGTCAATTGCCTGGGGATGAATGGTACAGCCCAGATAGCAGCACGTCAGCAATGGATACGCTTTGGTCTGTTTCCATAATTTTCTACTAAGCCGAGCCGATTGTCTGGACGCACTCGATCGGGAACGATCGCTCCATTGCCAATTTTTAAGCGATCGCTCTCTCGATATGGCAGCAGACAACCCAGTTTGCTTACTCCAGCCAATTGCCTAAATTTTTCAACATATTGGTGCGATCGAGAACCGAGTAATCCCCTAGCAAATTTGCCGTAATCAATCGCGCCACTCGCTGACTTTTCCAATAAATCGTATGGTCATCCACCAATCCTAATGCCATTGCCACATCTCCCAAACTTCTTTTAATGATATCCTTATCTTCCAAATACTTATCTTTAAAAAACAGATTAGGATAGTGGATGCTGAGGCTAGATGCTAAAGGATAAGCAAAAATATCTCCGGCATTAATAATGTTAATCCACCGTAGGGTATTTTTGACATATCGCTGGGCAAAGATTTTTAGTTTCTCCGGGTCGATGCCCAACATTCGATTAAAAAATAGCAGCGGAGAACCCATTGTGGTCACAGTTCTCAGGTAAACCTTTCTGCCTTGCCGATACCCACTTAATCCTTTAATTATATCTCGAATATAAAAAGCCGGGTCAGACGGGCTTAATTTATCAGAAAATAAAATATCCCATAAAATGACACTGCCCAGAGAATGTGCCACTAAATGCAAATCATCGTCTCCGGGATTTTCCTTAATAAATTGTAATAATTGAACCGCAATGGTTTTTCGGGCGGCGTGTCCATAATCGGGATTTAAATAAGTAAAAATATCCCCAAAAATTTTGCTGATTAGCTGTTCTCTAAAATTTTGATAAGAGAAGATTGTCTCCAGATCCACTCCGGGATGATCCCATTTAAAATTTTCTAAATCTTGCAACACCCAATCCCAGAGTTCATCGGCACCGAGAATATCTCCGAAAAAAGCCGCCCCAAACGAGGGGATTTCTATTTCTCCTCGTTGGCTGAATTCCTGGAGAATAAAATTTTGGATGCGATCGCTATAACCAGGGTTACGCACCGCCGTGCCGTGCAGAAAAAATCCTAGCATTTTATTATTTATCCAATATAATCATTGATTTTTTAATTGTGCCTCTTGCCCAATATTTTATCCCATTTTTAATGTGGCGATTGTGCCAATATTCACATTAAAAATGGGCGATCGGAGCAACCAAGCCCTTTGACTTTTACCTGCCTGATTAAGCGGCTACAGCAATGGCCTTAGCATAAAAACAAGGTTCGGGAATTTCTTGCCCATCTTCTCGCAGGGTTTCAATATAAAGGGCGATCGCTTCTTTAATATTTTGTTCGGTTTCTTCAATAGTTTTTCCCGTCGAAATACAACCGGGCAAATCGGGAACATACGCTGAATAGTTACTGCCAGCCCATTCAAAAACCACCACATATTCTTTCATTATTCTTCCTCCAGTTATGCTTGTTTCCAGATACTTTTTAGAGTTCCAATCGCCAATTCATCGGAAAAATTACCCGGTACAACAACGATCCCAGCTTTATCAGGATGTTTTAGAACTCTATGACTGCCTTTCATCCGGGCTTCATACCACCCATCGGCTTCTAATCTCTTCAGTATGTCACGAACTTTCATTACTATTACTTGTATTTAGTTTCTTATTAGCAAACTGCAATATTAAATCAATCAATTTCACTCCGATATCTCATTTTGGCATCAATCATTTACTTACTAAAATTCACCGAATAATTTCTTTGGTTTCATTTCTTTGTAAGACCTTAGCCAATTTAAAGGCAATTTATTACCGAGCTTATTATGCATATCTTCCTGGGAAATATAAGGACGATTTGCTTTAATTTTTTCGGCATATTTATTCCCAATTCCCCGAACCGCTGTTAGAGAAGATTTTTCATTCTTCAAAAAATATAAAAAATCTGCTATATCTTCTCTATCAATAATATAATTATTCAGTTGTGACTGCAAAATAGCTTGTTTTACCGCTTTTTCTGCCTCTAATTTGCTTCGATTAATTAAAATTGCCCATATTTTATTGATTCCGCTGGTTAAGGCTGCTTCATAAATGCCGATTCCTGTAAGTAGTTGATACTTGTCTTCTTCGGAAGTCAAACAAATAATAGGCAGCGCAAAATTAAATCCCCATTCAGCTAAACCATCAGCAACTTCTTGGGTAAAAATATTTTTTTCATCCCCATTATTAGTTTCTCTATTGACTACAATTTGGCTTAAAAATACCACTCCTATCTGGCCAACATTATGTTTTACTTTTGATTCTTGTAATTTCACCATTTTATTCCATCCTTTTTGCTGTTTCGATTTGATTAATTATATTAACTAAGCTTTCCGTAAGGTTATATGCTGTAGTGGCGGCTTCACGGGCTTGTGGATCTTTTTCAGCTAAAATATAAATTGGTAAACGTTCTTGAGCCGCATCAGCCCACTTAACTGTTCTTTTAATTTCAGCAAGTACCGGAACATCTGGCAAGTATTTTTCTAACAATTTTTTCGTTAGCTGGTTCAGCTTATTCCCTTGAGTCATTATAGGAACTATCCCCAAAATATTTCCTCGCTCTTTACCCATCTCGTCTTGAAGTTCATTTTTTATTCGTCGCACCACGGATCTGATGCCATAAACTGAGAAATATTCCATTTGGGTTGGAAGTAGCACATACTGAGCAGCACAGAGACCGTTATTGGCAATCATCGTGCTACTTGGGGGGTATCAATAACTACATAATCGTAATCACCAGAAATTCCTGACTTCAGCAAAGCTTTGTTCAGTTGCTTTTCTCGTCCGATGAAACCAGGTAACTTATCATCCCTAGTTCGGTAGCTACTGGGTAATACATCAATTTTACCTTGATATAAATAAAGATATTGATTAAATACTGAACTTTGGATATATTCTCGGTAATTCGTTGGTCTATTGAAATCTAAGTTTAAAAAGTCTATAACTTCTTTTCGTTCCTCAAAAGACTTGAGAAGGTCATCAAATTCTTCTAAGGTGTTAGCCTTGTCAAGCTCGTCAGCTTTGTTCACCCCTAAGTACAGGCTGCTATTAGCTTGATCGTCTAAATCTATAACAAGCACTTTATTGCCAAGTTTGGCCAGTTCAAAAGCAATGTTGACAGTGAGCGTAGTCTTACCCACCCCGCCCTTAGATGAATGAATTGCAATGGTTCTCATTTTTACTGAATCCAAAAATTTTCTCAAAAATATTGCTAATGATTCAACTTCATTTGGGTTTTGGATCTGATGCCGATCTAATAAATCATACTTTCCTTGATTGTATCCGTATATCTCAATCAAAAAAGGATCCACTAAAATACCAAACCTCACCCCTGAATGTTCCAAATACATCTTTAGCTGAAATCTAGCCGCATCATCAATTTTATAAACAGCACTTTTTGCCTCAATTAAAAAATTTACATACCTTCTCGAGTCTTCTACAAGAAAATCTACAGGTTTTTTAGTTTTGGTGCTCGGCACATAAATCTTAAACTGTGGATGCCAGTGAGAATAGCTACTCTTGCGAGGCAAACCTGCCATTTCTAGCATTGTTTGAATCAGATGCAGAGACACATAAGCCTCATTGTTCCATTCTGAAGACAGTTCAGACATACTTACGGTTCAATATTTTCTCTATATATTTTGGCAAATTGGTTTCTAGAGTTTAAACTCAGCCGATTGATACCGCCAAACTGAGCTTTTTTGAGCCTAGCCTTATGCTTTAAAGCTACGAGGAATCCATGCAGAAAAATTTAGCATAACAAAAAAATCCCCCGCCCGGAGGCAGGGGATTTTTTTAGTTATTTTTGCTTAACTAGCAACGAGAAGCGTGGATCAACCGAACTTGCCTGCGGTAGAAGCAATCAAGAAGGCGGCATAGGTGAGGACA
>JAABRM010000086.1 GCA_011390955.1 Oscillatoriales cyanobacterium | reverse complement strand
GGCGGTAATCGAGTCCGCGTCTTCGGTCAAGTGGATCGCCTCGATCTGGTTTATATCAACGGTCAAGCCATTGAAACCGATCCTGATGGCAAATTTGCTGTCATCTTAGACCGCCCCACCAGTCGTCTTCTGCGGTTTGTGGTTCGCGGCCCTGCCATCCGAGAACGAGTCTATGAGATTCCGGTAAGATAATTGGTTGTTTGTTGTTCGTTGTTTGTTGTTTGTTGGTTGTTGGTTGTTTGTTGTTGGTTGTTTGTTGTTGGTTGTTGGGTAGGGATTATGCATGTTGTTGGTTGTTTGTTGTTTGTTGTTCGTTGGTTGTCAACCATCAACAATCAACCATCAACAATCAACCATCAACAACCAACAACCGACAACCAACAATCAACTATTATATTAAAATAATCATGGCTGCCTAATGAAATTTCCAAGCTGGATTCGCAGATATTTAATAGAAAATCATCCCCTATTGCCCGGAGGAGTTGCCGCTACTTTGTCCTTGGGGATGTGGGCGTTGGGAATATGGCAACCTTTAGAAAGAATTAGCTATGATTTGCTGTTTAAACTTCGACCGCATTTAGAGTGGGATGAGAGAATTGCTGTTATTGCGATTGATGAAGCGAGTTTAGGGGAGTATGGTCAGTGGCCTTGGTCGCGCGATCGCCATGTTCAATTATTACAATCCCTGGAAAAATATCAGCCCGCTGCCGTGGGTTTTGATGTGTTATTTTTTGACCCTAGTCCCATTGACCCCCAATTGGCCAAAGCTATGGCCGAAAACGGTAATGTAGTGTTAGCTAGTTTGGGCGATCGCGCCGAACTGGTGCCAGAATTCCAACAAGCTGCGGCTGCCATTGGGCATATTCTCCACGAACCGGATCCTGATGGAATTAGTCGCCAAGGAATTGGCTGGATTGAACAAGAACCGCCTTTAAGTGTAGCCATGCTAAAACTGGCAAATATCCCAAACATTCAGCCTTTATCTGGAGAAAATGTCTGGATTAATTGGCCTAGTCCAGTGATTTCTGACCCAAATACAGGAATTATTGATGCAGTGCCTACTTATTCTTTTGTTGATGTTGTCAAAGGTAGAGACAATCAAGGCAACCAAATCCCGGAAGATGCCTTGAAAGATAAGTTGGTACTGGTGGGATTTGTCGCCACGGGACTTGATGTAATTGTTGCGCCTTTAGAGCGCATGGCAGGGGTTTATCTTCAGGCGGCAATGATGGATAATTTGCTCAATAATAGACTAATTAAACCCCTGCCAAATTGGGCAAATTTTCTATTAATTTTCACCATAGGGCTAGGCAGTGCTTGGCTAGAGTTTAATCGCCGATTAGGGCAACGATTAGCGATCGCTTTTTTGCTGCCAAGCAGTTGGTTTGGCATTGCTTTTGTGGCCTTTACCGTCGGTCATTGGTGGCTACCAATTGCCGCCCCCATTGGCACCATAATTTTGACTTACACCGCCGTACAACTGCGGGAACAGTATGAAAAACAGCAATTAATGAACTTATTTTCTCAGCAAGTTTCCCCGCAAATGGCTGACATGATTTGGCAGCGCAAAACCGAGATTTTTCTTGATGGGGAACTGCCCGCCCAAGAACTCACGGCCACAGTTATGTTTATGGATATTCGCAGTTTTACCAGCATTTCTGAGAAACTGCCCCCCAGAGATTTATTTATGTGGCTGAATGAATATCTGGAAATTATGTCTGATTGCATTATGGAACACGATGGAGTGATTGATAAATACATTGGGGATGCAATTATGGCGGTATTTGGCACTCCTTTTGCTCATACTAAACCCGAAGAAATGCAACAAGATGCCCTGAATGCTTGTGCTGCTTGTTTGGCTATCCATGAAAAACTTAAACTTTTAAATCAACAGTTAAAAGCCACGGGTAAACCAACAATTCGGGTGGGTATTGGGATGCATACAGGAGTTTTGATGGCTGGCAGTGTCGGCGGCAAAAAACGGTCAAATTTTTCCGTGATTGGCGATACGGTTAATGTGGCCGCTAGACTAGAACCTATGAATAAACAGTTTACCAAAAATAATCCGTATAATTTATTGATGACTGCGGATACTTATCATTTAGTGCGCGATCGCTATTTGGGTCAGGAAGTCGATCGCATTCAACTCCGAGGCAAAGAAGAAACTACCACGATTTATGCTATTTTAGGAGAGCGATCGCGCAGCGTCCCGGAGGGAATCAGGGAATCGCCGGAAAAACCTGATTAATTTTCTTTAAACTTAACTAAATTTGCCGAGAATAAACCTGAATCTTGTGCGGATGAATTATACCTAAATTACCTGAGTGAAATTATTCATCAAATATATCAATTTTTCGCTCTTGAATCGATGGAGTTAAGCGCGGGGATGATTTAACTCGCACCATCAAAGTTAAGCTGAATAAGCCGAAAATTACCACCATAATTCCGGTCATCCAGACCATCATCCGATTAGGTTGATAATTTCCCCGCTCAATTTGCCAAAAAGCCCGATTATAGTTTAACAAAGCTAAAACAATTACAATAATGCCGAAGATAACCAAAATCCCCCCTAGATTTTCTGAATTAATCCAGAATTGATTGGGGGATGCCCGGTGCATTAAAGAGATTTCTAACTGTTGAATAAAAATGCCAAATCGGGCGATCGCAAATCCAAAACCAATTAAAGAGATCGAAGTTCTAAGCCATGCTAAAAATGTCCGTTCGTTAGCTTGATGTTCTCGTTGGCGGTCAATTTGAGGTAATTTCGACATAATCTTAGACTAATACCAATTTCAAAAATTATTGCTACGATTTCAAGGTTAATTTGGGCGCAAGCATTGCGCCCCTACAGATGCCAAATCACCAGATATTGTAGGGGCGCAATGCTTGCGCCCTTCGCAATGCTTGCGCCCCTAATGTTGCGTCTTTATGCAATTAGAAATGGTCTAATTTAAATTAGGCAAATTAGACAATTCTGGCTTTCATCCCAGAGCGATCGCCCCTAGTTCCCCCAACAACAACCAACCAACAACAACCAACCAACAACCAACCAACAACCAACCAACAACCAACAACAACCAACAAAAAATATGGTTTAAAAAGAATACTTTAACACCTTAATCACCGGCCCATTTTCCGGTAATTGATTCGGTTGGAGAGCGATCGCATCTCCATTCACCTCTTCCACGGGAGTATCTCCCATCACCGCCAGAAACTCATCCAGCGCCACCAAATCGCAGAGATTTGCATCTGCTGCCGCCGTCCGATATTGCGTCGGAATCACCACTTTCGGATTCAGCAATGCGATCGCTGCCTTCGCTTCTTCGGCATCATAAACTTTTGGCCCACCGCCCACGGGCAACAACAACACATCTGGACGACCCATCAAAATTTGTTGATTCGTAGTAATCGGGGCAGCCGTACCACCGAGGTGCAAAATCTTCATATCTGCTTGCGTCCACCGCCAAACCACATTCATCCCAAAGCGGCGACCTCCGTGGCGATCGTGGTCGGTGCGAATACCTTGAATCTGTTTGTCGCGAAACTGATAAGCCCCCGGATCTGACAATATCTGAGGTTGACCGATCAACTCATCGATCGCCCCTTCATCCAACAACCGGCTGCTAATTAAAACTAAATTAGCCTCCACTCGTGGCAAGCGATACCCAGCCGTACAACCAATGGGGCGGAAAGGATTCACCAAAACCCTCAGATTATCCCCCGTAAACGAAAAACAACTATGTCCTAACCACTTAACCAGAAGTTGATTTTGCGCCGCCGCAGCTTCCGGAGGTGTTGTTGGGGTAGTCGGTGAAGGGGTCGTGGATGGTTGGGGGGAAGTTTGGGCTTGAACAGCTTGCCACTGACCCGCGAGGCTGGTGGTTCCAAGGGCGGCGAATAAACTGATTTGTCCGTAGCGGAGAAACTTGCGGCGATTAATCATTGAATCTTGGTTACTGGGTCTTGGTTACTAAGTTAGGACTTACGCAATGACTCTATATATGGGGTATTGGTGCGTTACGCTTTGCGCTTTCACACCCTACAAATAGCATTTATGCGTAAGTCCTGTAAGTGTTAGATAGGGAGGAAGCTTGGTGGAGAAAATTTCTCAGCAGTTGCTTGCCAGAAGTGGTCAAAATACTTTCTGGGTGGAACTGGACGCCCTGAATATGTGGATAGTTCCGATGCTGCACCCCCATAATCGTGCCATCGCTAACCCAGGCGGTAATTTCCAACTCTTCCGGGCAGCTTTCCCGGTCAATCACCAGACTGTGATATCGAGTGGCCACAAATGGGTTAGACAATCCGGCAAAAACACCGACCCCAGTATGATAAATCTCAGAGGTTTTGCCGTGCATCAGTTCCGGGGCGGAGACAATATTGCCGCCAAATACTTGACCGATCGCTTGATGACCGAGACAAACACCTAAAATCGGTAAAGTTGGGCCGAGTTCTCGGATTAAATCTACGGAAATTCCCGCATCTTCCGGTCTTCCTGGGCCGGGGGAAATCAGCACCGCATCCGCACCAGATTGGCGAATTTCACTGATAGTGATTCGATCGTTGCGATATACCCGGAGGTCTGCGGCTATGGAAAACTCAGGCGCAAGTTCTCCTAAATACTGAACCAGGTTATAGGTGAAACTGTCGTAATTATCAATAACAATGATCAAGGCTATGACTCCTTATCAAGATTTTGGTAGATGGTCTCAGGCTAATTAGGAGATGGGCGGAGGGAATAATTGATAATTGATAATTGATAATTAACAATTGACAATTGATAATTGATAATTGATAATCTATCTGTTTAATTATCAATTGTCAATTATCAATTGTTAATTGTTTTCCCCTACACCCCTGCCCCGCTCCTTAACCCAAGGATGATTTTACCAGCAGATACAAAGGTGGTAACAGCAAACATCCTGCCACCGTAATCGCCGCAAAAGATGAAATCAGCACCGCTGCCGCTGCACAATCTTTGGCAATTTTAGCGAGTTGGTGGTACGTTTGCTCAACAGTGAGATCGACTAATGACTCAATGGCAGTATTCAACAGTTCCATTGCCAATACCGCCCCAATAGTCAGAGTAATAATAGAGAGTTCCATTAAACTCACTTGCAAAAAAACACCCAGAGCAATTGCCGTCGAACCAATAATCACATGGATCCGAAAATTGCGTTGGGTGTTAAAGGCATACTGTACGCCTTCCCAAGCATATTTAAAACTGACAAAAAGGTTACTGGCTACTTTCCAGGAAAATTCCCGTTTCATTTTGGCTGTGTCGGGCGATCGCCCCCAAGAAGTATTGAATTGTGGCTGTGAGTCTTGCCGTAGTTCTGGTCGTGAGTCGTGATGTTTTGCGGCTGCTTCAACAGATGGCGCCGGGGAAAATCGCGATGTAGGGGTGATGCGCGAATCACCCCTACTGTTTCCATTGTTGCTGGGAGATGAGATATCGCGTCGATCTAGGGTCATGGCTTTAAAAGCACCTCTATAGGTTATTGGCTCTATCTTAGTTAACCCAGCCTAAACTCTGCTGTCAGTAGTATAAGTTTCCTGGGGAGCGAAAACTGACAAACCAACCGCTTGAAGCAAAATTTCTTGTTGCTCCAGCATCTCGGTTAAGCTTTCTTCATCCGGGTGATCCCAGCCCAACAGGTGCAAAAAGCCATGAGCCGCTAACCAAGCCAATTCGGTGGTTAAAGAATGCCCTTGTTTTTCCGCTTGTCCCCGGGCAGTTTCCACGGAAATCACAATATCACCCAGATAAAGAGGAATTTCCGATATTAACTCATCCGCTTGAGGGAAATTGACCTCTAAAGCCGCAAAAGATAACACATCAGTGGGTTTATCTTGCTGACGGTACTGGCAATTTAGATGTTGAATTTCCGCATCGTCACTCAGACGTAACGTTAACTCATATCCCGATGCTTCGGGCAAGTCCGCTGAAGCGCGATCGCACCAAATTTCCAACCAATTTTGCCAAGTTTCCAGATCGATAGTTTTGTCAGGACTTCTTGACACATTGGTTTCCCAGAAATTGTCCTGCACGTTAATTTCTACATTCATCGCGGGTTTTGTTACTCCTGCATTCTTTACCAGTACCGTCAAAAGTCCACTAGCGACCTAAATAGGCAACACCAAACAGAAATGCTAACAGACCAATGGTTGTTAGAGCAAAATGCTTTAAAGATGTTCTGCCCTTTCGCACCATATTTCGCATCGCCAGTTTGACATAACTCGGTGGCGGTTCTTGGGTTCCGGGGTTTGCCTCTGTCCCCGGGGCAACGGTTTGATTTTCTACGGTGATTTCTTCAGAAGACGATGGTTGACTCATTAATCTTAATTGGGATAAAGGATAATTTGGTTGTTTGTTCTTTGTTGTTGGTTGATTGTTGGTGGTTGATTGTTGATTGTTGATTGTTGATTGTTGATTTTTGGTGGTTGATTTTTGATTGTTGCCCCCCCCTTTGAAAGGGGGGTTGGGGGGGTGTTGATTGTTGACAAACAACAAAGAACAAACAACCAACAACAAAGAACTAAAAACAAAGAACAATCAACTAACAACAAAGAACAATCAACCAACAACAAACAACAATTAATTATTTACAGCGATTTGATTTTCCTGACGGAGATAGGCTTCAATAAAATGATCGATTTCTCCATTCATTACATCAGTAATCGCCGTAGTTTCTACGCTAGTGCGAAGGTCTTTTACCAGTTGATAAGGATGAAAGACATAGTTACGAATTTGGTTGCCCCAAGCTGCGTCTACCATATCGCCGCGAATTTCGGCAATTTCCGCTGCTCGTTGTTCTTGGGCAATCACCAATAACTTGGCTTTCAAGAGGACAAGGGCTTTTTCTTTGTTTTGCAACTGCGATCGCTCCTGGGAACAACGCACCGCCAAACCTGTGGGTAAATGAACCACTCGCACGGCGGTTTCTACCTTGTTCACATTTTGCCCGCCTTTGCCCCCAGACCGCGAGGTGGTAATCTCCAAATCCTTATCGGGAATGTCCAATTGCACCCCCCGATCCAGAATGGGCATCACTTCCACCCCGGCAAAGCTAGTCTGTCTTTTGCCATTGGCATTAAATGGCGAAATTCTCACCAATCGATGAGTGCCTTTTTCGGCTTTGAGATAGCCATAAGCATAGCGCCCCTCAATTTCCAAAGTGGCGGATTTAAGGCCCGCTTCATCCCCTTCGGAAATTTCCATCAAATGCACTTTATAGCCTTGATTTTCACCCCAACGGGTGTACATCCGCAACAACATTTCTGCCCAATCCTGAGCATCGGTGCCCCCAGCCCCCGCATTAATCGTTAAAACAGCCCCACTTTCGTCATAAAGACCAGAGAGTAACTGTTCCAACTCCCAGCGATCGAGTTCGTGATTTAGCTGAGTAATATTGGTGTGGGCTTCACTCGCTAACGATTCATCATTTTCTAGTTCCAGAAGTTCAAAAATCGCTTTTGTATCTTCTAAGCGATTTTTCCAGCCGTAATACTGCTCTAGATGTGACTTGAGGTCATTGAGTTCTTGCATCAACTGTTGAGCATTGGCTTGGTCATCCCAAAAGTCCGATTGGGCTGCCAGTTGCTCTAGGTCGTGAATTTTTGCGTTTAAGGCGGGAATGTCAAAGATAGTCCTGGGTTTTCCCCAGGCGATTCGACAGGGTTTCGACTTCGCGTTTAATGTCTACCAATTCCATAAGCTTCAAGAAATCTAATCAACCTCGTTTGTCTTTATTATAGGGAATTTAGCATGAGCGATCGCACCTAATTGATTCAATGACCAGAAAAAATTCTCTCCAACGCGATCGTATTTTTGCCCGCTAGTGAGCGGGACGCAGGGGAGCCAGGGCGCCGGGGAGCAGCGGCGAAAGAATTTCTTTGATAGCTAATAATGCGATCGCTCCCGGTGGTGAAGCTTTGTCAATAAAAAGGACAAGGCCAAAACCTTGTCCCGCGATCGCTAATGGGCGATTAATTAACGATTAATTGCACGAATTAATTCCGACGATTCAACGCAATCAACAAACGCAGAATAAACACAAACAGGTTGATATAAGTCAAATACATCGACAGGGCCGCACTGAGATACTGGCTATTGCGGTAAGTGCGAGGCAGGACGTAAAAATCCACCACGGCACAACCACAAAACAGCAGCACCCCAATGCCAGAAATGCCTATTTCTAACCAAGTGGGGGTATAAATGCCAAAAAAGCTCAACAACACTTGGGCTACAATCACCACCACCAGAGCAATTATCCCTAATTGGACTGTTTGGGTTAAGGCCATTCCGTCTTCATCAGAAATATTCGACCCAATTTGACGGGCGGCAATAAAGGTGACACCGCAGCCCAAGGCGGCAATTCCTACCCCTTCAATGCCTACGCCCTGGGTACTCAGGGCGACATAGACTAGCCCGGACAAAGTATAGCCCGACAGCAGGCTATAGGTGACTAACAGAGGCAGGGCGACGCTATTGTTGGCTTTTTCGGCCACCCCACGCACGACGAAAAACAGCACCAACTCCAGGATTAACGCACCCCAAAAGGTGGTCATAAACATTCTTGGATTGGTCTGTAGCACATTCAAACCGCCATAAGTTCCCAGGGCAGTTAGAATTAGACCGCCGCCCACAAATGGCAAGGCTTTGGCGATTACCTGGGGGCCGACCAGAGATTGCCCTCTGGCGCGATCGATCGCTTCACGGAAATTACTGGTATTGCTCATATTTGTTTTTGATGGTTAATTGACATCTATATATATTGTATATATTAGACAAGATTGCTTTCATACCGTAGAAGATTCCCCCAAGCTCCCTTAAAAAGCCCCCCTTAAAAAGGGGGGTTGGGGGGATTCAGCGAGAATTTTGCTTTCTTGTCTATTTTCTATTGCCTGAACCAGAAATATCCGCAAGGGCGAACCATGACCGTAATAAATTCCTGGTTTTAACCATATTATTATTATCCTTAGATGGAGGAATAAGCGGTTTTGTCACAATCAAACATGAATCAGCCTGAATTAGTCGGCGATCGCCCCTCGGAAGCTGTACCGAAATTAGCCGCGATCGCCCTAAGCAAAAAATTTGCTCAATTGTCAGTATTAGAAAACATTAATTTTCAAGTTGATGCCAATGAATTTGTCTGTATTGTCGGGGCATCTGGTTGTGGAAAATCGACCTTACTCAATATTATTGCTGGATTGATGCCGTCCACTTCTGGGCAAGTGTTATTAGATGGCGAAATAGTTTTCGGGCCGGGGTCAGACCGAGGGATGATTTTTCAAAATTATTCCCTATTTCCTTGGTTAACCGTAGCGGATAATATCGGCTTTGGTTTAGAACTTAGAAAAATATCTACCGCTGAAAAAAATGAGCGAATTAATTATTTTTTAGAGGTGGTAGGTTTAAGCAAATTTGCCCAAGCTTATCCCAAAGAACTGTCTGGAGGCATGAAACAAAGAGTAGCGATCGCCCGGTCTTTAGCCAATCAACCAGAAGTGTTACTCATGGATGAGCCTTTTGGAGCATTAGATGCCCAAACCAAAGAACAAATGCAGCAATTTCTCTTGCAACTCTGGCAGCAAACCCACACCACTATTTTAATGATTACTCACGATGTTGAGGAAGCTATCTTTCTGTCCCAAAGAATTTATGTAATGACCGCAAATCCCGGTAAAATTAAGGAAGAAATTCCCATCACATTGCCTGGAGAGCGTGATTTAGAGATGAAACTTTCCCCGGAATTTCTGGAAATTAAAAAAACAGTGATTCACTCACTGCGCGGAGTGTCTCCGTGAAAAAATGAATTTATTAATTATCGAAAAAATGTAATTAATGGTATAATTAAATCATCCCAAATTCAATAATTTTTAATCAAGATGACTCAGATAAAATATCCAGTAAAAAAGGCAGTAATTCCAGCGGCTGGGTTTGGCACCCGACTCTTTCCCGCGACCAAAGCGGTGAAAAAAGAACTGTTTCCCATTATCGACCGAAAAGGGCAAGCAAAACCCGTAATTTTAGCCCTGGTTGAAGAAATGATTGATGCGGGAATTGAAGAAATTGGGATTGTGGTGCAACCAGGCGATCGCGCCATATTTGCGGATTTTTTTCACCAAACCCCAGAATATTTTGCTAAACTATCTCAGGAAAATCAAGCATATAGTCAATTAATCCAAGAAATAGGCGATCGCATCACCTTTTTGACCCAAGAAACCCAAGATGGATTTGGTCATTGCGTCTATTGTGCCAAAGACTGGGTAAATAACCAGCCGTTTTTGCTTTCCTTGGGGGATCATGTTTATCTCTCAGACACAGATATTTCTTGTGCGCGACAACTCTTAAATATTTATGAACAAACCGGGACAAGTGTAGTGGGATTAACGGTGACTGCCGCTGAAGAAATTAATCACTGTGGTTGTGTTGGGGGAACTTGGCAAGAGTCTAACAGTTTTTCTAACAGTTTTTCTAACGGTTTATTATCGGTGACAGAACTTGCGGAAAAACCGGATTTGGAATATGCCAGAAACCATCTATCTATAGAAAAAATACCTCAAGATTCATTTTTAACTATCTTCGGACTTTATGTATTAAACCCCAGAATTTTTGACTATTTAGAAGCGAATATTAACCAAAATATTCGGGAACGGGGAGAATTTCAACTCACCTCTTGTTTAGAACAATTACGTCAAGACTCAGGAATGCTTGGATATTTAGTCAAAGGACGGTGTTTTGATATCGGTAGACCTGATGCTTATCGACAAACTTTAATTGATTTTCGTGATTGATTTTCGGGCTAGTTAAACTACCTATAAACCAGGACTTAGAAACCGGGTTTCTACGATCGCTTTCACCGTTAACTCTGATATTCACCACTTGGGTCCCGGTTTCTTTGATGCGGGAATAAAAAAGCGATCGCACCCCACAAAAAAGCGATCGCACCCCACAAAAAAGCGATCGCTCTGATGGGGACTTAGAAACCGGGTTTCTACGAGCGCTTTCACGGTAGGGGGGATTCGCGAATCCCCCCTACATATTCACAGCAGAAACCCGGTTTCTTTTGTTGGGAGAGATGAGCGATAAGCCTGACGGCATAGCTCCGCTTACCGCACCCCACAAAAAAGCGATCGCTCTGAGGGGGCTTCAGAAACCGAGTTGAAAGCCCAAAATATCGGTGCAGCAGCAAAGGTTATCTAAAAAACCCGGTTTGTTGGCGAGTACAGATTTAATTTGAAGTATAATAGAAGGTAGGCTTAGGCAAACCAAAACGATGTCTCAAAGAGTGATTCACGTGATGATGAAAGAACAAACTTTTCAACTTGATGAGTTGACGATAGGATTTCTTGAACGGTGTCAAGACTATGGATTTCAAAACCCCAGCGAAGTTGTTAGAACTGCCTTGGCAAAGTTACAACTAGCGTTAAGCGAAGATAATCTGCCAGAATCAGCGACTCTCTATGCTGAAATTTATCAAGGCGATCGAGAATTACAAGAAATAACAAATGCAGGGTTAGAAGAATGGCCGATGGAATAAAGCTCAAACGAGGGCTAATTATTGATGTTAATCTCGAACCAACGAAGGGTTCAGAAACCGGAAAAATTAGACCTTGCGTTGTGGTGACAAACAACACTTATAACCTTCGCGTTCCTGTAATCCAAGTTGTACCGATTACCGCTTGGAGCGATAAAAAGGCTAAGATTAAAACGAATGTTGAGATTTCGGCATCCCCAGTTAATGGTTTAGTAAAAACGTCAATAGCAGATTGTTTACAAACGAGGCCAATTGACTATCGTTCTCGTTTTGTGAGCATCCGAGGTGAACTCGAACCCAAATTAATGTTAGAAATTGACGAAGCACTTAGAATAGTTTTTGCTTTGTAAGCGATCGCCCCCTGAAGAAACCCCAGAAACCGGGTTTCTTTCTCGGTTCCACAGTAGGGGCGAATGGCCATTCGCCCCTACATATTCACCACAGAAACCCGGTTTCTTTTGTTGGTAAAAAAGCGATCGCCCCCCAAAAAAGCGATCGCACCCCACAAAAAAGCGATCGCCTTTATGATATTTAATAATTGACTTGCTCGATATCAGTTTGGATAAAGTCATTCCCTTTGAAAAGCAAAGTTTGCCCCATCGCCTTGGCTAAACCGAATGAAAAACAGTCTCCCATATTCAATTTTGCGGGGTGACGCCCTTTGCCAAATTTTAAGAATGCTTCAGCAGCTAACCGGGCTTGTTCTGGACTGAAAGGCACTACAGTAATTGATAATTCTTTGAGTAATAAATCTAAATTTTCTACACCTTTTTCACCATGTCGAGTTCCCAAAACGATGGATAACTCTACATACCCAGGAGAGGAGAGGAGGCAGAGATTGCTATTCTCAATAAGCTGAAGAAAAGTTTCGGCTTCAGGTTCAGCGTAAATGATTGCCAGAATAGCTGATGGGTCAATGACCATTAATCCAGACCCCCACATTCATTGTAGCCAATAATTTCTTCAGGAGAGCGACTATCAAGAACAGGCAACTTTCTGATTTGCTCACAAATTTGATGCACTGCCTCAAAGTTGACTTTTGTATTTTCTGTTTGAGAACTCTGAGGTTCTTGTTGCAATAATTCCACTAACCACTTCAGTAATACCCAGCGATCGCCCACAGAAAGTTGTTCGATTTGCGGCTTCAGTTTTACCAAGTTTTTCTGAAGATTAGCTTCCATAACAGTACCTCATTTAGGGTTTCAGTCCAATTAATTATATAAGCAATCGCTTGGGTTGATGGGGAAATGAACGCTTGCCACCCCCAAAAAGCGATCGCCCCCCAAAAACGATCGCCCACTCAAAAGCGATCGCCCACTCAAAAGCGTGCGTGCCCTTTGGGGATATCTGCCGCTGACTGACCCTATTCATGGGGATCGCCCTTTTTCGTTTCAACTCGCGACACCCCACTTTGCCGTTGTGTGCTATGCTAAAAAGCAGCTATTTTACGCTGATTTATGGCGCAAGTCAAAACTCTCATAAAAGAATTATAGAGAATATGAATTCAGGGATTTATTCCGAAACCAGCTTAATAAAAAAAATCCGCAATTTACCTCCCGATAAAATTACAGAAGTAGAAGATTTTGTGGACTTCCTGTTAGAAAAAAGTGACAATATTCGCTTAACTCGTGCAGCGGCGAAACTTTCGGAAACCGCTTTTGCCCAGATTTGGGATAACGATGAGGATGCTGACTATGACCAGTTATAGCTTCGGCGATATTATCTTGGTTCCATTTCCCTTTACAGATCAAACGAGCTCGAAAAAACGTCCGGCAGTTGTCATTAGCTCAGATATTTACAACCAAGAACACCCCGATTTAATAGTGATGGCTATTACCAGTCAACGCTATATCGCCAGTATGGTAGGCGATGTCACCGTAACCTACTGGAATGAGGCGGGGTTACTGAAACCTTCTGTAATTAAAGCTATTATGGCTACGGTGGAGAAAGGACTGGTGGTGAGAAAACTCGGACAACTGCAAGAAACGGATAGGGAAGCACTGGGCAATGCTTTACAGATAGTTTTAGGCGAATAACATTTTGAATGCAAGAAAAAGAGTTGTTTTATGAAATCATCGCCCACTAAAATGCGAAAAGCCTGACGGCATAGCTCCGCTTACCGCCCCCTCAAATAACTCAGAAACCGGGTTTCTACGAGCGCTTTCACCGTTAACTCTGATATTCACCACAGAAACCCGGTTTCTTTTGTTGGGAGAAATGAGCGATCGCCCCCCTGAATCCAGAAACCGGGTTTTTTTTGCTTCCACAGTAGGGGCGAATGGCCATTCGCCCCTACATATTCACACCAGAAACCCGGTTTTTTTTCTTGGGGGAAAAACGCGATCGCGAGAAATCCTTTATCGCAATAAAGCCCGAAAACCGGCTTGAATAAAATGAATATCTGAGGTGACAGCATCGATTAAGTTTTGCTGCTTCATAACGATAAATGAAATACAATCGACTAATCCCCATGCTTTGTCGGGTCTGGATTCATATAAATTTAATCCTTGTTCAAAGAGTTGAGGTGTGATATTTACAATTGAAATATTATCAGTTTTATAACATTTTTGAATAAAAGCAGCCACTTTATGACGATCATAGGTGCTGAGTGCATTGCCAACTTCCATGAATATAGCTTCGGTTGTCCAGACTTCTTGTGCATTTTTTACCCGAGGCAATAGTTGCATGGCTGGAAAATGATATTGGTCACGGGGATTAAGAATTGCTTGAATGAACACCGTGTCCAAAAAAAGTCTATCTTGGCTCATTTTTTACTGTTTTCACTGTTTCGTTTTGGTGTACCATATAAATAATGATCGTGTTCGCTAGACCAATCTTCCGGTGCTTCATAAGTTCCTGCCATGTCTTCTAGCAGATCCCAAGCATTTTTATCCGTTGGTTCAGTCGGTTGTTCTTGAGAAATAATCTGGATTGTATAACGGGTATTGGGCTCTAGATTTAGGTGAGTTTCTGGGTAAAATGCTGAACCATCGTAAGTGACTGTTACTTTTTCTAACATACTTGAGTTTCTGGTTGTGTTTCTTTATATTATACCACCCATTAACTCGCCCACTAAAAAAGCGATCGCACCCCTCAAAAGCGATCGCACCCCACAAAAAAGCGATCGCACCCCACAAAAACAGCCATTCGGTAGGGTGTGTTAGCGGGGAATTAACGGTTGCCGAAGTCGAGTAAATTTTATTCCCCGCGTAACGCACCGAAACAGGGTTTATGCTTGGCAATTTTGGTGCGTAGGGAGCGGAATTTGGGCGTGAGTAAATTATTTTGATCGATAATAGCCGCCTAACGCACCCCACAAAAACAGCCATTCGGTAGGGTGTGTTAGCGGGGAATTAACGGTTGCCGAAGACAAGTAAATTTTATTCCCCGCGTAACGCACCGAAACAAGGTTTATGCTTGGCAATTTTGGTGCGTAGGGAGCGGAATTTGGGCGTGAGTAAATTATTTTGATCGATAATAGCCGCCTAACGCACCCTACCACTCAGAAACCGGGTTTCTTTTATCGGTTCCACAATTAACTCTGATATCCGCAGAAGAAACCCGGTTTCTTTGCTTGGTTTAAAAACGAAAAGCCTGACGGCATAGCGACCCTTACCGCCCACTCAAAAAAGCGATGGAGGATTTTAAATTGACTCTTGACTATCTCCTAGGATAATTTCAATATCTCGTGACCCGTGGAGAACTCGAATAATTTCGACTCCTCCTGCTGTAATTTGGTAGAAAATCAGATATTTTTTAAATCCTTTGACTGCGATTTGACGGATATTTTGTAAACGAGAATTATCAAACTGACATTGTTTACCGAGTTGCGGCATTTGTCTTGTTTAAATGTTTCTTCAGCCCCATGAAGAAATCGATCGCTCTGGTCAAGGTTATTTTCCGCAATATAAGTGGCAAGATCGATTAAGTCACGAATAACTTGCGGACGTTTACGAATTTCACCCATCTTGTTGTTGATTCAGTTTTTCTCTAACCGCTTGACGAATTTCTGCCCAGTCGCGATCGCTCATATTTGTGGCTTCCCCGGAGTCTAGTCCTTGTAATAGAAGGTTTTCCAGGTGTTCTTGCGCTTTTCGTTTTTGGTCTTGACGAATTAGGTCGCGGATATACTCGCTGACACTTCCGTAACCTCCCGTCTTGACTTGCTGTTCGATATAGTCCCGCATGGGTTCAGGAAGAGAGACATTCATTGTTTTCATAGCCTGAGTATTTTAAGGGTTTTGTCCATTATGGCAATTTTTGTCATTTTTTGCCATGTTGGAGCATCCTCAGATATGTAGAAAGTTCGATCGCCCCCCAAAAGCGATCGCCCACTAAAAAAACGATCGCCGCCAAAAAGCGTGCTTGCCTGACGGCATAGCGACCCTTACCGCCCACCTAGTGCTTTCTGCTGCAAAGACTGATTTATAATATAATTGAATAGCAGTTCAAAATAATTTCCGATTATCCCACGATTAGATACTTATCATAATGTAGTGAGAGTGGCTCTGGTCAAAGATGGTTGGACGATTACTGACGATCCTTTAGTGATTCAATTTGAAGATTTAACCATGTATGCCGATCTGGGGGCTGAAAAAATCATCGCAGCCCAAAAAGACAAGCAAAAAATTGCTATTGAGATTAAGGGATTTAGTAGTCCCTCACCTGTGACAGAATTAGAACGGGCCGTTGGGCAATATTATTTATATTTAACATTTATTTCTAAAGAAGAGCCAGATCGCGATATCTATCTGGCTATTCCAGAAAAAATTTATTATGATTTCTTTCAACGTCCGTCGATTCAAGTTTTTCTTCAAGAACGTCAGATTAAGTTTTTGGTTTTTAATGTAGAACGGGAGGAAATTATCGAATGGATGATAAATTAGAAAAATATCGAGAAATAGCCCTCAGTATTATTCACGAATATGCCAGCTATAAACCAAGTCAAGGCAATATTGACTTGCAAGCAATTAGCGATCGCGATTTTTATTTGTTAATTAGTTTTGGGTGGAATGGCGATCGACGAGTTCACAGCACTATTTTACATTTGCGAATCGAGCAGGGGAAATTTTGGATTGAGCGAGATGAGACCGAAGAAGGGGTGACACAAGATTTACTCGATCGCGGCGTTTCTAAGGAGGATATTGTCTTAGCATTTTATCATCCTGAACATCGAAAAATGACTGATTTTGCGATCGCGTAATTAA
This sequence comes from Oscillatoriales cyanobacterium, assembly GCA_011390955.1. GTDB lineage: Bacteria > Cyanobacteriota > Cyanobacteriia > Cyanobacteriales > Laspinemataceae > Planktothricoides. Next base: position 8,256 of record JAABRM010000086.1, on the reverse strand, counting down.
TCTGTTTGGCTGGCAGGCGATCGCTTTTGAGGGGCGATTCGCGAAGCGATCCGCCAAAGCGGAATCGCCCTTCATCCTGATAATATTTAATAATTGACTCGCTCGATATCCGTTTGGATAAAGTCATTCCCTTTGAAAAGCAAAGATTGCCCCATCGCCTTGGCTAAACCGAATGAAAAACAGTCTCCCATATTCAATTTGGCTGGATGACGCCCTTTGCCAAATTTTAAGAATGCCTCAGCAGCTAACTTGGCTTGTTCTGGACTGAACGGCACTACAGTAATTGATAATTCTTTGAGTAATAAATCTAAATTTTCTACGCCTTTTTCACCATGTCGAGTTCCTAAGACGATCGATGTCTCAAGGTATCCAGGAGCGGAAAGTAGGCAGCTTTTACTCTGAGCAATCAACTTAAGAAAGGTTTCTGCTTCCGCTTCAGCGTAGATAATTGCCAGAATGGCTGAGGGGTCGATGACCATTAATCCAGACCTCCAAATTGATTGTAGCCAATGATTTCTTCAGGAGAGCGATTATCAAGAACAGGTAAACTTCTAATTCGATCGCAGATTTGATGTACCGCTTCAATGTTTACTTTGGTATTCTCTTTTTGATAACTCTGAGGTTCTTCTTGTAGTAATTCCACTAACCACTTCAGTAATACCCAGCGATCGCCCACGGAAAGTTGCTCGATTTGCGGCTTCAGTTCTATCAATTTTTTCTGAAGATTAGCTTCCATAAGAGTCTCTCCACATGGTTTTAGTGCAATTAATTATAACAAAAACCGGGTTTCTTTTCTCGCTGCAACAGTCAAGTCTGAGATTCACCGTAGAAACCCGGTTATTTCGGGGACAAAATGCGATTCCCCCGCCTGTCGCTGCGCGATCGCCCCCCCTGAACCCAGAAACCGGGTTTCTTTCTCGCTTTCACAGTTAACTTTGATATTCACAGTAGAAACCCGGTTTCTTTTGTTGGGGGAAAAAAAGCCATTCGGTAGGGTGTGTTAGCGGGGAATTAACGGTTGCCGAAGTCGAGTAAATTTTATTCCCCGCGTAACGCACCGAAACAGGGTTTATGCTTGGCAATTTTGGTGCGTCTAGGCGGATGTTTTAATTTGTTGCTTAAGCCAAAATATTATGCCCGCCTAACGCATCCTACCCCTACTGAAATAAAGAGAATAAATCGCGTTTGCCATGCACAATTCTGACAATTTCAACTAGATCGTCCGTTACTCTGTAAAACATGACGTATTCGCCAATCAACACACCCCTTAAACCAGGGGATACGCCATCGTAGCGTTTACCAATCGCGGGAAACGAACGTAATTTTTGGCACCAAGCATCAAATTTATTGATAAATTTATCCCCTGTTTCAACATTTGTCTGTGCAAAGTAATCAATGATTTCTTGCAAGTCTTGAATGGCTGGTACTGAAATAATGTAACGTCTCATAAGCTAGTGCTACCCTCTGTTGTGAAGTCGCTCGCGCAGTTGAGCGATCGCCACATCACCATCAACCGCTTCTCCACGTTGTAAAGCAGCAACTCCTGCTTCCACTTTTTGGCGTGTTTCTATCAGCCATTGTTCATACTCTTGTTGCTTTTGGAGTAATGCCAAGGCTTGACTCATTACCTCCTCAGCGGTTTGATATTTGCCGTTGGCTATTTGGGTTTGTACAAAGCTTGCTTCTTCTGGCTTTAAAACAATCTGCATCGCACACCTCGCAGTAGGTTTTTAGTTAATTATGACACTTTTGCGGGTCTGCCTGGTGGCAAAGGATGTTGATTCAGTACATTGGTTTTGGGCGATCGCACCCCACAAAAAAGCGATCGCACCCCAAAAGCGATCGCACCCCACAAAAAAGCGATCGCACCCCAAATCTTTTCCCCCCTTACTAAGGGGGGTTAGGGGGGATTAGACTCGACCAAAAAAGCGATCGCCCCCAAAAACCGATCGCCCACTCAACGGAGAGAGAACCGGGTTTTTATTCAACATATCGGTTAGAGACATAGATTTATCTAAAAAACCCGGTTTCTCTGCTTGGGGCAAAAAAGCGATCGCTTTTTGGGAAAAGGGGCGGTAAGGGTCGCTATGCCGTTAGGCTTATCGCTTATCAGGTAGGGTGTGTTAGCGGGGAATTAACAAAGTGCCGAAGTCGAGTAAATTTTCTTCCCCGCGTAACGCACCACAACAAAGTTTATTCTTGGCGTATTTTGGTGCGTTACGGCGGGATTTTGGCGTGAGAAAATTATTTTGGTAAATGATAGCCGCCTAACACACCCTACCAGATACATACTGGCAAAAGGGGCGATCGCACTCTGGGAAATTCAGGGGATATCTCAGGAATTACATCTAAGAACCCTTCACCCAACCCGTGCCATCACAGAGAGGACATTGAGGTTCTCGTTTACCACCAGGGACAGAAATACGTCCTTTTCCGTCACATTTTGGACATTTTTTTTCAGCTTTATCTTTTTCAGGTTTGCCTTTGTCGTAAGGGTGTCTTTCAGACATGATAGTTTCTCCTTTAGTAATGGGCGATCGCACCCCACAAAAACAGCCATTCGGTAGGGTGTGTTAGCGGGGAATTAACGGTTGCCGAAGTCGAGTAAATTTTATTCCCCGCGTAACGCACCGAAACAGGGTTTATGCTTGGCAATTTTGGTGCGTAGGGAGCGGAATTTGGGCGTGAGTAAATTATTTTGATCAATAATCGCCGCCTAACGCACCCTACCACTGACTTGGGGACTCAGAAACCGGGTTTCTTTTTTGCTTCCACAGTTAACTTTGATATTCACCACAGAAACCCGGTTTCTTTTCTTGGGAGAAATGAGCGATCGCACTCTGGGAAAATAGGCGATCGCATTTGGGGGAAAGAGGCAATGCGTTAGGCTATGTTAGCGGGGAACTCAATTGAGCGACAGTCGAGTAAATTTTATTCCCCGCGTCAACACCGATACCTGGTTAGTTTTCTCTGTGTAAATTTGGTGCATTACGTCGGACTTTTTAATTGACTGATTAAGTTCAAAATTTATGACCGACTAACGCACCCTACCACTGAGAAACTACCACTAAACTCCTGTATAAATTCCATCTCGAAATAGAATACCTTCTTCATTACGTCGTCGCACCAAACCGGGCAACTTAACGCCACCACCATACACCCACCGACTGAGTTCATATGGCACTGCATCATACTCACCGGCATTAAGTCGTTTGAGTAAGTCAGATTTTTGAAGATTTCCCGAACCGAGATTGAACGTAAAACTCACCAAAGCATCAAACTGTTGTTGGTTAAGCGGTACTTTAACGAAGCTTTTTACTGCCTGTACCGCCACATTCACATCAGATCGGAGCAATTCATAGGCACGCTGTTCACTGATGCCATTACGAAACTCTGCGGGTTCGCTGCCATTACAATTGCCGTAGTGTACAAGATGACCAACTCCAATCGTACAGTGACCGGCTGGATCGTTGTACAGATTCTGTCTGAGTCCTTCATGTTGGGCAATAAACTTCAAACCTGCTTGGCTGACTATATCTGCTAGTGTAGGATTACTACCGCCAGAAATAGCACTAACATTAGGATTAGTCCATCCTCGTATGCCTGAACTTGAAGCAGAAATCGACTTCTCACCTTTGACAACACCGCCTTGAGACTTGCCAATATCAATGTAATAAATGCGGTTTGCGGCTGCATCATAACGAGTCACAATTCCAACATGACCATAAGTGGCATCAAAACCTGCTCCCATGAAGGAGATAACACCCCCACGACGAGGAGGATTACTGTTTATTCCTCCTTGTGTAGTATAGCTACCGAAATAAGGCAAATTAGAAACGGTACTAGCGGTGTCTTTACCATGACTATATGCTTGACCAGGCTTACTACGATCGGCAGGATTTATGAAAACATCTTGAATGTAACGAGCAATCAAAGTAACGCATTCACCATCACTCCAAGTCCCTAAACTAAGGCGATCATGCCGAGTAATAGTTGTTTTTTGAGCCATTGCCCAATTGATGAACTGATCTATAGCAGGATTTGTACTTCCAACAACAGTATTCCGTTTCACCTCGGCATTCAAAACCAAGTGATAGTTACCACCATCGCCATCACCAGATTTATCCTTGACCCGAACATAGTATTCACTGTTTGCATCCAAGTTAGCACTACCAAGGATATCTCCCCGATTCTTAGAATTAACCTTCTCCAACTCCTTGCCATTCTTGTCATACAAAGCAAACTCAACATCTCCCTCCAGAGGTAATGAGCCATTCCCGCTAGGATGACGAACTGCAAAGTTCAAAAAGCGAGGATCGGAGCCAGTGGAAAACTTGTAGTAATCTAGCTCGTCACCTAGATTTTTTCCAACAAAGTCATTCACCGTCACCCGTTGACCGCCAATATTACCTAAGTCCCGAGCATCAGATCGATCCTGACCTGCCTCATCTAAATTGAATACCGTCTTGTAAGAGCCTTCATTTTTACTAGAGTTGGTGACATTGACCTGGACTTGGTAATTACCGGGTGGTAGATCTGTGAACTGCAAGGGTTCATTAATCTGGGGTTTAAGGGTGCTGCCCCATTGGCGTCCATCTTTGTAAAGGGTGAAGTTAAAATCACCTTGCTTCAGGGTCGTATCCCGAATTGCCCAGTTTAGTGTTCCTGTATTCTCTAGCTTGAAGTTGTAGGAATTATGCAGTTTATTTCCTTGAACATCATGGGTACTGATGTTCACATTATATTCATGCCGTCCTGGGGGAACCTGTAAAGAAGATGATTGCGCCAGCAAATTAGTCACAAGTTGGTAATTAGTCCCTACTCCCGGCTGGGCATTCATCTTAATGTAGTATTGACTGTTGGGCTTCAAATTGGCTTCGATTATGCCATTGACGACTTTGTAAGAAACTGGGCTGTTGTTGGCATCAAATAACCCAACAGTCACCTTGCTATTGACCAGTTCAGCACCTTTTTGATCCCGCACCGCCAACATCAACTGGCGGGGAACTCCATCGGTTGTGAACTTGTAGGCATCAATGTCACCATTAGGCTCCCCTAAATGATCGTTAAAGGTGACCCGCCCGCCGCCGATATTGCCAAAATTATAGGGTAACATTCCTAGAGGATCGGGCTTCGAGAAATAACTTCCAGCTTGATCTAGATTTACGACCATCTCATAGGGAATGTTCGCTTTGGACTGCTCGACATCCACCTTGATGAGATATTTTCCAGCCGGTAAATCTTGGTAATCTGTATAATTGTCACCAGTGTCAATGTTATTCAGGGGAACCTGTTGCAACTGACCACCGCCGAGGTCACGATAGACAGTGGTGCGTAAGTCAGGGTGAGTCAGAGTTGTATTCCGCGCCGCCAAACTAATCTTGTTTTTACTCCCGTCTAAATCCACCCAGTATTCGCTACTGCCCCGCATATTAGGATAGGTGTGACGACCATCGGGAACATCCATAACATTGGCTTTGGGGGTTGGCTGCCAAATCGGAGCAACGGTTTCAGGTAGGTCAATATTAGGAAGTTTATGCCCTGTTCCAGTGAAATAAGGAATGGCACTTACCCCGTTCCAGATAATATAACCACCATCAAAATATTGAACGGCAGGCACATTTTTTCCATCAAATGCTTTCCAGTGAACTTGGACATCTTCCAAAGCATTACCCAACTTTCCTTTCTGGGCTTCATAAGCTTTGGTGATTGCATTCTTGGCTCGATTCTCTGCCAGTTGTTTAATGGCATCCGGAGTGGTGATGGGTATGCCTTCGACGGGAGGTTGTGCTGGTTTGGGACTGGGAAGATAGTCAACGATCGGTACTTCTTGCCCTAAACTACCGTCAAGAAAATTCATTACCAAGCGATATTCATCAATTTTGGAATGATTTCCCCGATCGACTGTTAGAACATAGGAACCCGGATCGAGTTTTCCGTTTGAACCAGCGTAAAGCGGGTTGTTTCCATCAGGTTTACCCTCCAGGACAACTTGACCATTCTTGCGAAGAACGGCACTTCCCATAAAATCCAGTGAAAACTGTAGCGGAGTCGGTTCATCAATCGAGAATGAAAAGGTATCAGCAGGGTTGCTTGAATCCAACCAGCCATAATACCACCGCCGCTGTTCTGGAGGCACTATCACATTCTGAACTGCCCGTTCATCTGGCGTAAAGACACCCTCACCACTCCAGGTTTCAGGACTCAAGATATCTGGTGTACTGTGTTCCTGGGCTATCGTCGCCTCCGCCAAGTGAACCGCCGCCGTCATATTCAATAAGCCAGCCCCGGTCTCAGCATCATTACCCGTGGCGCCCAAATCCGTCGCCGTATCTCGGATAATCTCCACCACTTGGCGGTAATTCAACTCAGGATTGGCCGCCCAAACTTGGGACACCGCACCTGTCACCTTCGCCGTGGCTACAGAAGTTCCGGCCATACCACTGGTTCCTTCCCCAGCTAAGGACAATTGGGGATTCTCCATCGTTCCGCCATAGGCCATCACATCCAAACCCTGACCATAGCTGGAATAGTCGGTACGGTTAGTCCCTTTCCAAGCCGAAGTTTCGGGGTCCAACTGTTCAGCCGCACCCACGGTCATAATGTTGTCAAACTCCTGAGAGGCTTGTCCCAAAGCGGACATCACCCCACCGTCATTTCCTGTTGCTACCACTAACAGCACATTATTTTGACGGGCATATTCGATCGCCCCTCGTTCTTCTGGCGTAAACTCATAACGAGTCGTGACATTTCCTTGAGCATCAACCTGAGTTAAATCTAAACTCAAATTCACCACTGCATTAGGTTGACCGGACTCTTTCGCTGCATTGACGAACTCAACTAAAGACTCGGCCCATTTCCCAGAACCGATCGCCCGTCCGACCCAAATCGGGGCATCATCATTAATCCCATCAATGCCAACGCCATTATCTTGTTCGGCAGCAATAATTCCCAAAACGTGGGTTCCGTGTTCGTTGCCTTCTCCTGCGGTTAACGTGGGGTCGTCGTCTCCGTCAATGCGGTCTTTTCCCCAGGTAATTCGCGAATAGTCAATATCGGGATTATTCCCCGAAAATCCGGTATCAATAATTCCCACCAACGGCTGATTTGCCGCCGCAAAACTAAAATTCGGTGGAGAAACTGGCGTCGGTGGAACTGACGGCCAGATCGTTTCCTCTAACCGAGACACCAAATCAAATGTCTGGGCACTAATTGGTCGCGCCGGACTTTGATTTTGCAGAGTAAAAGTTAAAGTTTCTAACCGTTCTATCAAAGCCGGATTTACGGGTTTTGCATTAGAATTTTCACTTTGACTTGCTTGAATTTTTAAAGTTTGAGTCAGATTATCTAACCGGAAAAGCAAATCTGCCTTAGCCAACTCATCGGGATTAAACCAATCATTTGATATCCATTCGTCAACCGAGTTTAATTCGGTTTCATCCCCATCAGATTCAGCCAAATCATCTGCTAAAGAAATATCATCCGTTGCCAGAATTACTTCTTCATCTCCATCAGATTCAGCCAAATCATCGGCTAAAGAAATATCATCCGTTGCCAGAATTACTTCTTCATCTCCATCAGATTCAGCCAAATCATCTGCTAAAGAAACATCATCCGTTGCCAGAATTACTTCTTCATCTCCATCAGATTCAGCCAAATCATCTGCTAAAGAAACATCATCCGTTGCCAGAATTACTTCTTCATCTCCATCAGATTCAACCAAATCATCTGCTAAAGAAACATCATCCGTTGCCAGAATTACTTCTTCATCTCCATCAGATTCAACCAAATCATCTGCTAAAGAAATATCATCCGTTGCCAGAATTACTTCTTCATCCCCATCAGATTCAACCAAATCATCTGCTAAAGAAACATCATCCGTTGCCAGAATTACTTCTTCATCCCCATCAGATTCAGCCAAATCATCTGCTAAAGAAATATCATCCGTTGCCAGATTTTCTGTAACATTATCTGACTCTTCATCGAAAATATCTGCATCATCAAATAGAGTATCTAAATCCGAAATTAAATCCGATAACGCACTATCCAAATCGGGAACATCAGGCGTAATATAAGCCTTCACATATTCTACCAAAGCCTGACCTAAATCAGTGCCGCGCCAATCCTTGCCCTCGGCTACCACATCATCCATTAAAGCAGCTTTAGCCTTAGCACCGCGCACTTGCAGAATAATATCGTTATAGTCCCCGTCTGTGCTTCGATCTACCCGAACATCTTCCCAAGCAAATGCACTGC
>JAABRM010000085.1 GCA_011390955.1 Oscillatoriales cyanobacterium | reverse complement strand
TGCCCCACCATCAAATAGGAAATCTATCCCTACTTCGCCACTGGAATCAACCTTAAACACCCCAATATCAAAATCGGGTTTAAGGTTCATCAAATCAGTTGTTGCCTCATCTGTGACATTATCTGTGTCATCATCTGTGTCTTCATCCGATAAGTTGGCAGCGGATAGGTTGTCTGCTGTGTCGTTATCCGATAAGTTGGCAGCGGATAGGTTGTCTGCTGTGTCGTTATCCGATGAGTTGGCAGCGGATGAGTTATCTGTTGTGTCGTTATCCGATGAGTCGGCAGCGGATAGGTTGTCTGCTGTGTCGTTATCCGATGAGTTGGCAGCGGATAGGTTGTCTGCTGTGTCATCGGATGAGTTGGCAGCGGATAGGTTGTCTGTTGTGTCATCAGATGAGTTGGCAGCGGATAGGTTGTCTGCTGTTTCGTTATCCGATAAGTCGGCAGGGGATGAGTTGTCTGCTGTGTCATCAGATGAGTCGGCAGCGGATAGGTTGTCTGCGGTGTCATCCGATGAGTTGGCAGCGGATAGGTTATCTGTTGTTTCGTTATCAGATAAGTCGGCAGCGGATAGGTTGTCTGCTGTGTCATCAGATAGGTTGGCAGCGGATAGGTTGTCTGCTGTGTCATCCGTTATCCCATCCGTTGCCAGCACTTCATCCGTTGCCAAAGCTTCATCCGTTGCCAGCACTTCATCCGTTGCCAAAGCATCATCCGTTGCATCATCCGCAGTCGAACCAGGATTAATCAGCGGATCGTTCTCTGTATCTTCCAGTACCGAACTGGTATCTGAACTTAAGGGTTCCTTGGTCAAAGGATCGGCATCATCCTCAACCATTTCGTCTTCCGCTTCATCCGCAGAACTCGGCCCCGGCAACTCGTCTAACTCACTGCTGCCCAGGTCCGACACTCCACTCTCCGGGACATTTTCGCCAAAGAAGCTATCGGGAATCACATCATCTTCCGAACCATATCCAGCATTTTCTTTCTGAGTAGATAGAGGGTCATCTTTAATCCCATCTAACAGCGGATCCGTGCCGAAAGTCTGTTCAAAAGGGCTGGTGGTATAGGTCGTGTCCTCAAGTAAAGGCATGGTAGTACACCTAAATTATGTAGAAACAGGGTTTTTCGTCGATTGGGTGGCGGAAATCGAGATGCTGACCTTTGCTTACCCGGTTTCTGCTTTCCCACTGTTCTAAAACCTGCTTAATTTCCACGATCGCCTATTTTTTTGAAAAGATCCAGGTCACTTGCGGATCAGTAAATCTCCGTAGGTAAATATTACTAAAATTCAAGTTTTTCTAAAAATGACCGTCAAGAGTGACGCCAATAATTTGACTAAAAACCTAGATGTAGCGCTTAAATAATTGAACCCACTATATATAGAGTGAAAAAATGCTTTATTTTGGTAAATTTGACCCGCGTTTACTGAGCCGTTTTTGGCCAAATCTGAGCCGCGACTCCCTCTGCACTCCGGATCTACTGAGCCGTTTTTTGCCCCATCTGATCCGTCGTCTGCTGCCCATTTTTGATTAATAACATTAATTGGCGGAAAAAGTGATATAATTGTTTTTATTTTAAAAAAGCATAATTTTTGCTCATTTATTAATTTTTTACTCAATTTATAGCAAAATTTTTATTATTTTTACACAAAATATTGGATGATAATCGGTAAAATTATTTTTTTTACCTTTAACAAAACAAGCAAAAAATGCCTAAAAAACGCTATAAATTAGGTATTTTAGGCTATATTTGATATTATTACCAAAGTTTTGCTAATAATATTAGTGTTAATTTAAATTTTTATCTTGATTATAGTAAATATAATAATTTTAACGGTTATAATACTTACAATTTACCTAAATTTCCGAAAATATATTTGATTTTTCCTAAAAGTCAAGATTTCCTGACAAATCGTTGTTTTTACTTATCAATTATCAATTATCAATTATCAATTATCAATTATCAATTAGTTAGCAAAAAAACAGCAATGAGCAATACCCCCATCTTCTGCGGTAAGCGAAAAGCCTAACGGCATGGCTCCGCTTACCGCCCCCCCTGAAGAAACCCCAGAAACCGGGTTTCTTTCTCGCTTTCACAGTTAACGTTTATATTCACAACAGAAACCCGGTTTCTTTTCTTGCTTGGAGACTCAGAAACCGGGTTTCTTTCTCGCTTTCACAGTTAACTGTTATATCCACAGAAGAAACCCGGTTTCTTTGCTTGCTTGGAGACACAGAAACCGGGTTTCTTTTTATAAGATACTTGCTGGTTGTGTTTCTTTATATTATACTAATCATTAACTCGCCTATCTATGGGATGCGCGATCGCTTACCTGGGAAAGCAGAATCGCTCCCTTGGGAACCACCAGAAACCTGGTTTCTGTTGTTAGGTTAAAACAGCCGTAAGCGGACGCTATCCCCAAAGGTATTATCACCTCCGACAAAGGAGTACAGGGAAAATATTCTTTCCCCATAGCTATGGAATCAAGAGTCATTTAATAAGGATAAATTAGTCATGGCAAAGTCCAAACCGCAACCATCATTTAATCTGAATAACTTAAAAGAACTCCAGTTAAGACTAGATCGCGAAAAAGATTTAGGGAAACTGTGGGAGTTTTATATGGACAAATTTGCCGATCGCCCCGAATTTCTGGATTTTGGCCAGCCTGTCGATCATCCTTTTTTACAACAAATCATCCCGCTGCTCACTCAGCAAATGTTCAAGAAAAAACCCCGCGACATTTTTCTAATTAAGATTCCTGAATATGATTTTATTCATGGTAGTTTTTGGGTAGAAAGCAAAATTGGTGGAGTAATCTATTTTGATAAAAGACTTAAGGGGATGGTGGCTATATCAGGTCCTAATTTATCAGGAAATATGCAATATTCTCGCTTCACCGGACATCCTGTAGATAATAACTAGACCAGAAAGCTTTCATAAGCTCAATTAACAATTGATAATTGATAATTGATAATTAAACATAAGTATCAATTATCAATTATCAATTTATTTTAAAGAATTGCTAATCACTAATTATTAATCACCAATTAAGAATATAAACCTAGATCGGTTCGTGCTACAGAGTGAATAGTCCGCATCCAACTAAATCAAACTAAAAATAATCAGATGAGTGCAGAAATTATTTGTATCGGCACCGAACTACTTTTAGGTGATATTCTCAACAGCAATGCTCAGTTTTTAGCCCAACAACTCGCAGAACTGGGGATTAGTCATTACTATCAAACGGTGGTGGGCGATAACCCAGAAAGAATCAAGCAAGTTTTAAATATTGCCTGCGATCGCTCCCAAATTCTCATCCTCACTGGGGGACTCGGCCCAACTCCCGATGACCTGACTCACGAAACCCTGGCCGACTTTTTTGGCGTCGGGATGGTAGAAAAACCGGAAATTATTGCGGATATTGCCGAAAAATTTGCCGCACGGGGGCGGATCATGGTAGACAGCAACCGCAAACAAGCCTTAATTCCCCAGGGGGCAGAGATTTTAACCAATTTCACCGGGACTGCCCCTGGGATTATCTGGCAACCATGCCCAAATCTGACTATTCTCACCTTTCCGGGAGTGCCTAGCGAAATGCAGCTTATGTGGCGTGATGTGGCAGTGCCCTATTTGAAAAGTCAGGGATGGGGTGAAAAAATTCTCTACAGTCGGACCCTGCGATTTTGGGGCATTGGCGAATCCACCTTAGCGGAAAAAGTTCGCCCTTTTTTTGATTTAACCAATCCCACCGTAGCCCCTTATGCCAGTAAAGGTCAGGTGACATTACGCCTTTCCAGTTTAGCCACATCTCCCGCTGTGGCTCAAGAAGCGATCGCCCCAGTAGAAGCCCAGATTAAAGCGATCGCTGGTTTAGACTATTTCGGCGCTGATGATGACTCCCTCGCTTCCGTAGTCGGTCAACTGCTGAAACAAAACGGGCAAACCTTAGCCGTTGCCGAGTCTTGCACCGGCGGTGGATTAGGTCAAATGCTCACCGCCGTTCCCGGCAGTTCTGATTATTTTCTCGGTGGCGTCATTTCTTATCATAATTCCGTCAAAACCTCTCTATTAGGCGTCGATCCCGAAGATTTAAACACCCTGGGCGCCGTCAGCGACAAAGTTGCCCAACAGATGGCCCAAGGAGTTCGCGCCGCTTTGGGCGCCAGTTGGGGACTCAGCATTACGGGGATTGCGGGGCCGGGAGGTGGTACAGAAACCAAGCCCGTAGGACTGGTTTATCTCGGTCTGGCTGGACCCAATGGCGAGGTAGAAAGTTTTGCCCAGCAGTTTAGCCCCCGACATGGACGGGATTTCCTCCGCCATTTGAGTATATGTACCGCCCTAGACTGGCTCAGAAGAAAAATGTTAAGCGTTGCTTAATATTTTTGTAAAGTTTTGTAAAAACGCTATATATAGGTATTTTTGGCGAGCCACAAAACTATATATAGCGTTTTTTTCGGGTAAACCTCCCTCCGATCGCCGGTTTTTGGCAATTTTTGTCCTTGCTTATTTCGGGAGTAATTGGTTATGATCGAAGAAAGTAAAGAGAGTTTCTGTCCGATCGGGATCTATTCCTAGCTGTTTCCAGAACAGGATCCGCAGAACTCGCGGCTGCACTCAAGGAGCTGTCTTTTAAATGGACTTTATAGATCAGGTAATCGAAAAACTTAAAGAAATCGCCCGCAAAGTGATTTCGTCATTACTCGGCCCAGAGCCCGAACCGGAACCGGAACTGATTCCCATTCCCGTCGATCGCCCATTACGTCGTCGGTAGTCAAGATGGCTCAAGGAAGCGATGGTCAAAACTGGTTGAGTCTTTTGGTGCTGCATGGCCCGAACCTAAACCTTTTAGGGAAAAGAGAACCGGGCGTCTATGGTTTGGCTAGTCTCGATGCCATTAACCAACTACTTGAAGTAGAAGCGCAACGGTTACAAGTGAAGGTTTCACCTTTACAGTCCAACCATGAAGGGGTTTTGGTGGATGCAATTCATGGCGCCCAAGGCCAACACCAGGGAATTTTAATTAATCCTGGGGCTTATACTCATACCAGTGTAGCCATTCGAGATGCGATCGCTGGTGTAGCCATTCCCACCGTAGAAGTTCATTTGAGTAACGTTTACCGTCGGGAAGAGTTTCGACATCATTCATATATCGCACCTGTGGCGATCGGTCAAATCAGCGGCTTTGGCCCAGATAGCTATCGTCTGGGTTTGTTCGCATTGGTGCATTATCTTCGCTCGACGCAAGACGCTTAATGTCGGTCTAAGAGCATATCACATCAGGAATAGTTTTTGATAAATTTGCCTAAATTTATCACCCAGTCAGACGGGCGAACAACTCTAATGTTAACAATCATGTAAGGATCCGGCCTATCGCCGGATCCTTATTTGTCATTTGTCCAGAATGTCATTTGTCCTTTGGTAAGTCTTTGGCAAATTAGATAACAGATAACGTATAACAACATAAATAAATATTTAAATATTTAGATGATTGGATATATTTAATTGATTGATGAGTTGAGTCAAAGGAAGATTTTTACTTGACTTGACTTGAACGTGGGAGGAAAAAACTAAAATATAATTTGTGTTATACTGGAATTAATTGCCGCAAGGGGTGAAGTCGTAAATAAATTATCAAGATTTATTAAACACTAATGGGATCGGTAGATTTTTTGCTAAAATTTAGTGATGGCTTACTCATTATTAAACCGATTTAGAGGAACTTTTGTTGGAGTGGCGATCGCCGAAAATCAGATGGGTTTTGTCGATCGAAGCGATCGCAATTCTCAAATAATGAACGCGAGTGCTGACAGCTTAGTTCGCTCTGGGGGGCTAAATTTACGGGATTGGCAATCCCACTGTATTCCCCTCGAAAGTGGCGCAATATCCTTAGAAGCAGGATTGTTCGCTTTGCTGCCCATCATCTTGTTTTACCATGAAGATGAATATTGGCTATTTAAACAGCTAAAACAGGCGATCGCTCGGTGGCCGGAACTTGATTCCCACGCATCTGATATAATGGTATTCGGGTGGGCGATCGCTCACGGAATCACCAAAAAAAATGACTCAGAAAGTATGATTTCCTCCATCCAAAAACGGCTGGAAAATGCGAAAAATGCGGAAAATATTTACGATTTTATCGGCGAAAATTTGCCAAAAATCAATCGCCTATTCGCCGCATCAGCCAGTTGGGAAACGGCCTTGTCTCAGTTAAAAATGGACAACCACCCTGAATCGGCAGCCATTTACCTCGCTCTTTACTGCTTCTTGTCTACTCCAGAGCATTTTCAGCTTTCCATCCAGCGTGCTGCCCATAGTCAAACCCAGCCTCTTCTCACCACGCTTCTCACCGCTGCATTATCTGGGGCTTATAATAGTCATGCCGGAATTCCGATGACTTGGCAACTAACTGAATCAAACCAGACGCCTCTTCAAAGTAGAATTATTGAACAAATTACCGTGGCCGATCGCCTATATGCCACTTGGCTAGGTCTTTATCATGTAGCAGAGAATATGGAAAACAGCCGATTCCAGCCGCAGATGCTGGTAGTGACAGATCCTCATCGGTTGGTTCCGCGTTCTGATTAACGGATCATCTTTGCTTGCTGCATCTATAATGGAGCCAATGTGAGTTTGGTCTTTGGCTCTCAAGGTCTGATAGTCTCGAAGTGCCGCCCCCATGAAAAATATTCAGTCACTCACTAAAACCGTTGAAAAATGGCGGCAAGGTTGCTCCGCACAGCGCAGGCAAAAGCCTTCCCGTGAATCCCGGACAAACCATGCCGAACCTTTGACCACATCGCTTCAAGATCGGAGCAAGATCAACTTGTGGCTTTTACAATTGTCTCACCTTAGCCTTGCTGGAGTGAGCCACACGAACAAGCCTGCTTATTGCCGTCAAAGTAAAGCGCGATCGCCCTTATCTTTGATGTTAGCGGTAATTTGTCTGACCAGTGTCATTGGCACTCGCTTCTACAACCAGCCAAAATTGGCGGTCGGTACACCCGCACCGGCAACGATTATCGCGCCGAAGACAGCCCGGTTTCCCGATCTCAAAACCACAGAAGAAATTCGGAAAGCGGCTCAACGGGGATCGATTCCCGTCTTAAAGATAGACGCTGACCGGACTGAGCAAATTCAAAAAAATTTACAACAATATTTGAATCAGGGGGATGAACTCCGCGAAATCGCGGGTGTATTTCCCTTTACTCCTACCCAGATATTGTCCGAATCATCGCAACTTTATTTGCGGACAGCCAGCCCGTGGGAATGGCTGACCATCCTCGCACAGGTTAAACAAGGCCCGTCGCCACAGGCGAAACAGAATCCGCCCGGATCCTCGGTCACGGAGAAGAAGTCAGAGAATGTGCCGATTATTGTCCGCTGGGCATTGAATAATCGGGTGTTGACAGAACTCGGCAATACTGCTATCGCCGAACTGAAACTTTACCGACAGCAAAGTGATTCAGAAAGTTTCAATTATTTAATCGATACGATTATCGACGCCCGTCTGCGTTACCCCCATGCGATCGCCGCTTTGTCCCCTGGCAAACCCAACTCCTTGGCATCCATTTACGATCCAACATTCTTCAATTTGTCTGATGGTGAATGGGAAATCACCAAACAGGGGATCCAAAAGATTGCTAAATTGGTACTCACTCAAGGCATTCCAGAGGGACTGCCACCGGAAGTGCTTGGCAATGTTCTCAAACTGCAACTTCGCGAGCAAGTCCCCCCCGCCGCTGAATCATTAGCCACCAAAATCCTCACTAACACCTTAAGGCCAAACCTGACTGAAGATTTTGATGCCACCAATCGTCGTGCCAAGCAAGCGGTCGCAGAAGTTAAAACGATCTACGTCAGCATTAATGCGGGGGAAACGATTGTCACCGCAGGTGAGATCATTGAGGCCAATGATTTGGTTTTACTTGATGGCTTTGGTTTAAGTCAGCGGGGCATCAACTGGATGGGCTTAATCATGTTAGCCGGAGGCGTCGGCCTTGGGGTGGGCGTTTTTTGGTTCGTGGAAAACCGATATTACTCCCCTCTGCGACGACGAGATCATCTGCTGATCCTACTGCTAACCCTCTCTACCCCTTTACTCTTGTATTTCAAGCTACCGATCGTTAGCTTACCGGCGATCGGTTTATGGATTGGCAACTTTTACGGTTCTACCTTAGCAGGCACCGTCGTGGCACTGGTTGGCCTATTGTTACCTGTGGGCATGGACATAGACCTCGCCATTTTATTCGCCAATGTAGCCGGAGGATTAATCGGTGGAATTGTCGGCGGAAAAATGCGTACAAGAGAAGAATTAGCCCTGCTAGGACTGGGTGTGGGTCTGACTCAATTCATCGTTTACCTGATTGCCACTCTGATTCTATCGGCCACTGCCCCGGCAGTATGGTCTACAATCCTCATGGGTGCGGCTTCCCAGGCTCTCATCGGGGTGGCATGGAGTATCGTTGCCCTCGGTGTCAGTCCTTATTTGGAACAAGGCTTTGACCTAGTTACCCCGATTCGGTTGGCGGAATTATCTAACCTCAACCGTCCTTTGCTGAAACGGTTGGCCGCTGAAGCACCGGGAACCTTCCAACATACCCTGTTTGTTTCCAGTTTGGCTGAAGCCGCTGCTAAAGAATTGGGCTGTAATGTGGAGTTAATTCGGGCGGGAACCCTCTATCACGATATTGGCAAGATGCACGATCCCTTGGGATTTATTGAAAATCAAATGAATGGCCTGAATAAGCACGATGAAATTAACGATCCGTGGAAAAGTGCCGAGATTATTAAAAAGCACGTCACCCAGGGATTAGTTATGGCCAAGCGTGCTCGCTTACCCAAGGCTTTACAGGCTTTTATCCCGGAACATCAGGGAACGATGCTGATTGCTTATTTTTATCACCAAGCCCAGCAACGGGCTGCGGCTGAGGGTCAGCCATCCATTTCCGAATCCGATTTTCGCTACGATGGACCGATTCCCCAATCTCGGGAAACGGCGATCGTGATGTTGGCCGATTCTTGTGAGGCGGCATTACGCAGTTTGAAGGATGCGACCCCTGAGGAAGCATTAAATATGGTGAATAAAATTTTCCGTGCCCGTTGGCAAGATAATCAGCTTGCAGAGTCAGGACTCAGACGGGAAGATATGCCCAAAATTGCGGAAATTTTTATTCAGGTTTGGCAGCAGTTTAATCATAAACGGATTGCTTATCCTAAAGCAGCTTTGCAAATTAAGCATTAGTTGGTTGTTGGTTGTTGGTTGTTCGTTGTTGGTTGTTGGTTGATTGTTGGTTGTTGGTGGTTATTCTCTCGTTATTCTCTCGTTCCCAGGCTCTGCCTGGGAATGCCCTACGGGAGGCTCTGCCTCCTGTCACCTGTTAATGGACTGACACTCTTGCTCTTGCCTCTCGACTGGGGTTCCCAGGCAGAGCCTGGGAACCAGGGAAACAATCAACAACCAACGAAGAACAAAGAACAAACAACAACCAACGAAGAACAAATAACAAATAACAAATAACAAATAATTTTGAGCGAATTCGCCAAAAGTCTAATGTCTGATTTTCTTTAAGTCAGTAAAATTGGATTTGTTAAGGTTGCGGCTACCCTTAACGGTGATTTGACTTAAGTTGCAAAGAAGAGGACTCCGCCCATGAAACGCATTCGCACCAGAATTCAAAAGCGAGACAAGGAGAAAGTTGCACAAGTAGCGCCTGTGGCAACGGCTTTAGAGTCCCGTCCGGTTGATTTAGAAGCAGAATTTTCCGATCCAGATAGCGTTCCAGGGTTGCAAGCTAAAGAAGAACAGGGCAAAAATGTTGGTCATAGCCTGGGGAATATTAGCATTTCTGCGAAAGAGACCGGGGAAGAAGACGCGGAGATGGTTCAGGCTAAAGAGGAGGAGGACTCGGCTGAGTTAGTTCCGGAGGAGGAGGAAGCGACCCCGGAAGTTCAGGCTAAAGAGGAGGAGGAATCGGCAGATTTGGTTCCAGAGGAGGAGGAAGCAACCCCGGAAGTTCTGGCTAAAGAGGAGGAGGATGTTCAGGTTCAGTCGGAAGAAGAGGATGACCTGATGCAGCAAGCGCAAGAGTTGTATGAGCAGTTATTAGCGGGGGATGAAGCAGCGATCGCGACTCTACAAGAGTATGGCCGAAATCCCGAAAATCTTCAGACTTTAGCCCCGGAAGAAGCGATCGCCGCCATTCAGGAAGTTTTAAAACCAACAGTTTCGGATTAGTTGAGGCTTAAATGAGTGGGTTTAAGCAGGGCAACGCAGAGGAGCAGAGGAGCCGCCATCGAGCGGGGGAAACAATTAACAATTAACAATTGACAATTGACAATTGACAATTAAACAGATCAATTATCAATTATCAATTATCAATTATTCACTCTCCCCTCCGCCCCCCCGCTCCCCTGCCCCTCATCCGACGGCGGGTCCCTCATCTCCCCTCAACCCAGCCTCAAGCCGTTAAAAATAAATCAAAAATTTAAATTCCGGGAATTTCTGACAACTTAGACTCTAATTCCTCGACCTCAAACCGGGTGGCTTGTTTCCATTCTTCAACGGTAAAACTATAACCCATTTCTCCGGCCATTGCCACCAAGCTTTCCAGGTTTGGGGCTGAGTTTAACCGATCCTTTAATTCGGGTTCTTGTTGCACGGTTCTAAATAATCTTACGACATCTTGTACTGCCATTTTTTATGCTCCTTTGTAATTGGCTATTTTTGATTATATAAGATTAATCACAGATGCGATCGCTGATTAAACAAATTCAGCAATTTAAGCAGATTAGGCAAATTCATAAAATTAGGCAAATTCATAAAATTAGGCAAATTAACAATTATGAGTGATAACATTGGGAAAGAATTACTCAAAGAAGGGAAAAGAAGGCAAGTTTCTATGGTGACTAGCCAGATATCTTCAAAGCGAAATCGTTTGATTTATTCTGTCACCCGATTTGTCCCTAGACCTTTACAATGGATGGTTCCCATTGTTCTCGAAAATCTCAAAAAATCTCCAATCAAGCTCGATAATTTCAAGCCATATAAAAAGCTGAAAAAATCGCAAAAATTTATCAAGCTGTTCAAAAAGTTACCTAAGCCAATTCAAAATCAATTCACTTTAAATCTAGAGGTAGAAGAAACTGAATTAACCCTAGAAGAAAGCATTCCAGAACAGGTAGTTAAGGCAAAAATTAAGCCCCTGTATCTGAAGTATCCCTGTGAAATTGGGAATCCTTTATGGTGCGATTTTCCGAACCAAGCAGTTGAGCAAAGTTCTGATGCTAAATATTGCCAAATATGTCGTTTTCCCGCTTTGTTGGCTCCCGGAATTAAAATTAGAGGAAGTAAAGAAGTTTACCAAGTTGAAAATTACCTGGGACATCGAGGCATTGGGCGGTTTTACCAGGCGATTCAAACTTCGACTCAAGAAGTATCAATTATTAAAGAATATCTTCTGCCAAAGCGGTATTTTAACGCCACAGAAACTCGACAGTTTAAAGATATGTTTTTGCGGCTAGGTGGATTTCGTTTAGCGGATAATCGATTTCAAGATTTTCGCTTGATTCTGCCTTGGGAGGCGATCGCTGATGCCAATCAAGAACGCTGTTATCTGGTTTACAAAACTAACTTATACACCGCCCCAACTCTAGCAAGTTATCTGGAAAAAACCGGGGCGATGACCAATGGGCAAGTACACAGCGTTTTGCTGCAAGTGCTGCAAAGTTTAGATTGTCTCCATCGGCAAAAATTTCGCTTGCGGTCTGGGTTAGTTCGTCAAGGGATTTATCACGGAAATATTAATCTGGAAACCTCGATCATTGTGCCGAATTTACAGGGATTTTTTATTTATCTTTGCGATCCGGCTTTATGGGAAGATTTATTTTATCCTGAACCAGGAGAACTGCCAGCTAAGTCAGTCAGACAAGATTTAAAAGATTTGGGTAATTTGGCCTTTTATTTGTTGGCTGGTAATTCCATTGATGGGACCTATGGTTATGCTTTGGATCCCATGCTAGATGCCAATTGGCCAAAGTCAGTTAATCCAGAATTAAAGAACTTTATTCTGGATTTAATGGAGTTGGGAGAGCGCCAATTTGACAGCGCAGAAATGGCGCGTTTAGCTTTATTAAAAATTCCCGTATATTTGGTCGATACGGTTGAGTTTACCGAGATAGAACAGCCTGTAGCAGAAAAAAAGAAATGGAATTGGCGGCAATTTCTTTGGTGGGTTGCCGGAATTTCTAGTGTGTTATTAATCGGTTATCTGATTTGGTTTTTGCTGATGCGTTCTCGCAGTCAAACGGAGGATCAAGCAATTCCCTGCTGTGTGGATAAAGTCTCCGGTTTTCCGCCGGGTATTTTTGCTTATACGGCGAAACAAAATGATACTTGGCATCGAATTTTATTGGGGCAAAATTTAATTCGCCAAGGGACAACTTTACAAGCAGAATTGGTGGAACGCTTAAACCCTGGGGCGAAAGATGGTCAGGAACCGCCCCAGATCCAATTAATTTATCTACCTCAAGCTTCGGCAACGGATGCGATCGCCAAAGTTAGAAACGGAGAAGCCTATTTTTCCATTGCCAGTTTGGTCAGCGTGGAAAAATTTTATCGGAATTTGCTCTATCGAGATTTGGAGTATAAAATTATCGCATCAGATAGCTTAGTCTTCTTTGTTGCCTTTGGGTATGACGAACGAGAAAAGAGTATTCCGACTTATTTAAATGGACAGATTACTTTTGAGCAACTCCGTCAACTGTACACGGGTAAAATAACCAACTGGCAACAATTGGGCGGGCCAGATATGCCCGTGAAATTGTATATCCCTAATCAACCAGAAGCGGTGGAACTATTCGAGGATGTGGTGCTGCAAGATCCTAACTTAATTCAAGAATTTCGCGAGTTACAAAAGTCTCAAAGACAAGCTAATAGTTTTGTGGCAACAAGACCCCTAATCAGCCAACCGAACAGTATGACTGAACTGCTGCGATCGATTATCGGAGATTTTGAACAAGAACAGCAAGTGGGGGCGATCGCCTTTGGGCCCCTCAGCCAAGTATTTAATCAATGTTCTGTCTATCCTTTAGCCTTAAAAGCCGACAACCAAACACCTATTTCACCGCTGATCCAAAACAATCAACAGCCGATTACGCCCCAAAACGACTTGTGTAATAATAAAGGTAGTTACGGCCCGAACTTAGACGAATTAATCTCACAACGCTACCCCCTAGTTTATCCTCTCGCTTTAGTCTATTTAAAAGATAATCGTCGATTACCAGTAGGGCAAAAATTTGGCGAGGTAATGAGAACGGTAGAAATGCAGCGCTTACTCACTAAAACTGGTTTAATCCCCATTGAACCACTGCCAAGGGAACAATTCAAAAAATAAATTAAAATAAATTAACCTAAATTAACCTAAATTAACCTAAATCCCAGGTCTAATTATGACTGATACTCATGCACTCAACTATGTCACGGCTAATCGTTTTTACATAGAAATGCAGCCAGGAAATACTCTGACAGCTTGCTTTACCGAATGTTCGGGGTTAAGTGTAAACTTAAAATATGAGACTTACTTTGAAGGAGGAGTTAACGATCAACAACGGATTATTCTGGGTCATAAAGAATTCTCCGATGTGACTTTAAAGCGGGGAATTACTGATGATTTGGCCTTTTGGAACTGGGCAACTGGCGCCCCCCCCAAACGGCGGAATATTAATATTTTATTGTTTAATCAAGCGGGGGAAACCATGCAATGTTGGCGATTAATTGGCGCCGTTCCCGTTGCTTGGAAAACTGGAGGAATGCAAGCCAACTCATCCAGTATTGCTATTGAAGAATTGACGATCGCTTATGAGGGTTTAAATGTGCAAGCTAACACCCCTGGAGGTGGAGTGACTGAATTGAAGTCGCGGGATGGAACGGGTTTCTTTCCTCAGTAGTTGTTGTTGGTTGTTGTTGGTTGTTGGTTGTTGTTGGTTGTTGTTGGTTGTTGGTTGATTGTTGATTGTTGTTTGAAGTTAATAATAAATAACAAAAAGTCTACAAATAATTACCAAAAATCACCAAAATTTCCGTAAATTATAGATATAATGAACGAAAATATAGATAGAATAAACGAAAATAAAGTAATATGATTCCAGCAAAACCTCTCGGTATGCAAAATTATTTACTTCCATCTAAACCTTTAGGCAGCGATCGCCGATTATCCACGGTATTTTTACCAGAAGATTTTGCGGAAATTTCCTCAGAGGGTGAGATAAGGGAAACCGCTGATTTTTACTCAAAGTCTCGCTTAAAGTCTGTCTCAAAATTAAAGCCTTACGATCGAGATGGGCAACAGGAAGAACAACACGAGGAATATTTACCGATTGTCTCGGAAAACGAGCGGGATAAACTAAGTCTAACACTAAGTCCAAATACTTGGCCAACAGTGGTGGAATCTTTGAGTCAAATTCGTCCGTTGAATCAGGCTACAATGGAATTATCCACCGGGATTTCCCCAGAAATTGTTTTCGATCTCCCTGGCAGCAATAAAAGTCTGGTTCCGATGTCAAAAAAGGATTTTGGATCGGTATCGACTCACTCAGAATTGCCGAATTCTTGGTCAAGTCTGGCTGAATTAGTAGAAAATAGTCTGGAGAATATCCCAGAGGAGGAAATTATTTTCACTCCGGCAGGGTTTCAGCGGCAAAATCCTGATTTTAACTCAAATCAGCGTCAATCCTCTGGGGCATCTTTGCCTCCAGAAGATACCTACGAACCCTCGGTGACTCAATCGGTGACACTGACTTCTCCTTATGTTGCCTCAGAACCAGAACTGCCGGAAAATTTAGATGCGATCGCCCGGGCAGTTTACCGACGAATTATCGATCGCTTGCAAATAGAAAAAGAACGCAATGGGCGATCGTACTCCGGTCGTTTACCCTGGTGAAATCTAAAGAAACCCGGTTTCTTTTTTGTTTGATATCAAGTCCGTGTATTCGCTGATTATCTACAAAGCGCTGTCATTCCCGCGTCCTTGCGAAGCCCATGCCCAAAGGGCTATATGCGGGAATCCATCTTAATGAGGGAGGATTGTTTTTGTAACCGATCGACCGGACTTGATATGACTCCAGGTTTTCGCCTTTCCAGAAATTCCCAATTTAAATCAATATCGGAAAATACTATGACAAATTCAGCCGCTTCTGGCAAACTCGAAAAAGCCAAATTGATTTCCCAAGAAAGTGACACCATCGAGTTCATGTTTAACCCGAATGAGTTAGTCTTTCAAAAATCGATTCAGGTGAATGCCAGCACTGGAGCCCGCACCAAAACCGGACTGCCAAAGGTCAGTTTTGCTTATCCAGAACCTTACACTCTGACGATTAGTAATATTGTGTTTGATACTTATGAAGACGGCAGCAATGTCATGGATAAGTATATCGATAAACTGAAAAAATCTGTAGAATTTGCCACCAAAGGCAGCGGCAAAGATAAACGTCCGCCAATTTATATTTTCACCTGGGGACAACAGCAATATATCCGGTGTTTTGTGCAGCAACTCACTTACAGATTGACCCGTTTTTTGCGGGATGGGACTCCGGTACAAGCACGAGTCGATTTAACCTTAAAAGAAGTGGATCAAGTCTAAATCGCAAAAATAAACCGGGTTTTTACTATATCATAATTAACTTTGGAATTATTAAAAGAAACCCGGTTTTTCAAACCCCACAAAAAACCGGGTTTTTGAAATCCCACGGTTTCTCAAACCGAAATCATCAATTTCTAAATAATTCCTCTAGGTCTTGTCGTCCATGCACAACCCGCAGAATTTCCACCGTTTCTCCTCCGGTGCGATAAAGAATAATGTAACCGTCCAAAGGTAAGCCGCGCAAATCTGTTAATAAATGCCCATAGCTTTTTCCCATATAAGGAAACTGAGTTAAATATTTACATTTGCGGTTGAATTCTTGAAAAAACCGCTCTCCTGCTGCAATATTTTGCGCCAAAAAATATTCGGAAATATCATTCAAATCCCGACTGGCAGAGGGCGATATCTGATACTTAATCACTCAAACTTTCCTCTTTTTGCCTGCTGAAAACGCTCCAGAATTCCTAGCACAAATGTTTCCCCATCTAAACCTTCACCTCTGTCCATTTCTAATACAGCCGTTTCCACTTTAGCGCGGGTTTCTGTGAGCCATTCTTCATACTCGGTTTGCAATTGTTCCAGCAGACTAAAGGCAGCATTCACAACTTCATCGGGATGATTAAAATTGCCCCTCGCTAACTGGGCGGCGATAAACTGCTCTTGTTGCTTGTTCAATGTAATTTGCATCACTGTCTCCAGGGGTTTCTCTGTTATTGGTTGCATTTTAACCCAGAAACCGGGTTTTTGCGACAATCTTTGTTTACCCCTGTAGGGGCGAAGCATTCCGGCAGATATTTCTGGGTGATAACCACTAACTTATTCCCGGAATGCTTCGCCTTTCGTCTTAATATTGTACAGAGGGCGAAGCATTCCGGTAATATATCCTCTGTTTCAGCCAAAAAATTATTCCCGGAATGCTTCGCCCCTACAGAACCGGCCACAAGAAACCGGGTTTCTGAATTTGGCAGATTTTTCCAGTTTAGCATTAATTATATAATAAATAAAATTACGGGATTTGTCAATAGTTTGTTCAGAAAATTTTTAGCCAATTTAGCAAAAAATGCTTAACCGCCGATCCACATAAATCGTTCGCTGCAACCGAGAAAAGATTCTACTTTTGGAGAATAGATCATCCCCGATCGCCCCGCTAAACTAAGCATAGTAAATTATCATAAAAAAAACTATGTCTCCAGTACGTTACTTAGCCCAACCCATTTTAAAAATTGGTGGCAGCAAAGCCTCCGACAAGTTAATGGAAGACTTGATGGAAATTTCCGTAGAAGAAAGCCTCCATCAACCGGCCATGTTTACGATCGCGATTAATAATGATTACTTTCCCGGTAGCGGGGAACCTTGGCAACATGAAAGCCAGTTTTCTATCGGCAAAAAAATCGAAGTTAGCTTTAAATCGAGTACCACAGAAGATACAGAATTCTCTACAGAAAATGAAGAAAAAGTGATTGAAGGCGAAATTACGGCTATTGAAAGTAATTTCACCGAAAATGCTCAAGCTACGATGATTATTCGGGGATATGATGCCGGTCATCGGTTGCATCGGGGACGGCATAATCGCTCGTTTCAAGATATGACCGATAGCGATATTGTCAATAAAATTATTGGCGAAGTGGGGATTTATAGTGGGACGGTTGATAGTACCAGTCCTGCTCATAAATATGTGTTTCAACAAAATCAAACTAATATGGAATTTTTGCGGGAACGGGCGGCCCGTAATGGCTATGAATTGTTTGTCCAAGATGGCAAATTAAACTTTAGAAAACCTAAAGCTGATGATACTTTAAGCTTACAATGGTTAGAAGATATTCATGGTTTTCGGGTGCGGGTCACCAGTAGCGAACAAATTAGTTCAGTGGAAGTGCGCGGCTGGGATTATAAAGAGAAAAAAGCCTTCGTTTCTCAGGCAAGTTCTGCTAAGTTAGTCACGGAAACAGATTTTGGGAAAGGGTCTAGTACCAGTTCATCTTTTAGCGGTAAACCTTCTTCCCCGAAGGTGATTGTGGTAGATAAACCTTTTTTTGTCGCCAAGGAAGGGGATGTAATTGCTCAAGCCCTTTGTAATGAGTTAGGGGGCGAATTTGTCCAGGCAGATGCCACCGCAGAAGGCAATCCAAAAATCAGACCAGGAAGGGTAGTTAAACTATCAGATATGGGCAAATATAGTGGTAAGTATTATGTGACGGAAACTCACCATAATTATGCCGATGGCATTTATATTACGGAGTTTACGGTGCGGGGTTTGCGTGGGGGAGATTTACTCAGTACCGTCATGCCAGAAAAGCGTCTCGATCCAGGTCAAACTTTGTTGGTCGGTGTGGTGAGTAATAATAAAGATCCGGAAGGTTGGAGCCGAGTGAGAGTGAAATTTCCGACCCTAACAGAAGAACATGAAAGTAATTGGGCAAGGGTGGTGAGTATTGGCGCTGGACCCGATCGCGGCTTTGATTGTTTGCCAGAAATTGATGATGAGGTGTTGGTGGGTTTTGAACATGGGGATATTCATCGACCTTATGTGATTGGGGGTGTTTGGAATGGCAAAGAAAAAACCAAGGATAAAGTAGATAATAGCGTGGTAGATGGAAAAGTTCGGCTGCGAACTTTTACTACTCGATTGGGTCATAAACTGCAATTTGTTGAAGAAGATAAAGATAGCAGTAAAAAAGGAATTTATCTGGAGACCGTAGATGGGAAAAAACATCATTTATATATGAATGATACGGAGAAATTTATCGAGGTAAAAACCAGCGGTCAACATTATATGAAGTTAGACGATGACAAGAAAACATTGGAGGTAAAAACTAATGGCGGCCATACTTGTTTAATGGATGATTCGGGCAAAAAAATTGATGTAACTTCTACCGGGGATATGAATGTTAAAACCGGAAAATCAGGTAAAAGCAATAAGCTGAATGTTGATGCTGGGGAAATTTATATTACCGGGACTACTAAGATTGTGTTGAAAGTTGGCCCAAGTACGATAGAAATGACTAATTCGGGGATTAAGGTGAACAGTCCGAAAGTAGAAGTGACCGGGACTGGGGGAGTAGATATTAAGTCACCGGCAAAAGTAGCCATTGAAGGGGCAGCGCAAGTGAATGTTCAGTCAGCGGCACAGGTGGGAATTAAGGCTGGGGCAGCCATGACTGTTCAGGCTGGTGGTTCTTTGAGTATGCAGGCTGGGGGAACGGCAGGTTTACAAGCTGGGGGGGCGTTGAATCTTCAGACGGGTGCGGCGTTTCAATTGATGGCTGGGGCGACTGCTGGTTTTACGGCACCGTTGATTCGGTTGAATTGTTAATGTTGTTGGTTGTTGGTTGGTGGTTGGTGGTTGGTGGTTGTTGGTTGGTTGTTGGTTGTTGGTTGTTGGTTGTTGGTTGTTGGTTGTTGGTTGTTGGTTGTTGGTTGTTGGTTGTTGGTTGGGGCCGCCATCGGTGTGGGGTGTGGGGAATAATTATCAATTATCAATTATCAATTATCAATTATCAATTATTCCCTACACCCTCTCTTCCCCCTCTTCCCTGTTCCCTCTTCCCTGTTCCCTGTTCCCTGTTGCCTGGTTGGTGGTTGCTTTTTGACTACTGACAAACAACAAAGAACAAACAACAAAGAACAACCAACAACCAACAACAAGATCGACTAATGGCTAATGACTGGTTGGTTGGAGGTGAGGCAGACTAAAGTAACGATTTCTGAAGCAGTGAGAAGCTAGTAAGAGGAAGATTGGAGCGATGTTACCAGTAGCAGTGCTTGGAGATGTAGCGGGCGGTAGTCCGATTGTGGGGCCTGGGGCGCCGACGGTGTTGGCGATGGGCCGCCCGATCGCCTGTTTGGGAGATGCGGTGGCTGGGGCACCGATGGCCACTGGGGTTTTGATGATGCCTTGTTCGGTGACGGTGTTGGCAATGGGGCGTCCCGTGGCCCATTCCCTGACAATGGCGGTGGGGATGAGTGTTCCCGCTCCAGTGCCGGTGCCTTTGACTTTGCCGGTGGTGGGAACAGCGGTGACGGTTTTGGTGGCACCGTGATTATTTATTGGTTGTTGGTTATTGGTTGGTGGTTGGTGGTTGGTGGTTGTTGGTGATAACGAATAACCAACAACGAACAACAAACAACGAACAACAAACAACGAACAACAAACAACGAACAACAAACAACGAACAACAAACAACCAATAACGAATCTATGTTCGACTTTTGGCGAATACGATCGCGGCGATCGCTGCACTAAACTTTTTGGAGCAGCGGAGGGAATGAAATATGCCGGAGTTTTCTCAGAACAAAGGTCGGGACTATTTGGGGCGAGGCTTGGTTTTTCCCTTAAAAGTCAATTTCCAGGGCAACGTTCAACTAAATTCTGATATTCCCAATGTTGAGGACTGCATTAGATTAATTTTAGGCACCCGGTTAGGGGAACGAGTTTATCGCCCGGAGTTTGGATCGCGACTTTCGGAGTTGGTGTTTGCCCCGATGAATACCCAAACTTTATTGCTTATGCGCTTGTATGTGCAAGAAGCGTTGGAAAATTGGGAACCCCGAATTATTGTGGACGGGATTTATACAGAACCGGATCCCACTAAGGGTCGGGTAGATATTCTGATTCAATATCACCCGAAGGATTCTTATGATTCCCAAAGTATGATTTATCCGTTTTATCTGCTACCTCCTTCTTAAGGAGCAGGGGAGCGGGTGTAGGGGCGAGATCCAACCACCAACAATGCCACAAGAGTGGATTCCCGCATTCGCGGGAATGACATTCAACAATGCCACAAGAGTGGATTCCCGCATTCGCGGGAATGACATTCAACAATGCCACAAGAGTGGATTCCCGCATTCGCGGGAATGACATTCAACAATGCCACAAGAGTGGATTCCCGCATTCGCGGGAATGACATTCAACAATGCCACAAGAGTGGATTCCCGCATTCGCGGGAATGACATTCAACAATGCCACAAGAGTGGATTCCCGCATTCGCGGGAATGACATTCAACAATGCCACAAGAGTGGATTCCCGCATTCGCGGGAATGACATTCAACAATGCCACAAGAGTGGATTCCCGCATTCGCGGGAATGACATTTGGCGGTGGTCGCCCCGGTGCGGAGGAGCAGAGGCCGCCATCGGGGGCGGGGGAGCCCGTTAATTAAGAAAGAGGGGGATTATGAAGTTTGATTTTTTGCCCAATTTGCCCAAGTCAGATTTGGACGATCGCGCCTTTCAGGACTTAGTGGATGAATGCTTATTAAGGATTCCCCGCTATTGTCCAGAGTGGACGAACTATAATCCATCGGATCCAGGGATTACCCTGATTGAATTGTTTGCTTGGATGACTGACCTTATGTTCCAGCGATTCAATCAGGTGCCTCGGCGGAACTATGTGGCTTTTTTGGAGTTGCTGGGGGTACGCTTGAGGGCACCAAATCCGGCAAAAACTTATTTAAGTTTTTATTTAAGTGGCAATTTGCCACAGACTTATACTATTCCTGCCGGAACAGAAGTGGCTACAGAACAAACTGACGAGCAGCCAGCGGTTGTGTTTACCACGGAACAACCCCTGCGAATTGGTAATCCCCGAATTCGGCATTTTTTATCCGCCCCCACTGCTGACTATCAACCCCAAAGTCTGCGCGATCGCTTTCTCGGTTCCTGGACAATGGAGCGAGATGGGTCTTGGCACGGACAAGAAGTGGCATTTTTCAACGACGACCCTCAACCGGGTAACTGCTTTTATTTAGTATTTGATGCCCAAGCCCCTTTAGAGGGAAATACTCTGGCTGTCACCCTTAAAGGTTCGCCAGCGACAGCCACCGGGATTAACCCGGAAAAGCCGCCGCGCCGTTGGGAAGCCTGGAATGGTAATTTTTGGGAACCGATTCTGTTACAAGAAACCGAAGATCAGACCCAAGGATTCAGTTTTAGTGAGTTAGTTCGCCAGGGGGGTAATCCCCTGAGTGGGGCGGATGTGGTGCTGCATTTGCCCCAGGAATGGCCAGAAACCATATTTGTCACTTACCAAGGACGCTGGATTCGCTGTTTGTTTACGGAACCGTTACCGAATCAAGCGGGCTATAATAGCTCCCCTCGGATTGTGGGCATTCAGGCGCGATCGGTTGGCGGTACGGTTCTCGCTTATCAAAGCGCTTTAATTAGAAATGAAACGATCGGGGAAAGCGACGGTACACCAGGGCAAAGCTTTCAGTTACAAGGCACTCCCGTGCTGCCCCGTAAATCTGATGAATATCTTTTAGTCACGCCACCGGGAGGGGTGCCGCAAGTTTGGCAGGAGGTGCTAGATTTTGCGGACTCTGGACCCCAAGACCCACACTATACGATTGATTCCCTCACGGGTAGGGTTCAATTTGGCCCGTTGATTCGCGAGTCTTCTCATTTAGTTGAACAAATTCAGTTTCGTAGGCGATCGCAGCAACTACCGGGAGACAGCATTTACCTGCCTTCCACCGAGAATACCGTGGAAGTTTCCACCGCTTCCGGGGAAGAACGGTCTTATGGTGCGGTGCCGCCGCGAGGCTCGATGATTCTGATGGTCGCTTATCGCGTGGGGGGTGGTGACAAAGGTAATGTGCAACGGGGAACGATTACGGTTTTGAAAAGTGCGGTGCCTTATGTGGCAAGGGTGGTCAACCACCAAGCCGCTAGTGATGGCACCAATGCGGAATCCCTGGAGCAAGCGGTGGTCAGAGCCCCGCGTTTGTTGCGGACCCGGAATCG
The DNA here is from genome assembly GCA_011390955.1 of Oscillatoriales cyanobacterium. Classification (GTDB taxonomy): domain Bacteria; phylum Cyanobacteriota; class Cyanobacteriia; order Cyanobacteriales; family Laspinemataceae; genus Planktothricoides. The sequence goes on along the minus strand of JAABRM010000085.1, from coordinate 2,707 downwards.
GGCGGTGACGGTGGAAGACTTTGAAACCCTGGCACTGGAAGGCGGAGAAGGGGCGATCGCCCGCGCTTTATGTATGTCCGCCATGAAACAAGAAGAAGCAGGACAAGTCCGGTTGCTATTAGTCCCTCACGTCGATACCACGGGCATTGCCACTAACGGCATCAGCCCAGAACAATTGAACTTATCGGCTAATTTAGAAAAAAAAGTTCTCTCATATCTCGATCTGCGGCGGTTGTTGGGGGTGCAAGTCACCTGTGGGCAACCAGAATATGTGGGAGTATCCGTGCAAACCGAAGTAGCCTTAGAACCGGAATATAATAACACCGCCGCCCAACAGCAAATTCTCTTAGAACTGCAATCGGCCCTGTATCAATTTCTCAATCCGATTAATGGTGGCCCAGAAAGAAGAGGTTGGCCTTTTGGTCGTCCAGTTTATGCCTCGGATATTGTCACGTTATTACAAAAAATTTCTGGAGTGCGTTATTTGGGAGCGGTGCAGCTATTTGAATTACGCCGTCAAGAAAATACTTGGGTGCGCTTTCTGCCCCGCGAACCCGTGATTAATCCCGGCCCTTTGGGTCTGATTGTTTCTTGGCGAAATCTCCAACTGCGATCGGGCCACGCGATTAGTTTACTTTAGTTATTTGTTGTTTGTTGTTTGTTGTTTGTTGTTTGTTGTTTGTTGTTTGTTGTTTGTTGTTTGTTGTTTGTCAGCAGTCAACCACCAACCACCAACCACCAACAAATAACCACCAACCATCAACAACCAACCAACAACCACCAACCACCACCAATCAATGATTATGACAAGCTTTCAAGAATTAAGAGTTTATCAACTAGCCGAACAACTGTCTAATCAAATTTGGTTTATTGTGAAAGACTGGGATTTTTTTACGAAAGACACTATAGGTAAACAAATTGTGCGATCGGCAGATAGTATTGGTGCTAACATTGCCGAAGGAGTAGGGCGTTATAATCTGCAAGATAATCAACGGTTTGTCAAAATTGCTAGAGGGTCGTTAAATGAAACTAGACACTGGTTAAGGTTAGCTTATTCTAGAAAGTTATTAACCCAACAACAAATTGATAGTCTCAAACTCATTGTTGATGAACTTTCTCCCAAGCTAAATGCTTATCTAAATTCCCTGAAAGCAACTCCCGACCAAAAAGTCAACCGTTGACAACCCCCAACCACCAACAAATAACCACCAAAAAATAACCACCAACCACCAACAAACAACAAACAACCATCAACAACCAACCAACAACCACCAACCACCAACAAACAACAACCAACCAACAACAAACAACGATAAAATGACTCAAGCCCGCGACCTTTTACCATTGCGACTAGAACTGGTGCCGATGCAATTGCCTTCGGCGCCCATTGAGCCAGTGGGAAGAGGCGCCGAGAGACGCGATCGCCTGTGGCAACAAACATCGCTAACCAATACACCGAATTTTCCTGACAGCTATGTATTACTGTATCCCGGTGAAAGTAGCGAACTGTTAGTCAGACTCAAAAACCAGAATACACAGACCGTGCAAATCAATGCACAGTTAGAAGGCAATTTTCCTTCCCATTGGTATCGGTTCAGAATGGAAGGAAATCAAATCCCGGCAAAAGGTCAAATCGAAGGCGTTCTCTACTTCCAACTCCCCGCCAACTTCTTCGAGTCTAATGATACATTTGTTACTCAAAAAAATCCTCTAAATTTAGATTTTTATGGCAAAATTAATATTGAATATACCTTAGAAAATCACCCCGAAGAACGCAGTCAATCTGCCCAATTTTCCGTATTTGTTCGACCTCGAAGTCTTTACCTAAATTTTCTGCCAGAACTTTACCGAGAAGTCGATTTTATTGGTCGCTTATTAAAGATTTTCGAGCAAACTTACGAACCAGCGGTTAATCAATTAGAGTCTCTTTGGGCGTATTTAGATCCTTTGACCGCACCAGAAATGCTGCTGCCTTTTCTCTCCCATTGGGTTGGATGGAAAATGGATGCTCGCTTGAGTTTAACTCGGCAGCGTTATTTAATTCGGCAGGCAATTAAACTATTTCATTGGCGCGGCACTCGTTTAGGTTTACGTCTTTATCTCCATTTATATACAAATTTACCCTTAGATGAACATCTTCCCGAAGCGGAAAAACATATCAGTATTCAAGAAATTTTTACCCAAGGTTTTGTCTTAGGTTCTAGTCGTATCGGTGATGATGCGATCGTTGGAGGTGGACGGCCTTATCATTTTTTGGTGCGGCTACGTCCCGAACCTGGAAATATAATTGACGAAGGCTTAGTTCGGGAAATTATCGAACAAGAAAAACCCGCTTTTTGTACTTATGAATTATTTATTGATGCATTAGATTAATGTTATTTGTTGTTGGTTCTTTGTTGTTTGTTGATTGTTGTTGGTTCTTTGTTCTTTGTTGATTGTTAATTTTTTACCAACCACCACCAACAACAAGCAACCAACCACCAACCAACAACCACCAACAATGCCATAAGAGTGGATTCCCGCATTCGCGGGAATGACATTCGACCAACAAACAACCAACAACAAACAACAAACAACAACCAACCACCAACAATGCCATAAGAGTGGATTCCCGCATTCGCGGGAATGACATTCGACCAACAAACAACCAACAACAAACAACAAACAACAACCAACCACCAACAATGCCATAAGAGTGGATTCCCGC
>JAABRM010000035.1 GCA_011390955.1 Oscillatoriales cyanobacterium | reverse complement strand
CTTTAAGTCAGAGTAAATTTTTTAGGGATGCCCTTGAATCATAAAAACGCAATTCCTAAACTAACATAAACGTAGGGACACGGCATTGCCGTGTCCTGATTTTAGTTGGCATAAGCGATCGCCCCTCCTATCCTGGTGCCAATATAGCAGCAGAGTTATGAAGTACAAAAAAACTGTCCTGAACCAGACCCGATAGAATCCAAAAAAATCTGTAATTTATTCAAATAATAACCGCTATAGTGACCAATTTACCAGCAAAAAGAGCGGTAAAATTTGGTAATGAAAAAATCGGATAATTATATCATTGGCGCTGGCAAATTCAATTGCCGATCATTCAACAATTTGCGTGGCGTCAGTTTGTGACTGAGACAAGCTATGGATATATCGTTCCAGCGCTTGTTTAAGTGTGTCCAAACGAATCGGTTTACTCACATAATCATTCATGCCTGCATTTAAACAAAGTTCGCGATCGCCTTCCATAGCATTAGCAGTCATAGCAATAATATAAGGACGGCTACTTTCGGGATACAAAGTACAAATCTGACGAGTGGCTTCTATGCCATCCATTTCGGGCATTTGTACGTCCATTAAAATTAAATCATACTCTTGATGTTCTAACATCTTTAAAACTTCTAAGCCATTATTAGCAATATCCGCTTGATAGCTTAAACGCTTCAGGAATTGAATCGCTAATTTTTGATTCACGCGATGATCTTCCGCTAATAAAATCCGCAGAGGATAGGCTTCACTGGGGGCGGCTTTAATGTCTGGAATACTTGGCGCTGGTGCGGCTAATTCTGGGGGTTTTGCCGCTGCTAATACCACCGTAAAATAAAAGCTAGACCCTTGAGTCGAACCTTGAGTTATAGTTGGATTTAATCGCCAATCAACAGGTGGATTTCCCGCCACATTTCCCTGGCTTTCCACCCAAATTGTTCCGCCCATTAACTCAACTAAACGTTTGCTAATGGCCAAACCTAAGCCGGTGCCGCCATATTTACGCGCAATGGTAGCATCCGCTTGAGTAAAAGGTTGAAATAGTTTTTTCAGGAGATCGCCCTTAATTCCCACTCCGGTATCTTGCACCTGAATCATCAATTGATATGGCTGATATGGCTGATATGGCTCGTTTCCATATTGCTCTTTTGCCTCCGTTTGTCCTTGGTTAATTGGACAGGCATCAACAGCGATCGCCACCGTTCCTTGCTGCGTAAATTTAATCGCATTGCCTACTAAATTCAGGAGAATTTGCCGAAACCGAGTGCTATCTCCCATCACCCAAGGGGGAACATTGGCAGGCATAGAATATGCTAAAGAAATCTGTTTGTCTTGGGCTTGTTTGCGGAAAATACTGGCGATAGAATCGAGTACCTCTTTCAGAGAGAAGGGATGTCGATCCAGTTCTAAATTACCCGATTCAATTTTAGAAAAATCTAGAATATCATTAATAATGACTAACAGGGCATTGCCACTATCTTGAATAGTTTTAACATAGTCTTTTTGTTCCTCATCCAGAGCCGTATTCCCCAGTAATTCCGCCATACCCAGAACCCCATTCATGGGAGTGCGAATTTCGTGGCTCATGGTCGCGAGAAAAGCACTTTTCGCTCTGGTTTCCGCTTCCGCTACTTCTTTCGCTTTCGCTAAAGCCAGTTGTTTTTCTAAAGCTTGATTGTAATCAATCAGCAACTTTTCCGCTTGTTTGCGTTCGCTAATATCTTGAAAAGTAGCGATCGCATAAATCACCTCTCCTTGTTCATTATAAATCGGTGTCCCCCAAGCTTCTACGGGAATAATGCGATCGCCCTGATGAATTTCAATATCATCAGCCTTAGAAGCTTCTCCTCGTAATGCTTTAATAATCGGTAATCGATCTTGAGGATAAACTTGATTAGTTTGGGCAATATAGCTTTGATACACCTGAGCAATTTCCTCTGGTTTGGTTTCGGGAATAACCCCTTTGCCTAGGAGTTCTTGAGCCTTAGTATTAGTATAGTAAGGATGACCCTGAACATCGATCGTTGCAATACCGATAGGTACGGCTTCTAGAAACTGCTTAAGCTGTTGTTCACTGTATTTAAGTTGGCAATAAAGTTGGGCATTGCTAATCGCGATCGCCGCTTGACCAGAAAGCAACTGTAATAGGGTTAAGCGGTCTTTGGTAAAAGCGCCGATAGTGAGGTTATTTTCCAGATAAATAATACTAACCAATTGACCTTGATTAATCAGAGGAAAGCAGATCGCCGACAATGGTTGATATGTTTGGATATAAGCATCTTGAGTAAAATTACCTTCTTTACTTGCATCATTTAACACTACACTTTCTTGAGTTCTGGCCACATAATTAATAATTGTCTGGGGCAAAGTATGACAATTTTCTACGGGGATAGATTTGCCCAACTCCAAAAGTGGGGCATTGACTACCTTAGAGGCGGAAATCACCAATCGATCGCGATCGACTAAAATAATATAACCATTTTGTGCTCCCGCATTTTCAATAATAATATTCAGCAGAATTACCAATAAATTATCTAATAAAATTTCCCCAGATATCGCTTGATTAGCCTTAATCACTGTTTCGATATCTAAATTATTTTTTGAGTCACTTTTAATGGTAGAAAACAAGGTAGTTTCATCTATATTTTTGGTAAAATAAAACTGGTAATTTAATAAATCTGGATAATTCTGTTCTAAATGCTTAACTTTTGCGGCTGCCCCCCAAACTTGATAAGCGTAGTGAGCATCTTGGAGATAAATTCGGGCAATTTTCTCTTTACCCCAAGCTAAATAAAACTTCGCAGCCAGTTCGTTCGCGAGGGCTTCTTCTTGGGTATAGCCATTGGTTTTTGCTCCCGCAATGGCGCGATCGTATAGGTCAATGGCTGCGGCTTTTTCGCCTAAAAATCGGCATTTTTCTGCGGCCACTAGATCCACTTTATGTTGATGATTCATGGGAGCATAGTGCGCCCAATCCTGTTGTAATTTTGTTTGATTTTCTTCCACCTGTTGCAGCACCTCAGAGAGTTTTTCTGGGTCTGAACTGACATCAGCGAGAAGGCTTAAAGAATCATAGAAATAAAACGCCGGTTCGCCACAAGTTCCCGCCCCTCCCATAAAATAAGCCCTGAGTTGCTTTCCATAAGTTTGAGCCTCTGCTATTTCGCCAAAAAGATAGCAAAGAATCAGCTTATATAAATAAAAGAAATATAGTCCAAACAAGTCCTGAGCATTAAGCAGTTGCGGCAACAATTCAGCTTCTTGTAACGCTGTTCCCGACAAAACGCTAGGATGTTCTGGCGTTCCCAATAAATTTAACATCAATTGCCAATGGATGCGACAATAATTAGCGTTAGTAAATTGGTTTAATTGCATCAACCCATTGCCATAGGCGCCGATTTCATTTACCAACCTGGTTAAGGGCTGACCGCAGGCAAAAGCATTAATACAAAACGTATAAACACTACGTCCCGCGAACTCTAAGTTTCCGACTTCTAAGGCAGCGGCATAACCTTCTTGGGCCAGTATTAGAGTTTCTTTGATATGAGATCGACGATGCAGTCCGAATAGGGCCGCCGTTGAAAATGCCTCTGATTTGACCGCTTTCGCATCTACTTTGACGGCAACTTGGAGTGACAATTCAGCAAACTTTACTCCCGTATCCAAATCTTTGACAAAGTTACAAATAATCATGGCATAGCAAGCATAAGCAAAGCCAGAAGCCAAAGTATTGCCAAATTGAATAGATAGCTTGACCGATAAAGCCACCACCAGGGGCAGCAAGGGAGAACCAATAATATAAACCGCAGGGATGATGCTGTTGGCAATTTCCACAATGGAAATTTTTTCTGGATCGGTCATCATGGGGCGATCGACTAATTCTTGAATTTCTCGATCGCCGATTAGTGCTTGAATTTCTGCCACTGCCTGCTGCAAATCCTGGGGAGTGGGTGACTCAGGCAGATTCACCCCCAATTTTTGCAAAAGTTCTTGAGCAATTGAGATGGCTGCTTTAAGTTGATTTTGGGTGACATGGGCAAAAATTTTGATGCGATAAACCTTCACGCGATCGAGTAAGTTATCCGCTTGGTCTAAAACAGAGTTTACTAGGCTTTCCATCTCGTCAAAGTCACCGCAAATAGCAGCTAATTCAGCGGCTAGATTATGGAAATTTAGGGTGATTTGATATTGCCGTTGCCAAGGATTTTCCCCTAGCAAAGATAAGCCGAATTTGGCATATTCACGCGCCGATTGATAAGCGGTTGCGTCCCGGGCTTTGCCACAAGCAATCAAGTTTAGCTGGGCTAATTCATCTCGTTCTGACTGGTCGGCAATTAAGGTAATGCCATAGTTTAATTGATTCAAGAGATTAAAAATCTGCTCGTCTCTGGCTGGGGGTGAAAGGTTTTGCAGCACCACTTCTCCAATGTGGTAATGGGTTGCTGCTTTTTCCCCATCGGGGATTAGAGAATAAGCCGCTTGTTGAATGCGATCGTGACTAAATTTATAGGATTGAATCAGTAAGTCTCGATCTAATTCAGAACGGGGAAAAATCAAGTTTTGATTCAGAGCAATTTTTAACTCTTGAAAAATTTCTTCGGGGGATTGCTGAGTAATCCAGTTCAGCAATGTCAAGTCAAATTCGGATCCCCAACAAGCCGCTAAAGATAATATTTTCTGGGTAATGGGGGGTAATTCTTGCAATTTACTCACCATTAATTGCACGATATTATCCGTAAAATTTATGGTTTGAATGGCGGTGACTTCCCATTGCCAAATTCTATTTTTACGGTTAAATGTAATTAAGTTTTTTCGATATAAAGCTTGGATAAATTCATTGACAAAAAAAGGATTGCCTCCGGTTTTTTGTAAAACTAAATCGGCTAACTTAATCACCTGTGCGGGGGATTGTTTTAGGGTATCGCCGATTAAATAAGCAATTTGCTTCAGGGGTAACGGTTGTAAAGTAATTTGATTAATCACCGGATGAATTTGGCGAATTTTTTCCAGGGTCATCAGTAGAGGATGTCCGGCCATTACTTCATTATCTCGATACGCTCCTAAAATGAATAAATATCTATTTTTTCCGTCTGGTTGTCCGTCAATTAAGAGTCTTTCTAGTAGTTGCAATGTGGCCATATCCGCCCATTGTAAATCGTCGATAAATAGGGTTAAGGGATGGTCTTGAGTACAGAAAACTCTGATAAAATTGCCGAAAACCAGATTAAACCGATTTTGCGCTTCTTTCGGTTCTAAAGCCGGAACTGGAGGTTGTTTGCCGATGATTAATTCTACTTCGGGAATTACATCAATAATAATTTGCCCGCTGGCTCCTAAGCCTGGCAATAATTTTTCCCGCCAGACTTGCAATTGGGCTTCACTTTCCCCTAATAGTTGCTGGATTAATCCGCGAAATGCGGCCACGATCGCTGAATAAGGAATATTGCGTTGAAATTGGTCGAATTTACCCGAAATAAAATAGCCGCGCCGAGCGGTAATCGGTTTAAAAAGTTCTTGGACTAATGATGATTTGCCAATCCCGGAATACCCGGCGACTAGCATGAGTTCTACTCCCCTATTTTCACGGGTCAGGGTGGATTCAGGGGGGTTCGCCACGCGATCGAAGGCTTCTAGTAAGGTGGCGATTTCCGCTTCCCGTCCGTAAAGTTTTTGGGGAATTTGAAAGCGATCGCCAAAATCCATCTCCCCAAGTTTAAAACTTGTAATTTCTCCCGTAGCTTCTAAACATTGTAAACATCGATCTAAATCATGCTTCAACCCTTCAGCACTTTGATAGCGGTCTTCCGCATTCTTTGCCATTAATTTCATTACAATATCGGCAATAACTTGGGGGATGGGGAAGAAGGGAGCAGGGGTGCAGGGGTGCCCACCATCTGCCGGGGAGATATCTTTCCCCTCTGCTCCTCCGCACAAGCGCACCTCTGCCCCTCCGCACAAGCGCACCTCTGCCCCTCTGCTCCTCTGCTCCTCTGCCCCTCCGCACAAGCGCTCCCCGTTCCCCGTTCCCTGTTCCCCGTTGCCTAACAAAGATGGCATTTTCGCAATATGACAATGGACTAATTCCAGGGGATCGGTACTTTCAAAAGGCAATTTTCCCGTCAATATTTCATATAAAGTCACGCCCAAAGAATAAAAATCAGTGCGGTAATCTAAGCCCCGATTCATTCTGCCGGTTTGTTCTGGGGAAATATAAGGTAAGGTTCCTTCTAAAACATTCGGATTTTTCAGGGTAGGATTTTCTCGACTGAGTTGGGTGGCAATGCCAAAGTCAATAATTTTGATCGCTTGGGTAACGGGGTTAATGACAATATTGCCCGGATTAATATCTTTATGAATGATATTTTCCGCGTGAATTTGAGCCAAACTTTCGGAAATCGCGATCGCTAATTGGAGAAATTCTTTTAGGCTAATTTTTTCTCGTTCTTTTAACCATTGTTTCAGGGAAATTCCCCCAAAGTCTTCCAGGACGATCGCATAGCTTCTTTGCCATTCTTCCAGGCTATAGGCTTTGGCAATTCCTGGAGATTTTAACTGGCAAGTGAGGGAATATTCTTGTTTATAGCAGCGAATTTGCTCGCAAGTGGGATATTCTCCATTGAGTAATTTCAGGATGACAGGTTGGCGATCGCCCACTCGTCGAGCCCGATAAACTTGCGAGTTTTCGCTATGATGAATTTGAATAAAATCTTCGTATCCAGCCAAGGCGATCATAAGAATAATAGTGGCAAAAAAGGTGAGTTTAGTTAGGTATCGGAGAAATCAGGCGATGCCTGCCCGCTATGATTACAATAACATCCCAGCGATACAAGCGGTCATAAAACAGGCCAAAGAACCGGCAATCATCGCCCGAATTCCTAAGCGGGCTAAATCCCCCTGACGATTGGGAGCCATGCCGCCAATTCCGCCAATTTGAATCGCGATCGAGCCAATATTAGAAAAACCACATAAAGCATAAGTAGCGATAACCTTAGCCCGTTCAGAAATCACCGGCAGCGACCCCGCAGCCACCTGCACCGATGCAATTTTTCGGGCATTATCCATCAAAACTTTCATATCCAAATAACCAATAAACTCATTTAAAATAGTCTTTTTCCCCAACAAAATTCCCCCCCGGGCACAATCGCCCCAGGGCACCCCCATTAACCAAGCCACGGGAGCCATTAAATCAGCAAAAATCCACTCTAAAAAATGTTCGCTAAAGTTATCCCCAAAAACAAACTTAGAACCCGCATCCGCATAGTTGAGAAAAGTGTTGATGCGATCGCCCAAAAACTGAAACAAGGCCAAACCGACCCTAGTTCTGAGGATAAAAATCGCTAAAATCAGTTGTAAGCCAATGCCCCAAAGCACCGTGTGCCAAGGAATTGCTCGGCGGTTCGTGGAAAACAGATAACCCATCCCCACAAATACCCCCAACCCCAGCAGGGAAATCATCCGCTCCGTCATCATTTAATCTAGCTCCAGAAATTTACCGATCGGTTTTGTTTTCCATCGTAAACAGACTTACGCATCCTGCCTAAATTTAGCAACCTGGAGAACAACCTCCCCGTTGCCAGAGGCAGGTTCCCTGGGGTGGAGTGAAGCGCAGCCCCTTGCGCTTAGGGGCGGAATCGCCTCAGTCAGGCTGAGGCTAAACGTCCTGAAATGCAGACATCATCAGGGTTTCGTGACATTAACTATCCCGCAATATGACTTCATCTTTCTTTAAATAAGTAAACTTTTTGTAAAGAAATGTATTTTTTAGGGAAGTTGGCTCCCGGACTCGGTAAAAATATGCTTTGATATATTTGCTCTACTTTTCCCCAGATTCAAGATGTCAAAATCTCCTCAGTTTTTACCCGCCAAAAAGATTGGCTGGCCAGAAAAATTTATATTTTTTACATTTATTCAGAAAGTCATCAAAAATAAATCTAAAAAATATCTTAAGTTTTCTCTGAATTTTTTAGCTGCTTGACTAAAAATAATCGGGTAATTTATATAATAAAAGTAAACCCCACCAGGAATTATCACATCAATGAGTGTCCAAACTTTAGAAAACCTGTCGGTTCCCGGCGCAGTGAATCGGGACTTATCAACCATGAATATCAATTGGCAAAATCATCAAGCGGAAAGACTGAATCAGCTACCTCCGTATATATTTGGTTATTTAGCGGAACTGAAAAATCAGGCAAAACAACAAGGGGTCGATGTGATTGATTTGGGGATGGGAAACCCCGACGGTTCCCCACCTCAACCCGTCATTGATGCAGCGATCGCGGCCATGACCACTTCCCAAAATCATGGCTATCCTCCCTTTGAAGGCATCGAAGAATTTCGTAAAGCCATCACCGATTGGTATAAACGTCGTTACAATGTTTTGCTCGATTACAACAGTGAAGCTTTGCCGGTATTAGGGTCAAAAGAAGGACTTTCTCACCTGGCGATCGCCTATATTAATCCTGGGGACATTGTGCTGGTTCCCAGTCCAGCTTATCCCGCCCATTTTCGCGGGCCAATCTTAGCGGGCGCGGAAATTTATCCCCTAGTCTTGAAACCAGAAACCGACTGGTTAATCGACTTAAATACGATTCCCGAAGATGTCGCCCAAAGAGCCAAAATTATCTACTTTAATTATCCGAACAATCCCACAACCGCTACCGCCCCTAGGGAATTTTTTGAAGAAATTGTAGCATGGGCTCGGCACTATGAAATCATGCTCGTCCATGACTTAGCTTATGCCGAACTTTCCTTTGACGACTATCATCCCACCAGCTTACTAGAAATTCCCGGAGCCAAAGAAATTGGTGTAGAATTTCATACCCTCTCTAAAACTTATAGCATGGCCGGATGGCGAGCGGGGTTTGCTGTCGGTAATGCTCAAATTATCAAGGGGTTATATAGTCTCAAAAGTAATATGGACTATGGGATGTTTGCGGTAGTCCAAGCGGGGGCTGCTGCCGCTTTACGGCTGCCAGATTCTTATATCCATCAAAACCAAGAACGCTATCGGAAACGCCGCGATTTTCTCGTGGCTGGGTTGAACGAATTAGGCTGGAATATTACGCCTCCGAAAGCCAGTATGTATCTCTGGGTGCCCTGTACCGTGGGCATGAATTCTACGGATTTCTTTATGAGTGTTTTAGAGAAAACTGGGGTGGTGGTGACTCCGGGCAGCGCCTTTGGGGAAGCCGGAGATGGATATGTTCGCATCAGCTTAATTGAAGATTGCGATCGCCTCCAAGAAGTATTAAATCGGCTGAAAAAAGCGGGAATTTCTTACCAGCCTAAATGCTTAGTTGCTTAGACAATAGATAATTCTGGCAAAATACCGGCGTCGATCCCCCCAACCCCCCTTATTAAGGGGGGCTTTTTGGTTGAAATTTTGTACTCGTGTCTAATTCTAGCTGGATAACAAATACACCGAAAAAATGCCCTGAATAAATTTCGCTTTGCGCTTTTGCTGGCGATAAAAAGAAACCCCGTGAACCACTCCCCCAGCGGCTAAAATCACATTAATTCCCACCCCAATTGGGCCACCTAAAACCCCTAAAGCTGCCCGACTTAAAGCGTGTCTGGCTAACCAATTTAACAAAATTCCAGTTAGCAACCCTTGGGTTAATTTATGTAACATGACCCGCGCCACAACAGACACCATTAAACCGGGTAATCCCGCACTGCCAAATAAAATTCCCTTAATCCCGGCTTGCTTAACCGCATCAGCGGCTACATTAATTTGATTATTTTTCAAGTCTTCTAGAACTTTTTCCCAAAATTCCGCTTGTTCTTTTTCATCCAAAGCATTATAAATTAATAAAGCCACATCTTTAGCAATTCTTCGCATTTTCTGTCCCAAACGATCGTCTTTGCCAAATTCTCTTAAATCAGTTAAGAATAAAGCCTTATCCTTTTCATACTCTGGGTCAACCGAGAGTTTTTCCACAATTTCTAATAAATATTGTCGCCATAAAGATAGGATTTGCCATTCGGTAAATTCTGGCTTATTTAAATCTATTTGGGCTGTATTCTGCAAAAATTGATAAATTTCTGCGGTTAAATATTCGGCGGGAATAGAGGCGGCAATTTTGGGTGCAAATACCTGCTGGGCAACTAGGCCCTTGTCAGCCAAGGCTAAAGAATCAACTGTATAATGTAAGCTATTAACCAGGCTATTAAATTCGCTGAAAACTTGAGCCGCTGATTCATAGCGCTGACTGGTGGGACGGGCAATCATTTTTTCTAAAATTTTGGTTAATCCGCTACTGATGGGGGTGGGTAAATAATCTTGCCAAACCCAGCAATCTTCAGCGCGATCGCGTAAATTAAAGGGCGAAGTATTAGTCAACAAATAAATACAAGTCACCCCTAAACTATAAATATCACTGGCAAAAGTGGCTTGTCCTTCGATTTGTTCCGGTGCCATATATTCTGGACTGCCAATCAGGGTGCCACGGCGTAATAAAGCACTTTGGGTAAAAAGTTTAGCCGCGCCAAAATCCACTAAAACTAACCGGCGATCTAAACGACATCGAATAATATTTTCTGGTTTAATATCCCGGTGAATCACCCCAGCCTGATGAATAAATTGCAACACCGGCAGCAAATCTTGCAGCAAATGACGAATTTTCGCCTCATTAAAAACCCCTTCCGTTTGTAATTCTCGATCGAGATGCTGTCCATCAATAAATTCTTGGACTAAATATTGATAACTATCTTGTTCAAAATGCGCTAATAACTCAGGAATTTGAGGATGTTGACCCAGTTGATCTAGGCGAATAGCTTCTTGGTGAAATAACTCCGCAGCTTTTTGGGCGTTTCTGGGGCTTGGGTCTTGGGGAAAAAATTGTTTAATCACGCAGGGAGTTTGCAGCCTATCTTCATCAATCGCCAAGAACGTTTTGCCAAATCCCCCTTGTCCCAGGGGTTTGATGGGACGGTAATGCTCTCTCAGAAGTAATTTCAATCCACAGCCCTGGCAATATTGCGCCGTTGGTGGGTTCTGGGGTTTCTGGCAATGAGGATTAAGGCAGTAGCTCATCTGAATTTACCGGATAAAATGTTAGAATTTCTTAATAATTAGTGATTTTGGCAAAAAATTATGGTTCATCGAGGGATTTTGGCTGGTCTGGTGGCGATCGCATTCGGTACAGGTGGAATAGCGATCGGGGTAGAATTGCAGCAACGAGAGGCGATCGAAGAGGCTGAAGCCTTAGCGACTCAAGCAGAGAAACTAGAAACTCTTTCCGATCTTAACAGTCTCACCACGGCTTCTGATTCCCTGAAAGCTGCGATTAACCGATTGGAACAAGCGCAGAAATTTCCCGGACAGTCAGAGTTAAACGCCCTGCCCCCACTGCGTTCTCGGTTGGCAGGGGTGGAACAAAAGCGAGAACCAGAACAAAACGCCCAGGATTTGTTTGACGCAGCACAAAAACACGCTATGTCCGCTGCAATATTGGTTCAAAATCCACCCCATCCCCTTCAGGTGTGGTTAGCAGCAGAACAAAAATGGTTAGAAGCGATCGCCGCATTAAAGCAAATTTCCCCGGCAACGGCTAAATTTACCGAAGCCCAAACTAAGTTAAAAGGATATGAAAATAACTTAGCTGTTGTACGTCAATATGTGGCGCGATCGCAACAAGCCGTTACTTTAAATCAAAAGGCGATGAAACAAATTGAAACCAAAGATTATCCAGGGGCGATCGCTACCTTAAATCAAGCCATTAAATTAAATCCAGCTTTTCTAGAAGCCATTTTACATCGAGGCTTGGCTTATAGTTACGCGAACAGTCATCAATCAGCTATGGCTAATTATAATAGTGCCATTAGAATCAATCCCACCAGTGCCGATGCCTATTATTTTCGCGGTGCCGCACACATGAAAATGGGCAATTACCAACAAGCCTTAGTTGACTATAATCAAGTGATTAACCTAGACTCAAACCGGGCGATCGCTTATTTAGATCGTGGCTTAATTTATGATGAATTAGACAAACGAGAAAACGCCCTGGCTGACTTTGACCAAGCCGCTAAACTATTAGAAAATAGTGACCCGGTTACTCATTTAATGGTATCAAAAAAAGCCCAAGAAATTCGCCAATCTTTACCAGACTCTCAACTATCTCAAGCGGTTGTCAACAACCAACCCTCAGAGGAAATCATTTCCGAAGACATCGATAATTACGCCGAAGAAGAATATGATAACGATGATGATGATGACAGCGATCGGCGGAAAGCACGGCGAATCCGCCCCAATCTTCCTATTATTATTTATCACACCGAAACCAAAACCGAAACCAAAACCGAAACTAACAATCCTCCCGCGAAAATCACTCGTCCTCGTAGTTCTGTAGTGCGGAGAAGTCGGAGCAAAAGATAATATTTACAGCATTTTTTTATATATTTATTTCAATTGTGCTTGAGACAAAACATCAGGGGCGCAAGCATTGCGCCCCTACTTGTACTAATCTTAATTGAAATATCTATATTATTTGCAAAAATTCACCAGTAGGGGCGCAATGCTTGCGCCCAAATAAACCTTGGAATTGTAGCAAAAATAAAAAAAAAATTGGTATTAGTAGGTAAAGCAAAAATATTAGTATGGGCGTAATTTGTCGGGCAGATATTTCTTGGTGAAAACCGCTATAAAATATTGCCAAAAAACGCCAAAAAACATAGAGACGCGATGATATATCGCGTCTCTACATATAGCGGTTTTTATTGGATGAAGTACAGAGGTTTTCTGGATTCCCGCGAAGGCGGGAATGACAGGTTTTTTTGTACTTCATTAGGACTTACGCAACGAATCTATATCTGGGGTCTTGGTGCGTTACCGCTCGGAACAACACCCTACCAATAGCTTTTATGCGTAAGTCCTGTTCATAACAAAACATAGAGACGCGATGATATATCGCGTCTCTACATATAGCGGTTTTTATTGGATTACAGAGGTTTTCTGGATTCCCGCCTTCGCGGGAATGACAGGTTTTTTTGTACTTCATAACTCCGAAAAGTGCTATATCCCCCCTGCCGACGGCGGGCTCCCCTGCACCTCTGCTCCTCTGCCCCTCTGCTCCTCTGCTCCCCTGCTAAAGCTTTACCCTGGAGTCTTCTGTAATTCGGGGCGTTCTTCCGGTACAATTGCGCCGTCTACGGGGCACACTTGTAAACAAATGCCACAGTCAATACAAGTGGCAAAATCAATCCAATACCAGTCAGTTCCTTTGCTATTTTTTCCCGGCCCTTCGTGAATACAAGCAACGGGACAAGCATCAACACAATCGGCAATTCCTTCGCAAGTATTAGTAACAATCGTATGTGGCATTGTGTTTCCTCTCGTGAAACTTTTTAATAATAAGTAGTAGCAAGTATTCTTAGGTTGGGTTGACGTAAGGAAACCCAACTTTTGCAAGAGGAAAGAGGTGGTAATGAAAGAGGATGTTCCTATTTGATTAGCATCCTTTTTCATTCGCGTCCTTTTTCCTTTTTGCTTAGTTAGGTTGGGTTTCGTTCCTCAACCCAACCTACAGTTTTAGCTACACATTAAACCGGATTTTGTGTTATACCGTTTCCAGTTCGGCGGTGGAGTCAGGACTGACCCAGGCAATTTGACGGATTTGGCGACTCCGGGCATAGTCACGCACGGTTTCCTCGGTTTGTCCAGCTTCCAGGTTCATCTCCACCCGGACAACTTGACCGTTTTCGCCGCTTTGCCGCAAGGTTTGGGCGAAGGTAAAAGCCGCTGCTTGGGCTTGAGGCACTTTAGGCACTACCAGATATTGCGTCGGGGGGGTTTCCTGGGGCAGTTGACCCGTAGACCGCAAAACTCGGTGCAGTCCTTCGATATTGAAGCAAAATCCAATCCCCGGAATGATTTCTCCTTCTGGGTGATAGAGGCTTAAGAGTTGGTCGTAGCGACCCCCTTGTCCTAAGATTTGTTGTCCACTGGGGGTATCGTTGACCACTTCAAAAATAATCCCCGTGTAGTAGTCAAAGGGACGAATTAAGCTTAAATCCAGAATTAACGCATCCGTTCCTGGGGCGCTGGTTTGGTGACAGCTAGACGATTCCTTGAGCAAGTCCACCAAGGATTTCAAGTTTTCCAGGCTGGTTTGTTGGGCTGCGTCAAGGGGTAAACTGGCTACTTTTTGCAGCACATCTTCCGGTTTGCCCCGCAGATCGAACAGCAATAACGCCCGTTCTCGCTGTTCTGAGGACATGGGCAGGGTTTCCAAGGTTAAGCGATCTAATTTGGCGATGCAATCACGAATTTTCCCGCGCAAGGATTCGGGAAAAGGTGACAACAATGAGGCAGTTAAACCCGCTTCACCTAAAATAATTTGCCACTGGTTTAAGCCCAAACTGTGCAAAGAATTAAACAGAAGTAATAATATCTCTGCATCCGCGAGTAATCCCCCTGCGCCGAGTAATTCCACCCCCGCTTGAAAGAACTCCTGCTGTCCCCCGTGACCCACTTCGGGCGATCGCCGAAATACGTTGCCATTGTAATAAAGCCGCAGGGGATAGCTACTTTCGGCCATCCGAGTCACCGCTGCCCGGGCGATCGAAGCGGTCAACTCTGGACGCAAACCCAAAGGGATATCATCTTCCCGGTCTTCTAATTGAATCACCGTTGACTGCTGAATCGTGCCCCCAGCCATCAGCGTATCCAGACGTTCCACCGTGGAAGTAATAATTCGGTGATAGCCCCATTGTTGAAACACAGGTCGAAGTCGTTTTTCAATCCAACGTTTTTGCGCCACATCTAGAGGCAGTAGATCCCGCGCACCGCTGGGTGGTTGATGTATCATTATTTTTTCTTACCAAAAAGACCAAATAATCCGCCACCGGACTTATCTTGTTTACCGGCTTTATCCTTTGATTTCCCGCTACTTTGCTCTGCTGGTTTTTCCAGTTCTTTTTTCGCTTTTAAAGCCACTGGTTCTTGAGGATTTAATTTCAAAGCTTGGCTAATATGAACTTTAGCCATACTTGCCTGATTTTGCTTCAAATAAACCATGCCTAATAAAGCATGAGATTTACTATTTTTGGGTTCAAGTTTGATGGCTTCTTTTAATTGTACCACCGCCTCAGCGAAATTCTCCAATTTCATATATTCTTCGGCGCGATCGCACAATTTATCAACTTTTGAAGCACTTTTTGGCGCAATAGCTGCCGCTGGTTTTTTCTCCTCCACTGGAGTGACTGCCGGTGTGGTCGGTTTTGCTGCCCCTGCGGTCGGAGTGGCTGCCGGTGTCGCCGGTTTAGCCGCTGGTGGCGCTGCGGTCAAAGATTGACCAATACTTTGTTTTCTCAGCAGATAGACTAAATTTAACTCGCTAATTTGACCCATAATTTCTAGAGTCTTGCTGAAAGATTCATACTCTTGATTAGCGAGTTCTTCTAAAGCTTTTTTATAGTCTTCGTCAAAACTTTGTGACGTTAATAATTTTTTAGCAGATTCACTATTGATTTTCAGTCGATCCTTTTCTTGAACCAGGCGTTTAGCCATCGTTTTCAGAATCACCGTATATTCAGCGCGATCGCGATCTTTGGTCAACTGGTTATAAGCGGGACTCACCAATTTAGCCAGTAAATTACTGGCTAACTTTTGATCTTCGGGAGTCTCCGCTTTACAACTATCTGGATGAAGGCGTCGGGCTATTTGCATATAGCGTTTACGAATTGGATTGGGCTGTGCATCCAAAGGAACGCCCAACACCGCATAGTGATCGGTAAAATCAAATTGAAATAAGCCCTGGGTAATTTTAAAAGACATCGTTAGATATTCCTGTTTTTCCTAACTTTCTTTGGCTCACTTCTAGTTTACTTCTTTGTTTCACGAAGTCCCAGTGATGGATGCTTCTCGTTGCTGCCGCACCTGCTCCAACTCCTGACTCATCCTCTCATGGATCAAACCATTACTGGCAAGAATTCGGCCTGTATAAATCTGTAAATCACCCCCATCATAAGCGGTGACTTTTCCCCCAGCTTCTTGGACTAAAACCACCCCAGCGGTTAAGTCCCAGGGAGACAGTCCCCGTTCCCAGTACCCATCCAAGCGACCGCAAGCCACATGAGCTAAATCAATGGAAGCGGATCCCGACCGGCGCACCCCTTGAGTCTTATGGGTAAAATGACAAAATTCAGCATAGTTATTATCCGTGGTTTCCCGGCGATCGTAGGCAAACCCCGTCACCAGCAAACTTTTTTCTAACTCGGAGATTTGCGACACTTTAATCGGACGACCGTTGCAAGTAGCCCCCAAGCCTTTAGCCGCACAATACAACTCTTGATGAAATGGATCGAACACTGCCCCCACATAAGGCACCCCATTAATTAATAGTCCGATCGAAGCCGAAGAAAACGGGTATTGATGAGCATAATTAGTCGTCCCGTCCAAAGGGTCGATCGCCCATAAATATTCGCTGTTAGCATTACCCAGGCTGCCACTTTCTTCTGCCAGAATCCCATGATCCGGCAAATGACGGCGCAGCACCTCTAAAATCACCGCTTCTGAGGCTTGATCCGCTTCCGTGACTAAATCTCCGGAACGGCCTTTTTCTCTAATTTGCTCTAAATTGCCCCAATAAGATTGCAGCACAGTTCCAGCGGCTTGGGCAGCGAGAATCGCCACATCGAGAAAGCTTTGTAATTGTTCGCGGGTTGGCTCAGTCATTATTTTCCGTTTAAACGTTTCAAGTTAGAAAAAGCTAAAAATCACAGCTAAAAAAGGTTAATTGCCGATGATTCACAATCCAAATTGCGAAACTCCTGTGGAGTTTGACGCATCGGGTTTTCCCAATTCCAAATCCCCAACTCCATGATTCTTGCCCATTCCTGAGCATAAGCCAGCTTTTGGGAATATTTGGTATTTGGTTCGCGGGGGCTACTGGCTAGGACCAGTCCTTGTTTTACCAGCCACTCATTAATCAACTCTTCATCTTGCCAAAGATAACCCAAGTAGCGATCGTAATTGTCTTCCGTCTGCTGGTCAAATTCCAGCCAGACCGATTCACCTTCCAGCTTTTCTTGTAGCTGTTTTTTCGCCTCCGCCTCCCAAGGGGCTTGCTGGCACTTTGGCAGCCACGCGGGAGAGGAAATCCCAATTAACCGCAGTCTTTTGGTCTCATCGTCTCTAGAAATTTCTAGCGTTTGGCCACTAACGACCCGTTCCACCTTGACTAAAATTTTTTGGCGGTTAGTCGCTGGCGTTCGCGAAGCGTCCCCAATGGCATGACAGCCCAAGAGGATCGGGGTTAAGAGGCCCAAGCACAAAATTTTCCAGCGGGAAATTTTGATGAATCTCACAATTCATCTCTCACTTGTTTTTATCACTTAAATAACTTAACCAGCGATCGATTATAGAAGTTAGTCTTCATCTAAAGGTAATCCAGTCCTGACTTTACCCTTACCAAAGTAACGGCCAAATTGCAGTTCATAGACTTCATCCTCATCTTGGGTTTCCACCACTAAATCAGACCGAGGATAACTCACACATAAAAGCGCATAGCCTTCCTGTCTTAAGTGAGGTGATAAACCCATTGCTTCCGGCTGGTAAATTTCCCCAGAAATTATCCGCACGGCGCAACTGGTGCAGGCGCCATTCCGACAGGAAAAAGGTAAATCGGCATTTTGGGCTTCCGCTGTGTGGAGGATGTAGCGATCTTCCGGGACTTCAACCGTATAATGTTCTCCGGTTTGGCGATGGTGAATTTTGACAGTGTAGGAACGAGTCATAATTAAAAAGGCTTTGTCAAGATTAAATGCAGGGATTACAAGCAAGAATATCCTGCCATTCCAGATTACGACAAATCTGGATCAATGATCTACCAATGATCTATCAATGTTTTGAAGTCGTTTTTTTCATCCCTTGAACCCAGAATGAGGCGATCGCGAAAAAAAATTTCTCTGACCCCTTGACAAAATCTGGGTAGGTGCTGCTACAATGGATTTTCGGTAGACAAATTAAATATTCATGTCCCCTGGAGAGGTGGCCGAGCGGTTGAAGGCGCAGCACTGGAAATGCTGTTTAGGGGTAACTTTAACGAGGGTTCGAATCCCTCCCTCTCCGTACCGTAAAAGAAGAAAACCAGCGATTTAGCGATCGCTGGTTTTCTTCTTTAGGCAAAAATCAACAGAAAATAACCCCCCTTTTCCAGGGGGTTTAGGGGGATTCTAACGGTTTCATTCAAACCAAAAACGGGGATGATTGGGGATTATTTCTTAGCCGCTTGTTTCTGGCGACTCATATTATCCACACTAATGCCAATAACCCACAGAGTCACCAGCCCCACACCTAACCATTGATTCAGTGCCAAACTTTCACTAATCACCCCGACGGCCAGCAAGCTGGTCAAAGCGGGACCAGATGCAGAAACTACGGAAGCAAAAGCAGCACCAATCATGGGAATGCCAAAGTTATTCAATGCATAACCCGTCAAAGTTGTCACGGCCAGAATCAACGCTCCAACCCAAAGCGCTGTCTGATTTCCTTCAGGAACATTAGCGGGGAAGAAGCCCAACGCCCCTGTCGCCAAAACTAAGATGACGAAGAAGTTGATCACACTATACGGAGCCGGATGCAATTTCAGCTTTTTCGCACTCTGTCACGGCCAGAATCAACGCTCCAACCCAAAGCGCTGTCTGATTTCCTTCAGGAACATTAGCGGGGAAGAAGCCCAACGCCCCTGTCGCCAAAACTAAGATGACGAAGAAGTTGATCACACTATAGGGAGCCGGATGCAATTTCAGCTTTTTCGCACTCAGTTGAGTCAGAATCACATAGCCCGCAAACGTCACCCCGGACAACAAGGCAGTTCCCGCCCCTAACCAAATATTACTCCCGGCTCTCGACTGAAACGCGGCGGCAGGAACCGTCAGGAAGCAGCCGATATAAATCGTAATCGTGGCTAAACCCAAAATAAAACTAGGGCGACTGCCAAAAATTAACCATGCCAACAAAACGGTGACGGTGGGAAAGACAAAGAAAATCGAAATCGCCACCCCAGTTGCCACGTTTCCTAGGGCAAAGTAGATAAAAAATTGAGACAGGAACAAAGAAACGCCACTCAAAATGACGATCCATACGGAGCCTCGTTTTTCGGGATTGCCCAATTGTCGAATATCCCGCAAGGTGTTTGGGTAGAGAATGGAACCGACGATCAACATCCCGGGGACGACAAAGATCATCCGCATGGCCAGAATTAACAGGGAATTCCCAGCACTCGGCCCAATGATGCCCCCCATGTCTCCCAAAAACAGCACCGGCTGAACGCTTAAAATCACTCGCGTGACAATGTTCTGAATCGAAATAATCAACGAAGACAACAAAATCAGCACGATCCCGGTGACAAAGTTTTTTTGTTCTTGGGTTTGTGCTGGAGTAGGGGCAGGGGCAGGGGCGGCGGCGGGTTGTGGTGCCGGACGCTCAACCACTCCCATTTGTCTGGTGGGTTCTGGTCTGTGCGGGGTTGGGGCGGCGGTTTGGGGTGTCGGCTGGGGTGTGGGTTGCCCCGTGAAGCGATCGCCCAGCAACTTACCTACATCAGAACTCACACCCCCGGCATCTTCTTGGAGTTGGGAAATCAGCCGTTCTACCAAAGTCTCTAAAATGACTTCCCCTTGTTGCTGGAGCGAATGCATCCGATTAAGCTGTTGGGAAATGGAGCTTTGATAGCTACTGAGTTCTTGTTGCAGAGTTTTGAAAGTGGTATTGAGGGTGTTATCCAAAGAAGCCATTAAACGATAAGCGCTATCGCTTTGACTGCTGGCAGCCCCTTGAGACAAACTCGGACTCTGCCCTGCCCCTCGAATACTGGGTCGTTCTGCGGGGGGAGCAAATTCCTTAAAGCGTTGGCTGAGTTCATCTTGGAGATTGGACGCCAACACTTGCGCCAGTTGCTTAGACCAAAGTTGTTGTTGCGCCAGTTGCTGGCGGTTAAATCCTTGGATTTGCCGAGTTTGTAACTGTTTTTCTTGGCGTTGTAGTTCGCTAATATCCTGCCTCAGCCGGTCTTTTTCCGCGTGAAGCCTGGTGACATCTTGGTTCAGTTGAACCAGTAATGTATGTTGGATATCTCGAATCTCCCGTGTCATGGACATCAGAAGATGTTGCAATTCTCTGGGATCCTGGGATCCTGGGTCTTGTGGTAAATTGTCCAGTGGCCCCATTATTGTGTCACCTCTAAATGGTTGATGGTTAATAAATTACATCATTGAAGAGATCGCCGCTTTCCTGTGGATATCACAATCGATTTTCGTTTTTGTTTATCTATTCCGGTCAAAGGTTGTCCGGTTTTAAGATTATCAGCGATTTTAGGTATTCCTAGCCCCTGAAATTGTTAGGAATGCTCTTCATTTTAATCGGAAGTAAACCCCCGTCGATCGCCAGTTAAAAGAAATTTTCTCACTTGTCTGACATTGGCCGGTGGATGGTAGCTTTTGTGAATAATTATTAACCTGCGGATCTGGATCGCAGGTTAATAATTATTCACCAGTAATATAAATTCGCGGTCAGACTGGTTTTGATGGTTGATTTCTGCGGGGAGAAATTCAGGATTTTTCCGCCAATCGATCGGGGGGCGATCGCCCCTATTTGGCAGAGAATATTCGGGATTTTTCCTCCCAACATCCGCCATCAGAACTTAGCGGGTATATAGCAAATTTTCCTGGATTTGTCAAGCTAAATAAGATTGGGTTTCGATCGCATTAACAAGTCAGGACGAGCGCGGATTTTTTTTCCACAACGTAAAAAAAAATTAATATTTTTTTACGTTTAGCCATAATCTTGATTAATTAATCAATCTGGAAAGGTCGGCATCGATCGGGGAATGAATGTTTGCCTATTAGCCAAATTGCCCTAAATTTAAAGGAATTTAAACCACTGATTTAATTAGCGGGTTAAAATTAGCGGGTTAATCTGTCGGCATAAATCGGCAAAAATCGGGCAAGATATTATTTCTTAATGATAGAAATCAAAGGATTTTTCTTCGCGGAGATGGCGTTTCATTTTATCCTGGATATGGACATCCTGGATATGGACAGATGAGAACCGAGGAAATGAAACAGAGAAACCGGGCAGAACAGTGCATAAAAATTGCGGTGGTTGGGGATGTTCACGAGCAATGGGAAACCGCAGATAATGAGGCGATCGCTCATTTGGGAGTTGATTTAGTCTTATTTGTGGGGGATTTTGGCAATGAGTCTGTCTCTGTAGTGCAACAAGTTGCCGCTTTAGAAACCCCGAAAGCGGTCATCCTCGGCAACCATGACGCAGTTTACACCGCTACTCCTTGGGGCAGAAAAAAATGTCCCTACAATCCGCAACTAGAAAATCGGCTGCAAACACAACTAGATTTACTGGGGGAAACTCATGTGGGTTATGAAAAGTTGGATTTTCCCGATTTCCGATTATCTGTAGTCGGTGGCAGACCTTGTAGTTATGGGGGGTCGAGTTGGAAATATGCAGATTTTTATCGAGACTGGTTTGGGGTGCTGAATATGCAGCAGTCTACCGCCAGAATTGTCGCAGCCGCCAGCCAGTCCGCTTATGATACGGTGATATTTTTAAGCCATAATGGGCCGACTGGGTTGGGCGATCGCCCGGAAGATATTTGTGGCAAGGACTGGAAACCGATCGGCGGTGACTATGGCGACCCAGACTTAGAAGCCGCGATCGCGCAAACTCGTAAATTAGGGAAAACCATTCCCTTAGTCACCTTTGGCCATATGCACCACAAGCTGAAGCATACCCAAGAAATGCGTAAATGTGTTGAGGTTAGTCCCGAAGGCACGGTTTACTATAATGGGGCGATCGTGCCTCGCATTGTCCAGACCTGGGGAAAAAAACAGCGAAATTTTTCCCTGATCTCCTTAAACCAAGGCGTTGTCACCGATATCTGCATTGTTTGGGTCAACCACCAATCGCAGATCGTCTCCGAAGAAATAATTTATCGGCGAAATTTTTCTGGCGATCGCGCAATCGGCGTAAAAGGTGATATAATCACAGACAGCTATGCAAAAAGCTGTCCTGGAGAGGTGGCAGAGTGGTCGATTGCGCTCGACTTGAAATCGAGTGTAGCGAAAGCTACCGAGGGTTCGAATCCCTCCCTCTCCGTTTTCGAGCGACCCTTATAGGCTAGAGCTTATGGGGGTTTTGTCCCATATCCGATCTAATTTCACCGTTTCTTCTCCGAACGGTGTCCTCCCAGAGGGTTGCATAACAGTAAAACAGTAAATTCGGTGAATATCCGCTATTTAAGAAACACTCTTCGAGCGGTTCTTTTGATCTATCGATGGATTAAATATCAAAAAATCATCCCAATAGCTTCTCTAAAAAAAATGATTCACTCAGATTATCCTTTGCTAGAATAGCAATCCGGTGAATACTGAGTGAATCTATACCAGATATGGAATGAATCAATCCTGAGAAGTTTTAACCAATTAGGATGATTCTAAACGGAGAGGGAGGGATTCGAACCCTCGGTACGGAGTTACCTGCCGTACAACAGATTAGCAATCTGCCGCTTTCAACCCCTCAGCCACCTCTCCAGGCTGACCGTAAATTATCATAGCACAAGATTTGGAAAAGCGATCGCTTAATGCCAAAAAAATTTTCAGATTTTTTTTCCGGCCTTGCGGAATGGCCTTCAGGAGGGGATCGGGCGGCATTGGCGCGGCAGAGTCGAGGATTAGACTATAACCAACAACCAATAACCAATAACCAACAACAAATAACCAACAACCAACAACAAATAACCAACAACAAATATTTTTTGTCAGCAAATATCTATAATATTGAGCATATTTTATGTGACTAATCTAACTTTTTCTGATACTATAAGAATCATTCGTTCTATAAAATTTGGTCATCAAACGCAATAAGTTAAATCCAGAGAATATCTGAAGAAAATATTAAATTTTTTAAAAGAAATTATTAAATCTGAATTTACTACAGACTCCGATCGTAAAGTGTTTGTTTAGTTTATTCTCAACAAAGAAAGTTGATTAATTCAGTGGGAACTGTATGAAAACTCGCAAAAGAATTGGAATTCTGACCAGTGGTGGAGATTGTCCTGGATTAAATGCGGTCATTCGTGCGGTGGTGAGTCACGCCACCCTGACTTATGATTGGGAAGTGCTAGGAATTGTCTACGCTACCCAGGGTTTAATTGAGCGGAAATCGGTGGTTTTAAACGTCCACGGTCTGGACTTAAGAGGGATCGATCCTTTGCTGAGTGCCGGTGGTACGATTTTGGGATCAATTAATAAAGGAGATACGGAAGCGAATGCGGATCAAGTAATTGCGGGTTATCGAGATTTAGGTTTGGATGCCTTGATTGGGGTTGGTGGTGATGGCAGTTTAGCGATTCTATCTCAACTGGCCGCTAAAGGAAATTGGAATCTGGTGGGAGTGCCGAAAACAATTGATAATGATGTGGCCCTGACTGAAAGATCCGTGGGATTTGATACGGCGGTGAATACCATTGTAGATGCTTTGTATCGCTTGACGTTTACGGCGGCAAGTCACGATCGCGTCATGGTGGTGGAAGTGATGGGCCGAGACGCCGGTCATTTGGCCTTACACGCGGGAATTGCCGGGGGCGCCGATTGCATTTTATTGCCGGAAATTCCTTACTCGATTGAAAATGTTTGTAAGAAAATTTCTGAGTTGAAGGATCGCTGGGGTCGGAAATTCGCGATCGTGGTGGTCGCGGAAGGGGCGAAAACCTCCTCTGGGGAATCTCGTTATTATACCGACTCTCACGGTGAACTCCGGCTGCGGGGAATTGGTGAATATGTGGCTGATGAAATTTGCCGGGTCAGTGGCAACGAGATCGAAGCCCGAGTCACGGTGCTCGGTCACGTCCAACGGGGTGGGGTGCCTTCCGCATTCGATCGCCTCCTCGCCACCGCTTTTGGCAAAGCAGCAGTGGATTTGATTGCCGAAGAGCGATACGGACGGATGGTGGCTTGGCAAAATGGAGAGGTGGTCAGTGTGCCACTGGATGATGTCTTCCACAAAGGCACTCAGCCAGTCAATCCCGATTCTGGTTTAGTCCATACTGCCCGCGCATTAGGCACTTATATTGGTGATTTGCCTGCGGTCAAGTGAGGCGATCGCACCTCAACCCCGATAAAATTGAGGTTCATAGCATAGAGAATAGAGGATAGAGGATAGAGGATAGAGGATAGAAGAAAATTTCTTTTCTCTTTTCTCTTTTCTCTTTTCTCTTTTCTCTTTTCTCTTTTCTCTTTTCTCTTTTCTCTTTTCTCTTTTCTCTTTAGTGGTGACGAGGAAGCATCAGTCGCCCCGCTTTCATTGCCAAAATATAACCAGTAATTAAAATATATCTAATATGTAATCTAACTTATATACTTATGCCAGTCAACAAACTGTCTAATGAAATTGGGCGACCTATTTCCCATAGGAAATACTGGAGAAAACAGATAATTTTTTGAGGGGTTGGGGAAGATACGGATAAATTCTTTTAATTTAGTTCAGTTAATCTAGTTCAGTTAATCAAATTCCCTCAAAACGCAATTTTCTGCTCATTTTTTCACTTCAAGGAAAGAAACTATGAAAACAATTGTGGCGCAAAAAGATACAAATGCTTGGATTTTTCAGGTCTGGGCTTCTTTTGCTATTGCCATATCGAGCATGACAGTGGGGATTTTATATCTACCTGTGGATAACTGGATTAAAGGTTATATGGGCATGGGTTTAGTTTTTACCATTGGGTCATCATTTAGTCTGGCGAAAACGGTGCGGGATCGAAGGGAAGCTGAGAACATATTAGCGAGAGTCGATGAAGCCAGAGTAGAAAAAATCTTAGCGGAACATAGTCCACTGAAATAATACCGTTTTCAAAAATTCATCCAACAGCCCCTAACATTCGTAGGGTGGGCAAAAATTTTTACTCACCCTACCATATATGATCGGGGAATTTTGCCCACCCTACAATATCAATACTTATTGATGCATAAATTTTTGTAAATGTTATTTTTGAATCTTTTGAATCGGTAGATAAAAAGAAACCGGGTTTCTTGAAGAAACCCGGTTTCTGCGTTGAATTAACTAGATTTTCGTCGTTTAGACTGTTGTTTTTTCCGACGCTGACCGATCGCCGATGCGGCTTTATCCATCGGAAAACCGAGTGGCATAACCACCTGATATTGACGTTCGGCTTCGAGTTCTTTTAACTCTGTATAATCAACCCAATGGATACAATCAACCGGACAAGTATCAATCGCTTCTTGAATCAACTCTTCCGGGTCCGCATCTTGGCGAATTACACGGGAACGACCATAATCAGGTTCAATGTAAAACGTATTTCGCGCTACATGGGAACAATACTTGCAACCAATACAAGTTTGTTCATCCACATACACCCCTTTTTGGCGGAGGGTTCCGCCTAATTCCGGTTCCAGTCCAGACCGTTCCGGGGCATCGCGAAATACCCCCCCTAACTCTGGTTCAAAACCAGACCGTTCGGGTGTTTCCTGGGGTTCATGGTCAAAAAACTCAGCCATTAGCTTGCCCAGCGTTGCAACACCAGACGGATGGAACCATCCGCTTGCTTTTGGGTTTCCGCTACTTGAAACCCTTGCTTGGCCGTTTCATTCATCACCGTATGGTAGGCATAACGTTGGGTGACTTGATTTAAGAAACCATTCACCGTTAAATTTTGCTGCCAATATTGCAAATCAGCAACTAATTCATATTCTTGGCCATTCCAACGGAAGCCAATGTCATAACCATTGTCTTGGGCGATCGCAATTTCCGCCTGAGTGGTTTGACCGCGATAGCCTCGCACTTCTCTTGGGCCAGATTTCCAGTCGATCCCCAAATCCGATAAAGCAGACTCCAAAGAGGACAGGTTGCGGATTTGGGTTTTAATTTGGCTGAAATGAGACATAGTGAGTTGGTTTTTAATGAATGGAATCTAAATGGACAACACTGAACAAATGAAGCAATCGATCCGTAGACCACGGATTCAGGCGAAAAATCACCAATCGCTATAAGTTGCTACGTTGATCGCTGACGTTGACTGTTGCACTACAGGAGCAAAAAATTCTGAAGTCGTTTGTTGACTGAGAACTACTCCTAATTGGGCTTCCAGTGCAGCGGTGACTTCTGCACAAGAAGAACCGACAATGCCAGTCACTTTCTCGACCACTCGGCCATCGGGATAAATGACAAATTCTAGTTCTTCCATAAGTTTGGCTGAGTAAAGTGATATTATTGGCCACCCTCGTGCCATTGAAATGCTCTCCGAGCGAGTCTCCGGGGTATTTCCGGTCAATGACTGGCCGCTTGGCTGGTCGTAATATCAATTGAGATCGATTGAGATCAATTGAATCACAACCCCGGATTTCTTAACAATACTTATTATTTAGGAGAGCGATAAAGGATTATTTGTCAAGTTTGGCGCAACTTCCCGATCGCGTCAAGGTATTGCCAAAATTTCTCAGCAACTTCCCGATTCCGCTTCGATCGGATCGCTATTCGAGGGAATCGCCAAATCTACAAATTTCTGCACTCCTCCCCAATGCCATGTTTCTCGGTACACAGCCAGAGTGATAATAAGAGTCTGTTCAATTTGATTACCTGTGCCATGACACAAGAGCATCTCACCAATAACATCAACCAAAAATCTCCCATTCGCGTCGGACTATTGGGCTTTGGGGGACTGGGACAAGCCGCTGCCAGAATTTTAGCCGCCAAACGGGAAATGATTTTGGTGGCGATCGCCGATAAACACGGCTACGCTTACAACCCCGAAGGCTTAGACCCAGACCAATGTATTGCCGCGTACCATCAGCAAGGGTCTGTGGGTTATCTGGAAGCCGGAGGGATTTTGTCCCATAACAGTATTGAGGAGTTAATCTCCAGCGCCCCGGTAGATGGTTATTTCCTGGCATTGCCGAATTTGCCCAATACTTTTATGGCATCAGTAGCCCAGCAATTTATCGCCTCCGGTTGGCGCGGGGTGCTGGTGGATGCCATGAAGCGCACCAGTGCGGTAGAACAGTTACTCGCACTGAAGGCGGATTTAAGCGCGGCTGGGATTACTTATATGACGGGTTGCGGGGCAACTCCTGGGTTATTAACCGCAGCGGCGGCATTAGCGGCGCAAAGTTATACAGAAATTCACAGCGTTAAGATTACGTTTGGGGTGGGTATTGCTAATTGGGAAGCTTATCGGGCAACCATTCGCGAAGATATTGCCCATATCCCCGGTTATACGGTCGATCGCGCTATGGCCATGACTGACGAGGAAGTGGCAGCCCTACTCGATCGCACTGAGGGCAAAATTACCCTGGAAAATATGGAACACGCCGACGATATTATGTTGGAATTAGCGGGAATTTGTCCCCGCGATCGCGTCACCGTGGGCGGAGTGGTAGATACTCGCAATGCCAAAAAACCTTTGAGTACCAACGTGCAAATCACTGGGCGGACTTTTGAAGGGAAAATTTCCACCCATACCTTTACATTAGGGGATGAAACCAGCATGGCGGCCAATGTGTGCGGCCCTGCTTTTGGTTATCTCAAAGCTGGGATTAATTTACAGCAACGGGGAATTTACGGTTTATTTACCGCAGCGGAAATTATGCCCCAATTTGTGAAATAGGACTGATATATAGCAATCCTAAATCTATCGTGAAATAAGCCCTCACCCCTAACCGTCGGCGGCCCAGAAAGGGAGAGGGGATGGGGGTGAGGTATAAATCATTTAGGACTGCTATATCAATGTAGGGTGGGCAATATTTATTGCCCACCCTACTATATACTACTATCTACGGATATTCAATTAAGGGAAGAAACTTCCATTTTCCCGAATAAATAGTATCGGGAACCCGTAAGCAATAAGCGGCAGGAATTACCTCAACTATCAACCAATTGAACATATCTCTTTTGGCGGCAGAAAAACCAGAAACCGCATCTCCAGTTAGCGCATCATCTAAAATGTCTAATACAGCGGTGTAGGCATTCTCCGAAGCCAGACTATTTAAGGTGGCATACAAAATATTATAGGCTTCTCCCGACGCTTGATGTTTGCCAATTTGCTCTAAATCAGAAAAAACCGTATTTACGAAATTATCGGGAACTTCTACCCCACTTTCCAGCCACAAGAGAACTTGCTTTTCTACCCTGGGAAAGATTTGGTCATCAGGAAAGTAATGTTTGATGGTTGCTTCAGCGGCTAATGCTATTGTCCAGGCGATATAAACATACCTTTTATGTGTCGTGTCCGTGTTGGGTATGCCCAAGGTTTTGAGAACTTCTTCAATGGCAGATTCTAAATCATCCTCCCCACCGCGATCGTATAAATCAGGATAGGATCGGTTCCAGACTTCTTGGAGTATTTTGGTCAGTTCTTCTGGCCCGTTAAACCATTGAGGTAAACGGAATTCTCTGTAGTAACCTCT
The DNA here is from genome assembly GCA_011390955.1 of Oscillatoriales cyanobacterium. Classification (GTDB taxonomy): domain Bacteria; phylum Cyanobacteriota; class Cyanobacteriia; order Cyanobacteriales; family Laspinemataceae; genus Planktothricoides. The sequence continues at coordinate 48,134 of JAABRM010000035.1, read as the reverse complement.
GGAAAATTTTTTTAAGCTAGGTTCTGCGGTTTTAATTTTTTGCATCATGGTTTTATTTAACTCCTTCTGTGTAATTAATATGTGTAATTAACAATTTAGTTCTTTGAACTATCCAGCCTGTCTAGTCCATATAGCAATTGTCATAGTTCTGAACTAGAAAAAAACCTGTCATTCCCGCCGATGGCGGCCTTCGCGGGGGTAAACTCCGACGGGAATCCAGAAAACCTCTGTACTTCATTCGGAGAATCACCGCTATATTGACTAGACAGGGTTTATTACATCTAACTATTATAGGTTTATGGATATAAGCGATCGTAGAAAATAATCACTCTAATATTTGGAAATCTTTGATTAAATTCATCTCCAGTTAAGTAACAGCCCGAACAGGTGTCTCTTTCTGTATATAGGTAGAGAATTCCCTCCAAATCATGCGGTAAATTAAACTCTTGAATTTTTGCCGCGATCGCATTGAACAGTTTATACTCTGCATGAGTGTCATTATAATATTCTCCTTGTAAAGCTTTATCGAGCCTTGGATGAAACCACTGGGGCGGTCCACCATTCTCACCCGGAATATTCAGAGGAGATTTTTTGCTAGTTGCCTCAAAGCTATAGATTTGATTGGGATGAGAAAAAATTTCTAGTCTAGCGATCGCCACATTCCCTTTGGGTATTATTCTCTTTTGCTTTGTTGGAATATATTTTTCTCTAACTTGCTGAACCTGCGCCCGCAGCGCCTCAGCAATTGTCTGGTATTCAGCGGGAATACCTTCGTTTCCGTAATGCTCGTTCATATATTTTTTTGTCCATATAACTTCCTTTATATCAATAATCTGATATTATAGCTCAACTTTGTAGAAAGTGATGGGAAAATTATCCAGGCTTTAAGATTAACGTTTTTTTGATAGGCTGGGCAGGTATAATCACGATTATAGGCGATCGCGCCGAATATAAACCGCCGAATATTAATCATATTGCTTAACAAATAGGGCGATCGCGATGGTAAGTTAATTGTGGTGGGCAATATTGCCCACCCTACGAATGTTAGTCAACCCCGCTTCTGTTATTTTGTCAGCTATGAAAACTCTCGAATATATCCTCAGTCCTTACGATTACTCTCAATTTATGGCGGAAAATTGGACAAAGAAAGCCATCCATATTTCCGCTGGGGGTAATCCTCGATTCGATCGCCTATTCTCTTGGCAGCATTTAAACTACTTACTCAGTTATACCGACTTAGATAGCAATGACATTGACCTAATTTTAAATGGGAAAATTGTCAGTCGGACGGAAGTGGTCAGTCCCCAGGAACTTTTTCACCCAGGCAAGTTACTTAAGTTTTTGCAAAAAGGGGCTACGTTAAAATTTAATAACCTGCAAAAACGAGTCCCCGAAATTGCCGAATTTGTCTCGGAATTACGCTATGAAATTGGCTATAGCAATCTCACGGTTAATGCCTATTCTTCCTTTCCGGGAAAACAAGGGTTTGTGAGTCATTATGACCCTTATGAGATTTTTATTCTCCAAATTGATGGGGCAAAACAGTGGAAAGTTTTTCCCGAAACTTTACAATATCCCTTAGAAAGTCAGCCGTCAATGTATTTTGATCCCCCAGCGGCCAAACCTTATTTAAATACGGTGTTGGAACCGGGCGATGTGTTATATTTGCCCAAGGGACATTGGCATTATGCGATCGCTGTGGGTAAGCCCTCATTACATATTACCTTGGGCATCCACTGCGCCACCGGCATTGACTTCTTAGAATGGGCGGTCAACCAACTAAAACAATCCCCAGATTGGCGCAAAAATCTGCCATTTCCTACGGAAAATAATGCAGAAACTATCAAAATTCAGCTATCTGAATTATTAGAAAAATTAGGAGAATATACCGCTAATGCCGATTTATCTGCGGGATATATTTATGATTTGATGACCGCAACCCATCCGGTAAATACTTACGCATTACCCCAACAAACCGGATTCAATATATTTCCCAAAGGCATCAATACTCGCTTTAGAATTCCTTCCTGGCAACGAGTGATTATTTCCCAAGTTTCTCAAACCGAGTATAAAGTCAAATGTTGGGAAAAAGAAGTGATTCTGCCAGGGGTAAATCAAGCATTTCTGGAAAAACTTTTTAGTTTAGAAATGTTTACCGGGAAAGATGTGATGCGTTGGTTGCCGGATTTAGCCTGGGAAGATGAAATTATGCCAATTTTATCCAGTTTAGTCCAAGAAGGGATAATTTTTGTAGACTCTAGTAACCCGGTTGAAGAATATCTTCGCCGAGAAGAAGACTTAGAAACTTGGGAAAATTAATACCAATTTCAAAATTTATTCCTACAACTCCGAGATTAATTTGGGCGCAAGCATTGCGCCCCTAATGTTACATTTTTAATTGGAAAATAAATTATTTTTATTGCTTATTGGGTTATTCTCTGGTTCTTTGTTATAAAAGTGATACCATTTACAAAAATTCATGCATCTGTAGGGGCGCAATGCTTGCGCCCAAATTAACCTAGAAATCGTAGCAATATTTTTTAAAATTTGTATGATTAATAACTAATATTAATCACTTTTTTTGGTGAATATTGCTCGGTTTTTCTAACTTATTCAGAGAATTTAGCTTCTCTTCATCTCGGTAAATTCGCTTTAGATGAGTCACGCTAGTGACTAACATGGTGACTAACAATTCTAACTTATGAATTTGTTGGGGTTCCGGTCGATGATTAAATTTTCCGGATAAAATATTAAATTCTGCTTGCAGGCGATCGATAGATTTTAATAAGTCGGCAATCACTTCTGTTTCTTGCAGTTGGGCAACGCTTTCATTTAACTGGGATACGACTCTTTTAATTTTAGAAAGTTGCGCGGCTTCCGGTCTAGCGATGAATTCTTGAGTGAGGTGTTCTACTTTACTAGACATAATCATGTGTCCTTCTTGCAACTCTTTCACATCTTTGACCAATAACTTGATGCAAGGCAAAATCACTTCACGGTGTTTTTGTTCTAACTTTTGAAAATTTTGGTAGAATTTTTCATATTGTTGGCTGTTTAGGCGAGGTTGATTGGCAAAAGCGGCAATTTGGGCGTAAAGGGATTCAATCTCATTTTCTAGGTTGGTGATATCCAAGGGTTCGGAAATGTTGCTAATTTCTTCCCGGATAACATTCAGTTCGCCGGATAAATTTTGATAAACTTTGGTGGCCAAAGATGCCGATTTATTTTCTAAAATGCTGAGGGAATCTTGCAGGTCTTGGATTTGTTCTTGGATTTCTGATAGGTTAATCTCAGCAGGGGGAATACGGCTGGGAAATTGTGCTAAAATATCCTCGTAGTAATGATTAATATGAGCTTCTAAAAGATGGTACTCTTCTTGATGTTGTTTGGCAAGACGTTGGCGATTAGTTAGGTTGAGGACGATCGCTAAACTTAAAGGAGTGGCTACATAAGCAATATTCTGTCCGGCGATCGCCACAACAGTTCCCACGACCGATCCTGCCGTTGCTGCATATTCCGCCAGTTCTAGCCAGTGAAAACGAGTAAACATAGTGTTAAATTGTAGTCGATCTTTTGATCCGAAACTCATATTACTGCTATGGAGATATTAGGAACAGAAATGTAAACATCAAAAATGGGTGACTTGCGATCGACTGAGGACTGACACCCCCCCCAAGCCCAAAAAGCTGAAAAAATTGCTGTAAAAGCGTCAGCCCGGAAACTGACAAATCGCCTAAAATAAAATAACGATTATTCCAGCTTATCTTATTACTTGTATATTTTTATCAATGTATCTGGGAATAGATTTTGGTACTTCTGGCGCTAGGGCTGCGGTCATTGATGACGAAAATCGGATTTTGGCTGCGGCTGAATATGCTTTTCCGTCGGGACAAGGAGTTTCTGAACCCTTATCCGCTTTGTGGCAACGGGCCTTGTTTTCCCTGTTGGGGCAAATTTCCCCAGAAATTCGCCCTTCCCTTCAGCGAATTTTGATTAATGGTACGTCGGCTACGGTGTTATTGTGCGACTCCCTGGGGGAACCTGTCACCGAACCGCTGCTATATAATGATAACCGGGCGATCGCGGTAATAGAGAGGTTAAAAGAAATCGCACCTGCCAACCATTCTGTGATTAGCGCCACTTCTTCTCTGGCAAAACTGCTGTGGTGGCAGAAAAACCATTTAGACTTTTCTAATTTATATTTTCTGCATCAAGCAGACTGGCTGAGTTTTTTGCTACATGGGCAACTGGGAATTAGCGACTATCACAACGCCCTGAAACTGGGCGCTGACCCGGAAACCCTCTCTTATCCCCAATGGTTATTAGAGGGTTTGGGCGAAATATTTGCTGATGTACCGCCAAATTTACCTAAAATTCTCCAGTCTGGTTGCCCTATTGGTGCAGTGACCGCCGAAATAGCTGAGAAATTTAACTTATCAAAAAATTGCCTAGTTTGTGCGGGAACTACTGATAGTATTGCCGCGTTTTTGGCGAGTGGGGCGAACCAACCGGGGCAAGCAGTCACGTCTCTGGGTTCTACTTTGGTCTTAAAATTGCTGAGTTATACCCGTGTTGATGATGCCCGCTATGGTATTTATAGTCATCGGTTGGGGGACTTGTGGTTAACGGGTGGGGCATCAAATACGGGTGGGGCGGTGTTGCGGCAATTTTTTACCGATGAACAATTGACCGAATTGAGCGATCGCATTAACCCGCAACAAGTCAGTCCCTTAGATTATTATCCGTTAATTACGCCCGGAGAAAGGTTTCCGATTAATGACCCACAGCTATTGCCTCGTCTCGACCCTCGACCGGATCGACCCCAAGAGTTTTTGCATGGTTTGTTGGAGGCAATGGCGAAAATTGAAGCGAAAGGTTATGGATTATTGCAACAGTTTGGGGCAAGTTCTTTAACCCAGGTTTATACTGCTGGAGGTGGGGCAAAAAATGCGGTTTGGACAAAGATTCGCCAGCGTTATTTACAAGTTCCAGTGATGATTTCCCCACAGACTGAGGCGGCTTATGGGAGTGCCATATTAGCTAAATCAGATTCCCCCAATTTTTGAAGCAATGTTTAGGACAATGCCAAATCCATCAGAACTTACGCATGAACGCTATCTGTAGCTATCTGTAGGGTGTGAAAGCGCAAAGCGTAACGCACCAATATGCCATATATAGTCTGTAGTCTGTAGGGTGTGAAAGCGCAAAGCGTAACGCACCAATACGCCATATATAGATTCGTTGCGTAAGTCCTATCCATGAGATAATCAAAGAAGAAGTGATTTGCATCAACAACCATGTCCCAACAACCGCAAGAAATCGCCGCAATTCTCGAAAGATTGCAGCAGGTTGAACAACAACAAGTCCTGCTGAAAAAATATGTCGTAGGGCTGAAACGGCAGCTAGACAGTTTGACGGAACGCGGCCAAAATCTGCCAGAAACACAAAATCTCGATCGCTTGCAAAAAAATATTCAGCATATTCAGCAAGAACAAAATTTGCCGGTGCGATCGCATGAAACCAATCCTTCAGCAGAATCAGATAGTCCGAGTAATTACATACTGTTAATCAAAGAAACAGCGGAAACAACCCAGGAAACTGCGCCAGTTCAACCGAATAATCTCGGATTAAATCTCGGATTAACTGATGAAGAGTTTAAAGTTGAAAGAATGATGCTGCTACTGGATAAAATCTATGAGGCAGAAGCAGCAGAAGATGCAGAGGCGATCGGTGCAGAGGAATTGTTACAACGATATCAAGCAGGAGAACGAGATTTTATTGGCATTAACCTGAGCGGAGTTGACCTCAGTGGTAAAAATTTAGAGAAGATAAATTTAACTCAAGCCAACCTGAGTCGAGCAAATCTGACTAAGACTTCTTTGAAGTATGCTAACCTGAGTGAGGCAAATCTGACTAAAGCTAATTTAAGTCAGAGTCGGTTGAATTATGCTAATCTGAGTCACGCAAATTTTAGTGGAGCGAATCTCAGTCAGAGTTATTTGGAGTCTGCCAACTTAAGTCAGGCAAATCTGAGTGGCGCTAATCTCTGTAAATCTATTTTAAGTAGCGCTATTTTAAGAAGTGTTAATTTTAGGGAAGCGAACCTTTCGGAGTCAAGCTTGTACAAAACAAACTTGATTGACGTTAACTTACAAGAAGCAGATTTGACTCAGATAAATTTGGCGGATGGTAAGCTAGAAAACGTAAATCTAAATAATGCCAACCTCCATCAAGCGAAATTCGATCGTGTAAATTTGACCAATGGCACAATGATTAAAGCTAATCTAAGCCAAATTAATTGGCCAAATGGTAATCTCACTGAGGCGAATTTGACTGAAGCAAATTTAAGCGGCGCTAACCTAAGAAAAGTCAAGGTCGCTAAGGTTAATTTAAGTCAGGCAAATCTGGTTCAGGTAAATCTTTTAGAGGCAGACATTTCCCAAGCTAACTTAGAAGGGGCTAATTTACAACAGGCAATTTACCACGAAAAAACCTTGTTTCCGGCTGGGTTTGATGCAGCGAAAACCGGCGCATATAACCTTGAACCTGGTGCCGATCTAGTTGGAGCTAACCTGTCAGGTTTTGATCTGAGTGGGCTAACTTTAAATGGCGCTAACCTAGCAGGATCTAATCTAAAATCAGCAAATCTCAGTCAAGCCTGCTTAATTCAAGTTAACTTAAGTCGAGCGAATCTCACCAATGCAGAGTTGAACAGCACAAATCTTATACAAGCTAATCTCTCCCAGGCAAATTTGAGTAATGCAAAAGTACATTCTGCCAATTTAAGTCAGGCGAATTTAGACCAAGCAAATTTAACCAAAGCCTCTCTATATCGTGCTAATTTAAATCAGGCAGATTTGACCAAAGCAAATTTGCTTGAAACAAATTTAAATGATGCTAACCTCATGGGGGCAAATCTTAGCCAAGCTAAAATAATTCAAGTTAATCTACAGGGTGCTAATCTGATTGAAACGAATTTAACGGGCTTCAGTTTAATTGGATTTAATTTACGTTCGACTAACCTGAGTGGTCAAAACTTTACTGGAATAAATCTTTCTGGATCCGATCTATACGGCGCCAACTTGAGTGGATCTAATTTGAGTTCAGCCAATTTGAGCGGGGCAAATTTAGAATATGCTAATTTAGAAGGAGCGAACCTGAAAGAAGCTAAATTAGGGGGAACTAATTTATATAATGCCAAATTTAAAGGTGCCATTATGCCCGATGGAAGCATCCATGAATAAGTGACAGGAATTGTCTGTTTGGTGGCTAAGGGTTAAACACCATAAGTTTTTTTGCTGAACCACAAACATGACCATAAACATTAGTAGGGGCGAAGCATGACCGCAGATATTTTCTGGTTAAAGCCGAGATTTTTTACGGTCATGCTTCGCCCCTACAGGGAATTATTTTATCGACAATTAATGTGGTGCGTTACGGCGGTATAGAGAATAGCTGTTTGTTGTCCCATAAATTGTCACCGCCTAACGCACCCTACAAGGCTACAAGGCTACGGGGCTTTTAATTTGCTAGTCGCCAAATTTTAATCATATTGTCGTTGCCACCACTGGCTAGAAATTGCCCATTGGGACTAATCGCGATCGCGAATACTGATTTCTCGTGTCCCGTCAGAGTTTGCAATTCTCTGCCTGTATCAATATCCCACAGTTTCACCGTCCGGTCATCGCTGCCACTGGCCACCGTTTTGCCGTCAGGAGTAATGGCAATATCGTAAATCGGGAAAGCATGACCACTGAGAGTCCGCAATAGTTCTCCGGTTTGGGCGTTCCAAACTTTCACCGTCTTGTCAAAGCTGCCTGTCACCAAAAATTCCCCATTGGGGGTAAATTTCAGCGAACTCACCCAGTCACTGTGCGCTGGTATCGTTGCCAGCACTTCACCTGTAGACACATTCCATAATTTCACCACCCCCTTAAGATCCCCACTGGCGACAATATTGCCATTGGGACTAAAGGCCACTGCATGAACTCCATCTTCATGCCCCGTGAGAGTCGCTTTCGGCGTGCCATCTCCGGCATTCCACAGTCGCACCGTCTGATCCCAACTGCCACTGGCGAGGATTTTCCCGTCAGGACTCATGGCTACGGATTTCACTTGGGCGCTATGACCATGAAAGGTATAAAGCAATACCCCCGTGTTGATGTTCCACAAGTTGACCGTCTGATCGTCGCTGCCACTGGCAAAAACGCCGGTACTATTGTTAACAGCTAAAGATGTTACGTCCGCTAAATGTACGGACAAAGTATAGGTCAAGTTGCCGGTGTTGACATCCCAATATTTCACCGTGTCTTCAATGCTGCCACTGAGTACCCGTTGGCTACCTGGGTCGAATTCTAGGTCAAAAATGGCAAATCTTTGATCGCCAATGGTTCGCAGCAGTTCAGCGGGTGCGCTTCTCTGGGCAAGGGTGGCGGGTGCAGTGGTAAATAAGTGTAAATTTACGGCGGAAACAGCGGCGATCGCCCCCAAGAGAAGCGTGGCGGCGAATTTCCCAGAATATCCAGAATATAATTTCCCAGAAAATAATTTTAAGTTCATCTGTGTCAGGTTAAAAATAATCGATCGACTTGCATCTCTAGTTATAGCGCTTGAGGGGCGGCGATCGGCTGAAGCTTCTCTAGCAATGGTCCAAGGTATCGAGAAACCGAGAAACCGGGTTTCTTGAAGAAACCCGGTTTCTGTCAACCATCAACAAGTACCCATAAATCATGCAAAACTTTTGCCCATTTAGCGGCTAGAGAAAAGTCGGTAAAAGGCACTTTTTGACTTGCCCCAGTTGATAATTGAAATTCTAGGAAAATCTGACCTTTTGGAGTGGTTGCCGCTTCCGGTTCGGCGGGAATTTCTACCGGCTGATGATTGACTAATAACCGAATGGATTTTACTTGGTTAAAAAAGAAACTTTCCAAGTTCACTGGCCCTTTACGAGTGGGTTTGCCCCAAGTGATGCGATCGCCTTTTTGTCCTAATACCGCATAAACATCATATTTGGCGCGATCGAACTGTTCCGCCCAAGCTTGATAAGCTTGGACTTTTTGGGACTCATTCCACCCAGCCCAAGCCAGCCAAATAAATAGTCCTAATAATGGTAGCCACAATAATCCTCTTTCCATAATTTTTGTTGTTGGTTGGTTGTTGTTTGTTGTTGGTTGTTTGTTGTTGGTTGTTGGTTGGGGTGTAATTGATAATTGATAATTGATAATTGATAATTGATAATTGATAATTGATAATTTTATTTAATTATCAATCGATCGTCGATCGTGGTATTTAATTGTCAATTGTCAATTATCAATTGTTAATTTTATTTAATTGTCAATTATCAATTGTTAATTATCAATTATCAATTACACTTTCTGAATCGGTGCGGTTTTGGGATCGACAATTTTTTGGCCACCGCGAGCAAATTTAATGGCTAAAAACATCTTGTCACCGGAACCGGAAACGAGGACAATTTCCCCTAAGCCAAAATCATTATGCAAGATGCGATCGCCTACTTTCCAATCTTTCACTTGAGCACTGGCACCTTTGGAAATAGTCCGGGTAGAAGTTCGGCCTTTTTTCACCCGTTTAGCCACTCCATTGCCTTCAATATAATCAGCAGGTAATTCCCCTAAAAATCTCGAAGGTCGAGTATATTCATAAGACCCCCACAAATTCCGGGCAGAAGCATAAGTTAAAAATAACTGTTCTTCAGCGCGGGTAATGCCCACATAACAGAGACGGCGTTCTTCCTCCAAAGCTTTGGCATCATTTAAACTGCGAAAATGGGGAAACATTCCCTCTTCCATGCCCACCATAAACACCACTGGAAATTCTAATCCCTTGGCGGAATGTAAGGTCATTAAAGAAACCGCTGATTCCCCTTCGCCTAAGTTATCTAAATCAGAGGCTAAAGAGGCATTGGCCAAAAATCCCATTAAGGATTGATCCTCATTTTCATCCCCATATTGAAATACGGCGTTAAACAGTTCATTGATATTTTCTAAGCGATTTTCCGCCTCATCGGTTCCTTCCATTTTCAAGGCGTCAACATACCCAGAATCTTTCATAATTCCTTGGACAATTTCTAACCCTGGTAAGGTTTCAATTTCCTGCTGCCATTTCTGGATAGTCGCCACAAATTCTAGAATAGGTTTGGCGGTTCTTCCCCCCACGGTTTTGACGGATGTTTCATCTTTGATAATTTCCCAAAGGGGTACGCCAAGTTGTTGGGCAAAATCTTCTAAACGTTGTAACGTAGTTTTGCCAATTCCCCGTCTGGGGGTGTTAATAATCCGCCGTAAACTAATGGTATCCGCTGGATTTACTAGCAGCCGCAAATAAGCTAAAGCATCTTTAATTTCTTTGCGATCGTAGAATCTTAATCCCCCCACAATGCGATAGGGTACATTATTTCTGACTAGGACTTCTTCAAAAGGTCGAGACTGGGCATTTGTGCGATAAAGAATGGCCATATCCCCCCAGGATAATTCTGGGTTAATTGACTCTAAGTTGCGAATTTTATCTACTACAAATGCCGCTTCATCCCGGTCATCATTAGCTTGGTGACAATAGATAGGATCTCCTTGACCGCGAGTAGGACGTAATATTTTATCAATGCGTTCGGTGTTTTTGCTAATTAGCTGGTTAGCAACTTCCAGAATATTTTCCCGCGATCGATAGTTTTCTTCCAGTTTGATCATGGTGTGAGTTTCCTCATCATCCAAACCATCGCCAAAATCTTCTTGGAATTCTAATAAGATGGTAAAGTCGGCCATGCGGAAACTGTAAATAGAGTTATGGGTGAGTAAGTCATTGGTAAAATATAACTCATGTTTTTCCACATCTAGGCTATAGACTAGCCCATGATAGGCTTCGGTTTTGATGCTAAAAGGTTCCCAAGCAACCGATCGATCTTCTTGATAAACTCCGACGTTCATTAGGTTGGGCATTAAATTAGCGGCAGCTACTTCTGTTATGCCTAATTTGCCTTGGAGTTTATAGGCAATTTTGCGATTATAAATCGGATTTTCCCGGGAACAGCCAAAGTCCTGGAGGCATTTTTCTACCTTTTGGGACAAATTTTTTTGCTGGCTAAAAAACTGTTCGATTTCGGCGGCAGTGCGACTTTTTGGGTCATCGCTGGGTTCAAACTTTAAGGTGGGAATGCCATATTGTTTGGCCAGGAAATAGACTTTTTCGGCGGCTTCAGTGCGATCGCCGGTTGTGAGTAAAATCCAAGCTTCTGTAGCTTTTTGCCGTTGGGCTTGTTCGGCTAAGTTAAATTCTAAATTCTCATCAAATAACTTACCTCCAGCGATGCGATACCAATCTTTGCGCCGCATAATATAGACCACATAAGCTGCTTCTTTGGCGAAGGGAGTCCAGCGAATTGGCCATAAATGATTGGGGGTACTTTTGGCCATTTTGCCCCCAGCTTCGACGGTAATTAATTGGCCATGATATTCTCGGCTGGCTTTATCAAAACCATAACCTTCGGCGCGAGTGGCGATGGAGAAAATATGCCGGTCATAGCTAACCAGGCGATCGCTTTTGGGGTCTAAGTTCTCGATAGGAACATAACCATTAGTAGTTAAAACCAAACTGCCTGGGGGCTGACATTGATCCACATCTCCCACCACAAAAATGGAGCGATTTTCCCAATTATTAAAAGACCGGGCACTTTCGCCGTTGGTGACTAAGAGGCGAATCAATTCATATTGCGTCCGGTTAGTATCTTGGTATTCGTCTACTAAAATATGATGAAATTGCCGATGCCAATAGTCTAAAACTTGCTCATTTTGCTGAAACAATTCTACCGGAATCCGAATTAAATCATCAAAATCTAAGGCATTATTGGCAGCCAGGGCATTTTGGTAATGGCGATAAACATCGGCAATTACTCGATTATAATAATTGGTCGGGTCGTCCATTTCTAAATCGCGAGGCGACCAGCCTTTATTTTTGGCATTGCTGATAGCATAGCGGACTTTGCGCGGTTCAAATTTTTTGTTATCCAAATTTAACTGTTTGGTGACAATTTCTTTGACCAGACTTTGGGTGTCCGACTCATCACAAATGGAAAACTTGCGGTCCCATTGGCGACCACTTTCGTCTTGATATTTGTCGATATCAAAGCGCAAAATTCGGGCGCAAAGGCTGTGAAAAGTGCCAATCCATAAGGGTTTAATGTAGCGTTTCCACACCCGCGATCGCACTTGGGTTTGTAATGGGAGTTCTAGGACGCTGTAGGGCTTGCCATATTTTTCCATTGAGGTCGCGTCCCCAAATAGGCGATCGAGGCGTTCTTTCATCTCTTTTGCGGCTTTATTGGTAAATGTCACTGCCAGAATATTTTCCGGGTTCACTCCCTCATTCTGAATCAAATTAGCAATGCGATAAGTCAAAGCCCGAGTTTTGCCGGAACCCGCCCCTGCCACCACTAGCAGCGGGCCGCAGAAATGTTCTGCCGCCTTGCGTTGACTAGGGTTGAGTTGGCTGAGAAAATCAGTGGTCTGGTTGGTCATAAGTGGAAATACAGAAGCTATTTATAGAGCATAGATATAATTTTAATCCCTAATAGGGATTTAATCACAGATAGTTTCTTAAGAAACCGGGAATCTCATACCAAATTCAGGTATCTGATGCAAAATATAAAAAATATAAACTTCTTAGGGTGGGCATTACCCATCTTACTATTCTGGGAAATTTTTTATGATGCGATCGGATTTCGATCGAAATCTGGTTTTCATTAATGATATGATTAATCTACCGCTATACAATCCTTGAATTTATACCATGAAACCGCAAATTTTCTCATTATTATTAGCGGCGGGTTCTTTCTTCTGTGTTGCCTGCCAGCCAAATCAATCAACTTTCAGCCCCATTGCTCCCACTAGCCCCACCATTGAATATGATGCACAACTTAATAAAAGTTTGATTGTCATGCGGGTGACAGGGGTGACACTGGGAGAAGATAGCACTGCGGTAAATATCGCAATTACCAATGGTCGGAGAGAACCGATCCAAATTGATTTGGAAAAGAATGTTAGACTTTATGACAGAAAAGAAAAAGGCGTATTCAGCACCAGCAACAACCAGTATCTCTTGTCTCTGCCCCAGGATATTTCTAAAATTCAGATAGAACCAGGAACTACCATGAAAGGTCAGTTGGTTTTTATCGGTCGGTTGTCACCGGAGGCCAATTTTATCGGATTAGACATAAAAATTAAATATAAGTATTATCCCTCTTTATCAGCTAAAGAACCACTTGATACATCTGCAACTTTTTCTATCGATGACATTGAAATAAAACGAGGCAACCCTGATGGACAAAATAATTAAAATCCTAAAAATTGCTCTAGCTTCATCTAGCCTAGTCACTCTGGCAGCTTGCGGAACTAATCAGGAACCCATATCTAAAAATAGTCCTTTTGTGATGATTCCGGTGCCAAAAAGCCAAATTAATCAAGCCACAAAAGTTCCTCAGACACAGTTATCCCCACTGATTCCTGTGCCTGTGACAACTTTAGAAAATTATACCTTAATTCCTACAGAAAAACCTCAGCAGCCTGCGGCAAATATTCCAGCAAAAGTAGAACCAAAGCCGCCAACAAGTCCGCCTCCGGTTAATCGTGAAACTAGGCAAACTACTCCGGTTCAAGTCAGTCCAGCCCCTACTCCGCAGCCTGAACCAAAAAAAGAGGCAGAACCGCCAACTTTGACCCCGAAACAGGTGGAAGAAACTTTAACAGAATTGAAAGCGGAAAAGACGATTGAAGGGATAACAATTAATCTGCCAGAACAGATTTTATTTGAATTTGATCGATATGCTGTTCGCAGCGCTGCTAAACCCACTTTAGTCAAAATTGCTCAATTGCTGAATCATTATCAAACTGCTCAGATATTTATTTATGGCCATACGGACAATAAAGGAGCCAAAGATTATAATCAGCAACTTTCTGAGAAGCGGGCAGCAGCAGTAAAGTATTATTTTGTGAATAATTTTCAGGTCGAACCGACTCGACTACAAACTAAAGGTTATGGGGATACTCAAGCGATCGCACCGAATACGAAAGCGGATGGTTCAGATAATCCCGAAGGTCGGGAACAAAATCGCCGGGTTGAGGTTATGATTAAAACAGAAACTCGCACCATAGAAATTTCACCAAAGGCTGATATATTTGCCGAAGCAAGTAATACGGCTATGAGTGCAGCGGTTCTAACTCAAACGGCAAAAACTCAAGCAGAATGGCAAAAAGTGGCGGATCAATGGCAAGAAGCGATCGCCTTAATGGAAGCGGTGCCTCAGTCCAGTTCTAATTACCAAAACGCCCAAACTAAAATCGCCGAATATCAGAAAAATCTCGAATATGCTCGCCAGAATGCGGCGAAAAAATAAGCGAGATTATTTTGGAAATTCTCAGCCACATAACCCCGATTTTCTGCTATAATGATTTTCAGGTTGTTAATTCTCAAAAAACAGGGAAAACGCACTTAAGGACGAAGCATATCGCGGTTATTATCTGGGTTACAGAGTTTTTCTGGATTCTAGCGGGCGCGGTTCGGGACAGGTTTTTTGTACTTCATAACTCAGACAAGTGCTATACCTCCGTTATTTACCCGTAGCCTCTAACATCAAAATAATCATCATAATTATCACTCATGGCTCCAAAAAATGACACCACAATTCTGGTCTTAGCCCTGCTAATTACCCTAGGTCTAGCCGGGGGTGGTTTTTGGTGGTTTACGCGACCACAAAACCAGGGTTCTGACCCCAAGGGAAATGATGCTAATTCCCAGACCACAAGTTCTCAACCCTTAAATCGAAATTCCCCTAATCCTAATTCTGGTCAACCCGTCAAAAGTTTTGCCCAACTCCAAAATGTCCCTAGCGCCTTAGTCAGCTATGGGGGCAGTACCACTTGGGCACCGATCCGTCGAGAAGTTGATGCTTTAATTCAAGTGGTTTGGCCGGATTTTAAGCTGCGTTATACCCAGCATCCCACAAAACCTCCGGGGTCTGGCACGGGGATTTCTATGTTATTAAACGATGAATTAGCTTTTGCCCAGTCTTCGCGATCGATTAAAGATACAGAATATCAACAAGCTCAACAAAAAGGATTTACTTTAAAACAAATTCCTGTAGCCATTGATGGTATTGCTGTGGCTGTTAACCCGAATCTGGATATCTCCGGTTTAACCGTTGCTCAACTTAAAGAAATTTATACGGGAAAAATTACCAATTGGCAGGAACTTGGCGGGCCAAATTTACCGATTGTGGCTTACTCTCGCCGACCGGAAGATAGCGGCACTATTGAGTTTTTTGTAGAAAGCATTCTTAATGGCGATCGCTTTGCCGAGAGTGTGGTGTTTATCCCCACAACCACTGAAGCTTTACGCCAAGTTTCTAACGATTTGGGGGCAATTTACTATGCTTCTGCCCCGGAAGTTGTGCGTCAATGTAAGATTAAACCCTTACCAATTGCCAGAGAAGTGGGACAGTTTGTGGCTCCTTATCAAGAGCCTTTAGTGCCGCCGGAAAATTGCCCCGCACAGCGAAATCAATTAAATCAAGCTGCTTTCCAAAGTGGGGAATACCCGATGACCCGAAGGTTATTTGTGATTGTCAAACAAAATGGCCAAATAGACCAGCAAGCTGGAGAAGTTTATAGTGAGTTAATGTTAACCGACCAAGGACAAGATTTAATTAGAAAAGCTGGCTTTGTGAGCATTCGTTAATTTTTCGCTAAGTTTTAGCTCAGTTTTAGCTAAGTTTTAGCTAAGTTTTAGCTAAGTTTTAGCTAGTTTTTAGGTCAGGTTTAAATCGTCCGGTGGGCAATGCCGACTAAAACCGTCTGCTGGGCATTTCTGTGGCTTGGTCGTAATTTGGTAAAATCCCTCGATTTAGCCTAATTTTTATGGGCGATCGCTTCCATGAACCCTGGATCTAAACCTCAAGGATTTTTCGGAGGCAGGCAAAAATAATGACTCCTGTAAGTGTCAATCAAACCTTGTTCTCGGAGTTCTCCCAGCAACCGAGTCACCGTGACACGAGTTGAACCAATGGCACTAGCGATTTCCGCATGAGTAATCGACCAAGGAAGATAATAACCATTTGCTTGATTTGGTTGGGTTTTGTTCGTATAAGCAATTCCATGTTCTTCAATCATTAGACTGAGAAATCCATAAAGGCGATCGATTGTGTTTCTTTGACTTAACGTGGCGATCGCTAATAGTTTCCGCTGCTGTTGAAAGCGAAAAAATGCGAAAACTTCCCGACGAAAATTTGGCCAATTATCTAACTCATGCCAATACATCCATAGCACGGATGTTTCGTCAATCTGGGCATAAGCATTAATCTCAAATTTTGCGCCATCAACGAGTTCAAAAAGCTGCCCTTCGCCAACAAAACCCAAAAAAGATTCTTGCGGCTGTTCGGGGGTATTTTTATCTTCTTCTAGATGGTAATTCCCGGAAAAATTAGACTTAGCCATCAATTTTACCGCTCCCTGGTGAACCAAATACAAAATTTTCGATCTGGTGGGAATTTGCCGATCGCTCTCGAATGTTCGATAACGATATTTTGCTTTACTCCAATTCACAATCTGCTGTAAAGATGATTTAGTTTCTTCTTTGTCTGCTACTTTATACATACAATGTTTTCACTCTCCGTCGTTTATGTCATTTTGCTAGATTTCGGCTATGATGTATGTTCAAGGAGTTAAACCTAAACAAATGACTGGAAAAATTTTTCCTTGAATTATGCCGAAATTATCCCGAAAAATTAAGCAAATAAGTAGTCAATATTAATTATAGCGTTTTTCCATAATCTGAAGCCAACAGATTATGGAAGCAATCGAGATTAGTATATTAAATATATTAGCAATATATTCGCAATGAATTCATCAGCAAATCACGATATTTTTGGCAAAAATTACCCCAATTGGCCAGCGGAATTTTCCCACCAGATTGGCTTAATCGCCCTCAAACCAATCTTGAGGGAGCAGTTGATCGATGCTACCTCTGATTATTTGTGGCATTCGCGATCGCTTTCTGAGGGGATTAATCCTCAAATGCCCATATTGACCGGGGAAAATATCCCTTTGAATCGCACCAAAGACATCAGAAAAGTGACCTATATTTCCGCGATCGCCTTCAAATTGCAAAAAACCCTGCAACAATCGGCCCCAGAAATTGCCGAGGCGATCGCTCATAAGATCCACCTTTCCCCGGATTTCACGACTGATGTTCGCGACGGTTGGATCCAATTCGATTTCAGTGACACAGGATTAGCCACCTGGTTGCAACGTCTCAACCAATGGTCAGCACCAACACAAGGCACAGAAAACCCAGGCAACAGCCAAAACCGGCAAAAAGTGCTTTCGACATTACCTGCGACATTCGCGTCCACAGAGGATCTTTTTCGGCTGGAATATGCCCACGCTCGCTGTTGTTCGCTCCTGCGCTTGGCAGATCGCGAGCAACTAATTCATCTGTCCGAACCCAGTTGGTCTGGAGCGATCGCCGATCGGCAAATTATCGAACCGAACCCCATTCCCTGGTTAAGCGATCGCCATCAACTCCGTCTAGTTCATGTCACCGAACGCACCCTGATTACTCAATTAATCAGCACCTTGGATACCCTTTCAGATTTCCCTGGTCAAACCCAGCCGGGCCAACTGGTCAAATTAGCCACTGGGTTAAGTCAAGATTTACTCATATTTTACAGTGCCAATCGCATCTGGAGCGAAATTAAAACCGAAAATTTGGCTTTGGCACAAGCCAGATTAGGCTTAATCCGAGCCACACAAAATGTATTGAAATTCTTGCTGGAAGAAGGTTTAGGGATTTTGGCTCCCCCAGAAATGTAATCGCGGTGTCGTGGCGCCCGCTTTATGTCCAAAAAAGTTTTTCAAAAAAACTTGATAATTTTGGCTCAAGGGGGTGACAAATTGGCTAATTGTTCGCTATAGTATGAGCAGTGTGAGGAGCGAACCAGTTAGAGCACCGAGACGAAACACGGCCAGTCGTCGGTGCTCTTTCTGATCTCTAGGTATTAGTTATTAGTTATTAGTTATTTGTTCTTTGTTATTTGTTATTTAATTCAAACAACCAATAACCAATAACCAATAACCAATTACCTTTTTTTGCGACTGGCTAATTAATTACTCAATTCCCGCTCAATAGCTTGAGTCAACTCTGCGGACTCTGGGGTCACGCTACTACGGTAACGTCCCACCACTTCACCTTTTTTATTTACCAAAAATTTCTCAAAATTCCAAGAAACATCTCCCGGTGGGTTTGCCTGACTGGTTAATTGGGCATACAGGGGATGTTGCTGCGAACCTTTGGCATGAATTTTATCAAAAAGATTGAAAGTCACGCCGTAATTTTTGGTGCAAAATTGGACAATTTCCTGATTGCTTCCCGGTTCTTGGGCGCCGTAATCATTGCAGGGAAATCCTAACACCCGCAAGCCAGAATCTTTGTATTTCTGGTGCAGTTTTTCCAGTCCAGCATATTGAGGAGTATAACCGCAGTAAGAAGCTAAATTGACAATGAGCAATACATTGCCTGCATAATCTTTCAGGGCTTTATCTTCCCCGGCGATCGTCTGAACCGTAATATCGTGAATTGTGTCGCTCATGTTAAGTTGGATAGATTTTTAGACAAAATCTATCATAGAACAATTGGGCACGAGCGATCGCGCCTGGGTTCAGAAACCGGGTTTCTCTAGACCATCTTTGTCACCCAACCTTCATGCTCATAGAAACCCGGTTTCTTGGTTTGGTCGATCGCCGTGCTTAAGTTAAAGTGGTAATGTAAGAAATCAAGCGATCGTGAGGCGGCAATGGCTACACTTCAGATTGAAAACTTGCCTGATGAACTATACTATCAAATTCAAGGGCTGGCCTCTGAAAAAAATTTTACTGTTAATGAGGCAGTCATTCATTTATTGCAGCAATCATTTCAGTCCGACAAGTTAATGGGCGATCGAGGAAAAGAGAGCCAAAATATCTCAGAAATTTTACAAAATATTCGGAGTCGTCCCCGAGTTAACCCCAGGGATTTTGGACTCATGGATAGCACAGTTTTAATTCGCGAGGATCGCCACCGATGAGCAGTTTTCTCAGATGCGTCATCGATGCAAATATTTGCATTAAACAATTCATTGCCGATCCATTTTTCACAGTGCCAAAGACTCAGAAACCGGGTTTCTTTAGAGCATCTCTGTCACCCAACCTGCTGATAGAAACCCGGTTTCTTTGGTTTATTGCTTTATTTGCTTGATAACTGTGATATTATATTAAATGTTGAGTTAATTTAGGCATGATTTATCTAATTCAAGATCGGGGGTCTAAAGAGCAACTTGAAGAAATGCTAGAAACCCTTGGCGATTATATTAAACTATAGATATTGAAAGGAAAATTTTGGCTGGAGGTGGAGAACTTCATGCGGATTGCGAAGCTGTTTTACTAGAAAATGGAAGTAAGCAGGTAGATATCTGGGGAGCAGATTGGTATCCAATGACCCAAGAAGTAGGTTATGAATCTTTAATTAATATTCGTCCGCGTCAAAACAATCGTTCGATGGAAATTCAAGACCAGGTTATTCGAGAACGGGTGGCTGAGATAGTGCAAAATTTATTAGGAGGCTTATGAGAGATTGGCACAGTTTAAAAGAACGCTATTTGCAAGATAATATTTCCATTCGTTTGGGAAATTTGGCATCAAATTTGGCACGAATTAAATCTCGATGTCAAAATTCAGCAAATGGAGATTTGGTTGCAAGTTTGCTACAAGAAAGTAAGCTATTTATTGAATGGACAGCTAAAGATGCCGAGATAGAAATAGCCGCTGAGTTAGCAGAGTTACAAGTGCAGTTAGCTTGTTGGCAGTATGGTTGGGAAAGGATTTGGCAGGATGAAGAACAACGAAGCACTTTTGCAGAACAAACAAAGATTTGGTCAGCCAAAGTGCTGAATATGTCTGGTTTATTGGCGGTGAATTAAATCCGTATTCAGGCGATCGCTGTTAGGACTCAGAAACCGGGTTTCTTTAGACCATCTCTGTCACCCAACCTTGATGCTCATAGAAACCCGGTTTCTTGGTTTGGTCGATCGCCGTTATTAAGTTAAACTGGTAATGTAAGAAATCAAGTTATTCTGGGATTGCAATGGCTACACTTCAGATTGAAAACTTACCCAACGACTTCAAAAAAAATCTCTCTGAGTTATTATCTCGTGTAGAACTTGGAGAAGAAATTATTATTTTGAATCAAGGGGTGGCGATCGCCAAATTAGTTTCCGTTCGTCCCTCATCCAATCGGCGAGCCTGTTTAGGGCAAGATCGAGGGAAATTTCTCGTCCCAGAGGACTTTAATGAACCTTTGCCACCAGAGATTTTGGCAGCATTCGAGGGAGACGAAGGATGAAAATTTTATTGGATACCCAGTGCTGGTTATGGTGGTTTGCCCAACCTGAAAGATTAAACGCTCAAGCAATCGCACTGATTGCCGATGACAGCAATGAATTGTGGTTTTCGGTTGCAAGTATCTGGGAAATAGCTATCAAAGTGGCCAATGGAAAATTGCCCCTACCAGAACCGATTGATACCTACATTAATAGCCGCATAGCGTTGTTAGATATGCGAATACTAGAAATTAAAGCAGGTCATGCGTTACGAGCCGCAGCTTTACCATTACATCATAAAGATCCCTTCGATCGCATCTTAATTGCTCAATCTCACATGGAGGATATGACCCTTTTGAGTGCCGATATAATGTTCAGAAAATACAGTGATATTTCTCTTGTTTGGGCTGCCAGTTAGCTCAGTTACTCAGAAACCAAAGAAACCTGGTTTCTTCAGACCATCTCTGTCACCCCACCTTCATGCGGATAGAAACCCGGTTTCCTTGGTTGGTTGATTGAGGGGCGATCGCGCCTGGGTTCAGAAACCGGGTTTCTTCACCAAATCTTTGTCACCCAACCTTCATGCTGATAGAAACCCGGTTTCTTTGGTTGTAAGATGAATTATCAATATAATTGTAAATTTAGACTAATTTAAGGTAAAATAGAATAGGGTTTTCTGGAGCCAAACAGATGGAAACAATTAAGCTGAATTCTCATGTGGGAACCGATGGGATTCTCCAAATTCAGATGCCAGCTAATTTAAAAGATACTGCGGTTGAAGTAGTATTAGTAGTACAGCCGTTATTATCTGAAAAAACTAAACCAAAGTATAACGCCTGGGGCAAGCTGACCACTAAAGAATCAATTCAACAAGCCATTGAGCAAATGCGAAAATTGCAGCAAGAAGTGGCGTTGTCACCAACTTCTATTAGAGAAATGATTGATGAAGGGCGGAGATTTTAATTTTGTCTTAGATTGTTCGATCGCAATTAGTTGGTGTTTAGTCGATGAAAATAACGATTATGCCAATACTATACTGGCCATGATGCCCGATTGTGAGGCGTATGTACCGGCAATTTGGTCACTAGAAGTCGCGAATACTCTACTGGTGGCGGAACGACGCAACCGGATGACTCAAGAGCAATCACAATTAGCGATCGCTTTGTTACAATCTTTGTTAATTCACGTTGACCAAGCAACGGATAGCAAGGCGTTATCTTCAACATTTGCTCTGGCAAGAAAAGAAGGTTTATCGGCTTATGATGCGGCATATTTAGAGTTAGCCATCCGATTAAAATTGCCCATTGCAACACTCGATCTCCGATTGGCAGAAGCCGCAACTCGCTGCGGGGTAGATTTGGTAGTTGTTGACGGTTAGCAAAATCCCAGAAACCGGGTTTTTTTAGACCATCTCTGTCACCCAACTTTCATGCGGATAGCTTCAGAAACCGGGTTTCTTTCGACCATCTTTGTCGCCCAACCATAATGCTCATAGAAACCCGGTTTCTTGGGTTGCTGGGTTGCTGAGGGGCGATCGCCTCTATCCAGAAACCGGGTTTCTTTCGACCATCTCTGTCACCCAACCAAATATATCATAAAAAGCCGGGATTCAAGTAAAAATAAGGACACAGCATTGCTGTGCCCTTATGGTCGAAGAAAAGCTCGATCGCCCTGGCAAAAAAACTTTAAAACTTACACCACTGGCCCAAGATATTCCGGGGTAAAATTCCCGTGGAGTCCATAAGGAATGTGATAACGCAAATGGAGTCGGGCGATCGGTTCTTGCTGTAAATTCCGCGCATCCAAAATCACTAAATCAGAACGATGATTCGCCGCATCATAAACTAAGACCAATAACCAACCATCGTCTTCTTTCGTGCTCCCAGGACGGGGGACAAATACGGGTTCACCGACAAACCCACGAGGGGCAGCACTCCAAATTTGTTGTTCGCCCGTTTTTTGGTCAATTTTCAGAATGGCTTGTAACGGGTCATTGCCACTATCATTCTGAGTGGTGCCAATGTAAAGATACCGATAGGAACGCCCCACATTTTTGGGATGGAGATCGGGAAATTCACAAGTGCGATCGCTGATAATTTTATGCTGGACTTGGCTAGTAGCTAAATTAACCTGGAACCGCCATAACTGTCCTGGAGGTATCGCATCAAAATCAACCTCCCGAAAGTCAATTTCCTCATCAAGAGAGGGATAAGAATCATAACAAATCGAGTCAATGAATACCTCGTTTTCCGCTTCCCAAGCATTCGCATGATGGAAGACAAAACAAGGCTCGGTTTCCACAATTTTTACCTCTCCCTTGCCATGCCGAGGAATCAGGATAATTTGGGTTTTAGCTGACGGGTTAAATTGAATACATTGACCGGCACTCGACCAGCCTAAGAGAAATTTTAAGGGATTAAAACGGACTGGATTTTGGAAAAAGATACAGTAGTTTTCCGTGATGGCCATATCATGCAAAAAGGCAAATCCCGGAATCGAATGACCGTGACGGCGGAGTAATTTTCCGTCGGGATTAAATTCATAAATGGTAATCGTGGTGGATGGCCCTGCTTTCACGGAGAAATTCACCAAACAAGGGGCGCCGTCATCCATTGCACAACTGGGGTCAAACCGAGGATGGGCAGCAAAAGGGTCTCCTGGTTCTAAGATTCCCTCTAGGTCATCAATGCCCAAGGTTTCTAAGGTATTTGGATCGAGGCTATGGGGTCTTTCACCTTCCCATAAAGCTAAGAGTTTTTTGCCCCAATAAATCACATTGGTGTTGGCAATATTTTTAAGTTTCAAGTCAAATAAATTTGCCAGCCAGCCCCCCGGTTTTTGGGTGCCAAATACGCCGCGATAAAGGATTTTTCCGGCGGCTTGTTCTTTGAGAAAGCCTTCGGTGCAGACAAAGCGATTGCTAAAATATGCTTGCCCATTTTTAAAGGCAATCTTGACAATCATGCCATCCCCATCAAAGGGGTGAGCAATAGGCTGACCGTTGATATCCATTAATCCCGGCCCATTTCTGAACAATGTGCCGTTGAGTTCTGGGGGAATTTGTCCGTCGATATTTGAAATCCAATAGTCGGTTTCTTGGGGTTGGGATTCATAGCCTCTTTTCCAGTCTTCGCGATTATAGGGTTTAGTTGCGGTTTTGATAGTTTGGTTTTTACTTAGACGGTCTTGAGTTTGCATGGTTTTGGGTGTAATTTGTGTGATTGTTCGCTAGTCTAAAAGTCTAGAATTTTCTAGAATCTTGGGGATTAACTTGGGGATTAAGTAGAGACGGGCATTTTTGTGTCTATTTTTGTGTCTATTTTTGTGTCTATTTTTGTGTCTACTGATGCCTCATCGATCGCTGATTCGAGGGAATTTTCTACAGGTTTATCAATTGGGAAATCGACACTTTGACTGTGAGTTTCTGGTAGCCAATTGATCAAAGGTAAGGGCAAAAGAGTGCTGAGGTTGGTGATAATTACTAATAACCAAAGGCGATCGAAGTTGCTTTCGGTGATGCCAAACCAATGGGTGAGTAAAGCGCCGAATTGATAAGACAACATTCCGGCTAAGTTGTTGACGGACATGAGTAAGGCAAATAAGGTGGCTTCGACTCCTGGGGGGCAAAGTCTGGCGGCAAGAATGAGCACGGGCATATAGGCAATTTGTCCTATGACCGTGAGGATTAAACTGTCTCCCAGGCTGAACCAGCGATCGTCAATGCCGATCGCCCGGTTGGCATGGGTGACCAGTAGCAAGGTGGTCATACCGAGGGCAGTGGAAACAATGGTAGACCAGATAAAAATTTTCCGAAAGGGAATGGTGCGGAAAAAGCGCTGAAATAACCAAATTCCCGCGAGAGAGGCAAGGCTGGTGACTAGGCGAACTCTACCTAAAAATTCTGGTTGAAATCCCAGTTCGTTGGTGGTGAAAAAGAAAAAGGCGGAGTCACTGGAAGGGGTGGCTTGCCATAGGAAAATGAAAGCAGTGGGCATCCAGATGGCTTTTTGCCCGATCGCACTTTTGAGTTGGCTGACTTGTTGCTGAATATTTTGCAGTCCAGAACCACTGGTCACTTTTTCTTCGGCAATTAACCAAGCCACTGCTGAGACTAATAGGGGAAAAGAGGCGGTGATTAAAAATATGGTTTGGACGCTGAAGTGTTCTAGTAAAGACCCACTAAAATATGCGGTGATTAAACCGCCCAGGGCAGAAATTCCCCAGCATAATGATTGCAAAGAACCAGCATTTTGTGCGGTTTCCTGGCGCGATCGCTCGACTACCAGAGAGTCCACAATCACGTCACTAACCGCCACAGACAAGGAACTGAGTAACATTACCGCCGTCGCCGCCCAAGGGGTATGTACCACCGTAGCCATTGTGACCCAGGCAGCGCTGCCCATCAATCCCGATAAAATGATGTAGGGTCGGCGCCGATAGCCGAATATCGGTAAGCCGTCGGACATAAACCCAAATAAGGGCTTGATCGTCCACGGTAAGGCGGCAATGCCGGTTAAGACCGAAACTTCCGCCGGACCTAAGCCCAGTTCATCTTTGAGGAAGAAGCTGACCGCCAAACGCGCTAGACCCAGGATGCCTTGGACGAAATACACCAACAAGATGGCGATGACTTCCGGGCTGGGTTCGTTGCCAAACAATAGTTTTTGCTTAACCGCTTGTTTTACGGATTGTTTTAACTTGTCTATGTAAGTCGGTGCGATGAACATCGTTAATATTTCTTAACATTTTTACATAACTTATATCATATCGTAACGAATTGTATTGCGATCGAATGGCGAAAAACCTGGAACTTTTGCTAAGTAAGGCTTTTAGGGAGTAAGTTATGGCAATTTTTTGGCAATAAGCACCGAGGCGATCGCTGACTCACGAGGGAAAAAAGCCCGTAGGCAGCGATCGCTGCCTGCATTTTTCGGGGTAATTAAAAGCTGAAACGCAATCAAAGCAAGACTTTTAGGGAATTAATCCCGCCGGTGAGTTGTGGTTGCCGGGGGGAAATGTCGCGATCGCAACAGTGCTTGACAGACCAAGTAGTTTTTGCTACATTAGTAATCAATAAGAATCAAATCTTTCAACTGCAACATTTTATTAATAGACACACTGTAGCATCCGTTATTTGGTTTTATCTTTGGTTAATACCAGTTTACTAAGAGTGAATCTAGAACTTCAATGCTTCAGTGAACCGCAGAGTTATTTCTGCGGTTTTTTTATTGCTTAAACCAGAAATTAGCCCTATCTTAATATCGTCATATCGTCTCTTCTGGTTAGGGCAAAATTTTCTCATCCGCAGGGTTTAACTAATCCAGTGGACTGTTCGGTGATGGCGAAATCAAAGTCTGTAAAACTTGGCGATCGCCTGAATTAAAAAAACGCCATATTCTCTTGTGTAAAAATTGACTTTTCCATCAAATTCACCTCGATGGACATCATATAGTCGATTTTAGAATAGTCAAAAATCGACTATTTTCCCGGATTTACCCGGATCAAATCAAGCAAGAGAAAAACTTATTGTGACTGAGATGAGCAACTGTCAACCTGTCCGCACAGTTTTATTGGATCGACATCAGAAGCGATCGCACAGTAGTTTCCCCTCTCCGGGGGAAGTGCCGACAACGGCGATCGGTTTAGTCCAAATTGAGATGGCTGACGCGATGACGCGCTATGCATTATGGCCTTCCCCCACCGTGATTATTTCTGATGGGGCTTATGGATTAGGTCTTTTTCCTGGAGATCCACCCACAGCCACCCATCTGGCAGACTGGTATGCCCCTCATATTGAGGCTTGGTCGCGCTATGCTTTACCAGAAACAACCTTATGGTTTTGGTGTAGCGAAATTGGCTGGGCAACAGTACATCCAATTTTGGCCAAAAACGGCTGGGAATATCGTTCTGTGAATGTTTGGGATAAAGGAGTTGCCCATATTGCCGGAAATGTTAATAGTAAAACGATTCGTCGTTTTCCAATTGTCACAGAAATTTGCGTGCAATATATCCGCAATGTGACATTACCCACTGGGGATGGTCAATGCTTACCGATGCAACAATGGCTACGTTATGAATGGCAAAGAACTGGATTACCTTTTTCTAAAACTAATGAAGCTTGTGGGGTGAAAAACGCCGCAACTCGCAAATATTTTACCAAAGATCATCTGTGGTATTTTCCCCCACCAGAAATGATGGAACGGATTGCAATTTATGCAAATGAACATGGTCAGCCAACAGAATGGCCTTATTTTTCTTTAGATGGGAATTCATTTGTCACCGCCCAAGAATGGTCACGAATGCGAGCCAAATGGAACCACATCCACGGGGTGACAAATGTTTGGTCAGTTCCCGCAGTTCGGGGAACAGAACGCCTGAAGAATACCCAAGCCAAGTGTGTCCATGCTAACCAGAAGCCACTGAGTTTAATTGAGCAAATTATTGTGGCTTCTAGCGAGCCGATGGATGTGGTCTGGGAACCATTTGGCGGTCTATGTTCTGCGGCGATCGCTTCTCAGAAAAAGAACCGTCGCTGCTATAGTGCAGAAATTAGCCCAGATTATTATGAACTGGCAAAAATGCGGATTCAACAAGAGTACGATTTACGCGCATCAGCTTTATTTCCTGAGTTTTTCTAAGCACTTTTGACTGCGATCGCATTTCTCTGAATTTATCTGAATTTATCTTAATTTGGCCATCATCCCATCATCATCCCAGTATGCGGATAATGTTTGAATTTTGCCGTCCTGGTTAAATTCAAAAACCGTAATTCCCTCCGCTTCGGCGGTTTTGCCATTTTTGGCTAATACCTGCATCGTCCATTTTACTGCTGCTTGATCCGGCGCGATCGCCACATAATCTTGAGTAATTTTCATCTCAGCAAAAAAGTTAGACAATAACCCGAAAAACTTCTGATAATTTTCATGCACTGGGTTGGCAGGTTTGCCCACGGGATCGTAACTTATGGCATCTGCCGCAAAATTTTCTAACCATGCAGACGGATTCATCGCCGCTAAATTGGTAAAATAGGAGTTGATGACTTTTTCAATTGTTTCTTTTGACATGGTAGTTATCTCTAGAATATCGTAGCAAAGAATATCGTAGCAAGATATTGCCCACCATAATACTAAGTTTTGCTACAACGATAAAGCTGATAAGGAATCCCAATCCGATAATATTGATTTCTATCTATGGTGCAATTGGATGAGGCAAGTAATAAATTTTCTGGATATTCTCGCTGCCGCAACCCAGGGGCAACAATCCATAAATTTAGGGATTGATTGGAGGGCATATTTTCTACGGTTGGCAGCTTGGGCCATAAGGTATGATATCCCTCAGTTCTATCCGCAAATAGCCAATAAGTTGGCGGGGATAAAGTCTGATGCCGTTGCCGATATAGTGAGGCGGCAAAGCCTAAACCCAAGGCGACTTCTTGGAAGTTTTCATGTCCGACTATGACCATTAATGGCTTTTCCGGTTCTAAGTTTAAATGTTTGGCAACTAATGCCGGATGATAGGGCTTTTGAAAGACTAATCCTCCGACCACGAAAATACTACTTAATAGGCCAATTAATATTACAGTTTTTTCAGAGAATTGCCATTTTTTATTGGTAGTTTGAGATGAATTATTTTCGTTAGTTGATTTATCGGTAAAGCAGGCAGCTAACAGGACGCAAATACTGGGATAATAGATAAAATGATAGCGGACGGCAGAGGTAATATCTTTTCCCAGAATATAGACAATGATTAAAAATTCTGCTAAGATTAATAAAGTAAATAAACTGAGAATAATACTGGATTTTTGTAAACCAGATGTTTGGTATAATTGGGGCAAGTTTTGCCAGATATATCGCCCTAAGACAATGGCAAATCCCACCATGAATAGACCAGAGGGGATGGCAATCCAAAGGGGTTGATTTTCTACGGGTAATGCGATCGCCATCAAAACCCAACCCATAATAATTTGATAAATGGGGACAATATAATCCAGCCAACTGGGTTCAAAGGGTTTAAACCACTCAGTCTCTTGGCGGCTAGAATGTTGTAATAAAACTGATAACCAGGGCAAAAAGAAGATTAGCGGTAAACCACAGAAGCTAAAGGGCAAAATCGCGGGGATAAATTTACGAATTAACTGAGAAATTATAGATATAATATTAAATTTTTCTGTTTCTGTCACTGTCTGATAATTTTGCCATATTTGCCAGAGACATATTGCCCCAATTTGGGCAGCTAATACCAGGATAAAAAAATAGTGGATATATAAACCAATGGTGTTGAATATAACCCAGGGAATCCAAGTTTTTGGTTTGACTCTTGATTGATTAGCAAAATCTCGCTGAATTTGGATTAATCTAGTGAGAGAAAGGGTAATGAATAGCAGCGGTAAGGTATAGTGACGCGCTTCTTGAGAGAGGTAAACCGCAAAGGGAGAAACTGCCATAAATGCAGCGGCAATTAAACCTGTATTCGGGGAAAATGCGACCCGACCTAGAAGATAAATGGCGGCAACGGTAGCGACCCCAAAAAATGCGGGAAGCGATCGCACCTGCCAAACAATATCCGGTAAAGTGGCGTTTGGCTTCATTCTGCCTAACCAACTATGTAACAAGCAAAAAAATACTGGCGGATGGGTGGATTCTCTGGAGACGGTTTCGGCAATTTGGGGACAAGTTGCCTGGGGGTTAAAGGTGAAAATATTCGGCAATTCTGCCAGGGAAAATATCCGATCTAAAGGGATATGATTAAAACTATGGCCTAAACTAAATAAGGTGGTGAGAATTTCATCTAACCATAAAGGTTTTGCCGCTAAACCTGTAAATCTGAGGGCGGTACTGAGGAGGATAATTCCTGCGAGTAATAAATAATGTTGTTTGATTTCATGTTGTTTTATGGGCATATTAGGCATATTAGGCATATTAAATGGGCAGATTAAATGGGCATATTAGCTTTAACCTTGACAGTCACGGGCAACATTAATACAAGTTAGTAAATTGGCGTCGGTTTTAATTGCTTCCGGGTTAACATGAGTCCGAGTGGCGCGATAACCCCGTTGTTGCAAGGCTTCCATGAGGCGCGATCGCTTGGGAGTATCCATTTGTCCCCGTCGGCCAATTTCTCCCAGGGGATAAAAATAGGGGGGTAACTCCGCTTCTTCTGCCATGATTTCTAATAACTGAACCCGCTTTAACCAATGGTTTTTTGCCGCTAAACTTTGCATTCTCAGCAAAAATGGGCGATCGTGCAATGGCCCCAACCACATTGGCCCACTCAGGGTCAGAGGTTCGCCGTCATGAGGACAAGCGACTCGCCCTAACTGCCGCCAGGTCACGGTTTGATAGTCGCCGCAGTGGTGACAGTGACCGAGAAATCCGTAATTTTCGAGGGTCAAAGACTCCGCAGGCAGCAACCGCAGCATCACCCGATAGGTTTGACCGGCAAAGAGGGCAAAGACTGGCTGAATGCCCAATCCTTTGGTGGCCGCTTGTTGTAATGTACTGCCAATGAGTAGCCGCAGGGCTTGTTCTTGGGCCGCCGGGTGTGTACGGGCACAGGCCCCATAAACCCGAACGCTTTTTTCCGGTAAATGCCCGGTGGCTGTGCGTCCGTCCGTACTGGTGATGTAAAGTAGTCCGTTAATTTTGGTGGCCCATAAGCTGGTACTGAGGTAGGGAACTGCTGACCCAAAGCAGTCTAGGTCTACTACATCGTAATAGTTACGCTGATTGTAGCAGTCAAAAAATACTCGGTTGGCGTCCAAGTGGGTGAGGTGACAGGTTCCTTGGGCGATCGCCTGCGCCAAATTTTCCCGCAAAATTGGACTATTTTCTGGGTTGCCTTCGTTGGCCCAAATACTATCGGCCCCACTTTCTAACCAATAACGCAGCGATCGCACTCCACAACCGGCCATTGCATCCAGTACCCGTAAACTACCAGTATCTTGGCGATAAATTGTGGCGGCTAAAACCCCTAAATCTCGGACAACTTGGGAGGCGGAACGATAGAAAGTATTGCCCACTTTAAATTGGGCTTTCCCTTCAGTTTGCCATGTAGAATCTTGGATCAATTTAAATCAATGGTAAAAGACCAGGATTAATTGTAACCCAAGGGGCGATCGCTTGGGTTACAATAAAATATCCCATCCAAAATAGATCGGGAATAGATCGGGAATAGATCGGGATTAATTCATCTTTTTCTCATGGGTCACGGAAATCACCGTATGAACATTACCACGGGGATTAAAATCTCCTTTAACGGTAATTGCTAACGGGTCACAAGCAGCGACAAAATCATCCAGAATTTGATTCACCGATTCTTCGTGAGAAATATAGCGATCGCGATATTGATTGATATACAACTTAATCGCCTTCAATTCTACCACCGTTCGATCGGGAATATAAGTAATATAAATAGTGGCAAAATCGGGATATCCCGAAAACGGACATTTGCAAGTAAACTCCGGTAAAGTCACCTGAATTTCATATCTTCGACCCACGCGAGGATTGGGAAAAGTAATCAATTTCCCTTCAAGAATCTCTCGTTCCCCATACTTCATCTGGGGGGCAAAAAAGTTTTCTTGACTCTGACCATTTTGGGGCTGTGCTGACAACTCAGTTTCCACTTGAGAATGACTAATGCTCATCAATAAATCACCAATAAATGCTACTAAATGCTACATAATAGACAAAATTGCCAACCTTTTTCCGTTATACCGGAGTAAAATTGGGGCCAGCATCAGGGTGAGCAATTGCCTCTACCACTTCGTCACCGCGATCGCCGTAAAAAGCCCTGTCAAAAGCCCTGTAAAAAGCCCTTTTGTAACCATAGCTTGACGAATCAGCGCTAGAATTGCTCTAACAAGCAGATAACCACCTTACCCGCGTTACACTTGGGTGCAAGAGGTCAGCGAAAATAGCATCGACCCGCCTGCACCGAATATCCCCAGCCCCTTGGCGGCTTGGGTTCTGCTTCGATCGAAGTCCTTAAACATACTTAGCCATATGAAAAATGCTACTATTCCGGCTCAACCTACGCCAACAACCAATCAAACCTACTCTCCTTCTGTGCCCATTTCTCTATATCGAGAAGTGATGGCAGAGTTGCAAACTACCCAAGCCCATTTAAATGCCCTGAAGCAAGAAAATCGCGAGTTAAACCAGGAAAATCAGCAACTCCGCCAAGAAATCGAGCATATTATTAATTCGGTGATGCATTTGCAGCAGGTGACAGGGATTTCTCATCAAGGCATCAGCCCCAGTTTTGCGACTGCCAGTTCCATGCCCCCAAGCTTTTCTCCGCCGACTCCCCCAGAAAGCGATCGCCTCCCCTCGGCGACGGCTACCAATCCCATGAACGCCAATATGAGCGCCAATATGAGCGCCAATATGAGCGCCAATAGTCCATCCACTGCGGCCCCTGCACCGGCAATTCCCTTTGTCTCGCCATTTGCCACAGGTCAACCCGGTGGACTCAGCGATCGCTCAGAACCCTTATTTAGCGAACAGGCAGAACCCCGTCCGCGTCGAATTGCCCGTTCCCCCAAGCCTTCAGAAATCGGTGGACTGTGGCTATTTGTCTGCATCTTCTTGATTGTTGTTTCTGCGTTTGGCGTTGGCTTCTTCGTAATCCGTCCATTCATGCAAACGGATCAAGAGTGATTTGCGATCGCTCAAAAGCCTATTTGTTTGCCCCCGTCTGTACGGGGGTTTAACGTTTTTTGTTCTTTGTTCTTTGTTCTTTGTTCTTTGTTCTTTGTTCTTTGTTCTTTGTTCTTTGTTCTTTGTTCTTTGTTCTTTGTTGGTTGTTCTTTGTTCTTTGTTCTTTGTTCTTTGTTATTGATTACTACTGTTCGCCAACAACGAACAAAAGAATCCCTACCCACAACCAACCAACAACAATCAACCAACAACAATCAACAACAATCAACAAAAATCATTTCATAATTGGGCTACCATGATGATGAATCAAATTTTTGAATTTCTAGGTAATTGGTATTTTTAAATATTTGTGCCCAAGAGTTGCGAATATTCTCCCAGCCCCGCAGGGCATTCCGTCCTGGGTGAATGCAAATCGTAGTTGCCCCGTGGGAGCAAATTTCTGAAATAGTTTCGATATTTTTTTTCTCAAAACACCGATAAAATGCCTGGTTAGCCGCTAAAAGTTCTTGCTGGTTACTCATAGTTAAATCTCCATTGGGATTGATGTTTCAATTGCCCTTGACCGATCTAGGCTTGCAAAAGTTGATAATCGTAAGATATAATCGTAAGATATAATCATAAAATATTTACCGTGCAATTGTGGCCGCAATTGTCGCCCAATCAAGCCTTGGCTATTCATGTCTGAATTTCAGCTTATGCAAAATTTTCACCGAACCACATCTAAATACGAAACCCTCAAAGCCCGTTTGTTAGAAATTAATGATATTACCGCCGCCGCTGGGCTGTTGTACTGGGATCAGGCGACTTATATGCCGCCGGGAGGGGCGACGGCTAGAGGTCGGCAAATAGCGACTTTGCGACAAATTGCTCATCAAAAGTTCACGGATCCGGCTTTGGGAGAACTCCTGGAAGATTTAAAATCTGATGAGGAAAGTTTGGAATATGATTCAGACGCGGCGAGTTTAATTCGTGTCACCCGTCGCAAGTATCAGAAAGCGGCAAAAGTGCCAGAAGAATTTATGGCGCGAATGTCACAACACCATTCCGCTAGTTACGCAGTTTGGGCAAAAGCGCGGGCAGAAAATGATTTTCGGGCGGTGCAACCCTATTTAGAAAAAAATTTAGAGTTAAGCCAAGAAATGGCGAGTTTTTTTCCCGGTTATGCACATATTGCTGACCCATTGATTGATTTTTATGATTATGGCATGACGGTGGCTAAGTTACGTCCGTTATTTACCGATTTGAAGTCAAAGTTAATCCCTTTGGTGGAGGCGATCGCGGCTCAACCTCCCATAGACAATTCTTTTTTGCATCAGCATTTTTCCGAAAATCAGCAACTCATTTTTGCGCGGAAAGTGTTGACCAGTTTGGGTTATGATTTTAACCGAGGTCGTCAGGATAAAACTCTGCATCCGTTTATGACCAAATTCTCCCTTGGGGATGTGCGAATTACCACTAGGGTGTATGAAAATGACTTTGGTCAAGCCCTATTTAGTAGTATCCATGAAATGGGTCATGCGCTTTATGAACAAGGAATTTGCCCCAGTTATGAAGGCAGTCCTCTGGCAAATGGCACCTCTGCGGGAGTTCACGAAAGTCAGTCTCGGTTGTGGGAAAATACGATCGGTCGGAGTCGCGGTTTTTGGGGTTATTTTTATCCCCAATTACAAGGGGTTTTCCTGAAGCAATTGAAGCATATTAGTGTTGACCAATTTTATCGCGGGATTAATAAAGTTGAGCGATCGCCCATCAGGACTGATGCCGATGAAGTGACTTATAATCTTCATGTGGCCATCCGCTTTGACTTGGAATTAGACCTATTAGCAGGTAAATTAGCGGTGTCAGATTTACCCGCAGCTTGGAACCAACGTTATGAGTCTGATTTAGGCATTCGCCCCCAATGCGATCGCGAAGGGGTGATGCAAGATGTACATTGGTATAGTGGTTTAATTGGTGGGCAATTTCAAGGATACACTTTGGGCAATGCGATCGCTGCCCAAATTTATCAAACAGCCATGAGGAGTAATCCAGAAATGACC
The DNA here is from genome assembly GCA_011390955.1 of Oscillatoriales cyanobacterium. Classification (GTDB taxonomy): domain Bacteria; phylum Cyanobacteriota; class Cyanobacteriia; order Cyanobacteriales; family Laspinemataceae; genus Planktothricoides. The sequence goes on along the minus strand of JAABRM010000035.1, from coordinate 14,025 downwards.
GTGGATATTGAGCAAGGTAAATTCGCTAATTTACATCAGTGGCTTAAAGAGAATATCTATCAACATGGGAGTAAATATACCCCCAATGAATTGCTGGAAAAAGTCACAGGGCAACCCTTGACCATTGAACCTTTTGTTAAATATATTTACCAAAAATATCAGAGAATATATAACTTAAGTTAGGCGAATATTATTGGTTGTGCCAAATATGCTAATAATTATGCTTCTTATCAGAAGTAAAGTTAATCATTGAAACATCGCCGCTAGAAAACATCAAAAAAAAATCGCGATTTAAAGAAACATATAAATATAGATATGTTGATTGATTTGGGCATGGCCGGAATTGAATCAGGCAATGGATCCATTAAACTATGATGCTTTTAATTAATCATTCAATGATTAATTAAAACAAAAAATAATTGAAAATCAATAATTTTGCGGTATAATAGTGATTATATTGCACAGAGGCCAAGCAAAATAGATGTTTTCCGAGCGGAAACATTGCTTCGGCCTTCAAAGACCAGGAGAATTTATGTCTTACCTAATTCGCTCAGTCATCGATTGCGATGAGAAAACTGATTTGCGTCAATTTATAGTGCAAATCAGAGATAAAGGTAAAAATTACTTACTCAGAAATGACATTGAACGAGAATTTGCTGACTATTGCAAAGAGCATAAAAAGCCCAACTACTTTTTAAAATCCTCGTACTTAGGGAAGTTAATTTTCTACACCCAAGAAATTATCCTGGAAGAGGAAAGCATTTGTTTAATCATTCGGCCTAAAATTGCCAGTGAAGAAGTGTTTCGGGTTTGGTCTGACTTGGCCGTGGATAAAATCACCCCCCAAGAATTACTCGATATCCGCGATCGCATCGTCAACCATTACCACCCCGAAGACGGGGATATCCTAGAACTAGATTTTGGCCCTTTTTACGACTATTCCCCCAGCATTCGCGACCCCAAAAACATTGGCAAAGGGGTGCAATTTCTCAACCGCTACCTATCGAGTAAACTATTTGCCGACCCCCAAGAATGGCTTAATTCTCTGTATGAATTTCTGAGTCTGCATTCCTACAATGGACTTCAACTGCTGATTAACCAGCGGATTAGCAGCCGAACCAAATTATCAGACAAAATCAAAGAAGCCTTAGAATTTGTTTCGGCCCGTCCCCAAGACGAACCATACAACAAATTCCGGTTTGAAATCCAAGAAATTGGCTTTGAAGCCGGTTGGGGCAACACCGCTGGCAGAATGCGGGAAACCTTGGAAATTCTTGATGCCTTAATCGACTCCCCAGACCATGAAACCTTAGAAGCTTTCATCTCTCGGATCCCGATGATTTTCCGAATTGTGCTGGTTTCCGTTCATGGTTGGTTTGGGCAAGAAGGAGTTCTCGGTCGTCCAGACACTGGGGGTCAAGTGGTCTATGTTCTTGACCAAGCGCGGAGTTTAGAAAAACGACTGCAACAAGAATTTGAAGAACAAGGATTAGATGTTCTCGGAGTTCAACCGAAAGTAATCATTTTAACTCGGTTAATTCCCAATAGTGAAGGGACACGGTGTAACGAACGCTTAGAAAAAGTGCGCGGCACCGATAATGCTTGGATCTTGCGAGTTCCTTTCCGAAAATTCAATCCCAAACTCACGGACAATTGGATTTCTCGGTTTGAAATTTGGCCTTACTTAGAAACCTATGCCATTGATGCGGAAAAAGAACTTTTGGCCGAATTCCAAGGTCGTCCTGACTTAATGGTCGGCAACTATTCTGATGGCAATTTGGTTGCTTTCTTGTTAGCCCGTCGCTTGGGGGTGACTCAATGCAATGTGGCTCATGCTTTGGAAAAATCTAAGTATCTGTTTAGTAACCTATACTGGCAAGACTTAGAGAATCAATATCATTTTTCTTTGCAATTTACCGCTGATTTAATTGCCATGAATGCTGCTAACTTCGTGATTAGCAGCACCTATCAAGAAATTGTTGGTACTCCCGATAGCGTCGGTCAATATGAATCTTACAAACGATTCACTATGCCGGATTTGTATCATACGCTCGATGGCATTGAGTTATTTTCGCCTAAATTTAATGTGGTGCCCCCAGGGGTGAATGAAGCGGTTTATTTCCCCTACAGCCGCAGTGAAGATCGGGTCAAAGCGAATCAAGAACGCATAGAAAAAATGCTGTTTACTCTGGACGATCCAGAGCATATTTTCGGCACCCTTGACGATCCGAATAAGCGGCCAATTTTTTCTATGGCCCGTTTAGATCGGATTAAAAATCTCACGGGTTTAGCCGAATGTTTTGGCAAAAGTCCAGAACTGCAAGAGCATTGCAACTTAATTTTAGTGGCGGGTAAATTACGCACGGAAGAATCGACCGATGCGGAGGAAATTAGCGAACTTCAGAAGCTATATGGCATGATCGATCGCTATGAATTGCATGGGAAAATTCGCTGGTTAGGAGTTCGCTTACCGAAAGCAGATTCTGGGGAAATTTACCGGGTAATTGCCGATCGCCAAGGAATTTTTGTCCAACCCGCTTTGTTTGAAGCTTTCGGTTTAACCATTCTCGAAGCGATGATTTCTGGTTTGCCTACTTTTGCTACTCAGTTTGGTGGGCCATTAGAAATTATTCAAGATCAAATGAATGGATTTTATATTAATCCTACGGATCTGGAAGAAACGGCGGCGAAAATTCTCAAGTTTGTGATGAAATGCGAGCAAGAACCGCATCAATGGCAAGAAATTTCTCAACGAGCGATCGAGCGGGTGTATAGCACTTACACTTGGGATATTCACACCAAGCGATTGCTATCTTTGGCCAAGATTTATGGCTTCTGGAATTATACTTCTAAGGAAGACCGGGAAGATTTATTGCGGTATCTGGAAGCGCTGTTTTATTTGATTTATAAGTCACGAGCGAAGAATCTTTTGCAAGAACATTTGCAACGCTAATTGCGCTAATTTCGCTCGATCGCTTGCCGGTTTTCTAGTATTTATATAGTAGGGTAGGCTGGCATTCCACACTTGTGGGAGGAAAGAGGATAGAGTCCTCTTTCCTCCCTTCTATGCTTTTTTTGCCCACCATACGAATGTTAGGGGCTAATCTGACTAAGGTGACTTCGGGTAATTTTTAATGACCTCACTTAAGACCGGAGGTAACATAAATCCCCGTTCCGATTTTTCCACTAAGGCTCGTTTTCGCAAAGAAGCGATCGCGCTGAGAATATCTTGATAAGATACATCGGAGAGATGCTCCCGGAGTTGCGGCAATAGCAATGGAGATTGACCTTGGGCAATTTGACTGAGAATTTTGGCTTCTACTTCAGAAAGTCGTTGTAAAAGTTGCTGCACAAAGTCAGAAACATCATGGGTAAATAGGGTGGTGTTGATGAAATCTGTCACATCTCCGTCAAATACTTCTTGAATGGTAATTGCCGCTAATTTAAGCATGAACGGATTACCTCGATAACCCTGAATTAGCGATTCCCAATCCGATTGACCGGATAGTCTTTTTTCTTTCAGAAGTTGATAAGCCCCGGCGCCGAGTCCGGCTAATTGCCAAGAACGAACCGGGGAATTATCCGCTTCTAATAATGAAATTACGCCGATTTTTTCTCGACTGGTTAAAAGTAGAGAACTGCGACTGGGTTCTTCGGCAATTCGTCTAAAAAATTGGTCGTAAATTTCATATCCGGGCTGATAAACTCCCGCAAGTTGTCCAGAACGTAAGATTGATTCCACTCCGTCGAGGACAATTAAACACCGGGAAGACCGCAAATGGTCAATTAACCAAGACATTTGTTCGTCGATGGTGTTAAGGTTGGGCAGTTCTCTCCCTTGAGATAAGGTGGTGATTAAGTTACTGAGAAGTTGGGGCAAGGTAGGCGACTGATAGAGCGATCGCCACACTAAATGGTCGAATTGTTCTTGGATTTGTTGGGCAAGTTTCACCGTTAAAACAGTTTTCCCCATACCCCCAATTCCCAGAACTGCCACCAATCGGCATTTTTGTTCTAGGATCCAATGACTGAGAATGGCGATTTCTTCAGTCCGACCATAGAATACCGAGACATCCGGTGCATTTCCCCAGTCAATTTTGGGTTGCCGAACGATCTCTGGTGCGATCGGTTCTTCTTGGCATTTTTTCAGGAGAAGTTGTTGCAATTTGTTTAATTTCACGGGTCCGCGACCAGAAATATGAAATTTCTGGTAAACCTCACTTAAGCGTTTGCGGACGGCATCGGCACTAATGCTGAGTTTTGAGGCGATCGCAGCGGTAGATTCACCTTGCATCGCGAGGGATAATACTTCTAACTCAGCTTTGGAAACATGGTACTCTTGGGCGATCGTTTTTAGGAAGTTGTGGGATATCACTGGGACTGGGACAGAGAAATATTCTGGCTCTGTTTTTGAAGAATACATCATATTAGATTCAGTTGCTTGGGTCAGGTCTTGTAATTCTGATTAAGTTGTTAACAATACGGCTCAAGAGGTGTCGGCACTTGCTCCCATCTTTTCTCACTTGTGTGCAGCGATCGAGATTTCTATGCCGGACATTTTTCTCACTTGTGTGGGTTCATTTCCATCATACCCTCACTCATTGGCACAAGCTTGGGGAAAAGCTTGGGCAGAAGCTTGGGCAAAAACTTGGATAAATTAGCCATCGATCCCGGAGCGTCAGCGCTGGGCAAGAATTTGCCAAATCAAATTTTTGCCCCATTTGCCCCATTTTTCCTTTGTGTGAGAGCTTATCATTCATGTGAGGTAATTAGCCATGCCCATCACCGCGATCGCCCGCTATTAGACCGCAGAGGTGCGGTAAAGTCTCTGGTAAAGTCTCTAATTGCCGCTCTTTTCATTGAAGCACTTTGCCCGAAATCCCGTCAATGTCACGATTTTTTGACATAATTACTTGACAAAAGAATTTTTTTGGCGTACAACCAAGATATGCCTCACTCGTATGAGTTTAATGCTCACACGAAATGAGTCAAGTGAGTTGCGGCAAGCACATAGGAGCGCAATCTTTGCCTCCTTAATGCGATCGCCTCTGGGGTGTTCCCCTCACGATTGTTGAGTTCTGGTCAACAGAAGTATGGTGTTACAAAAGCATATCGCGCTCGTAAGTGTTCATGGCGATCCTGCCATTGACATTGGCAAAGAAGAAGCTGGCGGTCAAAATGTTTATGTCCGTCAAGTTGGAGAAGCCCTGGCAGCGAAGGGATGGCAAGTGGATATGTTTACCCGCAAGGCAAATGCCGCTCAAGATTCTGTGGTTGAACATAGTCCTAATTGTCGGACAATTCGGTTAGTTGCAGGGCCAGAAGAGTTTGTCCCTCGCGATCAAATTTTTAAGTATCTACCAGATTTTGTGACGCAACTGCGTAAGTTTCAATTAAATCACAACATTCAATATCCGATTATTCACACAAACTATTGGCTTTCTTCTTGGGTAGGCATGGAATTAAAAAAAGTCCAACCTGTCCAACTGGTTCATACTTATCACTCTTTAGGAGCCGTAAAATATAATTCCATTAGCGATATTCCCGCGATCGCCAATACTCGCTTGGAAGTCGAAAAAACTTGTTTAGAAACTGCTGATTGCATTGTGGCTACCAGTCCCCAAGAAGAAGAACACATGAGGACGCTGGTATCAGAAAAAGGCAATATTGAGATTATTCCTTGTGGCACCGATATTAGACGTTTTGGTTCCGTTTCACCGTCGAAAGCTCGTCTGCGTTTGGGTTTACCTAAACATAGTTTAGTGGTGATGTATGTGGGACGCTTCGATCGCCGCAAAGGGATTGAAACTTTGGTGCGGGCTATGAGTCGCTCGATTTTCCCCGGACTGGCGGATATTCGCCTGATTATTGCCGGAGGATCTACCCCAGGAAATAGTGATGGCATTGAACGCGATCGCATTGAAAAAATTGTCGATGAGTTAGGAATGCGGGACTATACCCTATTCCCCGGACAAGTGGATCACGAAACTTTGAAATATTACTATGCAGCAGCTAATGTCTGTGTGGTGCCTTCTCACTATGAACCCTTTGGTTTAGTGGCGATCGAGGCGATGGCAAGTGGAACTCCCGTAGTAGCGTCTAATGTTGGTGGCTTAAAATACACCGTTGTCCATGAAAAAACCGGCTTACTTTGTCCAGCAAAAGATGACGCCGCTTTCGCCGAAGCGATCGACCGGATTCTATCCAAACCTCATTGGCGAATGGAATTAGGAAAAGCTGCCCGCAAACGAGTAGAAAATTATTTTACTTGGCATGGGGTTGCTAACCAATTGGATGAACTTTATTTGTCTCTGTTGAAAGAGTCCAGTCAGCCCGTTGCCGTGGTTGCTTAATTCTCTCTAATTTCCTGCCAATTTCTTATGTTGGGGTGAATGCCATTCGCCCCGATAAACTTATACCAATTTTAAAAATTAGGGCGAAGCATTCCGGTAGATAAATTGTCGTTTATATATTAAATTAATCGCCGGAATGCTTCGCCCCTACAAAATAAAAATACTAATTTTTTCTGGTTCCTAGGCTCTGCCTGGGAACCCCAGTAAGCGAGGCTCTGCAATAGCGTCAATTACCAACAAGTAACAGGAGGCAGAGCCGCCAATCGAGCAGAGGAGCAGAGGAGAACAATTAACAATTGATAATTGACAAGAGCAGAGGAGCAGAGGAGCAGAGGAGCAGAGGAGCAGAGGAGCAGAGGAGCAGAGGAGAACAATTAACAATTGATAATTGACAATTGACAATTAAATAGATTAATTATCAATTATCAATTATCAATTATCAATTATCAATTATCAATTATCAATTATCAATTACACCCCAACCAACAACCAACAACCAACAACCAACAACCAACAACCAACAACCAACAACAAACAACAAATCTAACGTTGATTTTGTAGTTTTCTCATTTCCGTTTGAATGCTGACGCCAATTTGTAAGGCGCGATCGAGAAATTGCCCATAAGCACTGGCTCGATCGCTCACTTGTAACGCTTGAATGGCGGTTAAATTATTGGCAAATAATTCAGGATTTGTACCGATAAATTCTTGGTTTTCTCGGAGGATTCTTTCGGTTCTTAAAGCCCGCAGTAAATCCTCTCTAGTGAGGTGTAAGGCATCAATTACCGTTTGCCGATCGCTGATAGTCGCATCTCGATTTCCAGCGGCTTCGATTTGGTCGCTAATTTGAATGGCTTTAATTACAGAATTAAACCTTTCTACATCTTGCAAGAGGCTGACTAATGCGGTTAAAGTGGTTCTTTTTTGCCACAGCCAACGCCCGGTAATAATTATGATTAAAGTAGCACAAATTACAGCGATCGCTACGAAGACCGATGGGCCAATTAAAGGCAAGATAATAAATGTGTAAATAACGCCAACAATTATCGGCATCAACGCCACCGCAATTAAAATTTCTTGGAGGAAAAAGTTGAAGACATCTTGGGGATTTTTTAACTCCAGGGGTCGGGCAATTTCGCTGGGGTCAATGCCGATAAAATGTCTTAGTTCTCCTTGGGTAATTTCTAATGCTTTAATGTCATTATCACTCATTTTGACTAAATCCGTAAATTACAAATAAATGGATGATGGGTTAAAAAAATCGGTCTTGTTTAAGTTTACGCATTTCCGCTTGAGCATTGAGGGCAATTTGCAAGGCTTCATTAAGTAATCTGCCCCTTTCCGTAGCGCGATCGCTCATTTGCATGGCTTCCACAGAAGTTAAATTATGGGCAAATAAGTCCGGGTTTCTGGCAATTACCGGCTGATTTTCTCGGAAAATTCTTTCCGTTTTCAATGCCCGAACTAAATTTTCTCGCGTATGTCTCAGGGCAGTAATCACTTGTTGACGATTAATAATTTCCACCTCCGTATTTCCCACGTCTTCTAGTCGATCGTTGAGATGAATTACCTCGATTAAATCATTATACTTTTCCACGTCTGCTAAAATTCCGATCAAAGACTCCGCTTTCCGGGTGTTATTTTTTAGCCAGAAAAACCGGGCAGCGATCGCCACCACCAGAGAAGCGATCGCCATACTACCAAACAGCAACCACGGCATTTGATTCGCAATCATTAAATCAAAAGTTATCCCCCGAAGTTGCCAAAACATCACATCCCCAAAAGTCAGGGAACCCAAAAAAACCATCCCGGTTAAACCAGAAACCACCGTAGTTTCTTTATACAAAAATTTAGACCGTTTTTCTTGGTCTTTCAGAGTATAATTTTGCATCAAATCATCCACAGAAATCCCGCTGATGCGGCGAATTTCTCCTTTAGTAATCGGCAGTCCTTCCAGGTCACGTCGCACGGGTCAATACTCCTATAATTAGTTGATGGTTGTTGGTTGGTTGTTGCTGGTTGGTTGTTGTTGGTTGGTTGTTGTTGGTTGGTTGTTGTTGGTTGATGGTTGTTGGTTGGTAAACAAAGAACAAATAACCAACAACAAAGAACAATCAACAATCAACAATCAACAATCAACAATCAACAATCAACAAATAACAAATAACAAATTTATATTTTTCGCATAACTAAAATCCGCTCCATCTTGGTGCTATGGGTGCCCCTGCGCGATCGCCTCTCGTCAGGAATTTGGTCATCATAGATGGTTTCTACCACAAATGCCCCGGTCTTTTCCACCGCTAACTCCGCTAAAATTTCTGCGGTCTTAGTGGTTTTGCCGTTCTGCTGCACGTCACCGAGTACCAACACGCAATGATGTCCCGGTTTGAGTACCCGGGCCATTTCTTGCAAACAAGCGGACATTTGGGGTAAATAAACTTTACTTTTTGCGGTTAAAGTAGCGTCTAATTCCTTCCAGTTTTCACAACCCAAAAACCACAGACGCAAACGATTATCCCGCGCATAGTCTAAAGCCCCAAAATAAGGGGGACTAGAAATAATCGCATCCACACTTTGATTAGAAATTGGTAAATTCATCGCGTTGTTTTGCCAAACTTGATATTGGCGATTTTCCCAATTTTCTGGTAGTTGGGGGTGACGATAAGCCCGTTTTATTTTGGCCAAGAGGCGCGATCGCACATCCCGATATTCATACATTTCGGGAAACTGCTCTGGGGGATATTTTTTCCGCCGCAAATAGGGGACTAAATGAGAAGCAGGATAAGAGAGAAATCCGGGGCGAATATGCTGTAATATTCCCAATAAGCAAGCAATTAAAAAATAATTATTTTCCGCATTAAATAGGCGAAAAGCACTGATAATTTCCGGTAAAGTTTGGGGATGAAAAAAATCCTGTACCCATTGGGGAACCTCCCGCAGATCGACTAAATGTTTTTCTGGTTCTATCCGATCTAATAATAAGTTAGCCGTAGCCAAAGCCATATTTTCTTCTCGCGGTGTTTCTAACTTTCCTCTGGTTAAAATATACGCATAAGGACTCAAATCATTTGCCCAGGCAATCCGTCCTGATAAAATACATTCTAGGGGAACCACTCCCGAACCCGCAAACGGATCTAAGATAATTTCTCCCGGCTGAGAATAGACTTGAATTAATACTTTAGCCATGCCAGATTTCAGTTTTCCCACATAAGGAGAAAGCTGATGCAAGCTACTTTCTCGACCATTAAAAGACCCTTGCCATAACTGGGCATTTAATTCCCAGGTAGGGTCTTGAGAATATTGAGATAAATTTTCTGCCATTCGATCTGGTTCGGGGGATAATTAGTTAAATATTCTTGACATACTTAAACATTTTTGCTATTTTTTAATGTATGATATTTATGATCAAATAAAAATCGCTTTAGGTGGAAACACGGAAAAAAATACTACAATAATGTAAATTATAGATCAAAATATATGAAATTTATCGATTTATTCGCGGGAATTGGCGGTTTTAGGATGGGCTTTGAGAAATCTGGGTACAATTGCGTATTTTCCTGCGAAATTAATCAAAGATGTCGAGAAGTATATAGTAATAATTACCAAGAGATTCCCTGGGGAGATATTCGGGAGATTAACCCCCAGTCGTTACCAAATTTTGATGTACTTTTGGCGGGTTTTCCTTGTCAACCATTTAGTATTTGCGGCAAGAAACAAGGTTTTGAGGATACGCGAGGCACTTTATTTTTTGAAATTTGTAAAATTATTGCCGCCAAGCAACCGAAAGTTGTGGTTTTGGAAAATGTCAAGCATTTAATTCATCACGATCGCGGCCAAACTTTAAGGGTAATTATCCAAAGTTTGCAAAATTTAAACTATCAGGTCAACTATCAACTATTAAATGCCAAAGATTTTGGCTTGCCCCAAAATCGAGAAAGAATCATTATTATGGGCGTCAAAAGTCGTCCCTTTGATTTTGCTAAGTTTAGGGAAAAGTCTCCTCCAGCCCTGCGAGATTTTTTGGATCGAACGGGAGATTTTGAGTTTTTATCCCCCGATGAATATACTTTAATTAAAGAACCGAAAAAACAAGCGTCTGGATTGATATTTGTCGGTTATCGGAATAAAGGAAAGTGGAAAACTGGAGTCCGACCAAATACCGAACATTTATCCAGAGTCCACCGTCAACCAAACCGGATTTATTCTATTGATGGGGTTCACCCCACCTTGCCATCTCAGGAAACTTCTGGTAGATTTTTTATTTATATTCCTGAAACCAATCGGGTCAGAAAAATGACCATTCGGGAATGTTATCGGATTATGGGTTTCCCGGAAACTTTTAAGATTGATGCTAATTTAGGGGAAAGTTATAAGCAAATTGGCAATTCCGTTTGTGTGCCAATGGTAGAAGCGATCGCGCAAGAAATTATCCAGCAAAATTTATTAGAAAGTACGGTGGGCAAATCTTCTGCATAAATAGATAAAATTATCGAAAAGAGCGAATTTGCCCACCCTACAAGTACAAAGTAAGGTGGGCAAATCTTCTGCATCAATAGATAAAATTATCGCAAAAAGCGAATTTGCCCACCTTACTCTTCTCCTAATAATTTCCCTAACGCCAATTTCATCTCATCGATCGCCGTGGTAGCAGTACCAAATTGACGCACCACAATACTGGCGGCTAAATTGCCTAACACTGCCGCTTCCCAATAAGATGCCCCCACTGCTAAAGCAATAGTTAAAGCCGCAGCCACCGTATCCCCTGCCCCAGTCACATCAAATACATCGGTGCGATTAAATGGAGGAATATGCTCACTCTTACCCGTGCGATCGAACAAACTCATCCCCTCATCCCCACGAGTAATCAGCATTTGTGTCGCTTGAGTCAGGGAAAGCAAATCATTCCCCGCTTGCTGAAGTAATTGCGGATGGTTAATTTTATAGCCCACCGCTAACTCCGCTTCTGGGAGGTTGGGGGTAAAAATAGTTGCCCCCGCATACCGTGGTAACTGCTTTTGAGTATCGACAATAACGCGGGAATGCTGCAACGCGGCGGCAATTACCGGGGGAGTGAATACCCCATCCCCATAATCGGAACAAACCACCGCATCAACGGTAGATATATGGGCGCGAATATATGCCGCTAACTGTTCCCGTAACTCTGGGTCGGGTAATTCGTCGGACTTGCGATCGACTCGGACAACTTGTTGCGTCACCGACTGTCGCGCATGACCAGAAATCCGGGTTTTCGTCACCGTGGGACGGTTGGGATCTAGCAATATCCCGGTGGTGTCCACCCCAGCGCGATCGAAAATCCCCCGCAAGGCTATTCCTTGGTCATCTTTGCCCACTAAACCCACCACTTTTACCCGGGCGCCCAAGGTGGCCAAGTTATATACCGCATTCGCACCGCCTCCAGGGACTTGGCGCGTATTTTCGTGGCGCAAAATTAAGACCGGGGCTTCACGAGAAATCCGTTCTACTTGCCCGGTGAGAAATTCATCCAAAGTTAAGTCCCCGACCACCAGGACTTTGGCTTGAGAAAAGCGATCCAATAACTCGATTAGGCGATCGCGCTGTTGAGAGAGTCGTTCCGCAAATACTACATCTAGAGTCATATTGATAAATTTTCGTTAACTGTTGACAAACCGACAGATTTTTGAGATTTTTGCCGATACATATAATCCAGATGCATATAACCATGTAGGGGCGAACCATTCCGGCAGATATTTCCTGATTAAAAGCTTAAATTTAGCACCGGAATGCCTCGCCCAGATAGATATCAACAGTCAACGGACGAATATTTGTGAATACTTACTTAAGTTTTTGTTTAATCAGGGCGACAACTTGAGTTAGCTGTTTCTTCAAGGTATCAATTTCTGCCTGCATAGCAGCCATTTGCTTTTTCAGAGCTTGAATGTCGTCACCGCCACCACTAGGAACAACATCTGATTTGGGGGGTTTTACTGGAGCAACCCCGTCGATCGGGATGACTGCCTTAGCCATTGCGCTTTTGATGGCCGCAATCAGTTTTTTCTGCTCAAAAGGTTTCTCAATAAACTCAAAATGCTTAAAAGGTTCCGACAGCTTTTCGGTAACTTCTTCTTTGCGACCGGACATGAGTACGAGAGGAATCCTTTTCCCTCTGGCTTTAGCTAATTTTTCTAATTGCTGAAATACTTCCCAGCCGCTAACTTTTGGTAAGAGAAAATCCAACATAATTAAATCTGGGTTTTCTGCCCGAATTAATTTAATTCCCGCTTCTCCGTCAAGGGCTTGGAGGACATTAAAGTTACCAGGTGGTAACATATCTTTGACCATGCGCTGAATGGTTTTACTGTCATCAATCACCAAAATTTTACGACTTGCCACGATAGACTCCTGTAGGATTTTTCAGCAAAGAATAATGGTAAATAAAAAATCTGAAATTCTCAGATTTTTCGTTGGTTTTATCGTAAATCACATAAAAAAATTACCGTTTTTTGTGACTTTGATATGTTGAAACAAGGTTAATCATAGATTGAAGAGCGGGCAAAATCTGAGTTGAAGTTAAGGTTAGGCTTTAGCTCAAGCCTTGGCTGGGATAAATCTGTGATTAATCGAGCTTGACTCATCATAAATCCTTGGATATTTTATAATTTATTTTGAGCAAAAAAGTAATTAAATACATAAATCCAGCCTAATCGTCAAGGTTTTATGACATAAGCCTGGTTTGCTTAAATTTGTTTCCAGCATTTTTTGGCGACATCAAAATATTTACCTCATCATTTTTATCATCAATAATGATTAATTAAGTGTAATTAATTATTACTGAATTAGGGATATTCGCTGATGAATATTGGGAAAACATTCATCGTCCTTTTCACCATTTATTTGAGTTTTTGCTTAATCAAGGTGACAATTTGAGTTAGTTGTTTCTTCAATATATGAATATCATTTTGCATGGCGGCCATTTGTCGTTTTATTGCGGCAATTTCGGCATTAACTGCGACGGCGTGACCATCGCCTTTCGGGGTTGCATCAGGATGCGGGGAGAATTTTTTGGCTTTTTCGATCGCGACCTTAATGGCGCTAATCAGTTGTTTCTGTTGAAAAGGTTTTTCGATGAATTCAAAATATTCAAAGGGTTCAGGAATTTTTTCTGTCACTTCTGGTTTACGCCCTGACATCAACACCAAGGGAATCATTTTTCCTTGAGCAGTAGAAATTTCTTCAAGGTGCTGAAAGACTTCCCAACCGCTGACTTTTGGCAACAAAAAGTCTAACATAATCAGGTTGGGTTTTGTACTGGCGATCTGCTTGAGTCCTTCTTCTCCGTCCAAGGCTTGAACGACATCAAAGCTTGGCGGTAACATATCTTTGACCATCCGCTGAATCACTTTGCTGTCATCGATAACCAGAATTTTTTGACTTGCCACGACTAATGAACTCCTCGGATAATCTTTTTTACTTTTTTACTAAATAAGCTGAATCAAAAGATGGGTGAATGAAAAGTGGGCTGTATTTTTTGATGTTTGCTACAGCTTTAGTTGATACTCCCCGCCGTGAACGGCGGGGATTCTTAAGCAATCCAAAACTGGATTCTTAATGGCATTATCAAAGTGCCACTACTGACTCCTTCAAGGGAAAACCTTAAAGTTGCCGCTACTTTTTTGAGGATATTAGCCGCACC
>JAABRM010000084.1 GCA_011390955.1 Oscillatoriales cyanobacterium | reverse complement strand
GTGAAAAAAAGGATTAACTTGACGAGATCCAACAAAATGTGATAGGCTTTCAAACTATTGAGTTATCGAGGTGCGGGGTGCCGTGGGGCGTTTCGTCCTTCAGGCACTTTACTAATCTAACAAACCTAAATCCGTTTGTCAACCCCTAAAACCAACTTTTTTGGAAAAATGGTAAGGATGCAGGTCAAACGCTTGACACGAGAGGATTTGGGAGTAAAGAGGTGACATCAATATAATGTCCCACACCGATCGGAGAACCCCTGAACATTTGCCCCAGACACAACTGTTGGATATGCTCTAGACATCTCCGAAAATCAGATATAAAGCCTTAATCTGGGTGAAGTGACGGGCAATTATTGGAGATGTCTATAGCAATCCGTGCAGGAATTGTGGTAATTGTAGGGGTAACGGGTTTGGCTTGGTGAGCTTACCCCTAGACTGTGGGCTAATCCTGTAGGGGTTTGTGAAACCACCTATAAAAAATCGTTACTTCATGTAGGGGCGAGGCGGCTTGCTCCCTTAACTAATCAGGGGTGCAGAGGCGCAAGTGCAGGGGGCGTAAGTGCAGGGGGCGCAAGTCGCCTCACGCCTACAAAACTAAAACGGGCGGCTAGATCCAAACCCCTACAAGATGAGGAATGTAGGGGCAACCACGGGGAGATTGCCCCTACAAAAATATTACGATTGACATAGGATTGCTATAAAAACGTTATCCTTTTCCAAAAAAATAGAAAATCATATTGGGGCTATCTGGAATTTTATTCATTATAAAAGTCAAGAGATTGCAGATAAATTATAACATCGCTAATTCTACAAGAATACCTATTAATCGGGCTTGTTTTGCGCTCTTCCCACTTTCGGCTGATGGAGATTTCTGGTTTTCTTCCGCCTAGAGTGACAAAAGTGGGATAATTGATAATGTCTCCCAACTGTTTGGGAAATTAATTGAGAAAATTTTACCCAATTAACGATTAATCATGTCTACAGTCAGTTTAATTCGGGCAGAGTCCTATCAAATAGAAACTTTGTCAGCTTCTCTAGAAACCTTGCTCGAACCATTGGGGGGCATGGGTGCTTTTGTGAAACCAGGCGATCGCGTCTTACTTAAGCCCAATTTACTCACGGGTTCTCGTCCCACCAAAGAATGTGTCACCCGTGGGGAAATGGTCTATTGTGTGGCGAAAATGGTGCAAGCGGTCGGGGGAAAACCCTTTATGGGAGATAGTCCGGCATTTGGCAGCGCGAAGGGAGTGGCTGAAGCAAATGGTTATTTACCTTTACTGGAAGAGTTAAATATTCCCATTGTGGAATTTAACGGAAAACGCTATCAAACAGTCAGCGAAGAATTGAATCATTTACGCTTATCTAAACAGGCAATGGAAGCGGATGTAGCGATCAATTTACCCAAAATCAAATCCCATGCTCAATTAACCATGACAATGGGAGTCAAAAACCTGTTTGGTTGTGTACCGGGAAAAATGAAAGCTTGGTGGCACATGGAAGCGGGAAAAGATGCCAACCATTTCGGCCTTATGTTGGTGGAAACGGCGCGGGCGATCGCTCCTGATTTAACCATTGTGGACGGGATTATTGGCCATGAGGGAAATGGACCAAGTGGCGGTGAACCAAGGGAATTAGGGGTTTTAGCCGCTTCTACCGATGTTTTTGCCTGCGATCGCGCCTTAATTGAAATCGTCAATGTTGACCCAAACATAATCCCCACCATTACCGCATCTAAACGACTGGGATTATGTCCCGAATTGGCGGATATTTATTTTCCCTTAGAACATCCTGATGCTTTAAAAATTACCGATTGGAAACTCCCGGATAATTTAATTCCCATTGATTTTGGTTTACCCCGTGTGGTGCGATCGACCTTCAAACATCTCTATATTCGGTTTATCAAAGAACCGATGAAAACCTACGCCACTCGATAAAAATAAAATTGATTATTGACCAGAAAGACACAAATAACACAAAGGAAAAGGGTATTTTCATATCTGGGTTATTTGTGTCTTTCTGGTGAGTAAAACTATCAGGAAATATATGGGTTATCGCTATGAATAATTCAGGGAATGTGACCAGATTTGGGCTCTAAAATAGGTTATTCGTGATTTATGATTCCTCTACAAACACCCAAAAACGAATAACCCATAACCAACCACCAAGAATCATCAAATTAATTAAAATTTCGCTTGATATCTACCTTCAAAATCACGGGGAGAGTTGTGGGATTCAAAGCCTCCGGTACGAATCAGACGATCTAATTCTGTGGGATCTGGCGAAGCTTTCTTGGCCTCTTCTTCCGTAATGATTGCTTTCATCAGGGTGCGATATAATGCCTGATTCAGGGTTTGCATTCCGTCATGGGTATCGCTTTGCATTAATAGCAAAGCATTCTCATCTTCCCCTTTCATTAAGTAATCTTGCATGGCCGATGTATTGATTAAAATATCGTGAACGGCGATGCGTCCTCCGTCAGCGGTGGGCACCAAAAGTTGAGAAACTACCGCCATTAAAGATTCCACAATTTGAATCCGCATCGCGTGTTCTTCTTCTGGGGGGAAAAGGTTTAATAAACGGTTCACCGAATTAATCGCACTGCGGGTGTGCAAGGTGCCTAAAACTAAGTGACCTGTTTGCGCCGCTTGTAGGGCAATATTAACCGTAATGCGATCGCGCATTTCCCCAATCAAGATCACATCCGGATCTTCCCGTAAAGCTGCCCGTAAACTGACGTGGAAATCTTGAGTATGCATCCCCACTTCTCGTTGACTAATCAAACAAGTTCGGGAGGAGTGAACATATTCGATCGGATCTTCAATGGTAATGACGTGCTTATAGACGGTTTCGTTTAAATAACGCATCATCGCCGCCAAAGTCGTAGATTTCCCTGAACCTGTGGGTCCGGTAACTAAGATTAAGCCTTGGTGGATACTAATGATTTTTTTCAAAATCGGCGGTAGTCTCAATTGGTCGATCGAGGGAATGTGCAAATTAATCAATCGTAATACGATCGCCCCACCACTGAGGGTTTGAAAGCAATTAATCCGACATCTCACCAAATCTGGGTAGTAAATTGCCGCATCCAGTTCTTGGGTTTCGGCAAATTGTTTTCGTTGCCTTGGAGAGAGAATCTCTTGCAGATATTGTTCAAACAGTTCTGGAGTCACCACCGGAAAATTATCGGCGCGAATCATTTCGCCGTTAATCCGAAACCTGGGCGCTTCGCCGACGCGAATATGAATATCCGATACTTTCTGTTCATAAGCATTTCTCACCATCGGCTCAATTAATTTTTCCGAGGGTTGCTGCTTTAATTGGGCGGCTTTCTGCCTAATTAAACCAGAGTGATGGCCTTGTTCCGGAATCCCTTTACCGGGCAGAGCAGCCGGTGGCGGGGCTTTCGGCGGAGGAGGTGGGGGAATTTTTCCAGGAATGGGAGCCTTGGCTTTCTGCGCTGTGCGATTTTGGGTATCCATAATTTTGGTGCTGCAATTGAGGAGTTTTACGGATGGAAAAATAAACGACAGATTCCAGAATTGGGAAAATTGTTTCTATTTTTTCTCACAATTCCAGGAATTGTCTGTAAATTTACTTATATTGTAAAAAAAAATATCGCCAATGGGCGATCGCTTAATTTTTTGTTACGAATATTTACGGAGATCGAGGGGATAGGGTGTAGGGTGTAGGGAAGAGGGTGTAGGGTGTAGGGTGTAGGGTGTAGGGTGTAGGGTGTAGGGTGTAGGGTGTAGGGAAGAGGGAATAGTGAATAGTGATATTTTTTTAAGTTTTAAGTTTTAAGTTTTAAGTTTTAACTTTTCACTTTTAACTTTTCACTTTCCCACACCACACCCTAGACAATTCTCGTTCCGCGAAACGCCGATCCGTCAAACGCTTATGGATTAACGTTTGATAAAATTACCCATTTTATCAATATATCCACGGGTGCCAGATAAGTTGACTAAAGCCAAGCCATTGATAAAGGGAAAAGCCAAATCATATTGAGGGGGAATCACAAAGCGATCGCTCACATCAATATAGCCCCATTTATCTCCCATCTTTACGGCACATAAATGTTCAGAGAATTTGCCAATTTTATCATATTTCGGTGTAAGAATCACTTGACCGACTTGATTAATAAATCCCCACTGATTAAATTGCTTAATTCCGGCAAATCCTGCGGAAAAATCATCGGCATCCTCAAACTCGACTGGAATAGCGATTTGACCATTTTTGTCAATATATCCCCACTTGTAACCAATTTTTACCCGGGCTAAACCGTGAGAAAAGTGGCTGGCTTTATCGAAATCCGGGGCAATGACAATTTGGCCATCTTTGTCAAAAAAGCCATAACGATTGTTCATTTTAAAGCGAGCGAGTCCACCAGAAAAATTACTGGCTTCCCCTGATACAAAGAGGCGATCGCCCGGAGCTTCAATTTGTACATTTCCGGTTCGATCGATATAATGCCATTGGCGATCGATCTCTACTGCTGCTAACCCTTCATGGAAGTTCAGCGCTTGCTCAAATAAAGGTTCGATCGCCATTTCCCCAGAGCGATTAATATAGCCATATTTACTTCCCAGTTGAACTCGCGCCAATCCTTCACTAAAAGTTGAAGCCCGATCGAACTTTGGCTGAATCACAAACTTGGCGGACTCGTTAATATAGCCCCATTTTTTCCCAACTTTAACCGCTGCTAAACCGCCGACAAATTCATAAGCTAGATTAAATTCTGGCGGAATTACCAATTTGCCGTAACGGTCTTGATAGCCATATTTTTGATCTACTTGTACCGGCAACGGAGGAACGATCGGTTGGGATTGGGGAACGGTCATCGTCAAGGCTTCTAACGCTTCATCTCCGTTGAGATAGCGTTGATTAAAGTCATAGCAGATCAGTTTATTCAGAAACTTGGCCAGGGCTTCACTCACCTGTACCCGATCGCGCCAAATAATTTCTAAAGTTTCTGGATCTTTGGGCAATTGATACGGGGGAATACCCGTCAGGGCAAAAATAGCGATCGCACCCACAGCATAAAGATCGCTGGCCAATTTGGGCACCCCCAGATATTGTTCGCTGGGCATATAACCGGCAATTCCCACAGGTCGGCGGCTGGTTGCTTGCCAAAATTCATCTAAAACCAGGGTACTGACCCGCTCAATATTACCAAAATTCGTCAAAATCAGTTTGCCATCACTTTGGCGACGCCAAACATTCTCTGGACAAAGATTCAAGTGAATCACTGCTTGCTGGTGCAGCAGTGCCACTAATGCCAAAATCTCTTTGAGCAGTTCGATCGTATCCGCTTCTGACCACTGCTGACCAACCGTCAACTCTTGACTCAAGGGATGACCCTCGATCGCCTCTTCAACCAGATATAAGCTGCGATCGTCCTCAAAATAATCGATAATGTCGGGAATTTGACTGTGATAGTTTGCCAGTTGAAAAATTTCTCCCACCGCTTCCCGGAATAACCGCCCCATTTCTTTTTGCATGATTTCCAGGGGAAACTGCCTGACGATACACTGAGGCAGAATCGGCTTTTCTACTAAGGTATCCTCAGCCAGATAGACTTTCCGCCGATCGTCCGATGGCAATTCCTGGATGATTTTGTAACGCGATCGCAAAGTTTGTCCAATCATAGCCAGTATTTAATAAATCTCTGATAAATTTTCCCTTATTTTCGATTGGCGGATTGCTACCGCGCAAGCAAATTGCCACCAATTTTAGCAAATCGGTTATCCCTGGAAGTGCGATCGCTATAATTTGAAAATATAAATGAACCGATCGCTTATGACAGGTCTATGAAAATAACAAATATCATCCCCCTAGCGGTACTCAGTACCCTTTGTTTCGCCCCCGTCGCCACCGCCGAAAACTCTCAGCACACCCGCCAACTCCTCTCCACCAAACAATGTCCGGGCTGCGATCTCAGTGGTGCTGGTTTGGTCATGGCCAACTTACCCAACGCCAACCTCAGTCAAGCTATTTTAACTCGTGCCAATCTCAGTCGAGCCATCTTAAGTTATGCGGACTTTAGCGGCGCCGATCTCCGAGGCACCTCCTTTTTCGGCGCCGATCTCAGTGGCGCCAATTTTAAAGGCGCGGATCTCCGAGGGGCGGATCTCCGAGGGGCTTACCTGGCAGACGCGGATTTCACCGATGCCCGGTTAGAGGGTGCGAACTTACAAGGTTCAATTGGCACCCCAGCAGAGGTCTTAAAAGTTGAAGATGTTTATAACTGGGGCGTTACTGCTGCCCAACAGAACAACCTGCCCAAAGCCGTGGAATTTTTTAACCAAGCTTTGGCACTGAATGGGGAGTTTGCCCCCGCTTATTTAGCCCGAAGCATTGTGCAGTTACAAATGGGCAAAACCCAACCAGCGAAGGCAGATGCAGAAATCGCGTCCCAATTATTTGCCGCCCAAAATAATGTCCAAGCCTTTGAAACCAGCCAACAGTTATTAGCTCAGATCGAATTGGTGGAAAATCCCCCCAAACCGGGCGGCGGCAATGTACTCCAGACCATTACTTCTTTGGGTTTAAGTATTCTTCAGTTGATGTTTTAGAGGACTGGGCGATATCCGTTGTGAAAACCTGCGCTGGCGATCGCCGTCACACAATTTTTCTGAATAGATCGCAATTTTTAAAGATGGCGATCGCCCACGGTGGCTCATAAATCCGTAATTATACAGATATAGGCGATCGCTTTGTGTACCGCATGAGGAGCAGGAAAATGCTGAGAAAACTATTACTCGCCGCCACCATCACGTTATCTTTACATTTATTTTTAGGGGTCAACACTACATCTCAAAGCAATTTCAACCAGCGATCGGCACAAAATACCACCCAACCAACCCCGATCGGCACCTTACAACTAGAATCTGCAACGACAATCAGTGAAAATACTCAAAATTAGGGTTGATTTATTATTAGTTGTTGGTTCTTTGTTGTTTGTCGATCGTTCCCGGTGAGTTGTTCTCTATTAGTTCCTGTTGGTTGTTTGTTGTCCTAATACCAAAAATTTTAGCCCGTAGATTATATTATCATCGATATAATCGATATATTAGAACCGCTCGCTGTTTAGTCGTGGTGTTGCTCCATAAAAATCAGGGCGTGATTTTTTGGAAATTGATTAGAATAATTGATTAAAATAAAGATATTAAACGAAATAGAGTGATTAGGTTTTTTACATGAAAAACTTCTCAGATATTCCAGACCAGGTTTCTGGAGAAAGTATCTCAAACAATACCGTAGAAAAAATGGGCTTAAGTTGGTTAATTATTGCCGCGATCGCAACTGTCGTATTATGGCAATTTCCCTGGGGGGATTATATTTTATACCCCTTCACAATTTTAGCCACATGGTTTCACGAAATGGCTCATGGTTTAGCCGCAATTATCCTCGGAGGAAACTTTCAAAAATTACTCCTCTATCCGAATGGGAGTGGGTTGGCGCGATATACATATACAGGTAGCTTATTTCTTGGCCCAATTGGTCGGGCTTTAGTCGCTGCCGCTGGACTTATGGGGCCGCCCATTGCTGGAGCATTGTTTATTATCGCCAGTAGGAAATTTCGGCACGCCCATTATAGTCTGATATTTTTAGGGGGAATACTTCTCCTTTCCGTATTTTTATGGGTGCGATCGCTATTTGGCATCATCGCCATTTCTTTACTGGGAATCACCATCCTCATAATTGCCCTGAAAAGCCCCAAATGGTTGCAAGGATTTGCCATTCAATTCCTCGGTACACAAGCCTGTATCAGTACCTTCCATCAACTTGACTATTTATTTACGCATAGCGTCACCATTGCCGGTCGAGATATGCTTTCTGACACAGGCCAAATCGCCGAACAACTCTTATTACCTTATTGGTTTTGGGGCAGTTTAATCGCTGCCACATCATTTATGCTCTTAGTTCAAAGCCTGCGAATTGCCTATCGTCAATAAAAATCAATGTAGGGTGGGCAAAAACATTTCAATAAAAATCAATGTAGGGTGGGCAAAAACATTTGCCCACCCTACTACTTTTGCGACTAATGCAAGCTAGTCAGAAAGACTAAGAAGCCACTTTAGCCGCACTGCGGGTACGGCGCCGTCCGGTCGTAGTTTTAACCGGAGGTTCTTGGGGCGTTTGCATCAAAAACACCAACAAAGGATTACTTTGGAATTTGCGACGCAATTGGCGAACCAGTTCTCGTTCCACCTGAACCCGCAGACCTTCCCAGTCCACTTCCACATTGCCATCGTCAAAAGATTCGGCAAATTCAGTCCAGTGAATATTTAGGAGTTCTTCAATTTTGTCTTCTACCCAAAGTTGGAGATTAGACCGTTCCAGAGAAGAAACCACCCCGCGCAAATGTACCTCTGGCTGGGCGATTAAGGATCCATTCCAGCCGATCGCTGCCGCCACGGTGACAACACCATCTTCCGCTAACTGTTGCCGTTCCTTGAGCACATTATCTTTGACCACACCCACACGGGAAGAATCCACCAACTCAATTCCCGAAGGCACTTTATCAACAATACCAATGGAATCTTCGGTCAATTCCACCACATCGCCATTGTTGATAATCACCATATTTTCTGGGGGAATCCCCATACTTTGCGCCGTTTGAGAGTGCTTGATTAACATCCGATATTCCCCATGCACCGGCAAGAAAAATTTCGGACGAGTCAAGGCAATCATTAACTTTTGGTCTTCCTGACAGCCGTGACCAGAAACGTGAATTCCTTTATCCCGTCCATAAACCACGTTTGCGCCTTGCTGCATCAGTTTATCAATGGTATTAACCACCGCGATGGTATTGCCCGGAATGGGGTTGGCCGAAAAGACCACCGTATCACCGGAACGAATTTTGATTTTGCGGTGTTCGCCGTTAGCGATGCGACTTAAGGCTGACATCGGTTCTCCTTGAGATCCGGTGGTTAAAATCAACACCTGATGATCCGGTAAATTCCGAATCCCATGCAACGGTTGAAATAAGCTATCTTCACATTTGATATATCCCAAATTACGGGCATGGGCAATCACATTTAACATCGATCGCCCCACAACGGAGACAGTCCGACGATGCTTCCGGGCTAATTGCAAAACAATATTGAGTCGGTGTACCGAGGAAGCAAAAGTGGTGACTAATAACCGCCCCGAAGCTTGACTAAAAATTCGGTCTAAATTCGGATAAACGGAACTTTCCGACGGAGTAAAGCCGGGAACTTCTGAGTTAGTCGAATCACTAATTAAACAGAGCACTCCCTTTTCCCCATGTTCCGCCAATTTTTGCAAATCAAACGGTTGACCATCTACGGGGGTGTGATCGATTTTAAAGTCGCCGGTATGGATTACCACGCCCAATGGGGTATGAATTGCCACGGTAAAACTATCCACAATTGAATGGGTATTGCGGATATATTCGACTAAGAAAGATTTGCCAATGCGGACAATATCACGAGGGCGAATCGATCGCAATTCAGTGCGATCGCTCACCCCGGCTTCTTCTAATTTTCCTTCCAACAAACTCATCGCCAATCTTGGCCCATAGATCGTTGGAATATCAAATTGCTTCAAATGAAAAGCAATCCCACCAATATGGTCTTCATGGCCGTGAGTCACAATCATCCCTTTGATCTTATGGCGATTTTCTCGCAAATAAGTCATGTCAGGTAAAACAATGTTGACGCCGTGCATTCCATCCGTAGGAAATGCTAAACCGGCATCTAACAAAATAATTTCATCTTTGTACTCAAAGACACAAGTATTCTTGCCAATTTCATGCAGTCCGCCTAAAGGGATAATTTTTAGGCCGGCACTTGAATTATTTTTAGTCATTTTTAATTTGGATTCTAGGTTTTTCAGAAAGAAGTTAAATAGATGCTCATTAGAAAATTATCAATAAGGAAACATGAAGCCTGAGCCTCAGCCGTCAAACTTCATATTTGCTAAACAAGACAGCTATTTAATATTGTACAGAATTAATCTCGGTAGGGTGGGCAAAATTTTGTCCACCCTAAAACTAATTCTCGTATTAGGGTGAGCCAAATTTTGCTCCCCCTAATAAAAGTAATAAAACAGCGCTAAAGTAGATTCAGTTCCTTCATCACTGCGGCTAATTTTTGCGTGATTTCCTCTGGAGGTTCACACAAAGGTAAACGAGGCGCACCAACATCCCAGCCTTGGAGTTTTAAAGCCATTTTTACGGGAATTGGATTCGTCGTCAGAAATAACGTTTTAAACAACGGATAGAGAGTTCGATCTATTTCAGCAGCCCTTTGCACTTCACCCTTTTCAAAAGCTTGCACCATCTCTTGTAACTGGTTGCCCACGAGATGAGCCGCCACACTAATAACCCCTTTTCCCCCAATAGCCATCAGCGGCAAAGTGAGAGAATCATCTCCAGAATAAATGGCAAATTCCGGGGTAGTTAAGCGGCGAATTTGACTGGCTTGATCTAAGTTCCCGCTGGCTTCTTTAATCCCGACAATATTCGGAATTTCTGCTAAACGAGCCACGGTTTCTGGGGTCATATTTTGACCAGTTCTGCCCGGAATGTTATACAGAATTAAGGGTAGTTCTGGACAAGCGCGAGCCACAGAAGCAAAGTGCTGATAGATTCCTTCTTGTGGGGGTTTATTGTAGTAAGGAACCACTTGTAAAGACCCGTCCATTCCCAGTTTAGCCGCTTCTTCCGTAGCCGCGATCGCCTCACGAGTGGAGTTGGACCCAGTACCGACCAGAACCTTAGCTTTTCCCGCTACGGCATTTTTAACCACGCGAAATAATTCAAATTCTTCTGCCCGAGTTAAAGTCGGAGACTCCCCGGTGGTGCCACACACCAACACCGTATCGGTGCCATTTTCGGCCAAATAAACCGCTAATTTTGCGGCCACATCATAATTGACATCACCGTTAGCTTTAAACGGCGTAATCATTGCGGTGAAAACACGTCCAAAATTTACCACACTGACTTCTTGCACTCCTTATTATTTTTCATCTCACTGTGCTGGCCATCATCCATCAGCAGCCATATCCATTCCTCTGCGCCTCATGGTTGAAACGGCAATGTTGCATCGGCAATCCGCATTCCTAGCTGATGGCATCATGCGGATAGATTCGCCTAGGCGATCGCCAGGGGAAATTTTGGCAAATTTCTCTCCCCTAGTCTTCCCTAGTCTCCTCTAGAATGAGTTTGGCGCGGGTGTTTGGCCTGACAAATTAAGCAGTCACCATTGTGGCTGTCGGTTTAATTAAATCTTTGGCGGCTAATAACTCCGCAATTTGGACAGCATTTAACGCGGCACCTTTACGAATTTGATCGCCGCAGATCCACATTTCTAAACCACAAGGATGAGAAATATCTTGACGAATTCGACCCACCAGCACCGGATCCCGTCCGGTGGCATCAATCGGCATGGGGAAATAATTCGCTTGCCAATCTTCTACCAACTGCACCCCTGGGGAGTTGGCCAAAATTTCTCTAACCTTTGTCACACTGAAAGGTTGTTTAAATTCTAAGTTAATGGATTCTGAGTGGGCCCGCAATACGGGAACTCGCACGCAAGTCGCCGTGACTTTGAGATCCGGAGCGTTAAATATCTTGCGAGTTTCGTTCACCATTTTCATTTCTTCCTCACAATACCCCAAATCGTTGAGGGAAGAATTATGGGGGAATAAATTAAAGGCTAAGGGATAAGGAAATGCTTCGGTTTTGGGGGTTTCCCCTTGCAAAATGGCGATCGCCTGAGCTTTCACCTCTTCCATTGCCCGCGCCCCGGCACCACTGGCTGATTGATAAGTGGCCACCACCACCCGCTGAATGGGCTGCACCTGATGCAACGGCCAAATAGCCACGGTCATTAAAATTGTCGTGCAGTTGGGGTTGGCAATAATCCCTTGGTGCATGGCTGCCGCCCCTGGGTTCACCTCTGGCACCACCAACGGCACGTTGGGATCCATGCGAAAGGCACTAGAGTTATCAATCACCACCGCACCGGCTTTGACTGCTTTGGGTGCCCAGAATTTAGAAGTGGAACCACCGGCTGAGGCTAGTACCAGATCCACATTCTCAAATGAATCTTCTCCCACCGCTACCACAGGGATCTCCTCTCCTTTAAAGAGTAGGGTTTTGCCCGCTGAACGAGGGGAAGCCAAAAGTTTTAAATCCGCCAAGGGAAATTCACGCTCGGCGAGTAATTCTAGCAATTCGGCGCCCACTGCACCTGTGGCGCCTAAAATGGCCACTCGATATGATTTTGACAAGTCTATTTCCTCCTAGTGATTCGTTCGGATGGTTGTTAAAAATAATTAATTTTACTTTGTTTTTTTATAACTTTTTCTCATGGTATCTCAGGAAATCCCCATGATGCGATGAGAATTATAGAATCAGATCGCTTTGATACTAATGCCCGATTGATTGATATCTTCTATATTTGTGGCAATGGGAGCGTATTTACGGAAATCGCTATGTTCACAATATCTTAGGTATCACTTAATTACAATCTATTCTCGCTTTTTTTATCTGGTAAAGTACTTCCCAGGAGTGGTTTAGGGAATTAATGATTGACGATCCGTCACCGAAGCAGGCTGAACCGTTAACGGCAGCCCTGGGGATGTTCTTACCTCACTTTAGAGGAGAATGACTATTAGCCGGTGGCTCGCCAGACGATCGCCACATCATCAGTGGTTACATTATCACACAAACTATTGGATTCATAAGATCATCTGTTTCTGAGATCCGGGTAAATACCATGAGGATCCGGTGCGTGACCTGACCTGTAGATTAACCCTAGGGGCTGAGATGGCTGCACCATCAATGCGATCGCGCCCTCACTGGGACGGCAAAGCGATCGAGAAAGCGATCGGTCGCCAACCATTCACCGATCGGGATTACTGTCACCCATGTACCCTAGAGTAGAAATAGGAATTTCTATACAGATCCTTAACATATAAGTTGATTGGCGCAAAATCCGCTAGGATCATTAATTGCGCCAAGGTAGGCATCCAGTCAACAGGCTGCTGTTGACCCACAAGCCAGTGCAATCATTGCAGGCAACTCTGATGGAGCAATATAGATGATGATCCGCAGCGGGAAAGCCCCAATGTCGCTCAAAAAATCTATGAGGGGTGAGAGATTTCAACTCAAACGATCGCCAAACAGGTTGCCAACTCGCTTTCCCAAACCTGACCCGCTAAAAAATCACCGCTCGGTGATGCTTCTCGATTCCCTCAAAAATGCTTGGCCATTTATCCTCCAGTATAGAGACATTCAAATTGTTTGCTGTTAAACTTAACAATTTTTTCGCTCTAACCGCTTGCACTGTGCCTCAAAGTGCCTTGAGCCAATTTTCCCTGCCCAAAAACAAGTCATTCAAGGGGTGGGGAACCGTTAGTTTTTGTCCCAACGTTTATTTTCGTAATTTATAGCCGATGAAAGTCACCCAGGAAAAATTGCCCTCCAGTCAAATTGGTCTGGAAATTGAAATTCCCGCTGAATTATCCCAAGATTCTTATGAAAAGATGATTCGGGAATTTAGTCGTTCTGCGAATATTCCCGGATTTCGCAAGGGAAAAGTCCCCCGTACTGTGTTGTTGCAACGGTTGGGAACCACCCGCATTAAAGCAGCGGCAGTGGAAGAACTGATTCAAAGTTCTCTGGAAAAAGCGATCGAGCAAGAAAAAATTGAGGCGATCGGGAATTATCAACTGCGTTCTAGCTTTGACGAGTTACTTAGCAAGTTTGAACCCGGACAATCTTTCACTTTTTCGGCATCGGTCGATGTGCCACCAGAGGTGCAAGTGAACGATTACAAGGGCTTGGAGGTCAAGGCAGAGGAAGTTCTATATAACCCGGAAGAAGTTGAGCAGTTCCTAGAAGAAAAACGCCAGGAACAAGCGACTTTAATCCCCGTGGAAGGTCGCCCGGTTCAGTTCGGTGATACCGCTGTGGTTGATTACTCAGGGCAGTTGGTAGAACCCGGTGAAGGGCAATCTGCCGAGATCCTTGGGGGTCAGGCGGAAAACTATCAGATAGAGATTACCCCTGGTCGCTTTATTCAAGGGTTTGTGGAAGGGATCGTGGGCATGAATGTGGGAGAAACCAAAGAAATTTCGGTTGATTTCCCGGCAGACTATGCCAATACGGAGTTAGCAGGCAAAGCCGCTAAATTTACGATCGCCGTTAAAGAACTTAAAGAAAAAGAGTTACCCGCACTGGATGATGATTTTGCTCAAGCGGTGAGCGAATTTGAGACTTTTGCGGAGTTAAGAGAATCTCTCGAAAAAGATTTTCAAGCCAAAGCAGAAGCCCAAACCAAAGCCAATCAGCATTCGGCTTTGAAAACTGCACTACTGGAAAAGGTGGCAGTTGAACTGCCGGAAACTATGGTTTCCCAAGAAGTGGATAATGTTTTGATGCAAGCCGCCATGCAGTTAGAACGTTATGGCGTCGATGTTAAGCAGTTGTACACTAAGGAAAATCTGCCGCAATTACGGGAACGCTCTCGTCCAGAGGCGATCGAAAAGCTGAAGTTAGTTTTAGGGCTGAAAAAAGTTATTGAACTTGAATCCCTCGAAGTTGAACCGGAAGCGGTGGAAAATCGCATTGCCGAACTGAAACCTCAATTGTCCCCAGATATCGATCTGGAGAGATTAAGAGAGTTGGTTCAGGCTGAACTGATCCAAGAAAAAGCTCTCGATTTTCTGGCAGAACATGGAAAAATTGAGCTAGTCCCTGGGGGGACTTTAGCCTCGGTTGCGGACGACAGCGATCTAGAATTGTCTTCACCTGCAACTGCTGAGTCTGAAACTGAGTCTGAAACTGACGAAAATACTGAGTCGGTTTCATCGGAAAACTCAGAAAACTCAGAACCTACCCCATAGCCAATGGTTAAAGCCAGACATCAGGGATGCACAAGTTATGGCTGAGTAACAGTTGCAGTTGCCCTGATGGGCTGGTTGTGTGGCTGAGTTATTGCCCTAGTTGACCCAAGATCGGGAGTAATTTTATCCAAATTCCCCTCATTCTTTGGGG
The DNA here is from genome assembly GCA_011390955.1 of Oscillatoriales cyanobacterium. Classification (GTDB taxonomy): domain Bacteria; phylum Cyanobacteriota; class Cyanobacteriia; order Cyanobacteriales; family Laspinemataceae; genus Planktothricoides. Next base: position 5,644 of record JAABRM010000084.1, on the reverse strand, counting down.
ATCTAGGGCATAATAGATATTAGTAAGACCGATCTCCGGGCAAGAAAATATTTTTTGTTCTACAATCGGAAAAATGTTGGTATCTCGACAGTAAAAGCCTAACCGTTTGCCCAATACCAGCGAACCAAGACTCATAAAAGGGTTTAGTTCTATGGCGATCGCCGCAGCTATTAACTGTCGGATCAAATGCAATCACTAGCCTTTGACCAGGGATACCCAGACCCCAGGGCGATCGCGCCATTGCCAAAAAACCACAGAATAATTGTCAACGATTCCCTGACCAGGGTTATCCTATAGCCCGGTGTTGTCGAAAGTTATGGTTTTTTGGCAAAAAACTTAGGGTTTGATTACACATACTTATTCACTGATTCGCTGATTCATTGATACTCTTTGGGTATCTTCCGATCGTCAAACAAATTACTGGTCAAACAAATTACTGGTTTGGCTGGGTGAAATCAGCGATCGGTATCTCACCCTGAGAAATTAAAAACCGCTTTGTGTTGACGCTGATTTATGTCCACTCTGAACTAATAAGAGTGCAAATCCAGTAAATAGAGTGAATAGTGCCGGGAAAATCTCCATAGTCACCGCCGAAATTTGCTACTCTGAGACTTGACGACGAATTTACGACTTCGATAGTTTTCAGACGAACTGTAAAAAAAACTATGCTTCAATCTCAGTCCAGTCATCATCCAGTTTCTAGTTCATCCCCTTTAGAGATCCACTCAACCTACCCGGAAATTGTCACGGCAACTGCCGGATCGGTGGAGCGGAATTTTGACAGCGATCGCCATAATTCCCTCAATTCTGGCTTACCGGCGAGAAATGTCATCCCCATGGTGGTCGAACAATCGGGTATGGGAGAGCGAGCTTTCGATCTCTACTCTCGCTTATTACGAGAACGGATTGTGTTTCTCGGTACACCTGTGGATGATAACGTCGCCGATTCGTTGGTGGCTCAATTGCTCTTCTTAGATTCAGAAGATCCAGAAAAAGACATTCAGCTTTATATCAACTCTCCTGGGGGATCTGTCACCGCAGGCATGGCGATTTATGACACCATGCAACAAATCCGACCCAATGTGGTGACGATTTGTTATGGGTTGGCGGCAAGCATGGGCGCCTTTCTCCTTAGTGCTGGCACTAAGGGAAAACGGATGTCTTTGCCCAGTTCCCGGATTATGATTCATCAGCCGCTTGGGGGTGCCCAAGGACAAGCGGTGGATATTGAGATTCAAGCGAAAGAAATTTTATATCATAAAAATACATTGAATCGATTACTGGCTGAACATACCCATCAGCCTCTCGATAAAATCGCCGCCGATACTGAACGTGATTTTTTCATGTCAGCAGAAGAGGCCAAAAATTATGGTCTGATTGACCAAGTTATTTCTAGATAATTTTTCCATTGGGTCTTGCCAAACGGTGAGGCTCCACGCGCACTGCAAGTAAGAGGCCGTCTATGTCTAAGTACGACTCCCATCTGAAATGTTCCTTTTGTGGTAAGTCTCAGGAGCAGGTTCGCAAATTGATTGCCGGTCCGGGAGTCTATATTTGCGATGAATGTGTAGACTTGTGTAATGAGATTTTGGATGAGGAGCTATTTGACTCCAGCGCAGCAGCCCCCCAGCCGGTTCCGCGATCGGACCCGTCACAAAAACGCCGCTCTCGCGCTGCAAATCTCTCATTGAGTCAGATTCCTAAACCTAGAGAACTGAAGAAGTATCTTGACGATCATGTGATTGGTCAAGATGCCGCGAAAAAAGTATTGTCTGTGGCGGTTTATAACCACTATAAGCGCCTGAGCTTTTTACAAGCAAAGGCCAGTGGGAAAATGTCCCCAGATGATATGGTGGAACTCCATAAGTCTAATATTTTGCTGATTGGTCCAACCGGGTGTGGCAAGACCCTGTTAGCGGAAACTTTAGCGAAAATTCTCGATGTTCCTTTTGCGGTGGCCGATGCCACAACTCTGACTGAAGCTGGGTATGTGGGAGAAGATGTCGAGAATATCTTGTTGCGATTGCTCCAGGTCGCCGATCTAGATGTGGAGGAAGCACAGCGAGGCATTATCTATATTGATGAAATCGATAAAGTGGCTCGCAAGAGTGAAAATCCATCCATTACCAGAGATGTCTCTGGGGAAGGGGTTCAGCAAGCTTTGCTGAAAATGCTGGAAGGTACGATCGCCAATGTGCCACCTCAAGGGGGACGCAAACACCCTTATCAAGATTGCATCCAGATCGATACCAGCAATATCCTGTTTATCTGCGGTGGCGCCTTTGTGGGCCTGGAAAAGGTTGTGGAACGTCGCATGGGTAAAAAATCTATGGGCTTTGTGCAACCGGGTGATAATCCTTCCAGAGACCAGCGCACGGCAGATATGATGAAGGAAGTTGAGCCAGATGACTTGGTGAAGTTTGGCATGATTCCAGAGTTTATTGGTCGAATTCCGGTGGTAGCAACTTTAGAACCCCTCGATGAAGAAGCCCTGACCAATATCTTGACTCAGCCGAAGAATGCACTGGTGAAACAGTATCAAAAGCTGCTCCACATGGATAATGTGCAGTTAGAGTTTAAGCCCGATGCGATTCGGGCGATCGCACGGGAGGCATACCGCCGCAAGACTGGGGCTCGCGCTTTGCGAGGCATTGTGGAAGAATTGATGCTCGATGTGATGTATGAATTGCCTTCCCGCAAAGATGTCACCCGTTGTGCGATTACTGCGGAAATGGTGGAAAAACGCTCCACCGCAGAACTGCTGTTGCATCCCTCATCCCTACCGAAACCAGAATCGGCGTGAATTATGCCTGAATTTGCGTCAATTTTGGCCAGGGGGTCGTTAGTCACCGATGGTTGACCATTGAGAGATCAAGGCTATTCTTGATCTCCAATTGTTATATCTGAACGATGATTTTTAAGAATTAAGTCAAGGTCTTTGGCAGTTAAAATGCCCTACATCAAAGTTCAAGGGATCGATCATTATTACGAATGGGTGCGATCGGCCTCCTCTTCCACCCCAAAACCCATTATGGTGTTTTTGCACGGCTGGGGGGGGTCAGCACGTTATTGGCAAAGCACGGCGGAGGCTTTAGCCAATCACTTTGACTGTTTACTGTACGATATGCGGGGATTTGGCCGTTCCAAGTTGTCCCCGGCTTCCGCTGGATCCGGTACTGCCTCTGACCAGACCTCAGACTATGAACTGGAAATCTATGCGGAAGATTTAAATCAGCTTTTGGATATTCTGGAATTATCACAGCCAGTCTATATCAATGCTCATTCGATGGGGGCTTCGATCGCGACCCTATTTCTTAACCGCTATCCTGACCGTGTAGAACGGGCGATTCTCACTTGTAACGGCATTTTTGAATACGACGAAAAAGCATTTACCGCTTTTCACAAATGGGGGGCGCAAGTGGTCAAGTTTCGCCCCGCTTGGTTAAAGCAAATTCCCTTGATGCATCGGTTATTTATTGCCCGATTTTTGCATCGTCCGGTTTCCCCAGAGATGAGTCAGGCATTTTTAGAAGATTATTTGATGGCCGATTACGAGGCAGCTTTGGGGACAATTTTTACTTCAGTGAGTAAGAAAGCTACGGAAGTGATGCCCGAAGAGTTTGCCCGCTTAAAAGTACCTGTCCTGTTAGTGGCTGGAGAATACGATCGAATTATTCCCGCAGCGGGCGCTCGCAAGGCAGCAGCACTTAACCATCAGGTCAAGTATGTGGAAATTCCCAAAACGGCTCATTTTCCTATGTTGGAAGACTTTCCTACTTATCTTCAGGAAGTGTCCGATTTTTTAGGGATTTAAAAATTTTTTCCCCAGCCAATTTTTTCCAGCTATTTGTAGGGTGTGAAGCGCGAAGCGTAACGCACCAATACGCGATATATAGATTCGTTGCGTAAGTCCTACCCCAGCCAATTTTTCCAGGCAAATATTTAAGGCCGATCGTCAATTAAAGAAACATAAATATGGGCTAAAATAAAGCTGTTTTGGGTTTTATTTTAGCCCAATATTTTTTGGGTGACTGGGAAGTTATCCCAATTTTAAATAAGGTGCCTATAATCATAGGTTTCTGAGGACAAATAAGTTCGTTGTCCTGACAATTTATCCTGTTGCATGATTTCTGGAACATGATTTCTATAAAATGGGATAAGAACATTGGGAAGTGCGTTAAAAATCATCGGAATCTGCCAAAATTATCATGCAAAATGCTGTTTGCGGGGGATTCCCGTAAGGTATCCGCTCTTGCAAATCGCGCTACCAGTCCCGAAATTGCGGCCAATAATAGCCAACCGAGAATGTTAATTCGGGAGTCAAAGAGAGGGACATCTAATACATGAAATAAGATACAGCCGATAAAGGTGATGAGGTAACTAAAGAAAATTAATCGATCTTGGAAAAAGGGAATTACTTTACTTTCGCCGATAGAATCGATTGACCAATTACGCAATAATAATATGCCTTGGGCTAGAACCCAAGCGACTAAACCAGATAATAATAAGGTGGCGGGAATGCCAGTTTCCGCAGACAGCATTAAGAATAGGTTGTGGGGATGTCCCATATAGACTTGGGTTTGGGCTTCGTAGAGTGGGGGAAAACTGCGTAATCCCCAGCCAGTTAAGGGCTTTTCTAGGGTCATGTTTCCGGCAAATTTCCATTGAGTGATGCGTAAAGTCCCTATGTGGCGATCGGGAAACAGGTCGTCGTTGATTCTGGCCCAAAAGTAAGCGGGGACGATCGCCCGTAACCATCCCTGGATTGGGTTTGGGCCAAAGGCTGCACCCAGTATGGCGGTGACAACGGCGGCGACCACGCCTAGGATCCAGCGCCAACCTTGGTACAGGGCAAAGGCAATTAGGGCAAGGAGGGCGATCGCCCAGGCATTGCGAGAGTTAGTCAAAATCAGGGCAATGCCATTTCCCAATATTGCCAGGGTTAAAAATAGCCAACGCATCCACATTTGACTCGCGTCTTCTGTGGAGTTCAAGTTCACCACTCTGACAATTCGGGGATCGCGGGGATCTCTGACCATTTCTTGTTGGGGAGGTATTTGCTGCCGCTGTTTGAGGGCTTGGGTTTCTTCAATCCAGAGTCCGAGTCCTAAAATAAAGGGAATTAAAAAGTAACTGGCTAAAACATTGGCATAGGCAAATACGGAAGCCATGCGACCGGGGGGCGTCCCCATTGGTGCGATCGGCCAATCAATAATTAGCCCTAATTTTACCGGGCCAGTCCAGCCCCAAAATAGCTGACCAAAGCCAATTATTACTACGGGAATTGAGCCAATTAACAAAATCCAGGCCATGCGTCGCAATTGTTGCGGGGTTTGAATTAGTACGGTGAAGGCAGCAAAAAAGGCAAAGAAAGGTAAAAAATTAAATAGCCCCAGCAATGCGGCGATTTTATCTGCCGCTAAAGTCGCACTGATGACTAGGAGTGCGGCTAAGAGTGCGAAGCCTTGATTAATTTTGCGTTGGTGGATTTGTTGGGGGTAGTTTTTCCACGTTCCCCCTAGGGCTAATAACAGAGAAATCCCCGCGAGTAAAGGACTCATGGGTAATAAAAGTAACCCGAATTGGGCTATGTTCCACCATCGTTGCAAACGGGGGTCAGGATGTGGTTGTAATAGTTTCATGC
>JAABRM010000083.1 GCA_011390955.1 Oscillatoriales cyanobacterium | reverse complement strand
TCTTTGGTTTGTTGTAAATGGGTCAGCATTCGATATTCGCCGATCCATTCATCAAAGTCAAAACTATGGGGGAATTCATCATTGTTAAACCGGGTGATAAATTCCTCGGTGGATAATTGATATTTGGTTTCAAATTCCTGAAGCCGTTTTTGGGTAGCTTTTATTCCGGCGTTTACACTTTGTAATCTTTCTGATAAAGCACTTTGAATAATTCGTTTGAGTGATTCTGGATTTTTTGCTCTGAGTTTGAGTTCAGCCATGATTTTTTTCTCTTGATGCTGTGAATTTGACTATTTTTTACTGGGGGATTAGTTACTGATTTTTGATTTTCTCAGGCGATCGCTTGCTAATTTGGCAATAATAGCAAGCAAAAATTAATTCAGCAACCTGTTACGACGCGGCATATATGGGATATGTATTTAGTCAGTTATTCAACGATGATATTAAATAATACCGAACTTACAATAAAGTCGATCGCAAGAATATTGTCCGATTATCGGTAATCTAATATCGCTTTTCGAGAATTGTCTCAATAATTTATTTTATGTTTATTCCGGTGATCTAATATCTGATTATGCAGCCCTGTGGCGATCGCTTTCTCAAAGGGCGCGATCGCCTTCATCCCATCACCATTAAGGGATTATTTAAGGGATTATTTAAGGGATTATTTAAGCTAATTCCCAACATTCAGTCCGGGTCAGGCGAATTTGGGCTAAAGCAAAAATTGTGGGGATAATTCGCCCATAATTAGTGGCGATCGCCCGCCAACCTAAATCCGCTAAAAACCAAGTCCATAAAGCGGGGCCTAAAAATGCAAACACACTCCGAACTGCCCCATAACGTCCAGCAGTTAAGGCCATTCCTCGGCGGGCCATGTGTACAGTCACATAATTTTGCAACTGGGTTGCGGCGATGGTTCCGCCGCGAACTAGGGCTTGTTTGGCAATTTGATATTTGGCAAATTGAATGGCAAATTGACGGGCAATTTGTTGCAAAAGCATGGGCTTAATTAAAGAATTTACCGCCAAGGCGCAACCGCCTTTAACGAATATGCCCAACGGATCTTTTTGTACTGCTAAAGGCAATGGTTGAGAAAAGTTACTACTGGCAAGCGATCGCTGAATTCTGAGGGTTAAAGACTTTTGTTCGCTTTCCGGTAACTGTTTCCATGCCCGTCCCATTAAATGTAGGAAAACTTCCGCTTCTAAATCCGTGGTCGAAAGTTTTGGCGAATAAGAAATATTCAAATATTTACAAACTTGAATTAGGGCTTGGCGATAAGTAAATTGATGGGTTTGACCCCTCAGTACCGTAAAGCCATCAGCGGCCAAAAATCTAAATCGCTGTTCGATCGCATCCAACCAAACTGCGCGATCGCGGCTTTGAATGTCCAGGGGGTGTGGGGTTTGCACATAATCTAGGGGATTAAACTTGGGGCGGAATAGAATATCGGTCAATTGTTGTAATTCTTCTTCTGTCGCCAACTCTAGCACTGTTCTTAGTTCATCCAACTTTAGCCACCTCCCTTGATTTTTCTACCTAAATTACAGCAATCTTTGTAAAACCTTTGTTACGTCTGCTTTCTAGCGTCTAAGTGCTTTCTAGTTACTTTCATCGTTACTAGAAAGTCACTATAGAGACTGGTTTTAAGCTGATTTTAACCTGATTTTGGCGTCACTAGACAGCATTGTTGCAGCAATCTTTGTAACTAAAGCGTATCTAGTAAGTATCACACAACAGCATAACAAAGTGACAAAGCGCCATTACAGATACCTGTATTTATGGCGCTTTGTCACTTTGGGTTAGGTGTTGGCGTCAGGGTGACGCCAATAGGCTATGTGTCACTAAAGGCCCTGAAATTGCCTTTCTCGATCCACTTAGTCCAGTCATCCATATAATCCGCTGGAACACGGTCAATGGGGACGTAACAGGTGGATTCTGTTGCACCGGGGGGTATGTCAGACCAGGGATAGAACTGACCGTCCGCTAGACATAGCCAAGTGGTTGTATTTGGATCAAAGTCGATTTCAGCGAGGTTCCCTGTTCGTTTCCACTTGTTATGTCCGGCTAGGGCCGCCATAGGGGTATAAGTGGCAGTCTCATCAAGGATGGTTTTAGGTCGATCTCCTGTTTTTCCCTGTGTGTGATCTATTTTTTCGCTCAAACTGTGATCTATTTTGTGATCTATTTTTTTTCCTTGCGGGGACTGGGTTTCAGCGATTTGACCGTCAAAATTAGTCTCACTTAATAAATGCTTGTGATCTAATTTGTGATCTATTTTGTGATCTATTTTTTCCTCATACGGGGACTGGGTTTCAGCGATTTGACCGTCAGAATTAGACTCACTTAATAAATGCTTGTGATCTAATTTGTGATCTAATTTTTCTCCATACGGGGACTGGGTTTCAGCGATTTGACCGTCAGAAATTGCCTCAAAATTGCTGCATAGAGAGGGGGGGGGAGGGTTGTCACTGACTTTGTAGATCGTTCGGCGGCGATCATCCGGGGCTGGAAAAGTGCTGATTAACCGACGGCTTTCTAACCGATTGAGAACCGAATAAACCGATTTAATCCCAGTCATCGCGGCGATCGCTTTTCCGTTTAGGCCATAGGGATTCTGATGCAGTACGTCTAGAATTTTGTCAGCTTGAGACTTGGCTTCGCGATCGCCCTCCGATTCCAGCCGCTTAAAGCTGTTTTGTTCGGGGTCAATTTCCAGATCCAGTGTTTGCCCCTGTACATCGCGGGCGCTAACCGTTAGGGTTCTTTTTGGATCGCTGGGGTTATAGGTAGCTTTTTCTTTTTGGTTAGATGTCTTTTGATAGTCCAGTTGGATGACGCCCCAAACGGCCCCAACGATCGAAGTATTACCCCGAACGCAACCTAGCCCGGTTTGGTCTTTATCCTTGTTAGAGTGATGAATCAACAACCCGGCTGATCCATATCGCTCTAAGGTTTCCTTGAGTTCGTAAACCATATCGCCAAATTCGGCTGAATTTTCCGAGATTTCTTTTCCCAAGGTGATCCGCTTTAAGCTGTCAATAATGGTCAGGTCAGGCCGGAAATCTTCTAGCACTGACTCAAGTTCGTTCATCTGGGTAATATCCCACTCGGTTATAGTTTTGATGTTTTGATCACCAGTCCGAAATCCGCGTTTTAACATTTTTGCGCGGGTAGAGCGCTTCGATTCGTCCACGCTGATAAACAAAACTTTGGCGGGCTTGTGTGATTCACCCAAAAAAGAATTTTCGCCAGTGGCTAGGCAGAAAGCTAAATCGACAGCCAGTAAAGTTTTACCGACTTTGGGCATAGCTGTAAGCAGAACCGTTTCACCCTTTGGCAGAAGACCGGGAATAATCCAGTCGATTGCTTCTGACCCTTGACTCAAAAAATCATCCAAGTCGTAAGCTTTAAATTCAGATTTTTGAGTTTCAGCTTTTAAGGCTTGAATAGCTTTATCAAGATCCTTCGCAGAGACGTTGTTATAGATGCAAAACTCTGCTCGTTTCCGCATCCGAGCGATCGGATCGGTTTCTGCTATCAACGCGATTATCTCTAATTTGAGTTTGTAGTCTGATGCCCCGCCAACACTCTTTTTGTATTCCCGGTAAATCTGAACAAAAGCAGTATTGGTTAAGGTGTAATCGCGTTGAATATCACGTCGTATGAGTGATTGGTCTATCGGATTTCTCGTGGTGTCATAGACAAGAATCTCTAAAAGCAGTTTGTTGCTTTCGCTCATTCCGGGAATCGTTAAGGTGTCAAAACGGCGCTTGGTTTTCAGTTCGTTGACAGCCAAAACTACCCGATCAATTGAGAAAGCGGGTTTTTTATCGTGGCTAATTGCTTGGAGAAAATCAAAAACGGTTGCACTGTAAAGCTTAATCTCTGCCTCAAACAGGTCTTGACTCTCTTTTTCCCCTGTGTTGGCGGCTTCAATTGTGCTATAATAGTTGCCATAGTTTGGTTTATGTCCATTGTTGGGGGTCAACGTTGCGTCGTTGACCTTATTTTTTTTGGTCATTTTTCTCACCT
>JAABRM010000034.1 GCA_011390955.1 Oscillatoriales cyanobacterium | reverse complement strand
GTTGTTGGTTGTTGGTTGTTGGTTGTTGGTTGTTGGTTGTTGGTTGTTGGTTGTTGGTTGTTGGTTGTTGGTTGTTGGTTGTTGGTTGTTGGTTGTTGGTTGTTGGTTGTTGGTTGTTGGTTGTTGTTTGTTGGTTGTTGGTTGTTGGTTCTCGTTCCCAGGCTCGGCCTGGGAATGCCGCTCTAGAGGCTCTGCCTCGTGTGAGGAACACACATAAAGACATGAGGCAGAGCCTCGTTTTCCCCGTTCCCAGGCAGAGCCTAGGAACGAGAGAAGTTGTTTGTTGTTTGTTCTTTGTTGTTTGTTCTTTGTTGTTTGTTCTTTGTTGTTTGTTCTTTGTTGTTTGTTCTTTGTTGGCGATTAACCAACAACAATCAACAATCAACAATCAACAATCAACAATCAACAATCAACAATCAACAAAGAACAAAGAACAATCAAATTTTCGATGTGGTGGGCATTGCCCACCCTACAATCTAGGTTCAGGAATCACGAGAAAACCGCGCTAAAAGTTGCTCGCGGGATAGCTGCAAAATCAACTGGGCTTGCTCTAATGGGGGCACTTCAATTAACGCTTCAATAATTTGAGTTAACTCCGCATCCAAGGCACCAAATTTCACTTGCAGCATACTTTCCACCAGCAGCCGATTTCCTTGTTGAATGCCTTCTTCTTTAACAGTTTGTAACCGATTTAAATACAGGGGCGACAGTTCCATAATTAACTCCCTTTCTTTTGGGTCTAAATTTTGCCGAGCTTCTAACATTGCCCGCAGGTTGTACAGTAATTCTAGCGTGGTTTCTCGCGTGGGATTATCCGGTGGTAATTGATATAATTCTTGCAGGGCTTGTTTTTGGACTTTGCCCGTGCCTAAAATCCGCAACCACGTTGTTTGTTCTTTGTTGTTTGTTGTTTGTTCTTTGGGGAACGGGGAACGGGGAACGGGGAACGGGGAACAGTGGTGAATAGTGAATAGTGAATAGTGATATTTCGTTTCACTTTTAACTTTTAACTTTTAACTTTTCACTTTCCCTGTTCCCTCTTCCCTCTTCCCTGTTCCCTGTTTCCTGTTGCCTGTTCCTTGTTTGTTCTTTTCCCGAACCGCTTGGCGTTCAAATTCTGCCTTTAGGTCTAATAGTTTCACCAGACAACTACAAATTTCTCTGGGTTTAACCGGATTACTAAAGGGTTCAAACACGGCGGGGGTGGTCGCCAATCTTCCCAGTAAGCCTAGGTGACTGGCATCGGCGATTTTTTCCGGGTTAGGCGTGAAAAATATGTCAATTTCTCGCCGTTCTGAAGTCATAGTTTTGCTGGTTTCAGTTTGACCTAATTCCTTTAATAGTTCCTGGATATATTGTTTGGTGAATTGGTCGTAGATAAATCGGGTCATTTGATAATTAACAATTGATAATTAATAATTAACAATTGAGAGTTAAACAGATCATTATCAATTATCAATTATCAATTATCAATTATCAATTATCAATTATCAATTATCAATTATCAATTATCAATTATTTCCTCCGCTCCGGAAGCCCCGGAAACGCAGAAACCCGGTTTCTTGCCCAAATTTTTCTAAAAGGTTGTACCTTGGTCTTAAAAGCGTCTCATTTAGCGCTATCTTATGATTGACCACCGAACTGAATTTCTGACCATGAGACGTTTGGCCGGTGTGCGATCGCCCCAGAAAAAACTCGCCTATGGAAATGCCTTTTAACATTACCCTGCTGATGGTGATTACCGTCATGGCAGGCATCACAGCCCAAGTGCTCGGTGACTACCTGAAAGTCCCTAGCATCGTTTTTCTATTGTTGTTCGGGATTTTGCTTGGCCCCGATGGTTTTGGCTGGCTGAACCCGCACCTGTTGGGAAACGGTCTAGAAGTGATTGTCTCCCTTTCGGTGGCCTTAATCCTCTTTGAAGGTGGACTCAATCTGGAATTACGGGAACTGGGAAAAGTTTCTGGTAGTTTGCGAAATTTGGTCAGCATTGGCACCTTAATCACCTTAATCGGTGGGGGCTTTGCCGCCTATACTTTTGGGGAATTTCCCTGGCCATTAGCCTTTCTCTACGCCGCTTTAGTCGTGGTGACGGGGCCAACGGTGATCGGGCCATTACTCAAGCAAGTCCAGGTCGATCGCCAAGTTGCCGCCTTATTAGAAGGAGAAGGAGTTCTGATCGACCCGGTGGGGGCAATTCTCGCGGTTTTAGTCTTTGATGTGATCTTAAACGGAGATGCCGATCCCATCCGCTTAATTAGTGGGTTAACCATTCGCTTGGGCATTGGCAGCATCATCGGCGGTTTGGGCGGCTGGTTTCTCGGCTGGTTTCTCAAAAAAGCCAATACGCTTTCGGAAGACCTGAAAAATTTAGTGGTCTTAGCCGGGTTGTGGGGGCTATATGGCTTGGCCCAAGCGATTCGCGGGGAATCCGGGCTGATGGCTACGGTGATCGCGGGCATGGTTTTGAGTTCTTCCGATGTGCCGGAAGTGCGGGCTTTACGCCGATTTAAAGGACAACTGACCATCTTGGCGGTTTCGGTACTATTTATTTTGTTAGCGGCAGATTTGTCTTTAGCCAGTGTCGTGGCGTTGGGTTGGGGCAGTGTGGGCACGGTGGCATTTTTGATGTTTGTGGTCAGACCGATTAATGTCTGGATTTGTACCATTAATAGCGGACTGAATTGGCGACAAAAGCTGTTTGTGAGTTGGATTGCCCCGAAAGGAATTGTTTCGGCGTCTGTGGCTTCGTTATTTTCCATTTTGCTGACCCAAAAAGGCATGAATGGGGGAGATGCGGTTAAAGCTTTAGTCTTTTTAACGATTATATTGACGGTGGTTTCTCAGGGATTAACTGCTCAATTGGTGGCCAATTGGTTACAGTTAACTTCTACAAAAGCTAAGGGTGCCGTGATTGTTGGTTCTAATCCCGTGAGTCGTTTAATTGCCCGGTTGTTTAAAGAACGGAATGAGTCGGTGGTGCTGATTGATACTAATCCAGAAGCCTATCAGGAAGCACAACAGGAGGAATTAATGGTGTTTTTAAGCAGTGCTCTGGATGTGAAGGTTCTGGAGGAAGCGGGACTGGGTTCAATGGGCACTTTTCTGGCGATGACGACTAATGCGGAGGTGAATTTGGTGTTAGCCCAACGGGCAATTGAAGAATTTCAACCGCCGCGAGTTTTGGCGGTATTTCCCCGAGATACCCAAAATAACCAAAGTAACCAAAATAGTAAGAAGAATTCCAGTAATGGGAATAGCAAAATTCAACAGCCTTTTACTAAAAATTTGTCTTTGAAGTTGTGGAATAAGTATTTAAGTAATGGCGAGATTAAGTTGGGGGAAACTACTATGAAAGACCCCGGATTTGCGTTTCAACAAGCGCATATGCAGGCGTTGATTCGGTCTGAGGAGTTGTTGCCTTTGTTGCGAGAACGAGAAGGACAGTTGCAGGTGCTTCCGGCTGCGGCTTCTTGGCAAGTAGGCGATCGCATTATTTATTTGTTGCATTCCCCGAAACCAACATTGTTGCAACGTTTGTCTGGGGGTGTCACCAACCAGTCTCAGGCTAATTTAACTATAGAAAAACTGCCCAAAGTTGAGGAAGTGCCGATGCCTTCTGCTGTGTTACTAGAATTAGAAGAAACAACCAAAGAAGCAACAAGTAAACAAGCAAAAACTAAAGAGGCAACAACCAAAGAAGCAACAATCAAAGAAGCAACAACTAAAGCCGAAAGTAATCTTCAAGAAGACAAACTGGAAGTTTCTTAATTTTTTATTTTATAGTAGGGGGGTATTGCCCACCCTACTTAGGTTAATTCTCAGGAGGGATGAAAGCCCGCCGGATATTTCATTTATAATAAAGGGTGGATTGGGTGAGGTTTGGCATCACCACCAAGGAGGCTCCCCGTTTATACTCGTCCTTTAGCTCGTTTAATCGAACAACTGCAACGGTTGCCAGGAATTGGGCCAAAAAGCGCCCAAAGACTTGCTTTGCATATCCTGAAGCGACCGGAAACCGAGGTACAAGCCCTGGCGATCGCCTTGATGGAGGCGAAAAAACAAGTGGGGTTGTGCCAACAATGCTTTCATCTGTCTGCGGATCCGGTTTGTGAGATTTGTGCTAATCCCAATCGCGACTCCAGTACCCTTTGTGTGGTAGCGGACTCGCGAGATTTGATTGCTTTGGAAAAAACCCGCGAGTATCGTGGCAAGTATCATGTTTTGGGTGGGGTGATTTCGCCAATGGATGCGATCGGGCCGGAACAATTGACGATTCAACCCCTGGTTCGTCGTGTCAGTCAGCAAAATATTCAAGAGGTGATTTTAGCGATTAGTCCCAGTGTGGAAGGGGAAACCACGACTTTATATGTGGGGCAATTGCTGAAGCCTTTTACCAAAGTGACCCGAATTGCTTTCGGGTTGCCAATGGGCGGCGATTTGGAATATGCCGATGAAATCACCCTGGCAAGGGCTTTGGAAGGGCGACGGGAATTAGATTAGTTGTTGGTTGTTGGTTGTTGGTTATTTGTTCTTCGTTATTTGTTCTTCGTTATTTGTTCTTCCTTATTCGTTCTCAGCCAAACAACAACCAAAGAATCCCTACCCAACAAACAACAACCAACAAACAACAATCAACAACCAAAGAATCCCTACCCAACAACCAACAAAAGAATCCCTACCCACCAACAACTAACAACCAACAACCAACAACCAACAACTAACAACTAACAACAAATTATGACGTTGTGAAAGAAACTACAAACATTTTCCGGGCGTCATAATTATTAAAGAGATAATTGGTGTAAATAAACCCTGCTTTTTGGTGATGCTCCCAAGTAATCTGTGTCAGATTTAAAGATATTGAGAGATATTGATAGTACAATTAACCTGAGAATAAAAAAATGAATGCAAATATTTATGCGATCGCGCCTCTAATCATGCCGGGGCTGATTCAACTTCCGAGCAATTGGTTGATTTTGGTGCCTTCTTATTTAGCGATTTTTTGCGCGGTATTGGTGATTTTTACCGCAACTGCGATATTATTGCGCGTGATAGTTTATCAAAATTTGACCGCGATCGGTCATCGAGTCAGGAAACTGATTCATCAGGAAAGTTTACGGAAAAAACCGCAAATTGTTGAAGAACTTGAACATAGGTTACAGCAATCTTTGGCGATTTTAGATCAAATAAATACCACCGCTTTAGTGGATCAAGTTTATAGTCAACAATTATCAAAAAATCAACAGTTGGATTATTTTTGTCGCTTGCTACCCAATTTATTATTAGCTTTTGGTCTGCTGGGAACATTTTTGGGGATTACGATGAACCTGAATGAGTTAAGTCAGACGATTAATGAATTTGGCATGAGCAGTATTGATGATTTGGTGCAGCAAGTACAAAGACCATTGCAAGGGATGGGGGTGGCTTTTATTAGTAGTTTAACGGCGGTTTCTTGTAGTGCGTTGTTGACCTTGGTGAATTTATTTCGCAATACCAATGTGGCTAGATATCAACTGTTAAGTGCTTTAGAAGATTATGTGGATAATGTTTATATTCCCAGTTTAGGGCAGAAAAACCCGATGGAGCGATCGGTCGATCGCCTAGAAGAGTTTTTTCAGCGATTTACTCACGAGTTTGGCATTTCCGTTAGACAAGCGGTTGAGCAATCTTTGGGGGAAAAAGTAACCGCAATTATGGACGGAAATCGAGAAGCAAATCATTTGGCTAATCAAGTTTATACCCGCTTTCTAGAGTCCGCTGGGGCGATGAAATCTGGGGCGACGATTTTCCGGGAGTCAGCGAATATTTTTGAACGGAGTCAGTTTGCTCATAAATTAGCCAGTTCTATGGAAAGTTTGGTGACAACTCAGCGGGAATTATCCCGGTCTGCGGGGATATTAAATCAATCCACTCAATCTATCCTTATGGCGATCGCGGCTTTACAAAGTTCTAATGCGGAAATGGTGCGCTTAAGTGAGCAAGTCAATTTAACCACTAAGCAGTCTTCAGAAGTGCTGGGGATGACTCAAGCGAATCAACATTCTTTGGGAGATGTGGTGAATCAACTTCAGCAAGCAAGTCATATTTTCCATTCCGTAATTAGAACCCTGGATTTACTGCAAAAACGCTTAGATACTCGTTCCGATCGCTTAATTAATGTCCATGCGGAATTATCAAAATTAATTGAAGTGGTGCGAGATTATACGGAAGATGTGACGGAAAATTTGCAAACAATGGGCGATCGCCTGGTGGTGGCAATTAATGAAAATGGCACCGTTTCTAACTCCCAAAAACAAGACGTAACCACGAAAATTTCTCAACTGGGGAGTGATTTAAACATGGTGAAATCCCACCTGGGGGAATTAGTCAAAAATTTAGGCAGTCACCCCCAAACAGGTGATGGTGAATCAACGCGGATTAGTTATCCTCCAGAATCATAAGATCAATTATACCAAATCCATTGCTTAAATAGGAAACAGGAAACAGGAAACAGGAAACAGGAAACAGGAAAATTCTCTTTCCTCTCTCCTCTCTCCTCTTTCCTATCTATGCTTACCGAACCAATAGTTTGATGAACCAAGAATATTTTGTTAATCCAAGTAGAGGGGAATAATTATGAGTTTGCGATCGCGTCGGCAAGAAACCTTAGAAGATTTTGATGTTTGGCCAGCGTTTACGGACTTAATGTCAAATTCTTTTATGATTTTGAGCTTTATTCTGTTGTTGGCCATTATTAAACCTTTGGTTTCAATTAATAGTCTGCGAGCCACGGAAGAACAATTAAGAAGCGAAAACAAGCAACTGCAACAACAAATAGAAAATGCCCGGGCAGAGGTAGCCAGAAATCAGGAGCAAATTCGCTTTTTTAATAATGAAATTCGCCAACTTGAAGCTACGGCTACTCAGCAAAGACAACGCGCCGAAAATGCCGAAAGACAAGTGAGGAATTTTGCCGCTCAAGCCAGAACATTACAAACCCAGTTAGAGGAAGAAAGCCAACGACCAAAAGCCCCACCGATTATCGTAATTCAAGAAACCGGAACTTATCAATTTCAGTCCGGTAGCGCGGCATTACCTGAATCATTAAATCGTTATATTCGGCAACAGTTAGTTGCTCAAATTGAGAGTAATGCCGCCGAATATCAAATAGATGTGGTGGAGATTATTGGTCATACTGATGGTCAGGTGAATCAAGGGGGGGTGAGTAATTTAGATCGAGTGTTAGAAACTGTAGCTACAGGGAATAGCTCATTAAATCAGTTATCTCCCGGTTCTAACGCGGATTTAGGTTTAATGAGAGCCTTAGCGGTGGTCAAAATACTCCAGGAAATTCAACAAAAAGAAGGGCGATTAAAAGGTTTACAGTTTCGCCCTTATTCGGCGGCGCAATTAGTTACTCCTAGCGGTACTTTCGCCGAAACTAATCGCAATCCTGACGCTAAACGGCGGCGGATTGAAATTAGATTTACCCGGTTGGGTCAGGTGACAAATGTGGAGTAAAATAATTATAGTTAAATTATAGTTATTTCCCGTAAGATTAATCCAATCAATCCAATTATGTAGGGGCGGTTCGCGAACCGCCCCTACTACCCCTACTAAAAGAGATTAAATGTCTCCTCCAGTGATTTAAAATGACTATATCATAGGCTTGTGGCAAAATTATCGCTCATCCGAGTGGCGTTTTTCACGGGGGTTTAGGGGGATCTATCTTCCCGATCGATCTGTAGCAATCATGTTTGAAATTGGTACAACCGGGCAAACCAGCGATCGCACCCCCTGAATTGCTGCCGATGAGCAATTTTAATGGCAAAATCAGAATAGAAGTAAATCCCGTGAAGTCAAAAATCTGACATTTTACTCGATGGTAAATCAGGAGGACAATCAAGGTGGCATTTAAAATTTTAAGTTTAGATGGTGGGGGAATTCGGGGGGTTTTAGCAGCCCAAATGCTGTTAAATCTACAAAAACGCTTAGGGAAACCACTGAATCAATATTTTGATTTAATCACCGGCACCTCTACCGGGTCAATGTTAGCCGCCGCTTTAGCCCTGGGTATTCCCGAGCCAAAGATTGTCGATCTTTATCGGATGCAAGGCAAAATTGTCTTTCCTTATACAGATCCTTTGGATGTGAAGCGACTGCCGGTGATGTTGGAATATGGGTTTTTGGGGCCAAAATTTTCCGATCGCGGCTTGAAAACCGTACTCCAAGAACTGCTGGGAGAAAAAAAACTTGCAGATGTGAGTAAATGCAAGTTGTTGATTACCAGTTATGACACTTTGGAACGACAACCTATTGTCTTTAAAAGTTGGGAGTCTAAATTTGCTCAAACACCATTATGGGAAGCCTGCATTTGTTCGGCTTCTGCCCCCACTTTTTTCCCAGCCCATAAATTAGAGCGAGAATATCATGGGACTGTGGTCAATGCTACAGAAACCACGATTATTTTCGAGCGAATGGCCGCAACGGATGATGGTGATTATCGGAATATGGAGATTACGATTACCGACGGCAAAGGTAAGCATCAGCAACGCATAATTAAGCAGTATAATGGTGAGAAACGGGAGGCAATTATTAATGAACCTTGGCAAGAAATTCCCGATCGCACTTCCACTTATCAACTATACAAACAATATTGCGCGATCGATGGGGGTTTAGCGGCGAATAATCCCACCGCTTGCGGAGTAGCAGCGGCAATACGACTCGGTTATAGCCTCAACGATTTGCACGTCCTGTCTATTGGCACGGGGGATCCGACCCGAAAAATTCCTTGGGAAGCGGCGAGAAAATGGGGAACCTTTCAATGGATTAAAGGTGGGTTAGTGATCAAGGTGATGACGGATGCTCCTTCGGATATTTACGATTATATTACCCAGCAAATTATTGGGGATAATTCTCGATATCTTCGGCTACAATTTCCCTTAGACCGACAGTTGACAGCTAAAAAATTAAGCGATGATATGGATGACGCCAGTGAGGAAAATATTAACAATTTAATTGAAGCGGCAGATGTTTATATTAATCTGCCAGAAAATCAGAAAATGTTAGATTGTTTTTTGGCTAAGTGCGAACCAGATTCGGCGGATTTATCTGGGACAGAAAATTGACGGCAATGATTAAAAAAACCTAAAAACCAGGAATGAGTCAAGGCGATCGCGCCCTCTCATTCTTGGCCATCCCGCTATGGCGATCCCCGTATAAATAACTATTTTTTGAGGAAATCTGATGGAATTGAATCCTTGTCAAGGTTTGGCTAAAAATTTTTGGGAATTTTTTTCCGGCAAAAATTCAAGCTTCCGGTTATATTTGTGGATCTAGGTAAAAAATCAAGACTATCTCAATAAAAATTTACGGTACTTCTTCAGATATCTTGGCATAATTAAGAGAGAAATCATAAAACCTGTCTTTTAGTCTTTTATCGTTAATCTTGTTGATGGAGGCGATCGTGCTGAATTTATCTGGCTACCAGGAAACAAAACTACTCTACAGTGGCAATCGTACCCTAGTCTATCGAGCGATTCAAGTTCAGACGCTTCAACCTGTAATTATCAAAGTGTTGCGAAACTCCTATCCCAGCTTTAATGAGTTGGTTCATTTCCGCAATCAATACGCGATCGCTCATCATCTAAATTCTCCTTATATCCTTCAACCTCTGGCCTTGGAACGGTACGGCAACGGCTATGCTCTAATAATGCCCGATGATGGCGCGATCGCACTTTCTGACTATTGGCAAAAATCATCCCGTTCTTTAAAGGAATTTCTTCACATTGCCATCCAACTAGCGGATGCTTTGCACTATCTGGGTCAACACCGGATTATTCACAAAGACATCAAACCGGGAAATATTCTCATCTGTCCTCAAACCGACCAAGTTAAACTCATCGACTTTAGTATTTCCAGTTTATTACCTAAAGAAGAACAACAACTAATTAATCCCAACGTTCTCGAAGGAACTCTGGCTTATATTTCTCCCGAACAAACGGGCAGAATGAACCGAGGAATTGACTATCGGACAGATTTTTATTCTCTAGGAGTAACTTTCTATGAACTCCTCACAGGTCACTTGCCATTTATTAGTAATGACCCGATGGAATTAGTTCATTGTCATATTGCCAAAATGCCGCCGTTGTTATTAGGGAACAGGGAACAGGGAACGGGGAACGGGGAAGCGGGGAGCAAGGGAGCAGGGGAGCAGGGGAGCAGGGGAGCAGAGGAGATAAAGAACACCCCTACACCCTACACCCTACACCCTACACCCCAAGTTATTGCCAATATCGTCCTAAAATTGATGGCGAAAAATGCTGAAGATCGCTATCAGAGTGCTTTGGGTTTCAAGCATGACTTGGAAATATGTTTAAAACAGTTAGAAACTACTGGAAAAATTGCCGATTTTGTCTTGGGAGAAATGGATATATGCGATCGCTTCTCTATTCCCGAAAAACTTTACGGACGGGAAACAGAAGTGCAAGCTTTACTCGATGCCTTTGAACGAGTGGCTCAAGGCACCACAGAAATGATGCTCATAGCGGGATTTTCTGGCATCGGCAAAACAGCGGTGATTAACGAAGTTCACAAACCGATTGTGAAAGAAAGGGGTTATTTTATTCAGGGGAAATTTGACCAATTTAATCGCAACATTCCTTTTAGTGCCTTTGTGCAATCCTTCCGAGACTTAATCGGTCAATTACTCGGTGAATCGGATCGAGAATTGAGCGAATGGAAACAGAACATCCTGGAAGCTTTGGGGGATCGAGGACAAGTAATTATCGACGTGATTCCCGAATTACAAAAAATTATTGGTCCACAACCATCGGTCCCCGAACTTACTGGTAGTGCCTCCCAAAACCGCTTTTATTTACTCTTGGGTAAATTGATTGATATTTTCGCCACTAAAGAACATCCTTTAGTCATCTTCTTGGATGATTTACAATGGGCAGACTCGGCATCACTAACCCTGCTAAATTTGTTAATCCAGCAATCAGCACAGAATTGTTTGCTAATTTTAGGAGCGTATCGGGATAATGAAGTTTTTCCCGCTCATCCCTTGATGCTGACTTTAACTGAAATTCAGAAACAAGAGGCGAATATTCACACCTTAACTTTAGCTCCTTTGGCTCATAGTGATATTCAGCAGTTAGTGGGGGATACCCTGCTTTGTTCTGTTGAGATAGCCACCCCATTATCAGAGTTAATTTATAAAAAAACTCAGGGAAATCCGTTTTTTACCACCCAATTTTTACAGGGTCTATATCAGGATGGCTGGATTAAATTTGACGCGGATCGAGGTTACTGGCAATGTGATTTAGCTCAAGTGCGTCAACTTGTCCTGACCAATGATGTGGTGGAATTTATGATGGGGCGACTCCAGAAATTTTCCCCTGACACCCAAGAAGTTTTAAAACTAGCCGCTTGCATTGGCAATGAATTTAACTTAGAGACTTTAGCTATTGTCCGACAAGAGTCACCGGAAGAATTAGCCGAAGATTTATGGGAAGCTTTGGCAGAAGGATTGATTCTGCCGCAAAACGACGTTTACAAGTTTTATTTGGGAAAAAGTTTTCCCGATATCGATGCCAAATTTGACCAAGAACATTCGCAATTTACCTACAAATTTCTCCACGACCGGGTGCAACAAGCAGCTTATGCTTTAATTCCTGAAGAGCAAAAACAAATCACTCATTACCAGATCGGTAAAATGCTTCTGGCTAAGATATCTCCAGAAGTCAGAGAAGAACGGATTTTTGACCTGATTAATCAATTAAACTATGGCGCGGATTTAATTACTGAAGCAAGAGAACGAGATGAATTAGCTTTGCTGAATCTGATGGCGGTTCGCAAAGCCAGAACCACTACAGCCTATAAAGCTGGTGGTGAATATGCGCGGATTGGCATCAATTTACTCGGAGCAGATGCTTGGAGTGAAAAATATGAAATGAGTCTATCTTTCCATGAATTAGCAGCAGAATTAGCCGCTTTATGTGGGGATTTTGCGAAGATGGAAGAGTTGGTGGAAACCGTGGTGACTCGTACCCACTCTTTACTAGATCGGGTGAATGTTTATCGAGTTAAAATTTTAGCCAATATTTCCCAAAAAAAATTAACTCAAGCTATTGCGATCGCCCGAGAATTTATGCAGCAGTTGGGAGTCACTTTTCCCGAAAGCCCCACAGAGGCAGATATTCAGTCAGCTATTGCGGAAATTCACCAACTAATTGGCGATCGGGAAATTGCCGATTTAATTCACCTACCGATGATGAGCGATCGCGAAAAAATCGCCCTGGTACAAATTGCCACCAGTATCATTCCAGCAAGTGATATCTGTGGTTCTCCTTGGTATCCATTACTGGTGACTTTACCCGTGAAGCTATCCATTTCATTAGGAAATACCGCAGCTTCCACGTCCGCTTATGTCTCATTAGGCATTCTGGCTACTCGTTTGCAAGATATAGATACAGCCCTAAAGTTTGGTCAGTTAGCACTTCAGCTTGTCTCAAAATTAGAGGCAAAAGTGTTTAAGCCAGAAGTTTTAGTTGTGATGGGTTCCTTTTTATTGCACCGCAAAGAACACATCAAGACAACACTCCCGCTCTTGCAAGAAGCATATACCGTTGGCCTAGAACTTGGCATCCTTGATTTCGCTGGATATAGTGCTTATTTATTTTGTTTGAATTCTTTTTGGAGCGGTGAAACTCTGGCAAAATTGGAGGAACAAACTCGTTATTATGCTCATGGTTTGGAACAACTGAATCAAGTTACCCCTGCTAATTGGTGTCGCATATATTGGCAATCGATTTTAAATTTGCTCCGGGAGACAGAGCAGAGTCCCGATCGCTTGTCTGGGGAAGCGATCGCCGAAGCCGAATTTCTGCCGCAACTGCTCGAATCCCATAATTTGCTTGGGCTACATTATTTCTATCTATGCAAATTAATGCTGGGCTATTTATTCGGAAAATTTGAAGTTACGGAAGATTATACCCTGGAAGCCAGGAAGTATTTATTCGCTGCGCCAGGACAAGTTTCTGAACCAGCATTTTATTTATATGATTCCTTGAGTGCTCTGGCTAATTTAAATCCAGAATCTGCACCTGAAGCTAAAACGGCATTATTAACACGAGTAGAGGAAAATCAAACTAAGCTGGGAACAGAATGGGCGAAATATGCCCCCATGAATTACCAACATAAGCTGGATTTGGTGGCGGCAGAAAAATGCCGAGTTTTGGGAGAGAAATTAGAGGCGATCGAGCTATACGATCGCGCCATTGCCGGGGCGAAAGAAAATGAATATATCCCAGAAGAAGCCTTAGCAAATGAACTCGCGGCCAAATTCTACCTCGACTGGGGCAAAGACAAAATTGCCGCTACTTATATGACCGAGGCTTACTATTGCTATGTGCGTTGGGGGGCTTTGGCAAAAACCGAGGAATTGGAGGCAAAATATCCCCAACTTTTAATTTCAGTTTTGCAAAGACATCCCCTTGACTTGAGTCAACCAACCCTAGAAAGTTTTCATCAAACTATCCTTTATACGACTACTACTCAAAGCAGTAGTACCACAATTTCTGACACTTTAGATTTTGCTTCTCTGTTACAAGTAGCCCAAGCTTTTTCTATTATCATTGAATTAAATCCACTGCTGGCGGAAATTGTGCGGATTATTTTAATCAATGCGGGGGCAGAAAAAACGGTTTTACTAATTCCCCAAGATCGCCAATGGCAAATCCGTGCGATCGCCCAAATTGCCCAAGATGGCACGATCGCCACTCATACCGAGTCCGAAGTTTTAACCATTAATAGTCTAGTGCCAATTCGAGTGATTCACTATGTGAAAAACACCAAAGAAATTATCTTGATTAATCACGGAGAAACCGATATATCTGGCATTATTCACGGCTATTTACTCCAATATCAACCTCAAAGCGTTCTCTGTGTTCCTTTGCTGACTCAAGGTAATTTAGTGGGAATTTTATACTTGGAACACCTGACAACAATTGGCGTTTTTACTCCCAGTCGTTTAAAGACGATTAAATTTCTCTGTAGCCAAGCAGCGATCGCGATCCAAAATGCCCAACTTTATGAACAAGTGCAACAAGCACTCCGAGATTTAAAAGAAGCTCAGTTACAAATTGTCCAAAGTGAAAAAATGTCAGCCTTGGGGAATTTAGTTGCCGGAATTGCCCATGAGATTAATAACCCCACCAGTTTTTTGCAGGGGAATATTCAGCCCGCTCAAGAATATGTGCAGGATTTGCTTGATTTAATTGAGTTATATCAAAAGAAACTGCCCCGAGATCCAGAAATTGCTGCCAAACTGTCAGATATCGATTTTGAATTTATCCAAGAGGATTTACCGAAATTGCTAGATTCAATGAATTCCGGGGTAGACCGAATTCGGAATATTAGTAACAGTCTGCGAATTTTCTCCCGCAGCGATCGCGAGCAAAAAGTGGCTTTTAATCTCCATCAAGGAATCGACAGCACTTTATTAATTTTGAAACATCGCACCAAAGCGGGAGAAAATCATCCGCCCATCGAAATTATTACTCACTATGAAAACGTGCCAGCGGTGCAATGTTTTCCCGGTCAACTGAATCAAGTATTTATGAATATTTTGGCAAATGCGATCGATGCTTTTGATGAGGCAAATCAGGGAAAAACTTATGAAGAAATAAAGGCTAATCCTAATCAGATCGCGATTAAAACTTACCTGAACGAAGCCAAGCAAGTCCAAATTGAAATTAAAGACAATGGTTGCGGCATTAAACCAGAGATTAAACAGCGAATTTTTGAGCAAGGTTTTACTACCAAAGCGGTGGGCAAAGGTACGGGTTTGGGGTTGGCGATCGCCCACCAGATCGTCACCAAAAAACATGGCGGTACAATTACCTGTATTTCAGAACTGGGGCAGGGGACTACTTTTATCATCACTTTGCCCATTGGTGAAGAGTAAAAGTACCGGCCTAAAAATTAGGCTCAATTAGGCTCAATTTATCTTAATCTTGCCTTCTAGATGTAGATGATAAGTGTCAGGATCGGTGATATAATTTATGTTAATTACAAGGACGATTGGTGATAAAAATGCTGAATTTAGCGGGTTACAAAGAAATTGAGCAACTTTATGTGGGTAATCGCACCCTAGTTTATCGAGCGATGCGAGAAAAATACCGACAACCGGCGATCGTGAAAGTGCTTCGCAACCTCTATCCTACCTTTAATGAGTTACTCCAGTTCCGCAACCAATATGCGATCGCTAAAAATTTAGAGCACCAGAACATTGTTCAACCCATTGCCCTGAAACGTTACGGCAATGGTTATGCTTTAATCATGCCTGACTTGGGTGCGATCGCTCTTCCTAACTACTGGCAAAAATCATCGCGTTCTTTAAGCGACTTTCTTCACATTGCCATTCAACTCGCGGATGTCCTGCACTATCTCGGTCAACAGCGAATTATTCACAAAGACATCAAACCGGCTAATATCTTAATTCACCCGGAAACCAAGCAAGTAAAACTGATCGACTTTAGCATCTCTACTTTGCTGCCCAAAGAACAGCAACAATCGATCGATCCCAACGTTTTAGAAGGAACTCTCGCCTATATTTCTCCCGAACAAACGGGCAGAATGAACCGGGGAATTGACTATCGCACCGACTTCTATTCTTTGGGCGTAACTTTCTATGAATTGTTAACAGGTCACTTACCTTTTGAAACCAATGACCCAATGGAATTAATCCATTGTCATATTGCTAAAATTCCTCCGGTTTTGGGTAGCAGTGAACAAGAGAATCTGTTATGCAGCCAGCAAGGAATGACAAATAACCAACAACTAATAACCAATAACCAAGAACAAACTCCCCAAGTTATTGCCAATATTGTCCTAAAATTAATCGCAAAAAATGCGGAAGACCGCTATCAGAGTGCTTTGGGGTTAAAGCACGATCTAGAAAAATGCTTGGAACAGTTAGAAACTACCGGAGAAATTACCGGGTTTGAGATTGGAAAACGGGATATTTGCGCTCGCTTTTGTATTCCCGAAAAAATCTACGGCAGAGAAATTGAAGTGCAAACTTTGTTGGCTGCTTTTGCGCGGGTTAGTAACGGCAACAAAGAATTAATGCTGGTGGCGGGATTTTCCGGGATTGGCAAAACCGCTGTCATCAACGAAGTTCACAAACCAATTGTGAAACAACGGGGTTATTTTATTAAAGGCAAATTTGACCAATTTAATCGCAATATTCCTTTTAGTGCGATCGTTCAAGCCTTTCGAGATTTAATGGTGCAATTACTTGGTGAATCAGCGGCTTTATTAAACAATTGGAAAAGCAAAATTATCAAAGAGTTGGGAGAAAATGGACAAGTTATTATTGATGTAATTCCCGAACTAGAACTGATTATTGGCAAACAACCCCCAGTCCCAGAACTTTCTGGGAGTGCAGCCCAAAATCGCTTTAACCTACTATTTAGCTCTTTTGTCCGCGTATTCGCCACCAAAGAACATCCTTTGGTGATATTTTTGGATGATTTACAATGGGCTGATTCCGCATCATTAAATCTGCTGAAGCTGTTAAGCAACGAATCAGATTTGGGCTATTTGCTGTTATTAGGAGCCTATCGGGATAACGAAGTATTTGCCGGTCATCCGTTAATCCTGACCCTGAATGAAATTCAGAAACAAGGGGCAAATCTGAATACATTAACCTTAGCTGCTTTAAACGAGGTTAATATTAATCTGTTGGTGGCGGATACCTTGCGCTGTTCGCCAGAATTGGCGCAACCATTAGCAGAATTGGTCTATCAAAAAACTCAGGGAAATCCATTTTTTACTACTCAGTTTTTGCAAAGTTTACATGAAGATGGCTATATTACTTTCGATGCTAATGCCCTGTACTGGCAATGTGATTTAACTCAGGTGCGACAGTTATCCTTGACTGCTGATGTGGTGGAATTTACGATCGCCCGGTTGCGGAAGTTACCAGAGGCAACCCAGGAAGTATTAAAAATGGCGGCTTGTATTGGCAATCAGTTTGATTTGACGACGTTAGCTGTGGTGTGCGATCGCCCAGTAGAAGCGGTATCCGCTGATTTATGGAACAGTTTGCAAGAAGGATTTGTGCTGCCAGAAAACCAAACTTATAAATTGTTTCAATTCGAGGAAAACGAGGGTAAAAAACCGGGTTCTGGCGTTAACATCAGCCGCGAAAACAAAAGCCGAGAAAACAAAACTCAATTAAGCAACCCGGTTTCTGAGCAGATTTCCGTTAGCTATCGTTTTTTACACGATCGCATTCAACAAGCTGCTTATAGTTTGATTCCCGAATCGATAAAACCAGCGACTCACCTAAAAATCGGACAGTTATTATTAAATCAGCTTTCAGCAGCGGAGCGAGCAGAAAAAATTTTCGATCTGGTCAATCAGTTAAATTATGGATTGTCGCTAATTACTCAACCAGAAGAGCGCGAACAGTTAGCGCAGTTAAATTTAGTTGCCGGAACTAAAGCAAAAGCCGCAACCGCTTATAGTGCGGCGGAAAATTATTTTGCTGTGGGTCGAGAACTACTCCCAGCAGACTGTTGGCAGAGTCAATATCCGTTAACTTTAGCTTTGTCCGAATCGGCGGCAGAGGTGGCATATCTCAATGGTGATTTTGCCAAAATGGAGGCATTAATTGAGGAGGTATTGCGCGAGGGGCGATCGCTATTAGATCGAGTCGCAGTTTATCAAGTAAAGCTCCAAGCTTATACCGTCCAAAAGCAATTTTTAGCGGCGATCGAAACGGCCTTAGCTGTTTTAAAATTATTCGGCATAAGCTTTCCTGAATCCCCAACAATTGCCGATATTCACCAGGTATATGCTGAAACAAAATCCTTATGGTGCGATCGGGCAATTGCGGAATTAGTCAACTTGCCAGAAATGACCGATCCAGAAAAACAAGCGGCTTTACGCATTTTGGACACGATTATTTCCCCAGCTTATATAGCTCAACCTCAATTTTTACCTCTAATTGTCTGCGAGCAGGTGAAATTATTGATTAAAAACGGCAATGCCACCAATGCTGCTTTTTCTTATGGAAATTATGGCCTCAGTCTTTGTGCCGTAGTGGGAGACATTGAATCCGGTTATCAATTTGGCCAACTGGCTTCAGCCCTCTTATCTAAATTCAATGCTAAAGAAATTACTGCCAAGGTGGTTGTCTGCACTGACGCCGGAATTAAACATTGGAAAGAACCCGTCAGCGCTACCATTAAACCTCTTCTTTCCGCCTATCAAGTCGCCTTAGAAACTGGAGATATTATCTTTGCTACTTATTGTGCTTTTTACGGGATTTGCAACTCTTATTTTGCCGGGACTAACTTAATAGAACTGGAAGGGGAAATAAAGAGTTACAGCCACGCACTCCGGGAACTAAAACAGGAAACGGTTTTATCCTGGCTGGAACTGCATCGGCAGGTAATTTTAAACTTAATCAAACCCACGGAATTTCCTGGAAATTTAGTGGGTGAAGCGTACAACGAGGCCACAGCTTTACCGTTTCATCAGCAAATCAAAGATCATCTCGCCCTTCATCTCATCCATAGCCACAAGCTAATCCTCAATTATTTGTTAGAACAAGTAGATTTAGCGATGGAAAATGCGGGCATTGCCGAAACATATTTAGATGGAGTATCCGGGATATTTGTCGTTCCCGTGTTTTATTTTTATGATTCATTAGCGCGACTGCAATGGTTAAATCATCACGCGGACAGCCAAGTCCAAACCCAGTTAGCCAAAGTAGCCGCTAATCAAGAAAAAATGGCAAAATGGGCAGAACACGCCCCCGCGAATCATTTACATAAATTTAACCTAGTAGCCGCCGAAACACATCGAGTATTAGGGGAAAAATTGGCAGCCATAGAAATGTATGACCAAGCCATTGCCGGAGCCAAAGAAAACGGTTTTATTCAAGAAGAAGCCTTAGCCAATGAACTGGCAGCTAAGTTTTACCTCGACTGGGGTAAAGAAACAATTGCGGCTGCCTATATGCAGCAAGCTTACTACGGTTATGCTCGTTGGGGAGCTAAGACTAAAATTGACCAACTGGAGAAAAAATATCCCCAATTGTTAAGTTCCATTCGGCAAGAGCAACAGGTTGAATTAAATACCTGGAATAGTTTGAAAAATTTCACTCAAACAATCGTTGCCAGCACATACAGTGAAAGTAGCATTACATCACTCTCTGATAAGTTAGATTTGGCCTCAATTCTACAAGCGGCTCAGTCTCTCTCCAGTACCATTGAACTAAATCCACTGCTGGCGAATATTTGCCAGATTATTTTAACCAATTCAGGGGCACAAAAGGCAATGTTACTGATTCCCCAGGATGACCAATGGCACCTACGAGCCATGACTCGATTAAGCAGCGATGGTCATGTGGAAACCAGTATCGAAGACCAAGCGTTAACTGTCGATCCTGTCGATCCTGTTGATAGTTTAGTTCCCATTCGCTTAATTCAATATGTCAAAAATACGCAAAAACTCGTGGTAATTGAGGAATTTAAACCGGAATTTTCAGGCATTCTGGCAGGTTACTTGCCGCAACAGCAACCTCAAAGTGTCCTTTGTTTACCCTTAATGAATCAAGGTAAATTAGTGGCGGTATTATACCTAGAACATCTGACTACCAAAGGCGTTTTTAGTCCCTATCGTCAGAGGATTGTGCAATTTTTCTGTACTCAAGCAGCGATTTCTCTGCAAAATGCTCAACTCTATGACCAAGCACAACAAGCACTCTTGAATTTACAACAAACCCAGTTGCAACTGGTACAAAGCGAAAAAATGTCCGCCTTGGGTAATTTAATGGCCGGAATTGCCCATGAGATTAATAATCCTACTAACTTCCTCAAAGGGAATATTCAACCCGCTAAAGAATATGTGAAAGATTTATTGAATTTGATTTCCCTCTATCAATCGGAGTTTCCTGCCTCTACTGTGGCGATCGCGGCCAAAATTTCTGAGATAGACTTGGAATTCATCCGAGAAGATTTACCGAATTTGCTAGAATCGATGAATGTCGGCTTGGAGCGCATTCGGAGTATTAGTAAAAGTTTGCGAACTTTTTCTCGCAAGGATGAGGAACAAAAGACTAAGTTTAATATCCATGACGGAATTGATAGTACATTACTGATTCTGCGGCATCGGACTAAAGCCGAGGCACAGCGACCGCCAATTCAAATTATTAAAGATTACGGTAAATTGCCAATTATCAAATGTTTTCCCGGTCAACTGAATCAGGTGTTTATGAATATTATGGCGAATGCGATCGATGCTTTTGATGAAGCAAACCAGGGCAAGACATATACGGAAATTAAGGCGAATCCGAATTGCATTACGATTCGCACTTATATGGAAAATGGTCAAGTAAAAATTGAGCTTCAAGATAATGGTTGTGGGATGAGTCCAGAGACGCAAGGGCGAATTTTTGAGCAAGGTTTTACTACTAAAGAAGTGGGCAAAGGCACCGGGTTGGGGATGGCGATCGCTTATCAAATTATTACAAACAAACACGGTGGTACGATAGAATGTGAATCGACCCTAGGAAAGGGTAGCAAGTTCACGATCGCGATCCCTATAGGAGAGGACTCAGAAAGCCCTCAATAAAAGTTTACCTCCATGCCGTAGTTTTATCGGCATAATAGAGAAATGAGATCGAGTTCGGTTGAGCGGTTACAAAAACAATTCTCTATCGTTAAGATGGATTCCCGCGAAAGCGGGAATGACAGCGCTTTGTAGATAATTAGAAAATACACGGACTTGATATTAGATGAATTTTCTCGTTCATTTTATTCATGGTAACGATCATGCTTAATTTACATGGCTATCAGGAAACAAAGCTTATTTATACCGGAACCCGCACCTTGGTCTATGGAGCGATTCAATGCTCCACAGGCAAACCGGCGATCGTCAAAGTGTTACGCAACCCCCACCCCAGCTTTAATGAATTAGTTCATTTCCGCAACCAATATGTCATCACCCATCATTTAAATTCCCCCTACATTGTTCAACCCCTAGCCCTAGAACCCTATGGCAACGGTTATGCTTTAGTCATGCCGGATTTGGGCGCGATCGCTTTGGGGGAATATTGGCAAAAATCATCCCGTTCCCTGACTGAATTTCTCCACATTGCCATTCAACTTGCCGATGCTTTGCATTATCTGGGTCAACAGCGAATTATTCACAAAGATATTAAACCAGCTAATATCATCATTCACCCGGAAACTAAACAAGTGAAACTGGTTGATTTTAGCATTTCCACGCTGCTGACCAAAGAAGAACAACAACAGATCAATCCCAACGTTCTCGAAGGAACTTTGGCCTATATTTCTCCCGAACAAACCGGCAGAATGAACCGAGGCATTGACTATCGTACCGATTTCTATTCCTTGGGCGTAACTTTCTATGAATTGCTCACAGGTCACTTGCCATTTACCAGTGATGACCCGATGGAATTAATCCATTGTCATATTGCCAAAATGCCGCCGTTGTTAGGCAACAGGGAACAGGGACCCGCCATCAGCAGAGGAGCAGAGGAGATAAAGAACACCCCTACACCCTACACCCTACACCCTACACCCTGCACCCTACACCCTACATCCCAAGTTATTGCCAATATTGTCCTCAAATTAATGGCGAAAAATGCGGAAGATCGCTATCAGAGTGCTTTGGGTTTAAAACATGACTTAGAAAGATGTCGCCAAGAGTTAGAAACTACGGGTAAAATTACCAGTTTTCAAGTAGGGGAAATGGATCGCTCCGATCGCTTTTGTATTCCCGAAAAACTCTACGGTAGAGCCAGAGAAGTCCAAGCTTTACTCGATGCTTTTGAACGGGTGGCTAATCCCCCGCAAGCTTGGACTGGTGAGAATGAAGCCCTGCCAGAGATTGAAGTGATGCTGGTGGCGGGATTTTCTGGGATTGGCAAAACCGCTGTCATTAACGAAGTTCACAAACCAATTGTGAAACAACGGGGTTATTTTATTAAAGGCAAATTTGACCAATTTAATCGCAATATTCCTTTTAGTGCGATCGTTCAAGCCTTTCGAGATTTAATGGAACAACTATTAGCGGAATCCGATATAGAAATCGCCAATTGGCAACAGAAAATCCGCAAAGCCCTTGGGGTTCAGGGGCGGGTAATTATCGATGTGATTCCCGAACTAGAACGCATTATCAGCCCGCAGCCTCCAGTCCCAGAACTTGCGGGCAGTGCCGCCCAAAATCGGTTTAATTTGCTGTTTAGTAATTTCCTGCGGGTGTTAGCCACCAAAGAACATCCCCTGGTGCTTTTCCTGGACGATTTGCAATGGGCAGACTCAGCTTCTTTAAATTTGCTGAAGCTGTTAATGGCGGATTCGGAAACAGGTTATTTACTGATTTTAGGGGCTTATCGGGATAACGAAGTATTCAGCACTCATCCCTTAATGTTGACTTTAAATGAGATTCAACAACAAGGGGCAAATATTAATACCTTGACTTTATCCCCTTTGACTCAAGCAGATATTAATCATTTAGTGGCTGACGCCTTACTCTGTGACTTAGACATTGCCGCCCCATTGTCCCAATTAATTTACCAAAAAACTCAAGGAAATCCCTTTTTTACCACGCATTTTTTGCAAGGTTTATATAAAGATGGCTGGATTACTTTTAACCCGGATGCCCTTTACTGGCAGTGTAATCTCAGCCAAGTTCGTCAGTTAGCTTTGACGGATAATGTGGTGGAATTTATGGTGGGGCGGTTGCGGAAATTGCCGGAAGTAACTCAGGAAGTTTTAAAGTTAGCCGCTTGTATTGGCAACCAGTTTGATTTGGAAACTTTGGCGATCGCCTGCGATCGCGCCATATCAGAAGTGGCGGCTCATTTATGGACAGCTTTGCCAGAGGGATTTGTAGTGCCCCAAAGTGAGACTTATAAGTTGTTCCAAGGAGGCGAGGCGAAACATTCCGAGAGTCAATCTTTCATGTCCAGCGATGAATCAATTGCCGGAATGCTTCCCCCTTATATGGCGGTAAAATATCGCTTTTTGCACGATCGCATTCAGCAAGCGGCTTATTCCCTGATTCCCGAACCTTTGAAACAAAGCACGCATCTAAAAATTGGCCAAAAATTACTCGATAAATTTGCCGAACAAGATCCAGAAAACCGCATTTTTGAACTGGTAAACCAGTTAAATTACGGTCAACATTTAATTACAGACCTTCAGCAGCGAATTCATCTAGCCCAACTCAATTTCACCGCCGGGGAAAAAGCCAAAAATTCCACCGCTTATCAAGCAGCGGCGATCTATTTAGGGGTGGGGATGCAATTACTCGGTAATAATGGCTGGGATTGTGATTATATTTTAACCCGAAATCTTTATACCTTAGCCACCGAGGTAGCTTATCTCAATGGTGATTTTGCCGAGATGGAAATGTTGGCTCGTTTCGTGTTACGCCACGGCCAAACTTTACTGGATAAAATTACCGTTTATGAAACCCTGATTGTTGCTCATATTGTGCAAAACCAACAACTTTTAGCGGTGAAAACAGCTTTATCCGTGTTGCAACAGCTAGGGATTTCACTCCCGGAACAACCGACCACCGCCGACTTTACTCAAGGACTCGAATCAGTTAATCAAAAATTACAAGGTTGCCCCATTGAAGATTTAGTCAATCTGCCCTTAATCAGCGATCGCAACATAGCCGCTGGAATGCGAATTTTAGCCAGCATTTTTTCCGCCGCTTATGTCACGGTTCCGGCTTTAGTTCCCTTAATTGCCTTTAAAATAGTCAACTTATCCATTCAATCTGGAAATGCCCCAGATTCGGCATTTGGTTATAGTCTTCATGGCTTAATTCTTTGTGGAGTTTTAGGCGATATTAAATCAGGATATGCTTATGGAAAAGTCGCCCATTCTTTGCTAGAACGGGGACAAGCCAAGGGTTATCAGGCTAAAGTCCGAGAAATTTTTGCCACATTTATTCAACATTGGCAAGAATCTTTACACGCCACCTTACCTCTATTAATGCAAAGCTATCAAGATGGGTTAGAAGAAGGAGATTTAGAATTTTCCGGCTATTCTCTCTCCAATTATGCCTATCATTCTCTCTGGTTAGGCAAAAATCTGAAAGATTTAGCCCAAGAAATAGCCAGTCATAACGAAGCTTTAGCAAAAATCAACCAAAATGTTGCCCAAACTCACCACAAAATTCACTGGCAAACTCTGCTGAATTTACTGGGAGAAGTCGAAAATCCGCAAATTCTGGTTGGCCAAGTTTATGATGCCACGGCAATGCAAAGTTGGCATGAAGAAAAAGGTGATTTGACCGGACTGGCTTTTTTATCCCTTTGCCAAATGTTTCTCAGTTATCTCTTTGGGGATGCACCAACTGCTGCCACGCACTCAACAACCGTTATTCAATATTTGGGGGCATTAATTGGTTCTAGTTGTATTGGGGTTTTTCATTTTTATGATTCTTTGGTGCAATTAGCCAATCTCGATCCGCAATTAACCGATCCACCCAAGGAAATTTTAGACCGAGTGAATGCGAATCAAGAAAAAATCGCGAAATGGGCTGAATATGCCCCGATGAATTATCAGCATAAGTTTGATTTGGTGGCCGCCGAAAAATATCGACTGTTGGGAGAAACCCTCAAGGCGATCGAATTTTACGATCGCGCCATTGCCGGGGCGAAAGAAAACCGCTATCTCCCAGAAGAAGCTTTAGCCAACGAATTGGCGGCGAAATTTTATCTAGCATGGGGCAAAGAAAAAGTCGCGGCAGGTTATCTAACTGATGCTTACTACTGCTATGCCCGTTGGGGGGCTGTGGCGAAAACTCAGCAGCTAGAAGCAAAATATCCACAATTACTGATGCCAATTTTGCAAAAACAACGGCTAGAATTAAATCACGGGAGTTTAGAGTTAATTACTCAAACAATCTTGTCTAGCACCAAAACTCAAACCAGTAGTAGCGAAATTTCTGATACTTTAGATTTTGCCTCTTTGATTCAAGCGGCTCAAGCTCTTTCTCGTGTTATTGAACTGAATCCACTTTTGGCGGAAATTTGCCGGATTATTTTAACTAATTCAGGGGCAGAAAAAGTGGTTTTAGTGATTCCCGATCGCGGCCAATGGCAACTGCGGGCGATCGCCCAAATTACCAGTAATGGCACTGTGGGAACCAGCACCGCCACGGAACCCTTAACACCGGAAAGTCCTGTGCCGATTCGCTTAATTCAATATGTGAAAAATACCGGCAAAACCGTGTTAATTAACGAAGGAAAAACCCAAATTTCGGGAATTATCGAAGGTTATTTACTGCAATATCAACCCCAAAGCGTTTTCTGTTTACCCCTACTCAGTCAAGGTCAATTAATGGCGATTTTATACTTAGAAAACTCCACCACTAAAGGGGTTTTCACTCTCAACCGTCAAGCAATTATTCAGTTTCTTTGTACTCAAGCGGCCATTTCCTTGCAAAATGCCCAACTTTACGATCGCACCCAACAGGCGCTGCAAGAATTACAGCAAGCCCAGTTGCAGATTGTCCAAAGTGAAAAAATGTCAGCCTTGGGCAACTTAGTGGCGGGTATTGCCCATGAAATTAATAATCCCACCGGATTTTTAGAAGGCAATATTAAACCCGCCAAAAACTATCTCAAAGATTTATTTTATTTAATTGATGTATGCTTAACTAAGTGCGATACTCAGGATCCAGATATTAAAATGGCGCTGGCAGAAATTGACTTAGATTTTGTCCGAGATGATTTTGCCAATCTCCTAGAATCTATGGAAGTGGGAATCGATCGCCTCAAAAATATTAGTAAAAGCCTGAGAATTTTTTCCCGAAAAGATCGAGAAGAAAAAACTGCTTTTAATCTGTCTGATGGCATTGACAGCACTTTGCTGATTCTCCAGCATCGCACCAAAGCTAATCAAGATCGCCCGGAGATTAAAATTGTAAAAAATTATCAAATAATTCCCGAAATAAAATGCTTTTCTGGTCAATTAAATCAGGTATTTATGAATATTTTGGCTAATGCGATCGATGCCTTTGATGAAAAAAATCAAGGGAGAACTTATGCAGAGATTAAAGCACACCCTAATCAGATCGAAATTAGCCTGCTTCCGTTGCCTAACGATCGGGTGAAAATCCAGATTCAAGACAATGCCGGTGGCATGACCCCAGAAACTCTAAACCGAATTTTTGAGCAAGGGTTTACTACTAAAAAAGTGGGCAAAGGCACCGGGTTGGGCATGGCGATCGCCCACCAAATTATTACGGAAAAACATGGGGGAACGATAGAATGTGAATCGACCCTAGGAGAGGGTAGCACGTTCACGATCGCGATCCCCCAATGATACGAGTCAGAAAAACCTCAATAAAAATTTACATCGAGGTCGTAGTTTCATCGGCATAATAGAGAAATTAGATGAATTTTCTCGTTCATTTTATTCATTGTGGTGACAATGCTTAATTTACATGGCTACCAGGAAACAAAGCTTCTCTATACCGGAACCCGCACCTTGGTGTATGGAGCGATTCAATGCTCCACGGGCAAACCGGCGATCGTTAAAGTGTTACGCAACCCCCATCCCAGCTTTAATGAATTAGTTCATTTCCGCAACCAATACGCGATCGCCCGTGATTTAGATTCCCCCTACATTGTTCAACCCATAGCCCTAGAACGCTATGGCAACGGCTATGCTTTAGTGATGCCGGATTTGGGCGCGATCGCTTTGGGGGAATATTGGCAAAAATCATCGCAGTCCCTGACTGAATTTCTCGCCATTGCCATGCAGCTTACCGATGCTTTGCACTATCTGAATCAACAGCGAATTATTCACAAAGATATTAAACCCGCTAATATCATCATTCAACCGGAAACCAAGCAAGTCAAACTGATTGATTTTAGCATCTCTACTTGGCTGCCGAAAGAAGAACAACAACTAATTAATCCCAATGTTTTAGAAGGAACTCTCGCCTATATTTCTCCCGAACAAACCGGCAGAATGAACCGAGGCATTGACTATCGCACCGATTTTTATTCCCTGGGAGTAACTTTCTATGAATTGTTAACAGGTGAGTTGCCTTTTACCAGTAATGACCCGATGGAATTAATCCATTGTCATATCGCCAAAATGCCATCTTTGTTAGGGAACAGGGAACAGGGAACAGGGAACGGGGAAGCGGGGAGCCCGCCATCAGCGGAGGAGCAGAAGAGCGGGGGAACAGGGGAGCGGAGGAGCGGAGGAGCGGAGGGGCAGAGGAGCAGAGGAGCAGAGGAGATAAAGAACACTCCTGCACCCCGTTCCCCGTTCCCCGTTCCCCGTTCCCCGTTCCCCATTCCCCAAGTTATTGCCAATATTGTAATGAAATTAATGGCGAAAAATGCCGAAGAACGCTATCAGAGTGCTTTGGGTTTAAAATATGACTTAGAATTATGTTTAAATCAGTTAGCAAACACTGGAGAAATTACCCCGTTTAAGATTGGCGAACGGGATATTTGCGATCGCTTCTGTATTCCCGAAAAACTTTACGGACGAGAAACAGAAGTGCAAGCTTTACTCGATGCCTTTGAACGAATTGCCAATCCCCCTGAGTCTATCTTAAATCAGGATATAAATCAGGATATCTCAGACCAGGAGAAATATAGCGGAGTAGAAATGATGCTGGTCGCCGGATTTTCTGGGATTGGCAAAACCGCCGTCATCGACGAAGTTCACAAACCAATTGTGAAGCACCGAGGATATTTTATTAGAGGTAAATTTGACCAATTTAATCGGAATATTCCTTTTAGTGCGATCGTCCAAGCTTTCCGCGATTTAATCGAACAATTACTGGGGGAATCAGACAGCGAGTTAAACAAATGGAAAAGTAAAATCCTTCAGGCTTTGGGAGTGCAAGGACAGGCGATCGTCGATGTGATTCCCGAACTGGAAAGCATCATCGGCCCGCAGCCACCGATCGCCGAACTATCGGGTAATGCAGCCCAAAATCGGTTTAACTTACTATTTGGTAAATTCATTCAAATTTTCACCGCCCCAGAACATCCTCTCGTGATATTTTTGGATGATTTACAGTGGGCTGACTCCGCCTCATTAAAGTTGTTAAAACTCTTGATGTCCGAGTCAGAACCCGGTTATTTACTCATCTTAGGTGCCTACCGAGATAACGAAGTATTTCCCGCTCATCCCTTAATGCTTACCTTAGCTGAATTGGTCGCTAATTCAGCCATGATTTCCACCATAACTTTACAGCCATTAGGGTTCGAGCATATCAATCAACTGGTAGCAGACACGCTCTTATGTTCTCCAGGAGTTGCCAAACCTTTAAGCGAATTAATTTATCAAAAAACTCAAGGAAATCCATTTTTTACCGCGCAGTTTTTACAAGGTTTATATCAAGACCAACTGCTCAAGTTTAATCACCAGTTAAACTTTTGGGAATGCGATATGTCCCAAGTGCGGGCCGCATCTCTAACTGATGATGTGGTTGAATTTATGGCGGGGCGACTGCAAAAGTTACCAGAGAAAACTCAGCAGGTATTGCAGTTAGCGGCTTGTGTGGGCAATCAATTTGAACTAGAAACTTTAGCGGTAGTTTGTGAGGCATCTGCCGCTGAAGTTGCTCAGTCTCTTTGGGGGGCGCTTCAAGAAGGTTTGATGCTGCCACTTAGTGAAGCCTATAAGTTTTTTCACGATTGGCAACGAGAAGATAAATCAACGGCAATTGGCGCGGTTGGCTATCGTTTTTTACACGACCGCGTGCAGCAAGCGGCTTATTCTTTGATTCCCTCAGATCGGAAACAGGCAACTCATCTCAACATCGGCCAACTTCTCCTCAAAAGTTATCAAGGAGACGAACGAGAAAATCGGTTGTTTGATATTGTCAATCAATTCAATACTGGTCGGAATTTGATTCTCGAACAAACCGATAAAAATCAACTGGCACAATTGAATTTACAAGCGGGACGTAAAGCTAAAGCCGCTACTGCTTACGGGGCAGCCCTGGAATATTTGACTACCGCGATCGCCTTATTGAGTCCAGACAGTTGGCAAACCGAATATCATCTGACCTTAGCACTCTATACTGAGGCGATCGCTGCCTCTTATTTGAACGCTAATTTCGAGCAAGCAGAACAATATAGTAGCTGGGTACTCCAACGAGTTGACAATATCCTCGATACAGTGGCAATTTATGAATTAAAACTTAATCAAAAAATTGCCGATCGAAAAGCCGATGAAGCCTTAGAAATCGGGCTGCAAATTTTAAATAGTCTGGGTATTTCTCGGCAAGATATTCTCGATTACGGCCAGCAAGAAGTGATTTTGCCACAAGTGGAAGATTTGGCCAAAGCGCCGGAAATGACAGACCCTTATCTGTTAGCCTCAATGCGACTATTGATTTGCCTCACTTCCGCTGCCACAATTGCCAAACCGGAACTTTTACTGCCGCTGATTATCACCCAAGTCCATCTGTCTTTAGCTGGAGGAAATTCCCGTCTCACGGCTTTTTGTTATGGTTGGTATGGCTCTCTTCTCTGCGGTCATCTGGGTAAAATTGACCGAGGATATCAAGCGGGTCAAATTGCCTTAGAGTTATTAGAACGCTTTGATTGTACCTCAATCCAATGCCAAGTG
This sequence comes from Oscillatoriales cyanobacterium, assembly GCA_011390955.1. Classification (GTDB taxonomy): domain Bacteria; phylum Cyanobacteriota; class Cyanobacteriia; order Cyanobacteriales; family Laspinemataceae; genus Planktothricoides. Next base: position 47,402 of record JAABRM010000034.1, on the reverse strand, counting down.
ATGACGGTGGTCTATCTATTTGTTTATCCTTGGAAAACTTCACTTCGGCAAGTGCTGAATCCCGCCCTAGAATCTTTCAAACTTGGCCTGGAAACTGGCGATATTCTCTATGGCAGTTACAGTATTTTTAACTACTGTGTTGATTTATTGCTCAGTGGTCATAATTTAGAAGAGGTAATAGCCCAGCAACGCTTTTATATTCAAGCTTTACAAAAACAAAGAATTGAATACAGTGTCAGTCTGATTAATTTTTGGCAATATTTGGCCTTGCGGTTAACAGGAGAATCAGGGGATGAACTTTATCAATCCCTGAAAAATACGATTAATGAAGTGGGGGCTTGGGGCTTTTATGCCTTATATTTGGTGGAGGGAATTCTCCTCTATCTCGAATCAGATTATCCCGCATCTGCGGCTCGATTTGTCCAAGCCAAAGAATCTGAATCTGCGGTTGGGGGTTGGCCGCCGATCGCCCTGCATAATTTCTATAATTCCCTGTCTTTACTGGCATTATTCCCGGAGGTCGATCCGACGGTGCAAGGGGAATATCTAGCCCAGGTTACGGTTAATCAAGCAAAAATGCAAGAATGGGCTGAATATGCCCCGATGAATTATCAACATAAGTATGATTTAGTTGCAGCGGAAAAGTATCGGATTCTAGACAATAAAACCGAGGCGATCGCCCTCTACGATCGCGCCATAACGGGTGCTCAAGAAAACCAATATCTTCCAGAAGAAGCCTTAGCCAACGAATTGGCGGCAAAATTTTATCTGGAATGGGGCAAAGCAAAAGTCGCCGCTGCTTATATGCAGGAAGCTTATTATTGCTATGCCCGGTGGGGAGCAAAAGCCAAAACCGAGAAATTGGAAACCAAATATCCTCAATTGCTGGCTCCTATTCTGCAAGCCTCCCCAGGGGTTTTTAACTCTAGTTATGGCCAAAATTCTAGTGAAAGCACCAGTACCGTGACCAAGATGGTCTCGGCCCTTGACCTCACTTCTGCGATCAAAGCGTCTCGGGCTATTTCCGAGGAAATAGAACTGGATATTTTACTGGGGAAATTGATGCAAATTGTCCTAGAAAATGGTGGGGCTGGTAAAGGTGCGTTAATTTTAAATAACGGGGGAAATTGGGAAATCGCCACTTGGTGTGTCAACGGGAATTGTCACCGGGCTAACATTCCCCTGGACGAAACAGACAATCTCCCCATCAGTATTATTAATACGGTCAAACGAACGCAAAAAATCGTTCTGATCAACAATCTCAAACAAGATCGCAACTTTACTGGGGATGATTATTTGATGCAACAACCCCCCCAGAGTCTCTGTTGTACGCCTATTCTCAGTCAAGGAAAACTGATGGGCATTTTATATTTGGAAAATCATCTCACGACTGGAGCATTTACCCCAAACCGGATTGAATTACTCAATTTGCTGATGGCTCAAGCGGCGATTTCCATTGAAAATGCTCGCTTATATCACCGATTAGAAGACTACAGCCGGAATTTAGAAGTGCAAGTGGCAGAAAGAACCGAAGAATTACAGCAGAAAAACCAAGATTTAGAAAAAGCTTTGCAACAATTGCAGCAAACCCAAACCCAATTAATCCAAACCGAAAAAATGTCTTCTTTGGGACAGATGGTGGCGGGGATTGCCCATGAAATTAATAATCCGATTAATTTTATTGCCGGAAATCTCCAGCACGCTCGTGATTATTGTCAAGATTTACTGGAATTAATCGATATCTATGAACAGGAAAATGCTCAACCGAGTCAGAAGATTCAAGATAAAGTGGCAGAGATCGAGTTGGATTACTTACGAGAGGATGTGTCACACCTGTTTGCTTCGATGCAACATGGCAGCGATCGCATCCGCAAAATTATTCTCGGTTTGCGGAATTTTTCCCGTCTCGACGAAGCAGAATATAAGCTTGTAGATATTCACGAAGGCTTAGATAATACTTTGTTAATTTTACAACATCGACTACAACCTCAAGGAAATCGTCCCGGAATCGCGGTGCCCAAAAACTATGGCAAATTGCCCTTAGTCAACTGTTATGCTAATCAACTGAATCAGGTATTTTTTAATCTCTTGAGCAATGCGATCGATGTTTTTAAATCAAACGAATCACATCCATCTCCAGTAATTAAAATTACTACGGAAGTATCTGCTAATAAAACCGTGAAAATTTCCATTGCCGATAATGGCCCCGGCATCAGCGAAAATGTGCAGCCAAAGATATTTGACCCCTTCTTTACGACCAAACCAGTAGGGCAAGGAACCGGGCTGGGGCTGTCAATTTGTCACCAAATTATTACGGAAAAACATGGGGGTCAATTATCCTGTATTTCCCAACCGGGACAAGGGGCAGAATTTCTGATCGAGATTCCGATGTAATACCATTTACAATACCAATTTTAAAAATTGGTATTAACGGCAATTTGGCTTAATCAAATTTGGTCTAGTCACATTGCCAAATTTTAATGGTTTTATCTCGGCTGCCGGTGGCAATGGTCGTCCCATTGCGGCTAATCGCGATCGCGCTGACCCAACTGGGATGACCTCTCAACATTCCCAATTCTTCACCATCAGTCAACCGCCAGATTTTCAGGGTCTCATCCTGACTGCCACAAGCGATCGCCTGTCCGTCCACCGTAAAGGCGATCGCAAACACCAACCCCAGAAAAAATGTCATCCCAGAAATAAGCTGTCCGTCTCTAACCCGCCACAACTTAATCGTATTGTCTGATGCGCTATGACTGGCTAAAATCCTACCATCGGGGGCAAATGCCAGAGAAGTCAAAGGATGATGATGGGCAAGCAAAGTCCGCAACTCCTGACCATCGCGCACCCACCACAACTTAATCGTCCCATCACTGCCCCCACTGGCCAACATTTGCCCATCGGGACTAAACGCCAAAGCCTCCACCGTTCCCGGATGACCCCGCAGGGTGGTTAATTCCCGTTCTTCATTTAAATGCCAAAGCTTAATATTGCGATTAATGCCACTAGCCAGAGTTTGGCCATCGGAACTCAAAGCCACTGCTGTCACCGAGTTGAATAAGCGATAAAACCAGCGCCGACCTCCCAGGGTAGTCACTTCTACCCCATCTCGCAAACGCCAAAGTTTGATACTGCCATCACTACTGCCACTGGTCAGCAATTGTCCATCGGGACTAAAAGCCACGGAATTTACCGTATCGGCATGACCTGTAAAAGTATAAATACATTTCCATGCCCCCTCAAGGGCTTCTGGCCCCAACCCATAAGAGGCGATTCCTCCCCCCCCATTTGGTAGAGGGAACTGCGGAGTCACCGTTCCTGGACTCCCCGGTCGAACCGTGCCCCCGGCTGGATTTAACTGTTGCAAAACTTCCTTGGCCGAACCATAACGCTTTTTCGTCGTCGTGGCGCTCATTTTATCCAAAATCCGCGCCAAATCATAGCTCATCGGATTTTGCGCTAAATATTGTCGCCATGCCCAACCCTCCTCGGAAGGTTCAAACAGTTCAAAGGGCGAAACATTCGTCACCAGATGAATGCAAGTCACCCCCAAACTATAAATATCGCTGGCAAAAACCGCTCGGCCCATTGCTTGTTCTGGGGCGACATATTCTGGAGAACCAATGGTCGTCCCTGTTGTCATCAGGGTTGTTTCTTTCGTCAACTTGGCCGCGCCAAAATCCACCAACACTAAGCGTCCATCACTGCGGCGAATAATATTAGCTGGCTTAATATCCCGATGAATAATTTGATGAGCATGGATAAAGTCCAGCACCGGCAATAACTGGGTCAGCAAATCCCGGATTTGAATTTCTGTAAATGCGCCATTTTTGGCCAAAAGTGATTCTAAGTGTTCCCCTTCAATCAGTTCTTGCACCAAATATTGTTGGTTATCTTGGGTAAAATAGGCCAACAGTTCGGGAATTTGGGGATGTTTGCCCAATTGTTCTAAGCGTTCTGCCTCTTGCGCGAACAGTTTCGCCGCCTTTTGGAGGTTAGACGTACCCTGGGCTTGGGGATAAAATTGTTTAATAATGCAACGAGACTTAGATGGTTTATCTTCATCCACTGCTAGGAAAGTTTTGCCAAATCCACCTTGTGCGATCGCGGAAATCGCCCGGTAACGATCTCTGAGGAGCAACTTGGAGCCACAACTAGAGCAAAACTTATGGGTCAGAGGATTTTCCGGCTTGTGGCAGTTCGGGTTGAGGCAATAACTCATAACAGCAAGAAATCAGCAGGTTAAATATATTAATTAGTTGTTTGTTGTTTGTTGGTTGTTGGTTGTTGATTGTTGATTGTTGATTGTTGATTGTTGATTGTTGATTGTTGATTGTTGGTTCTCAATAACAAATAACAAATAACAAATGACAATCAACAAATAACAAATAACAACCAACCACCAACAAACAACTAACAACAAACAACATTCATTCAGAACATTTGCGACCGGGAGAGATCGGACTAAGGCGGCAATATTCCGAGAGATACTGCTCTAGCGCCACGAACTGAGGTAAATTCAGACTGTAATAAATCCATCGCCCTTCCTGCCGTCCGCGAATTAAACCAATGTCTTTGAGGATTTTCAGGTGAAAAGAAAGCTTTGATTGGCTGACACCAAGCTGGTCGCAGAGTTCGCAGACACATAACTCTTGCTGCCGCAATAATTCCAGAACTTGAATCCGCAGGGGATCGGAAAGAGCATGAAAACCAGCAGCGATCGCCCTCGATCGATCTTCGCTTACCGCCTCTGATGTTACAGTGGAATTCTTTAGCATAAATTTTTCCCCTAATCCTGATGTTTCCCTAACTATCCTAACCATTTTTGAGTTGCGGCTTTCTTCCGGGGGATGAATTCTGCGAGTCAAGCGGGGATCCCATCTAGAGCCATTACCCAGGGGCGATCGCTGTAAAATGATTTGGATTAAATTTAATCATTGTAGGGGACAAAAATCGCCGCCGCAGATTACAATTGAAATAGGCCACCCTTGATTGATGTACAATCTGATTCAGACTTCCCTTAGATGCTATTGATGATTCATCGATTATCTATTATCTATAGGTGACTGTTGAATCAATTGAGCCAAAGATATTTTTATGCTATTTTTCTGATATTTTTCGGAAAAATAGCATAAAATTTACTTAAGAGTATTCTTAACACAATTGCCAATTGTTGCCCCTGTTGAACGAACCCTGTTGCCCCCTGTTGCCCCCTGTGGAACCGTACCGAATCATCTTTGCCAAAAACTATCCTTTAACCCTACCGAATTCTCGGAGATATTAAAGATGGAGACACCGAGTCAAGATATTATCTTCATCGTTGATGATAGCCGAACTAATCTGGAATATATTTTGACCTTTTTAACCGATGCTGGCTTTTCTGTATTGGCCTTTCAATCCGGAGAAGAATTAATCGAAAAAATCAACAACATGATGCCCAACATCATCTTATTAGATGTGGTCATGTCAGGAATTGATGGATTTGAAACCTGTAAGATTTTAAAGAAAACTGAAGCTACCAAAGATATCCCCGTAATTTTTATGACGGGACTTTCCGACACCCTGGATAAAATCAAAGGACTATCTTTGGGCGCCGTAGACTATATTACTAAGCCAATTCAGCCGGAAGAAGTTTTAGCTCGCATCAATGTCCATCTCCGGCTGCAAAAAGAAATTATTCAACGCACCCAAGCTCAAGCATCCCTGGAAAAACTCACCGCTGAATTAGAACAGCGGGTTGAAGAAAGAACCGCCGAACTGACTGATTCTTTGACCAAACTCTCTAATGCTAAATTCCAATTAATTCAAAGTGAAAAAATGTCCAGTTTGGGAGAATTAGTGGCTGGAGTCGCCCACGAAATTAATAATCCCCTCAACTTTATCACTGGGAATATGGCTCTATTGGAAGAGTATTTTACCGAAATCACCGCTCATTTACAACTTTATCAGAAAAAATTCCCCGACCCCGGATATGAAATCCTGGATCATGGCGAAGACATTGAATTAAATTATATGATTAAAGATTTACCGAGTATGATCGCTTCTATGAAATTAGGGCTGGATCGAATTCGGGAAATTAGTTTATCATTGCGAAATTTTTCTAGAGCGGATCAATCTAAGAAAATTACGATTAATATCCACGAATGTATTGATAGTACCCTGATGATTTTACAGCATAGAATTAAAGCTAGTCCAGAGCGTCCAGAAATTAAAATCATTAAAGACTATGGTAAGTTACCCTTGGTCAACTGTTATCCCGGTCCGATGAATCAGGTATTTATGAATTTGTTCGCCAATGCGATCGATGCTTTTGACGAGCAAATTAATCGAGCGGATTATTTAAATAAAATTCATCATCTTGACCAAAAAATTACCATTACTACCTGTGAAATCCCCGACTATGGCATCTCGATTAAAATTGCCGATAATGGCCCCGGTATTGCCGAGGAATTACGCAGTAAAATTTTCGATCCATTTATTACCAGTAAATCCAGAGGGCAAGGCACTGGACTAGGATTATCTATTGCTCGCTCGATTATTGTGGAAAAACACGGAGGATTATTAGAGTGCTATTCCAAGGTGAATGAAGGCACAGAGTTTACGATTGAGTTGCCTAAATAAAGTTGCTTTAATTAATGTTATTCTGTGATCTAATGATATTTTTAGCATTTATATTGTAGGGTGGGCAAAATATCGCAATAATAATATATATATGGTAGGGTAAAATTTTTTGCCCACCTTACGAAAAGCATTTATATTGTAGGGTGGGCAAAAGATCGCAATCATAATAAATATATGGAATATATGGTAGGGTGAATATTTTTGCCCACCCTACGAATGTTAGGGGCTGTTGGATAAATTTTTGTAAATGGTATAAATTAGCAGAAATTATAGTTAATCATTGGATCGGGTAACTTAAAATACGATGAAAGCAAAAGTTTTTTGGTTGGTAGGATGGCTCAGTTTATTATGCTTTACTGGAGGGGCTGATTCTCAAGAAAGACCAGAAATTCAGCGGTTACTGAGTACGAATAAATGTCCTAATTGCGATTTGAGAGGGGCTAACTTGAGTCGGGCAAAATTGGCGGGTGCTGATTTGACCAATGCGAATTTGACTCAGGCGAATTTAGGGGGGGCAGATTTGACCAATGCGAACTTGAGTAAGGCGAATTTACAAGAAGCTTATCTGGGAAAAGTGACGTTGATTCGGGCGAATTTAAGTGAAGCAAATTTAACGGCAGCTAATTTATTTGAAGCGGATTTAAGTGGGGCTAATTTTACTAAGGCTAATTTGAGTCAATCTAATCTGAGTCGAGCCAATTTGAATGGGGCAAATTTTACTGATAGTGATTTGCGGAATAGTTTTTTAATTGAGGCAAATTTGGGGCAAGCTAATTTAGCTAATACTAATTTATGTGGGGCTTTTTTACCGAATGGTCGTCGATCGCTTCAAGGTTGTCCCTGAAGCAAAGAGCAAAGCCAAGCGGGGCGATCGCCCTATTTGCGGATAAGCGATCGCCCCGTTAATTCCTTATGTTAGATTAGGTTTGCCAAACCCCGGAAAAAAGACTTTGTACCGCCAAAGAAATGCGATATAAGTCTTCTTTTAATAAGGGAGGCCAGCCCACTTGAGATTTTTGTCCGGCGTCAAAAAGTCGCTGACTTTCAATGGCCAGCACATAGACAGCTAAGGCTAATTCCCGCTGGATGGTTTTTTCTGCGTGCAAAGCTTCAAAGACAATTTTTAAGGCTAACAAAATTGCGGTGACTTGACCAGGAATCGGCGGTTTTCCTTGTTGTAAGCGTCTGAGAAAGTCGTTTTCACTTCCAGGGTTGAAAAGAGCATTGCCCTGGGTGATTAATAGCTGATAAGCGGTTTCGTAATCCATTGATAATTTCCTATTCGATGAAGACTATCAGCATGATAAACAAAAATTTCTCTTCTTTGTGCGCGTTTGTGGGCGATTGTGCGCGATTGATTCCTTTGCCCTCAGAAATGCGATCGCAAGTATTTATATTGTAGGGTGGGCAAAAGTGTAGGATCATATATGGTAGGGTGGCTAAAATTTTTTGCCCACCCTACGAATGTTAGGGGCTGTTGGATTAATTTTTGTAAATGGTATTATTTTTTGAAGGAAGAGGAAAATTTATGCTGCCAACCAAGTTTTTACTGATCGGGTCAGCCAGTATTCTCATCATGGCTGGGGTGAACTTACTCGGTCAACATTCAGTACAGCGATCGCTCACCGTAGAAGACAGCATTCAGCCCGGTAGGGAAGTCAGAGAACAACCCACGAGATTAGTCCCAGGCAGTAATCCTGGCAGTAATCCTGGCAGTAATCCTGGCAGTAATCCTGGCAGTAATCCAGCCAGTAATATTAATCTGTCAGCATTGGAACAAGCGATTATTCAAGAAACCAACATAGCGCGAATGAATCCTCAAGCTTATGCCGCTAAATTGGAAAATCTCACCAAATATTTTCAAGGTGACTTACTGACAATCCCCGGCAGAATTCCCCTGAAAACCCAAGAAGGAGTGAGTGCCGTCAATGAGGCGATTTCTTATCTCAAATCCGTTAGTCCCGCATCTCCTCTCACTGCCTCCAGTGGAATGTCCAAAGCCGCCGCCGATCATGTGCAAGATCAAGGCCCTGGGGGTCAATTGGGTCATACGGGAAGCGACGGCAGCCAGCCCTGGGACCGCCTGGAACGTTATGGAGAATGGAAACAAGTAGTCGCGGAAAATATTAGCTATGGCCCAAATACTGGAGAAGATGTGGTGATGGCACTGATTATTGATGATGGCGTTCCCGATCGCGGTCATCGAGATAATATTTTTAAACCAGAGTTTCAAGTCACTGGGGCTGCTTGTGGTGAGCATCGAGAATATCGGATTATGTGCGTAATTACTTATGCCGGTGGCTATGAGGAAAAATAGAGCAAAAATAACCGGGCAAAGATAACCGGGCAAAGATAACCGGGCTCGGACTGAGAATCCGTAAGTTTTGAATTCCTCAGTTAAAATGCCTATAGAAGCATTCTGAGATATCCGCCCAGAGGAAGCAAGCGAATGACTAACGTTGTCAAATGTAATGCCTTAACCGACGATCAAATTTCTGCCTGGTTGCGTGGCTTATTGTCCATTGCTTGGGCCGATGGTCACTTTGATGAGGAAGAAAAAGAGTTCATCCACGAACTAACTCAAACCGAGTTAGTCCCAAAAGTCGATTTAGATTCTTTTCAACCGATTTCGACTCAAGAGTTAGGTGAGGTTTTGGGCAAAAATGCCGCGATCGCCGAAAATTTCCTGAGAACAGCGGTGATGGTAGCCTTAGCCGATGGGATTTATTCCCCCTCGGAAGATCGACTGCTGCAAGAACTCTGTGCCGCTTTGTCGATCAAAGTAGACGCCCTGGAGTCCCTGCGACATACCCTAGAAGATCGGCAAACCATGACTCAGGAAACTCCAGGGGATCTCCCCACCAGTGCCTACAGTTTGAAACCACCACATTCAGGAGTGGATGTTTTGGCGCCAGTGCGTGACTGGATGGATGGACTGGAAATTCACGATCCGCGTCTGGCGAAGTTTTTGTGCAAAATGATTCCGCCTCAATGTCCCTTTGAACGAGACATTAAACTCTTTGGCCACAAAATTGTCCATATTCCCCCTATGTGTAAGCTGAATCCTTTGTATGAACAGTTGGTGGGATTGCGTTTTCGCTCTCTGAGTTATTTAGCGGATGATTGCGGTGAAGATATCACTCCTTATATATAGATGAATTTAGATGATATCTATCCAGTCAGAATGCCTAAGTCCCTAACATTCGTAGGGTGGGCAAAAATATTCACGCCACCCTACCATATATGATGGTGGATTTTTGCCCACCCTACTAAAATTGTCGGTTGGGTTTCGTGCCTCAACCCAACTCAAGATGTTGTAACAACGCTTTACAATACTCAAGTATCCTTAATCTAACCATTGTTATGCTGCTGAAATCCGCAACTCGTCACGTTCATATTTTTGCCGGTGTTATTCAAGGACAAGAAATGGTCCCCAGCGAAGACACCTTAACTCTGGACATCGATCCAGATAATGAACTGAACTGGAACGATCGAGTCTTAGCCGATGTTTACCAAAAATTTGATGAGTTAGTCCAAGCTTCCGCTGGTGAGGAACTGACCGAATATAACTTGCGGCGCATTGGTTCTGATTTGGAGCATTATGTGCGATCGCTCCTGCAACAGGGCAAAATTAGCTATAACCTCAACTGTCGGGCGGTCAACTACAGCATGGGACTGCCTCAAGTCCAAATGTCCGATCGCTAATGCGATCGCTGCGAACCATTGAAACCGGGTGGCTGCCACGATCTGAATCAAAAGAAATTTTGGCACAAAACCCGGTTTCTCCGCGATTCCTTTTTTCTCTCCTCAAAATAATCTCAGGGCAACGATTTGGGGGTGACACCCCATAATCCGCTCCCAAGACTCGATCGTCTATGATAAAAATCGGTTTAAAATAACAAGAGCGACGTGCTTCGCAACTCGATCCGTGTTTCACCGGACCTGACCAAAACTCCCAGAACCGTGAACCATCAAGGTGGCGAAAAATAAGCTATTTTAAACCCATAAGCTTATCAGCCCCGCGTAGTACCCGTATCCCTTTAGACCATAGCTGATCGGCGTGAGGAATCCCCATGCAAACACCTGCGGCAACCATTACTTGTCCTAACTACACTTGTGAACATCCCAATCCAGAACACAATCAATTTTGTGAAAAGTGCCGCACCCCATTGCCTAAGCGCTATCTATGGGTAGTGGGGACAGGAGTCAAAAAGTTTAAAGAGTTGAATATTGGTGAAATTTTGGCCGATCGCTATGTGTTCAAGGGCGATCGCATTCTTCTGGACACACAACCGGGCAAAGTCCCAGATGTGCCGGTGGAAATTCCCGATTTAGTGCTGCCCTATCTCAGACTCTTTGCTGAACGGATCCATATTCCCCAAGTTTACGGTCAATTAGTGGATCAAAAAATCACTAAGGATGACATCTGGTTATTAGAACAAGGGCCGATTTACGCCACAACTCCCCCCGGATCCGGCAGCGAAGCCGCCCAAACCCCCGCCCCACCGTTGAATCTTGCTTTAGGGGGAAAACTCATGCCACCGTTAATCGGCCAATGGGCGAAAGCTTCACCCCTCCGACAGCTTAACTGGTTGTGGCAACTGGCTAATCTTTGGCAGCCATTTATGGGGGAAGGGGTGGCTGGGAGTTTGCTGAACCCAGAACTGATCCGAGTGGAAGGGTCAATAGTGCGCTTATTAGAACTGCGTCTGGATAGTAAGTTTCCCACTCTAGAGAATCTGGGTCAATTCTGGTCCGAATGGGTATCCACCGCTAACCCCTTGATTGCTCCTTTTTTAGAAAAACTTTGCCAGTTGTTGATCGATGGTGAAATTAAAACCTGTGACCAGCTAGTTGCCTTACTCGATCGCGGTCTAAATATATGCGGGCAGCTTCAGAAACGAGAATATGCGATCGCCACCGACACCAACCAAGGCCCTAGCCGTCGCCGCAATGAGGACGCTTGTTATCCCAACGACAGCAGCACGAAACGCACCGCAGAATCGGGACTAAGTTCATTAGCGATCGTCTGTGACGGCATAGGGGGACATGAAGGCGGCAACGTCGCCTCAAATATGGCCATTGATGCAGTGAAAAAGTACATCCAGGAACAGCAAAAATCACCAGCCAACCTAGAAGATCCCCGGACAGTCACCACGATCCTGGAAAATGCGGCAGCCGCAGCCAACCAAGAAATATCAGAAAAAAACGATAGCCAACAAAAACAAGGCCGTCAACGCATGGGTACTACCCTGGTGATGTCATACACCCGTGCCCACGAACTCTATATCACCCATGTAGGGGATAGTCGCGCCTATTGGATTAACCGCAACGGCTGCCGTCAAGTCACAATCGACGATGATGTCGCCTCTCGTCACGTTTGTTTTGGCTACATCCTCTACCGGGATGCCTTGCAACAACCTTCTTCCGGTTCACTGGTTCAAGCCCTGGGCATGGGGCCTTCCGCTCACCTGCATCCATCGGTGGAACGCTTCATTATTGATGAAGATAGCTTATTTTTACTCTGTTCTGATGGACTCAGTGACAACGACCGAGTAGAACAATATTGGCAGAGTAAGATTTTGCCGGTATTAAATGGAGAACTACCTTTAACTCAAGGGGTTAATCATCTGATTGACTTGGCTAACTATTACAATGGCCATGACAATGTAACAGTGGCTTTAGTGCGTTGTCGCGTTACCCCCAATGAAACAGCCCAGATTACCCCAGAAGCATTACTGGAACAACTGAATGAAATCCCAGAACCTTTAGGGGATCCCGATGCTCACCCGGATGCGGATACCAAGTTGCCTGGGCAAGAATTCTCCTCTTCTGCACCAACAAAGTTAGCCACACGGCCAACAGGTTCGCGGCCACTTTTACCGATTTTATTCGGCATAATCCTGGTGGCAGGACTCGGTATCGTGGCGGCGCTTAATTTGAATTTGTTGAAAAAGATTTCTGGTTCAAAGAATTCAGACAGTAATTCAGAAAATCAGGTAAGCATAACTTCAGGTATTAATTCGCCAACGAGTTCTAATCCACTACCGCCCCAGGAATGGGAAGACCTAACACCTGATACTTTATATCAGATTAAGGCTGACTCTAATGCATCACCATCTTCCCCTATTGCACTCTATAAAGATCAAAATAACCCATTAAACGAGATCGCTCAAATCGGTACTGGTACAGTTATTTTAGTCAAAAAAAAATCAGGAAATATAAATGGAGATACTGATAAATGGCTGCAAGTTCAAGTTTGCCCACCTGAAGATCCGCCGTTAGGAGATAAAATAACATCTCAATTAGGTTGGATCGTTTTCGGTGATTTAAATCAAGCGCGGATTAATCTAGAAAAATCCGATCTAAAGTACACTAATGGCCCTTGTGTTGTTAAGAATTCGCCAACAGCAGGCAGTCCTACAAATGAAGTCGAACCAACAACTTCCCCAGAAAAACAAACTAATAAACCAGCCAATTCTAACGGTGAAAGTGAATAACTGATATTTTCTCCCATTACTCGCATATTTACAGCGGTTTTTTTACTGAATAGACCACAAATCTCGCTTAGGGCGCGATATTGGATTAAATCTCTGCTTTTAACCATCGAATTTCTGCGGTCATGCTTGCGCCCTACTAAGTATAGGATTATATGGTAGGGTGGGCAAAATTTCACCATCATATATGGTAAGGTGGGTAAAACTTTTTGCCCACCTTACTAATATTTGCTATTCAACAGAAAACCGCTTTAATAGTTGTTTTTACTCAGTTAAAAAATATCCGGGCTAGGGAAGAGTTGCGGGTAGAAATAATTACACTATAATGAAATTGGGGTGATTTTATTATAAACCGGGTTTCTATGACAATTTTGGAGGGATTACAGAGATGTGCTAAAAAACCCGGTTTCTGCCTGTTAGAGCCAGTTTTAGAGCCAGTTAGAGATAATTAGGTGAACATAATTAATTGCACTTTTCGTTCCCCACCGTAAATCCTTGGATTCCCGTCGGAGTTTACCCCCGCGAAGGCCGCCATCGGCGGGAATGACAGTTTTTCTTCTGATATGGTCTGTGGTGCATTTATTTCTGCCCACCTACTTAATTAGGCTATCTAGAAACTTGAGAAAACCTTTCATTTTTGATTAGGAAAATTCCATGATTTTATCAAAAAATACCAGAAAAATCGTCCTGTCATTGATGCTCACTTTGGTACTACTCGTGGGCGCTTGTGCGGAAACTGAGCCAACTCGGTGGGATGATGCTCAAAAAGAAAGTACCACCCAACCGCGCAATCAAGCGGTGAAACAACAAGTTAAAGGAGGAGAATTTAATAAGTTCTTTCCTAAACCCACTGGGGAATTTAGCTTAGTCTATCAACAGGAGAAACTCGGAACGGCGATCGCCGATTTGAAAAAAGGCGGTCAAAGCGTCGCCAAGCTCTCGATTACTGATACAATTGATACACCAAATACGGTGACAAAATTTGCCAGCAGCACCAAACAAATTGGCGGCTATCCAGCGGCAGAAACAGGGAAAACCATGACTTCAGTGTTGGTGGCTGACCGCTTTCAAGTAAAAGTGCAGTCCAGTTCTTTGTCACCAAGCGATCGCGAAAAGTGGATTTCAGAATTTAATCTCAGTGGTTTATCTAGACTTAAATAATAGACAATTCTGGCTTTCATTATAAAAAGCCCCCCTTTTTAAGGGGGGTTGGGGGGATCGAGATCGGTATTTTGGCAGAATTGTCTAATTCTTGTCTCTGACAAAATCCAAACTTAGTAATCTTCAAATAGGAGTCTTTCCATGAGTAAACCGATTTTTGAATTGGTGGATGAGCTACCAACCAATAATATGACGGTCAAAGTCCTCCGCGCCCTTGACTTTGTGGTTCCCGGTCAGTGGAACAACCTGGTGGGCTTTGAAAATACCATTCGGGAAGTCACCGGGGAAGACGACCAAGAGATTATCCAACAAGTAGGCGATCGGGCCATCTATCTGTTCAACGACAAATCAGAAGGCTACCAACGGGCCCTCTGGCTTTACCAAACCATTGATAGCGCCGGTTCCGCCCTCGGTACTGCGGCAATGGCCAATAAAATTGGTGAAGATATCAGCTTTCTCGGCTTTTTAAACAAACTCACCCCCAAAGCAGACAAAGCGCAAACCATTGACTTAGTAATGAAATTAGTCGTGGAATTGGTAGCTTTCTGCCAAATTAACGGCATTCCCGGCGATAGCATTGGGGACTTTCTCACCTCGTTAGGAGACTATGGCGGCGAGTCGATTATGCGAATGGCGGCCTTAGTTTGCTTAGATGGGTTAATTCCCCTCGGCCCCGACTTTATCCAAAAAGGGTTATCAACCGTTGAAAGTTTAAGCCCGAAAGAACTGGAGGATAATGGTTCCTTTAAGTCCGTGAGTACCCTAATTCCGGGAGATAACCCCAGTAGTAAGTTGGGTTTTATCGGTGAAAGCTTTTCTTCCGTGTCTGGCTGGATGAGCAATTTTGTCGCAGAACGGAATTTAACCCCCCAATCGGTCGTCAGCAGCTTACAAGGCTATGTGGAAATTGCCGATGACAAGCTGGACTATGTGGCGGCATTCCTGGATATGACTACCAACTATTACGAGCATACCGGCATCCAAACTTTAGCGCGGCGGCTGATCGAACGAGCGATCGCGGAAATCTAATCCCATTGATGCCATATTCCCACGCAGAAGCCTGGGAACGAGGGGATGAGGGGCTAAAATCAGCAGCCTTCATCCTTTCTTTTTTATGGATAGGCTAAAACTGCCTGCTAAAAATGTTTAATCGGATTGTGATTAAATTCTTACAGGTGGCAAAAAGTCAGTTTTTTGGATCGCCAACCACCCACTACTCAAACCATAGAAGGATCGATTTATGAGCGAAGAGCAAGCAGCAAACACAGAAGCCAAACCCGCAGCCAAAGCTAAACCGGAAGCAGCCAAAGCCGATGCTGCCAAAGCCAAAGCCCCCAAGCCGGAAGATAAGCCCTTTGCCGATTTTATGCATCAAGACTATCTGCCTGCGTTAAAGGCAGCTTTGGTCAAAGAAGGTCTGGACGATATTGAGGTGATGTTGGAAAAACAAAAATTTCCCATGTCTGGTCTGGGTGCCAACTCCGAATGCTGGCAGGTGATTGGTCGCTGGAACAATGGCAAGCGTCAATTTAATCTCTATTTCCCCAAAGCGGATATTTCTGGCCCTAGAGGGTTTTCTTGTTCTGATTTCGGTGCTAAACCCAGTACCTTGGAGCCGTTTTTGATTGATGAGCGCAAAATTACTCTGGACTTGATGTTATTTGGCGTGCTTCAACGGTTAAATGGTCAAAAGTGGTTAGCCCCGAATTAAGGTCAGCGATCGGCCTAAAATTGTAGGTTGGGTCCACCGTCCACGAAACCCAACACTCGCAAGTGTTGGGTTTCACTTCGTTCTACCCAACCTACAAATAGAATTTACAAATAGAATTATATATATCGCGTTAAATCTACTCGATATCTGCCTTTTTTGGTGACGGTAATTTCTCCGACTTCTAGGCGTCCTTTGCCGCGAATGGCAATTAAATCATTGGGTTTGACTTGATAGCTGGGTTGGGTGATTTCTTTCCAGTTAATTCGCACGTCTCCGGCATTTATAAAATCTACCATTTTACTCCGAGACATCCCAAACCCCGCAGAGGCGATCGCATCTAATCTCGTCGAAGCTTCCACCGTAGTTAACTGCTTTTTCTTCGGTTCTTTAATCTTTAATTCCGTCAACGAAATCCGTTGAGTTTTCACCGGCACCGATCGCACTTGTTTTAGTTCCATTTCCAGAAACTCCACCATTTCTGGCACCACAATCACCTGAGCACCGCGATCGCCCAAAACAACAATATCCCCAGTTTTTTCTCGGACAATTCCCGTCCCCAACATCGATCCCAGAAAATCCCGGTGACTGGCAGTATCAAACAGAAAATTTCCGGCAATTTCCAACGCGCAGACCTGCACTTGTGACACATCAAGGGGAATTTCCTCACGGGCGATCGCCAAACGGCTGCGTTCCGCTTGGGGGTAGCCACCCCAACTCACACAATGAACCTCGGTCAAAGACTTAAAAGCCTTTAGACTATCTGCCAACTCTGGAGGAGACAAAAAATCTGTCAACACCACTTCCCAAGTTTTAATTGCTTGATTTGCTTGGTCAATAATGCGGGCAACACAGTCTCGATTTTCAATACCTTTTAACAGTTCTTCTTTGGGTAGCATCTTAATTTTCCCGATTAATATATTTGCTGATTGTTGATTGTTGATTGTTGATTGTTGATTGTTGATTGTTGATTGTTGATTGTTGATTGTTGTTTGTTGTTTGTTGATTGTTGACTGTTGATGGTTGTTTGTTGATTGTTGTTTGTTGATTGTTGTTTGACAGACATCTCCCTAACAAGCAACCATCAACTAACAACCACCAACCACCAACTAAGAACTAAGAACAAACAACCAACAACCACCAACTAACAACAAACAACTAATATCTGAAGGTTAATGCAAAGCTTTAGCCAAAATTTTTAACAACTCTTGGCTAGTATAAGGCTTGGACAAAAAACCGACTAACTCTTGTTTAACTGCCACATCATCCTCAAAATGAGAAGGCCAACCGCTCACCCCTATGACTTTCAAATCTGGGCTAATACTCCGTAAATATTTCAAAGTCGTTTTCCCATCCATTCCCGGCATCATCATATTTAATAATACCAGATTAATTTGCTCACCATACTGAGTATATCGAGCTAAAGCCTCAATCCCGTTTTTCGCGGTTAACACTCGATAATTATTACTTTCTAAAATAGTTTGGCTAATTTCCAAAATCACCAACTCATCATCCACCAACAGAATTAACTCACCCTGTCCTTGAGGAAAATCAATTTCGGGAATGGTTTCCGCATGATTTTCTGGGGCAGCGGGTAAATAGATTTTAAATTGGGTTCCTTCCCCGACTTCACTGGCGACTTGGATAAATCCACCGTGACTTTTGATAATTCCCATCACCGTAGAAAGCCCTAATCCCGTACCCTGGCTAATTTCTTTGGTAGTAAAAAAAGGCTCAAAAATCTTATTTAAATAGTCGGGATTAATTCCCGTTCCCGTATCTTTTACCGTAATACAAATATAAGCACCCACATCAGCATCTAAATTTAATCTAGCATAGTTTTCATCGATCCAAACATTTTCTCCAGAAATTTTTAAACTTCCCCCATTCGGCATGGCATCCCGGGCATTTACCGATAGGTTCATCAAAATTTGATGCAGTTGGGTGGGATCGCCATAAATTAACCATAATTCTCTGGGAGCATTGGTGGTAATCGTAATTGTTTTGGGAAATGTTTCATCGGCAATTAAGCGAATTTCTTCCACAATATGTCTGATTTGAACGATTGTCCGTTCACCTTGTAGTCCCTTGGCGAAAGATAAAACTTGCTTGACCAAATCAGCCCCTCGAATGGTATTATTTTCTAGCATGGTTAAAATTTGATCTCGTTTTTCCTCTGGGAGATCCATTTTTAATAGGTGAACCGCTGCTAAAATTGGGGATAAGATATTGTTGAGATCGTGAGCAATGCCACTAGCCAAAGTACCAATGCTTTCCATGCGCTGCACCCGAAGAAACTGAGCTTCTAAAAGTTTCTTTTCGGTAATATCCGTATTCACCGTTAGGATAGATTTGGGATAATTTTTACTATCTCTGACTAATGTCCAACTGCTAGAGACAATGATTTCCTGTCCGTCTTTGGTAATTTGATGTAGTTCTCCCTGCCATTCTCCGCGATCGAAGGTATTTTTTTTCGCGACTTCAAAAGCATTCTTATGAATTTGAGAAAAAAGTTTGTGCTTGGCATCTTCTCCGATAATTTCTGAGGCATTCCAACCATATAAATGTTCGGCTCCGGGATTCCAGAATAAAATTCTATCCTCTAAATCTTTCACCAGAATGGCATCTTTCGCAATACGGATCAGCGCCGCTTGTTCTTCTATTTGTGCTTCGGCTTCTTTGCGATCGGTGATGTCATAAATGGCGCCGACGACTTGAGCTATTTTATTATCAATACTTTCAATAACTTTCATTTCATTACGCAGCCAACGGTAGCTACAGTCAGCGTGTAAAAACCGATGTTCAACAGTTTCATGCTTGCTGGGCAAAAGATTCAATATTTTGGTCAAAACTAACTCAGTATCATCGGGGTGAATATGTTCAAAATAAAAATTGGGGTGATGAGTAAACTGATTGGGGTGATAGCCCAACTTTTCTAGAACATTGTCACTGATAAAGGTCATGTTTAAGGTAATGCGATCGCTATGATCTTCTTGGCAGGTATATAAAATTGCCGGACTCGATGAAAGTAAATGTTCTAATTTTGCCTGAGTCGATCGCAAAACCGCATCGGTGCGTTCTAATTCTTCAATTTGGTCTTGGAGTTGTGTTTCCCGAATCACCCGTTCCGTCACATCGTGAATCACCGTAATTGTGCCCACAATCTTTGATTCTGAAATTAACGGGCCGATGCGAGCACTCTGCTGCATATAAGGTAGTTGATGTTGCACCGCAGAAGTGGACATAGGCAGCAAATAACGATGTAACCGCTGAGAAAGCATCACAACCTGGCCATTGAGCGCCTGACGATAAAAGCGCTCGATTCCCTTTTTTGCCAAGGGGGGATAAACTTCAAATAAATTACGCCCAATGGTTTCACTCGCAGATAAACCACTGTGGATTTCTAGCCAATGATTCCAACTGATAATCTTCAAGTTAGGATCGGTGGTAAAGACCCCTTGATCGGCGAGGGCATCCAACCAGTGTTCTAAAGCCTGGTGGTAATTTGTGTTGAAGTTCATGTTCATCATTATTCATCCATTTTTTTTCTCATCTTAAAGGGATTTATTTGGATTCATTTAATTATGATTCCAGGGTCAAGGGAGTCCCGATCGCCGTTGAAATCGTTATTCCAGAATTTCCACAGAAACATCAGCCCAATGTTCCACCGCTTCCAGTAATTTTTCCAAAGAAACCACGCTCAAAATCAGTACCAGATAACCTTTCACCTCATCATTTTGGAGCCGAAATCCGGTGTACACAATCATGGCATACCGCATTTCTTCCTTGCCAATGACCAGGGAATGGATTAAGCCATCAATCGCTTCCAGATATAAACGCGGCACAGAAAAAGAAATTTGAATTTGGAGCAAGTTGCCAAATACGCTTAAACAGGCATTGAGCAAGATATTGCCAATTTCCGTGATCACTTCTGATGCGGCGGTGTCCAACCTTCGGCTATGAGCGTGAGCCTCCGGGGTGATTAAGTCCGACAGCATCACTGCTCCGTCGTAGTTTAATAATAATAGAGCATTGCCAGAGACGGGACCGTTAAAAATTTGTTGAACCGTGGCGACTTCTCCTTGCACAAAGGTGGCCAGTTTTGGTCCGAGTTCATTAATGGTATGAATGGAAACCTGCGGGACATCTAGTAAGACGCGATCGCCTGTCAGTTCACTCAACGAATTGGCTGCCCTGGCAAAGCCAATATTAATCAATTCACTCAAAGCATCTAGCTGGGTTTGAGTGAGATCCATAATTCTATCTCCTTATAAAACCTGGGGGATACTGCTAAGTACCTGATTCACCACTTCTAATACCTTGGTGCGATTGAATGGCTTGTTGACAAAACCCATCGCCCCAGCTTCTAGGACTTTGGTTTTAGTTAAGTCCTGCAAGTCGGCGGTGGCAATAATGATTCGGGCGGCTGGATTCACTTCCAGGATTTTTTCCAGCACCTCATCTCCGGGTAGTCCTGGCATTGCCATATCCAGCAAAACTAAATCCGGTTGTTCCATTACATAAGTTTCAATTCCCACTAACCCGTCTGTGGCTTCAATAATATTATGTCCTTCTGCGATGAGAATTGTTCGCAGAATTCTTCTGGATAAACTTGAGTCATCCACAATGAGAATTTTGGCCATTATCATCCCTCCAGAATGATTCCTAACCGATGCTGCCGTTGATTGTTTTGACTGATTCGTCGGTAACTAGCTAGATAAATAATATCATTAATGATAGACATTATTCCTCTGCTGCTGAGAATTTTTTTCATCATAATCCGATCTAAATACCTGTCACCAACGATGAATCAAATTTTTCCCGAATTGTGAATTTACATTTTGGCAAAATGAATTTATCGGCGTTTTTGAATTTTAATCATTTTCACTTCTCCGATGCTGACCGGAGCCAATTAACTTTTATACATGATAGCGATCGCTGTAATTATTCTAGCCTATTATTCTAACCTATTAGAGGCGATCGCACCTGAATAATTCCTAAATCGGATGATTTTTGTTATGATATATAATGGGGTATTTTTCTGCCTCAAGAAAAATTATATTTCTCTAAATAAAGAACGCGGGAAGTATTGGGAAATTATGACAAATAAGTGAGATTAATTTCTCCCAAATACTTCACCACCAGAATTTCTAACCATCTTTAAAAGGCTTTTCCGGCTGAGTTGCGATCGACGGATTAAATTCGCGATAAATAAATTCGCGATAAAATGTTCCCAAAAATCAAATAGGGACTCACCGAGTCCCCGATCCACCGAGCCACCTAAATTATGCGATAAAATTCGCTTCCTCTGTATAGCCTTGAATATTTTCTGGTTGAAACTGATTGAGGATCGGCGTTGCTTGGCGAATTAAACTATCCGCCCCTTGGACAATCACTAAATATTTGCCTTGATTCAGCCGGTTCCGGTAGGGCAAAGCGTCGCCACTGCCAAACACCAAACCAACCCCACCACCAACAAAAAAACTCCCCATTGCCCCGGAAATTGCCCCCAAGAGTCCACCAATGATATGATTGCCGATTTCCCCAGCCCAGGCAAATGTATCTAAATTGGTAATGAAGCTAAAAGTCAATCCAGCCCCAAACCCAAACGGGACAAGCCAAGTTGCCATGAGGAGAGCTTGCTTCCGGGCTTTTTGGTTAGGATCGATGAACCCAAACTCATCAGCACTTTTATATCCTTTTCCTAAGATATGGATTTGACTGGTGGGAATGCCCTCTTTTTCCAAGGCGACGGAAGCTGCTTCAGCTTGAATTCGATCTGCAAGAATCGCAACGAGATACTTCATAGCACCAAAATTACTCATAATGAATAGACGATTAAACCACAAAATGAACATGAAAGAATTCTTTTACAGTTGTGCTGAAAAAAAAGATCATTTTTGAGGTAGCATAGACAGCAGTCAGAGTTATAAGATATCTGAAATTGAGCCAATAAGTGTCAGAAAATTTAGAAATTTAGCCGAGAGCAGACGGATTTTGTAGCAAAGGGAAAAAAATGACTGGACAATGGAAAAATTAGGAGCAGTCTAGCCAGGGCGAAGCATTCGGGGCAGCTAGTTATTGGTTTTCACAGTTAAGCCATTACCAATCATGGGAAAGCCCTTCCAAACCGCTTGCTTCGCCGCCGGAGGTTTTCACCGTTAAGCCATTACCAATCATGGGACAGCCCTGGCTGAGAGAGGATCGAGTGGTTCCGCCGAGTCAGCCTCTGGATAATTATGCCCCAAAAAAATATTGAACCGGCCAAAATCATCACGAATTTCCCGGCTTTGGGAGCCGAAAGTTAAAAAACTTTGGTGTATTATCAGATTTTCTCCCCATTTACCGCTAAAATGACGTACTGCACCAAGTCTTCCGGGTATATAGGTTTTTCTGATGGGTCAGAGCTAACCATTGGATGCCAAAGCTACTGGCCTAGGTTTAGCGGATGATATCGCTCTGACATTACCCCTGTGTCGATCGGGCTTGCTGCCCCCCCAAAAAAATTGAACGCAATATAGAAAAGTTGCAACCCCCAAAAAAATATTGAACTGCTGACTATGCCAAAGGTTCTCGTTTCAGATTCTATCGATCGAGCTGGAATAGATATTCTATCCCAGGTCGCCCAGGTTGATGTTCAAATTGGACTATCACCTCAAGAACTCGTGAGCATCATTCCTGAATATGATGCATGGATGATTCGTTCCGGCACCCGCATTACCAAGGAAATGATTGCAGCGGGCGATCGCCTCAAAATCATTGGTCGCGCTGGCGTCGGCGTGGATAATGTGGATGTGCCAGAAGCCACCCGTAAAGGAATTGTGGTCGTGAATTCTCCAGAAGGGAACACGATCGCCGCTGCGGAACACGCTCTGGCCATGATGCTGACCCTTTCCCGCTACGTTCCTGATGCCAATACATCGGTTAAAAGTGGCTTATGGGAGCGGAAAAAATTTGTCGGCGCGGAAATTTACAAAAAAACTCTGGGAATTGTTGGACTGGGCAAAATTGGCTCCCATGTAGCCAGTATTGCCAAAGCAATGGGCATGAAACTGCTGGCTTACGATCCGTTCATTTCTACTGAACGAGCGGATCAACTCGGCTGTCGCTTAGTCGATCTCGACTTATTATTCCGAGAATCCGATTACATTACCCTACATATCCCCAAAACCAAGGAAACTGCGAACCTGATTAATGCTGAAGCGATCGGCAGAATGAAACCGACCGCTCGGATTATCAACTGTTCTCGGGGAGGCATCATTGATGAAGCCGCTTTAGCCACCGCCTTAAAAGAAGGTCGGATCGCCGGAGCCGCCTTAGATGTCTTTGACAATGAACCCTTAGAAGCGGGATCGCCCTTGCGGGAACTGGGCAAAGAAATTATCCTCACCCCCCACCTCGGCGCTTCCACCACTGAAGCCCAGGTCAATGTCGCCATTGACGTAGCCGAACAAATTCGCGATGTGCTTTTGGGACTGCCTGCCCGTTCAGCGGTCAACATTCCCGGACTTTACCCAGATGCTCTGGAAAAATTACGCCCTTACTTAGAACTGGCGGAAACCCTGGGCAATTTGGTCGCTCAACTGGCTGGGGGTCGGGTGGAACTGCTGAATGTGCGCCTCCAAGGGGACTTGGCTAATAATGAAAGTCAAGCCGTAGTGGTCGCTGCCCTCAAAGGTTTGCTCTCTCAAGCGTTGCGGGAGCGAGTGAATTATGTGAATGCCAGCATCGAAGCGAAAGAACGGGGCATTCGGGTGATTGAAACCCGTGATGCTTCAATTCGTGACTATGCCGGTTCCCTGCATTTAGAAGCCAAAGGTTCTCTAGGGGAGCATACGGTGACTGGGGCGATCTTAGGAGATGGAGAAATTCGGATCACCGATGTGGATGAGTTCCCCGTTAACGTGGCGCCAACTCACTATATGCTGTTAACCAGACACCGGGATATGCCAGGGATTATTGGTAAAATCGGCTCCCTACTGGGCAGTTTCAATGTGAATATTGCCAGTATGCAGGTAGGCCGCAAAATTGTTCGCGGCGATGCGGTCATGGTGTTGAGCTTAGACGATCCCTTGCCAGAAGGAATTTTGGCTGAGATTATGAAGGTTTCAGGCATTCGCGATGCTTGTACCGTCACCCTTTAAATGATTTTAGTTAAAGGATTTTAGATTTGACTAGGCCGATTTAATCAGCAATCAGCAATCAGCTAATCGCTCATCGCTTATCGCGGTTAGGGATTAGCTGATTATTTCAAATCTAAAATCTCAAATTTATATGGCAAATAATTGGTGGGAAATTCAAGTGCTTTGTGAGCCAGCCTTAGAAGATTTAATCTTCTTCCGGTTGGAAGCTTTTGGTTGTCAGGGGACAGCTTCTCAAACTAAGGGTTCTTCTTGTTTGATGTTGGCTTATTTACCCCAAGAACAAGCGCAGTTGTTGGATTTGTCCGCACTGTCGCTTTTGTTAAGGCAAGATGCTTTATGTATGAGCTTTCAAGCTCCAGTAATTAAGTGGGATTTAATCGAGGAAGAGGATTGGGGCGTTAATTGGCGGAAGCATTGGCATCCCCAGAAAATTGGCGATCGCTTCTTAATTAATCCCGCATGGCTGCCTATCCCCACGGATAGCGATCGCCTGATTTTGCGCTTAGATCCGGGAGTTGCCTTTGGTACTGGAGACCATCCAACCACGGAACTCTGTTTAGAAGCCCTAGAAATGCGTCTGGGGGATGATGATGATGAACAAAAAGATGCCGTAGTCGCTGATATTGGCTGTGGTTCTGGCATTTTATCCATCGGTGCCATCCTTTTGGGTGCCCAGCGAGCCCTAGCCGTAGATACTGACCCCTTAGCGGTGCGGGCCGCACGGCAAAATCGAGAATTGAATCAAATGACCAAAGACCAAATCACGATCCAGCAAGGCAGCGTTTTACAGGTGAAGGAATTAATTAGCCAACCTGTGAATGGCATCGTCTGCAATATTTTGGCAGAAGTGATTATTGATTTAATCCCAGATATGGATGCGATCGTTGGCCCAGAAACTTGGGGTATTTTCAGCGGCATTTTACTCGAACAAGCCAAACCCGTGGCCGATATTTTAGAGCAACATGGCTGGATCGTTGCCGCCCTTTGGCGTCGTCAAGACTGGTGTTGTTTTAATGTGCGTCACTCATAAAAAATAGAGACGTTGCCTGCTACAACGTCTCTATTTTTTGTTGGCTATCTTTAGGATAATAGCTTGGATAATAGCGTTTTTCATACTTATGAGGTAATAATTTTTCTCTGTCATTCCCGCGAAGGCGGGAATCCACAAGCGTTTTAGGGTGACGATCGCGAAGCGTCCCGTGGGGAATCATAGTCAGTCTATGGAAAGTGGATTTGGGATAAGATGATCGGTAAGTGAACATAATTAATTGCACTTTTCGTTCCCAGACGTAAATCCTTGGATTCCCGCTATATGCGAGAATCCATCAGCGTTTTAGGGGATTATAGTAGTCAGTCTATGGAAAGCGGATTTGGTATTGTAAAGTATGAGGCCATGAAATCAGGGAATGGTTGATTTTCGCTCTGAATTATCCGCCGTCGCGCACCCTGATGATTTTCAGATAATTGTTCTCAACCAATCGGTGCGTGACGGCGGTTTCTCGTCAAATTTCAGGCGATCGCGTCTGGAAGGAAGCGCCCTAGCAACGACTATCCACTAATATTTAACCCACTACTATTTAATTTTCTTGGCCGCAATCATTTCCGGGGTTGGCATTTTAATATTCCAGGCTAGATTTAGCTTTTCTAATCCCCGAATAAACCAGGCACTGGGATCGATTTGCCACCATTCAAACCCATTAATCGCTGTGTTAGGAAATGCGTGATGGGTATTGTGTAAAGAACCCCCTAAAGTTGGGATGGTTAACCAAAGATTATTGGTACTTTTTTCTGGGGTGGCAAAAGGACGATTGCCAAAAACATGACAGAAGGAGTTAATACTATAAGTCCCCTGTTGAACTAGGAACATCCGCGCCATTCCTCCCCAGAGAAAACCATGTAGGATTCCGGCTAAACTACCGCTGAAAATTCCGCCTAAAATGGCGGGAATTAAAAGACCTAAAAATACCCAAACAAAGTAAAATTTGTCAATGGTCATTATTAAGGGGTCTTTGAGGATATCCCGACCATAACGACCGGGACTGGTTCTTTCTGGGTCAAAAATCCAGCCGATATGAGCGTGCCATAGTCCTGGGAGTAATTCCACCGGCTGGGAACCCTGAAAGTACGGTGAATGGGGGTCTTGTGCTTGGTCGCTGTAGATATGATGGCGGCGATGATTGCTGACCCAGTAGATGACGGGGCCTTGCAGGGCCATGCAGCCGGCGATCGCTAAAAAGGCGCGAATGGGGGCAACGGTTTCAAAGGCATGGTGAGAAAATAGGCGATGATATCCCACTTCGATACCCAAAACCGTGAGGAAAAACATACTCAGAAATAGGATCCAATCTATGGCGGTGATTCCTGAATAACAAGCCAAGGCGATCGCGCCGATAAAGCCTACACATGGCAGGGCGATCGACGCGGCAAATATCCACCGTTCTCGTTTCAGTTGAGATGGTCTAGGAATCGTGACATGGGGGATATTTGATAATCTCTCCGCTTCTTCTAGGACATCGAGAGAATTCACAGGGGGCTTGATTTGAGAATCTAGCGGCATCTTGACACCGATTTAAATCATGGTTGACTTTAGCTATCCTAACTGATTTTATGGAAAAATTGATGGCTAAAATTTAATTAGTCAAGGAGAAAAACCCAGCCCCCAAATTTTTCAGGAATTTGTGGGCGATCGCTTTGAATATTCTGACCCGCAACTTCCTGCAATCTAAAACGGCTCGCAGCCAATACACCTTGACAACTTAAACCAATTTTTTTAAGCCATAAATTAGCCGCTCGGCGGCCATAAATCCGGCAAATAGTTTCACGGGTTAACCATTTTTAAATAACAGTAACGTTACTAAGGCTAAAATCTGATGTTCTAAGGCTAAATCCGAAGGGAAAAGTTAAAAGTCGTAGGGGCGTTCTCGCATTCGCCCGTACAAGTTAAAATAAATATCACTATTCACTTTTCACTACTCCCGCCCCTCCGCCCCTCCGCACCCCCGCACCCCCGCCTCTCCGCCCCTCCGCCCCTCTGCCAAAGGCCAGCCTCGCTGCTGTAACCAAATGGCATTAAAATCGGTTAGTTTGCGATCGATTTCCGAGGAAATTTTAGATGGAACTTTTACCAGAACAGATGCAAAAATTATCCGGTCGCGTGGCGATTGTCACTGGGGCTTCACGGGGTATTGGTCGGGCGATCGCGATCGCCTTAGCCGCAGAAGGGGCCAAAGTCGCGGTCAACTATGCCAGTTCCAGTGGGCCAGCGGATGAAGTGGTGGCGACTATTACCCAAGCCGGAGGAGAGGCGATCGCCCTACAAGCAGATGTTTCCCAATCTGACCAAGTAGATAACCTGATCAAAACCGTCATGGATCGATGGGGTCGCATCGACATCCTGGTCAACAACGCCGGAATCACTCGCGACACCTTATTAATGCGGATGAAATTAGAAGACTGGCAAGCGGTCATCGACCTCAACCTCAGTGGAGTATTCCTCTGTACCCGCGCTGTTGCCAAAATTATGCTCAAGCAAAAAGCCGGTCGCATCGTCAATATTGCCTCCGTTGCCGGACAAATGGGCAACCCCGGACAAGGCAACTACAGCGCCGCCAAAGCGGGAGTCATCGGCTTTACCAAAACCATTGCCAAAGAACTCGCCTCTCGCGGCATCACCGTCAACGCGGTTGCCCCTGGATTCATTACCACAGACATGACCAAGGATCTTAAAGGCACAGAGGAACTGCTGAAATATATTCCCCTCGGTCGTTTTGGCCAACCCGAAGAAGTGGCTGGGTTAGTGCGATTTTTAGCCGCCGATCCTGCGGCTGCCTATATTACAGGTCAAGTGATGAATGTCGATGGCGGCATGGTCATGGCTTAGAAGTTCTCAGAAAATATATCTGAAAATATCTGAAAAATAAACTTCTTGCTTTCCCCTCAAAAGCCCCCCTTTTTAAGGGGGGTTGGGGGGATCTCTACGGTATGAAAGCACTCTTGTCTAAATATCTGTGGTCTATTCAATAGAAAACCGCTGTAATTCGCGATCGGGGCAAATCATCAATTGCCCCTGCTTACAGAAATGAGTGAGAAATGAGTGAAACGATAGCTTTAAAGGCAAAAATAAACCCCTATAGGTCATAACCTATAAGGGTTTAAGTAAAGTGCCAGGAGGCGGGTTTGAACCGCCGACACGAGGATTTTCAGTCCTCTGCTCTACCAACTGAGCTATCCCGGCTTGTGTTTCTTCAACTTTATTATCTTAACCAATTAACTCCAGATTGTCAACCCTATTAATAAAAATTTTTTTTCTGCCGCCCCCTTTAAAGCGCCGATTGAACTTGGGACGCGATGAAACAGGGAAATTCCCGTAACTTCACGTCCCTTAGAACCGGATTGTGACTGTCGATCTACTCAAGCAGAGAACTTGGAACAAATGCACTGTGGGAGATGAAGACTCAATGACCGATGACGGTTCTAGTTATCTATTGTTGTTTGTTGAGCAGCTTTCTGCTGGGCGCAAGCGAGTGACTTTGAGGGTAAAGTTACCCACTCCACCTTCACCAAAGGCTCGGACTCGGACAATATAATCTCCGGTAGTTTGGATTCTGGCAAATAATAGAGAGTTGGTGGTGCCATCAGGACCATCATCGTTTTCCGCCACGGTGGTGCCATCAGGCCCGATTAAGGATACTATTGCGTCAAAGCTGTCAGAGATCAAGTCGATCGCTACTTGATCGACATCAGTGAGTGTGACTCGGTAGTCCCGGGCAAACCCCCCTTGGCCCGTGGGAATATCTTTTTCTGAAAGAATATCTGTCACCTCATAGCGCCCCCTTAACTCAATCGGGTTATATATAACTTGAGCGTTTACCTTGGGGGTACTCATGGCGATCGCCGCCACAGTTGCAGAGATGAACGTGGCGCGGCGCCAGTTAAACAAAGGATTTTGAGTCATTATAAAAAAGCCACAATAATGGACAAGTTTTATCTAAGATACTGGAAGAATTTTCCCGAAGCCGGGAAATTGTACATTAAAACAAACTATTTGGCATTAAAATCTGCTAATTTTACCTGACAAATTTTACTTGACAAGTTTTACCTGACAAATTTTACCTGACAAGTTTTACCTGACAAATTTTACCTGACAAATTTTACCTGACAAGTTTTACCTGACAAATTTTACCTGACAAGTTTTACAATGGGCAATTTAACACAGAAGGGGAGGTTTTACCCTGACCACTGACAGGACGACTTAAAGACGTGGGGATGCGGGGACAGTCAACGGTGAACCAAGAACCGTGAACCAACAACCAACAACCAACAACCAACAACCAACAACCAACAACCAAGGACTTATGACGAATCAATTACATCGATCGCACAGTTGGATAATTTTAGGGTTAATCGGGTTGGTTTCCGCTGTTGGCGATCGCCTGTGGTTTGCCATTGACAACTCTATCCCAAGTTGGGATCAGGCGGATTATCTTACGGGGGCTTTGAACTATTGGCAAGCTTTCCAAACTCCTCAGTGGGGGAACGGTGACTGGTGGACAAGTTTATGGCAACTGTCGTCTAAAATTCCTCCCGGCACTTATATGATTACGGCGATATTTCACTCCTATTTTGGCTTGGGTGAAGATATCGCCACTTTGGTGAATTTGTTATTTAGCGCGATTTTACTGGTTTCGGTTTATGGCTTAGGCAGTCTATTGTTTAACCAGAAAGTTGGTTTATGGGCTGCCGGTTTATGTATGTTGTTTCCCGGCTTATATCATGTCCGCCTGGATTTTCTCCTCGACTATCCTCTAACGGCGGTGGTGACTCTCTGTTTCTATTGTTTAACTCTTTGGCAGTATCCACCAGTAGACAAAGGGCAAGCCCCTAGTCAGTGGGGGATGGCGATCGCCTTTGGACTATCTCTGGGCTTGGCTTTGATGATTAAGCAAACAACGGTGTTATTTTTGTTTGCGCCAATTTTATGGGTAGTAGTCGGCAGCGTTTGGCGGCGTGAGTGGGTTAGGTTAGCACAATTGGCGATCGCGAACTTATTGGCGATCGCGGTAATGTATCCCTGGTATCGCACTAATTGGCTATTAATTCTGACTGGCAGTAAACGGGCAACTATTGACTCCGCGATCGCCGAAGGAGATCCGCCATTAAATACCTTAAAAGCATGGACTTATTATCTTGAACAATTGCCCCATCATGTTTCCTTGCCGATCTTAATTGTGGCGATCGCCGGATTTTGTTTGTACATAATCAGAGGCAAGAGGCAACGGGCAACGGGGAACAGGGAAGAGGGTGTAGGGTGTAGGGTTTGGGGTGTAGGGACAGAGGAGTCCCCCTGCTCCCCTGCTTCTCCTCCCTGGCGATGGTTGCTAGTTTTCTGGCTAGGGGCTTATTTACTATGTTCCCTGAATATTAATAAAGATTTTCGCTATGGTCTGCCCTATTTGCCGGTAGTGGCGATTTTTTTAGCCAATGGGTTAGTCGCGTGGCAGAGTCGATCGCCCCGTTGGTTTGGGCGGTGGGTTCCGGCAGGGACTGTAGCTGTGACATTGTTACTGATGACAGTGAATTTATGGCCGGTGGATGATTTGTCAAAAACCAATCCCGGACAACCAGGACAACATCATGCTTATACGGGCCCAGTTTGGCCAATTCGTGAGGCGATCGCAGAAATCATCCAAACCGAACCTTATTTACGTTCGACCGTGGGGGTATTGCCTTCTACCCCTACGGTGAATCAGCATACGGTGAATTATTATGGGGCGTTGGCGAATTTCCAAGTTTATGGCCGTCAGGTGGGAACCCGGCGATCGCAAGCTGCCCAAGATGTGCGATCGCTTGCTTGGTTTCTCACCAAAACCGGCGACCAAGGTTCTGTGCCCGTAGAAGCCCAAGCCGCTACGGTGCAAGCAGTCCAGACAAGTCCTGATTTCCAACTGCACAAAACCTGGCCATTACCCGATGGTAGTGCCTTGCAACTTTATCACCGCCAATCCCCAAGCATTCAAGTCATAACGACAGATATCACCCCGCCACCGCAAATTAAATTAGAAAATCTCACCTTGCCCCCTGCTGCCCCCCCAGGGCAACCTATTCCCGTAACTTATCAGTGGTTGGGCAACTGGCAAGATTTGCAAAATGCCTTAGTATTGTTAACCTGGAACCAACAACCAAACAACCAACCAACAACCAACAACCAACAACCAACCAACAACCAACCAACAACCAACAACCAACAACCAACAACCAACAACCAACCAACAACCAACAACCAACAACCAACAACCAATAACCAAACTAACTATTGGTTACACGATCGCGCGATCGGTTTAGGAAATTTGCATGAAACCGCAAGAAACCCGGTTTCTTCAAGAAACCGGGTTTCTATCACGGAAACATTAGCTATGTTGCCACCTGGGAATATTGCCCCAGGAATATATACTTTAAAAGCGGAATATCTTAATCGGCAAACTGGCGAAACTTATCCGTTAGAAGTGCCGAATAATTTGCAAATCAAAATTGACCCAACGGCGGCGGCAAGTCCGGCGCCAGAGTTGGATTTGGTCACTCAATTGCGATCGCTTGCCACTGCCTTACCCCTGGGAGTGGATGCCCTCGGTCCTGTTTTTGATGACATTGGCAGAATCAACCAATATGACCCGACTCAAGATTATTTAACCCAAGCCCAATTAACTTTAAAAGCGCGATTAGCTGCCGAACCGGATAATCTCAATTATGCCTATAATTTAGCTTTAGCAATGGTGTTAAAAAGAGATGCCCCAGGTGCGATCGCGGCTTTAGAAAAAGTCGTTCAACTTGACCCAAAAAATGCTTATGCTCATGGCTATCTTGCTTTTGTAAATCTCTATGATTGGCGTCCAGGTGCGGCAGAAAAAGCCCTCAAACCAGCCTTAGAAATTGACCCGAACCGGCAAGAATTTCAAATTATAAATGCTTTAGCTGCATTATTCCAAGGCAATTTGCTCAAAACCTGGCACCGCGCCTCCCCCTTGCTCTCCCCAGAGGTACAAGGATTAATTGCAAAAGTGGGACTATCTTTATTAATTCTCATCGGGGCTTTCCTAGGGGCGATCGGCTTTTTGATTGGGAGAATAATCTTTAAAAAAGCTAAAGAATTTCAACATAAGCAAAAAAATCGCTAAAATAGAAAATATATGAGTAAGTCATAATTATGGAAAAACAAATCAAGGCTTATCCAATCAATATTCCATTACCGAGCATTGCCGAAATTTGCCAAACCTACCATATCCAAAAACTTTCTTTATTTGGTTCCGTGTTAAGAGATGACTTTGGACCCCAGAGTGACATTGATATTTTAGTAGAATTTCCAGCGGGAAAAACTCCCGGATTTCGCTTTATTAACATTCAAGATAGACTCTCGGAACTTTTAGGCCGTACCGTTGACTTGAATACACCTCAAGACCTGAGCCGCTATTTCCGAGAACAAGTTTTAGCTGAAGCCGAGGTAATCTATGTTAACAACTGATTATGTTAGATTAATTCGTATGTTTTTTTCAGGAAAAAATCTATTTTAATATCAAATATTATGATTATGTATTAAAGGAAAAATTAACCACAAAGACACAGAGAACACAAAGAGGAATATTAGGGTAATATTAGAGGAGTTGATTGTCTCAGCATTATATGAAACATAACAAACATTTTCACTGGAAAAAATTACAAAATGGTTCAGATATCCGGGGAGTCGCCCTGGAAGGAGTCGCCCATGAACCAGTCAATCTTACCCCACAAGTGGTAGAAATTTTGGGGCAAGCTTTTGTGTTATGGCTAACGGAAAAAGTTGGCAAAGCTGCGTCAGAATTAACTATTTCTTTAGGCAGAGATAGTCGATTATCGGGAGTAAGCTTAATCGAAGCTGCCACCGATGGAATTACCGCAATGGGGGCTAAAGTTTATGATTTTGGCATGGCATCAACTCCCGCCATGTTTATGAGTGTTGTGACACCAGAATTTGCCTGTGATGGGGCAATTATGCTCACCGCTAGTCATTTACCTTTTAATCGCAATGGTTTAAAATTTTTTACTTCTCATGGTGGTTTAGGAAAAGCGGATATTTCGGCAATTTTAGAACTGGCAGAACACCATAAATTTGAACCGAGTGCCACGAAAGGAAGTATTTCCCACCATGATTTTATTTCCGTTTATGCCGCTGGATTTGTGCAAAAAATTCGCGCAGCGGTGAATCATCCCGAACATTTTGACCAGCCGCTTAAAGGCTTAAAAATTATTGTGGATGCGGGCAATGGGGCTGGGGGTTTTTATGCGGAAAAAGTGCTGAAACCCCTGGGGGCAGATACGACGGGCAGCCAATTTTTAGAACCCGATGGCACATTTCCCAACCATATTCCTAACCCGGAAGATAAAGAGGCAATGGCTTCGATTTGTCAAGCGGTAATTGAGCAAAAAGCGGATTTTGGGATTATTTTTGATACGGATGTCGATCGCGGGGCAGCGGTGGATTCTACCGGCAAAGAATTAAACCGCAATCGTTTAATTGCGATAATGTCGGCGATTGTTTTACAAGAACATCCAGGGTCTACCATTGTCACCGATTCGATTACTTCCGATGGATTGACCGCGTTTATTGAACAAGAGTTAAAAGGTAAACATCATCGTTATAAACGCGGTTACAAGAATGTGATTAATGAGTCAATTCGCTTGAATGAATCCGGGGAAGAGTCTTGGTTGGCGATCGAAACCTCCGGTCATGGGGCGATGAAGGAAAATTATTTTCTGGATGATGGGGCTTATTTGATTACTAAGCTATTAATTGAATTAGCTAAATCTAAGTTAGCGGGCAAAAACTTATTAGATTTAATTGCCAATTTCCAGGAACCGGCAGAAAGCGAGGAATTCCGGTTAAAAATTGGCGTACCAGAGTTTAAAGAATATGGCCATCAGGTAATTGACCAACTGCAAGAATTTGCCGCCAAGCAAGCGGGTTGGCAAATTGTGCCGAATAATTATGAAGGGGTGCGGATTTCTTGTCATTCCCCAGAGGAAGATGGCTGGTTTTTATTGCGCTTGTCTCTGCATGACCCGGTAATTCCTTTGAATATTGAGTCGAATGTTTCTGGTGGGGTGAATAAAATTGTGACTCGACTGTTAGAGTTTTTCCAGCCTTTTGAGGCTTTGGATTTATCGGTGTTTAAATAATCCGTTTATCCCCATTTATATTCCTCGTTTTCTCGTTCCCAGGGCTTCGTTTTCTCGTTTTTCTCGTTCCCAGGCTCTGCCTGGGAATGCCGAGGGAGAGGCTCTGCCTCGTGTGAGGAACACATCAGGACACGAGGCAGAGCCTCGTTTTCCCCGTTCCCAGGCAGAGCCTAGGAACGAGAGATTATGGATTCTAGCGGGGGCGGGAATGACAGCTTTTAAACAAAATGATAGGGCGGCAGCGATTCGCTGAGGAATAATTGCCAAGTGGGATGGTTTTTCTGCCATGTTTGGACGTATTCTAGAAGTTGCGATTCTTGATTTTTTGGGATTAATAAATAGAGTCGATTGGTGGTGCCTTGGGGTTCGCCCCGGACGGTGAGAAACCGGGTTTCTGCGATCGCCTGTTGGAGACTTGCCCATTCACGATTTTGTTGGTTTTGAAATTCTTGGACCATAGAAAAGCGTTGTTTTTTGGCTAATAAATAGGCTTTTCCTTTGGCTTCAGGATCCGCAGCGGTTACGGGGGCATCTAAGTGTACGACCTTGAGGGTATATTCGGCTTTGCCTTCCAATTGGTTTAATTTAGCCAGATATTCCTTTTGTCGCCGATCTAAATGGGCGATTAAATCAGCGGAGGAACGAAATATGGTGCCAAATCTTAGGGGTAAAATGGTGGTTTGATTAAATAATTCACAAAGAATGCGATCGTGGGTGACAACCGCTTGCATGAGACGCTGCTCATCTTTTTCTATTGCTGCCAAAGATGTTAATCCTGGTTCGGCGATTCCCGCAAGGGATCCGTTTCGCGGCATCGCGCCTACATTTTCCGTGGCCAATTCAGTCTCAATAATTTGCAAATCACCCTCAATTCCTGGGGGCAATTGTAATGAATTCGCCGGAGTTTTTAAGAAAGCGTAGATATACATAATTAATCGAAAATTAATTTAATTTAAGCCGGAATAAATTCTAATTCTAACCGCAATTTGCCTAAGCCAGATTCCCAGATTCCTGCGGCATTCATAACATCGATTTCCACGCCATTCATTAACCACTGAAAAGAGGGGGTATTTGCTTGAATTTGTTGGCTCAAAGTATTGAGAAAATCCTCAGCCATCACCGGCTGAATAGATAGCTGCATAGATAACTGAGTGTTAGGCGATTCGCAGAGCGATCCGCTGTCGCGGAATCGCACAATCGTGTTTGGCGACAAGGGCAAAACTTTGTTATCCTGGGATTGTTCCCAAGATTGACCTGTGGATAAATCCACGGGAATTATTTCATTTTCCACCTGAATTTCAAAAATAGCTAATAACCGGAGAATGCCAATTTTCCAGTCTTCACCGGGGCTGAGAACCATCGCTTCTACACTGCCAATTAACTGCATTACCGGATAAGAACTGGTAATGGTTTGCCATAGTAATCGCTGCATACATTCATCGAGCAAAACTTCTCCGTCACCCCAAGGAAACTCCCAATTTTCGACTAAATCATAAGCAGTTTTTACCACCTGAGAAATTAGATTAGAGTTCGGCGATTCATTTTCCCCTGTGAGAAACGCGGTTTCTTCAAGCAACCGGGTTTCTTCAAACAACCCGGTTTCTGATTCTGTTTGAATCTGTGGCAGTAGTCCGATTAATGCTTCTTGAAATGGGATTTTGGCAGATTCCTGGAATATTGCCGGTTGAGTAAGTCTAATCTTTTGCTGACCATAGAAACCAGACAGAGGGAATGATTCAGAAATATCGGCAAGGTTTCCGGTTGCCGGTTCTCCGGTTCCTTCACCTTCCGGTTCTGGGGAATTTTCTGGGGATTGGGGCAAAAATTCCCAATCCATTTTCAGTTGCAAAAAACCCGTCAACCATTGGTGATTTGGCTGCAACCATTCCACCGATCGCGGTTCCATTAATTTGGCTAATTCGGGGCTGGTAAATTCGATTTCTTGCTGTAACTTCGCGAGCAACTGACCGGCAGAAATAGGTGACAATAAATCCGGTGACAAGAAACCGGGTTTCTGGGTTAATTTATGCCAAAAATCAGCACTTAAATCAAGAAATTCGGTTTCTAGAGTTTCTGGAGAGGGGTGCAAGCATTGCGCCCCTACTGTTACGTTGTGGGTGGCTAAGTCAATTGCCCAATCATGGTCTGAGTTCCAGACGGACAAACTCACCACTAATCGGATTAAGCCTATCTCAGATTTCGCGGCATCAGGATCCGCTTTGGGGCTAAGTGTAGCGACACCGCTCCGCGATCGCACCACCTGGGCCGGAACTCCACCAATTAGTTGCATGACATCATAAGAACTGCTGACCAGATGCCAAAGTAATCGAGGAATCAAATCATCCACGACCATTAATGGAGCGGGGAACGGGGGGGCAGGGGGGCCTGCCATCGGCAGGGGAGAAAAATTCTCCTCTGCTCCTCTGCTCCTCTGCTCCTCTGCTCCTCTGCACCTCTGCTCCCCTGCACCTCTGCTCCCCTGCTCCTCTGCTCGATGGCGGCTCCCCTGCTCCTCTGCACCTCTGCTGCCTGACTCTTTGCAAGCGTCCAGGACATCGCAAGCTTCTTCGAGGACATAAGGAACCAGATTTTCTGAGGTTTTTGGCAAGTCCGCAGGCCATCCACCGAGAGGCGATCGCAGTTCCGCGACAATTTCCACCAGTCGGGTCATGGCTGCCAAGACTGCCGTTGTTTGTTCTTTATCCTTTGATTTAGAGGAAAGAGGTTCGAGGAAAGGGGTTCGAGGAAAATTCTCTTTTCTCTCTTCTCTATTCTCTCTTCTCTCTTCTCTGTCTGATAACTTGAGGACGGTTTTGCTAAGGTCAGCAAATTCGGCGGGATCGAGTATTGGTGAAGTTGAGGTCATCGGCTTGTATCCTAAAAATCTGGGGGTTCCATTGGGGAAATCGTTTTCGTTTTTACTTGAATAAAGGAAATACAGCTACCATTCGCCGCAGCAGTCACCCCACCTAAACCCAGTAAATTTTCGGTGGTATCTTCCTCCGGCCCCCGCCAAACCCCGAATCCCAGGGGTGCCTGGAACCCAAACTGAAACTTACCATGATTTTGGCCTTGATGATCCAAACATCTGATTTCACCTTTGTCATTGGCGAACAGGCAGCCACCGGGGATGGGAGATAAACAAGTGGGCATGGTTTCCAGGGGAATTCGCGCCAATTGCAAGGGGAGAAGTTGGATGCGCCATAAGGCGGGTCTGGGCTGCCGAACCACCCCAAATAAACAAAATTTTCTGGAAATACCGGGGGCTAGGCTAAGAATGAGTTGCTCAAATAAGAGCGGCGATCGCACCGAACCCATCTGAGTCCCCCGACGGCTATACAATTTAAATATGGTTTGGGACTTTTTCGCGTCGCGGCTATGCCAGATGGTCAAAAGATGGCGGCGATCGAGAAACATCAACTGGGGCAGCATTGCCGCTGCCAGAGTAAAGCTTTTTAACAACTTTAATTGGGGTGGTTTTACCCCGTCGCCTTCGGTTCCCAAAGAATAAAATCCGAATCGCACGGCCTTTTTTCCCGACTGACTAAAAACCGCTACTGCTAGAGATTTACTGTCAGGGTCAGCGGAGAGAGTAAACCTTTGTTTTAACTTCAACAAGCGCTTCGGCTGCCTGGATTTGGGGGATACCCAATAAATCGATCCGCCGCCTGGGTCTTCACAGGTACTCACCAAGCAGCTATTTGCCAAAGGGATAATTTCGCTGACGGGTTCGGGGAAAGAAATCGGCACTGCCTCGGTTTCCCCAGGCCGCCACATTAAAACCGTGTTTTTTTGGAAAATTCCGTAAAGATAGCCATTTCCTGACGCTAGACCTGTTAAGGCACCGGATAACTCTTGTTGGCTGACAATGCAGATTTCCGGCACTTGTGGATCGAGCACGATGTCATGGTCGGGGTCAATAGGTTTGAACGGCAGGGGTTTGGTCATCAATGGCGAAATCTCTGGATGATTCATCACTTGCGCGATCGCTTCTGACATTTCTGCCGCTGTCCCATAGCGGCGTCCTTTCAACTTGGCCAAAGCCTGTTTCAAAATGGCCTGCAAAGGTTCTGGCAGCAGGGAGGGAATTTCCAGGGGTTGATTTAAATGCGCCCACATCAACCGTTCTGGGATTCCCGTAAACGGACGATGACCCAGCAACAGTTCAAAAAACACAATTCCCATCGCATAAATATCCGAGGAGCGAGAATACATCCCATAAAATGCTTCCGGGGAAGTATAAGCTGGGGCACCCACCACATCAATACTGCCGTCCGCTGACTCTACGGTGCCGCGATTTTGATCGATTTCTGACAAGCGACGGGCAATGCCAAAATCCGATAAACGCGGCAACCACATCCCGGCATCTAATCCCAGGAGGATATTTTCTGGCTTAATATCACAGTGAATAATCCCGTGACGGTGAGCTTGTTCTAGTCCCGCCAGAATTCCTTGCATAATAGTTAAGGCTTCACCCAAGGAAAGGGAATTTTCCGACTCTAGCAAATCACGCAAGGTGCCGCCTTCACAGTAATCCATGACCAAATATCGCGCCGTGGTGGTGGCTTCAAAAGCGCGACAGGTGACAATGTTGGGATGTTGTAGGGTCAACAGCGATCCCAATTCTCGTAAAAACTTAGATGTGGATAAGCGACGGTGGGTGATTTCTTTTAATGCCACCAGTTGGCCGGTTTGCCGTTCTACGGCACAAAAAACCTGGCCAAATTGTCCCTGTCCCACCCGGGCTAAAATGCGGTATTTGGCAAGCTGTCGGCTAAGAGACCGCGACCTACTATCTTGAACCCATTCCTTCATACGGCTGGTTTGCCCCCATGTTATGCCACTTCAACTATGACTATTGTCGCTTTGATGTGAACATCGAAGCAATTTGTATTTTTTGTCTCTGCTTATATGCTGACTCAAATAAAAATTTGCCTCTGCCGCCGCTTTTGCCCACAATCACCCCTGATTGAGTTATAGATTTAAATAGATTACACGCTCATCAACAGAATATGGCTAAAACTGTCAGGCTAGAACCGATCGCTCAAAACACGGAAATTCAAACTAATGCCAACCTCCTGGCGGCTTTGTTGCAAGAGGATCTGCACGTTCTCAAAGAATGTGGCGGACGGGGAATGTGCGCTACCTGCCATGTGTACATTAAAGAGGGGATGGATAGCCTTTCCTCCATGTCCAGACGGGAACAACGGACTCTAGAGGTGATTACCACCGCCAAACCCAATTCTCGCCTTGCCTGTCAGTCGCGAGTCCTGGGTGAAGGGGTGGTGGTAGAAGTACCCGCTGGTATGTATATTGATGCGATCGAAGATATTGAAGCATTAATTGGCAGAAGAACGGAACAACCTTTACTTCACCCTCTGACTGGGGAAGTGGTGGTAGAGTCTGGAAAATTAATTACTCGTTCCGTGATTACTCAACTTAAAGATGTTCGTTTAGCCGTGGGCGAAACTTTAGCCCGGACTCGCGATGCTTAGAATTTATTAGACAAGAGTGAAAAATACCGGATTTATCCCCCGAACCCCCCTTAAAAATGGGGGGATTTTTATCATTTTGCCAGAATTTTCTATTGCCGAAACCCGGTTTCTGATTCCCTTAGAAATAGGACTTACGCATAAACGCTATCTGTAGGGTGTTGTTCCGAGCGGTAACGCACCAATTCGCCAGATATAGAGTCGTTGCGTAAGTCCTAAGAAATAAACCCGATTTCTGGGTTCTGGGAGAGGGAAAAATAGGGTGCGATCGCGTGATTACCTAACGCAATAAAGCGACAAATCCAGCTTGTTCAAAATGTTTATCATAAGCCAGTGCTTCTAATATATTTTGTTGTTGCATAATTTTAAATGAGGTGCAATCTGTGTGACTCCATGCTTGATCGGGTCGGCTATGATATAACTCAAGTGCGCTTTTAAATAGTTCATTGGTTTGACTGACGACTTGAATTTCAGAATTATCCAAGGCGTGATTAATAAATGTCACAGCTTTTTCTCTATAAAAACGTCCCTTTCCCGAAAAAGCATTGAGTAATTCAGTAAACACCATCTCACTGGTGACAATAGACACATTTTTTAGATAAATTGCCATGTTTCTAGCTTTTGGATGTAGGTCGTCATCGGGATTGAGTAAGGCAATCCAATAACCTGTATCCGCAAAGATTTTTTTCATGCTTATTCCTTGGGCGATCCATACAAATAGTGGTCTATATTCTTGGAGAAGTCGGTTGGTAGCTTTGTGTTTTCTTCTGCGATAATTTCAGAATTTATTTTATCTATAAACTTTAAAAAAGATGGTTCTTCTTGAGTTTCTGAATTCGATTCTGCCGAATCATCTTGTTTATTTTTGGCCTTGATGAAGAGTAAGAAGTTTAACACTTCTTCCACTAAAGGATCCGGGATTTGGGAAACCTCACGAATTAATTGTTCTCTGGCAGACATGGTTATATTCTCCTCAACTTTAATGCTTCTACGCTGCATTCAGCGTTACGGTCTATGATAATTCTAGCATGGGCGATCGCGCTTACCAAAAAAACCCGTTTTCTCGCTTCGGCAAACAAGAAACCGGGTTTCTTAACGCTATCTCTGCTAGAAAATAAAAGTTATCGCAGAAACCCGGTTTCTGCCTCTATTTTTTGCATTTAAACCGAAATATTTATAAAGAAACTCGGCTTCTAAACTATCGCGAATCTACCTGATTTACTGCCTGCTTTAAATAATCCTGAATGCGATCGAATCGACGATCGTTCAACTGGATCTTTTCAGATATAATTGTCTTAGCACCCCGAAAAATTTCTAGGCGTGCTGGATTCAGTGGGTCAATGGTAGGATGCTGATAAACAACATCAAGACAACCAGCGTGTGACCCTAATTGCCACTCCCAATATATTGAGCCATCTTTTTTCGCTCTACGTGCTTTTGCCGAAGGAAATTGCCTCAAAATCCATTCTTGATCTTCACTACGGATTTTTTCTAGATTAACGTCTCTTGTCGGAGCCGCATCTACTCTGCTTCTAACTCCAGAATATGACGCACTAGAATAACTTTGATTTTGACTTCGACGATGAGCAAATGCAGTTTCCTCTGCACTTTTCAAAAGCAATTCTAAAGGTGATTTTCCTGAAACAATATGTATAGCTGACTTATCTAATTCGCAATATTTATCTTGACCTCTGAAAAAAAGATAGTAACGATTCTCAGTTGGCCACGCCCGTAAAGCTGTCACCAACAAAGTAAAGAAATAATCTAAATTATATGCTCGGCTATTTAAAGTTTCTTGATAGCCGCTAACATCACCCTGACTTAACTCGGATAGTCCATTACAATGGTGAGTATGCCAAGAACCCAGATAATGGATATTTGGGTCGAATTTTTCCAAGACGCGAAACATAGCTTCTTGATACTCACCGTCTGGCATCAAGTGGCCTGTTGAGTTACTGACACGCGGCCCTGAGTCAATGTATGTTTCAACTGTAATTTTTAACTGATTGCCAGTCTGACTAATTTTCCCGATGAACTTGCCACCTTCCTCACGCTCCGATCCTGATACTACATGACGTATTCTTTCAATAACCGTCTGATAAATTTCTACGGATACATTTAGATTAGAAAGCCTAGAAGCTTCTGTACTTATTCCGATAAAAGACTTCAAAGAAGAGTCCCAAGACATAAGATTACTCCTGTAGGTTATATTGACTTGTGCAGTTGCATACTTTTTGAGGTCTTAAAAGCATTTGCTTCGCCTCGAAATGGCTACGAAATATCCCTTTTGCCGGTCGATTACCATAGACAATCCAGTTACTTTTTAACCGAGACATAGACAATGTTGAATCTCGCAACAAGATAGACAACGCCATGCGAGCTTGAATCAAAGCAATCATTTGAATATCAATCGATAATCCCGATGCTCGAAATTCTCGTTCCTCAAGTCCATAGATTCTTTGTTGCTCTTCGACCGTAAGACCTAAAGCATCGTCAGACAAGTTAATCTCATTAAGTTCAGAGTACAACTGCAAACATTTGTAGCATCCAGTCTCATTGGGAATATAGCCAAAAACTTCGCCTCCTATACCTGTACGAAACACGGAGGCGGTTACAGAAGGAATTTTCGCCGCCACACATTGGTCGCTGACAAACTCTCTAACACTTTTTTTGTCTGAACAAGAAAGCACCAGAGATGAACGACGCACTGACTCAATAAAGTTGCTGGATTTCATCACATC
Organism: Oscillatoriales cyanobacterium; assembly: GCA_011390955.1. GTDB lineage: Bacteria > Cyanobacteriota > Cyanobacteriia > Cyanobacteriales > Laspinemataceae > Planktothricoides. The sequence continues at coordinate 4,832 of JAABRM010000034.1, read as the reverse complement.
CTCTGCAAAAGCTTTAACCTCTGCATTAGGATTTCTGTCTTCTATCCATTCCTTCTGAATATCTACCTTGAGTCGTCCCAGGTCTTGACGCATTCGAGGATGTTTGACCAGATTCTCAGACTCCAAAGTATCTGGATCGTAAAGCTCCCAAATGCGAATGCCATTCATCACCAGATGATCGCATACTGGGGCTCCTCCACTACCCAAACCAACAATGGTAATGCACTTATCAGCAAACTGTTCTGGATTAAGCAGGTAAGTAATCCGATCAAAATCCAGGGAAGAATTTTTTTCTCTCATTAGTGTTCTTGTTAGTGTTCCTGTTGTCTTCCCGGCCAATGTCCAGTCCGCTGCCAAACATCATATTTATTGATCCAAATTGCCGCTTTTGCTATCATAAAAGCCAGAGAATAATTGGAAGTCCATTGATCGTACTTCATCACACATAACTTTTTGTTTCCATACCTATGCGGACAATCAGAATCGATATTTGTTTCTGGTAAACTTACGCTGGGCATAGTGTATGGATAGTCATCAGGAATTTTTATTTTAACGTAGTAGGAATTCCCGTCGTTTGTTTCCAAATCCCCTTCTACCGAAGTCACAGTTCCTCTCGATTTTTTAGCTTTAAAGCGAAACTGTGGAAAGTAGCGTTTGATCTTCTCACTTTCAACGGCCATCCTGGGTCTGGATAAATCATCACCCATAAACAGGAGTCCGCGATTAGTTGCCATATCTGTCATGGTTAATTACCTGTTAATTAGCTTAATACTCGCCTTTTGAATCGCGCAAAGCCATTCCTCTGGGACGGTCATAGGGATTTACGGAGCGAACGGTGCCATCTGAGTTAATCTCGACAAACTCATCTTCTTCTTGAGCGTTAAAGGCTCTATCTGCCATGTTTCTTCCCAAAGACCCGCCAACACCGCCAGCAACACCACCGATAAAGCTACCGGCTACATTACCTAGAATGTCATCAAGATCATTTGACATTTTTTAAACCTCTAAAAAACAGTTTTCGTTATTCCCTGCCTAGAATTCAGTCAAAATCAGCACGTTAAGTGAACTTAATCAATCAATTCCACAACCAACATAACTACTGTCTGAGCGTTTAAAGACTGTGGCTATTCTGAATGTATGTGATTGTCAAAACTCTAAACAGAGTATTTGTACTTAGCTAAGTTGCCTTTGACCAAGTACAAGCTTGTGAGTTATCCCCATGTTAAACTAACTATTGTTATCAAGCTACTAACAAACACTATCTGTTTTGGTTAGGATTACACTATCAAATTGCCGAAAACCCTTGTCATGTCTAAGGATGAGATGTTTGCTAATCCGACAAATTACTAGGATTTTTTACTCTAACTGGGCTGCGGGCAAGTCAAGGTGGCAAATTCTACAACGAAAAATTCTGATTGTAGGGGCGCAATGCTTGCGCCCCCAAACCAAACCAAACCAAACCAAACCAACCCAACCCAAACCAACCCAAACCAGGGCGCAAGCATTGCGCCCCTACCCCACCAAGACGCGGGTGGGCTGCTGTGTGTGACATTGTAGCTGTAATGGCTGGTAAAGAGTGCCAAAAGAGGTTAAGGTTAAGCAAATTTCTGCTAACATAAGCTATAATTTTCGGTTAGCATTACACTATCAAATTATCCAAAACCCTTGCCATGTCTAAAGATGAGATGTTTGCAGAAGCGGCAAAACACTGGGATCTAGAAAGGCTGTACCTAGACCTGGCCGCAGCCAAGCAGAAATGCTCTCCTCGCGCCAGAAAGGGACTGACTGAGCGGGAAAAGCTCTATCTGCGGGGGCTGCTGTGCGGTTGCAGTCCGGCTGAGATCGCCCGCCAACTGTTGCAGAGTGCCAAGGGGGTGGAAGTTTATATGTGCAAAACTTTATATCAATACTGTAAAGTCATGGCAGATGCACCAAATGAGAAGGTAAAGAATTGGAGAAATATTAATAATTTGCTGGAAGAAGGGGGATATAAAAGTCAAACTCAGTCTGCGGTAAAAACTAAATTCAATTCTACTTTGCCGATCGCAGAGCCATTAGTCAAGATAGTTAATCTAGGTATTGAGAATCATACCATATCAATTGATGTCAATATCCGATTAACATTACCTTGTGAGTCCGAAACGGAAGAATAAAGTCAAGCCTAAAGTTATCACTACGAACCTAGGTCAAAATATTGTTGAATAAAATCTTGGGCTGCCATGATTTTAATGCCCTGATATTCTGCTAAAACGAGTAAATCGCGATCGCCTGTAATAATCGCATCCGCTTGAGAGGCGATCGCAGTTGCCAAGACCATAGTATCATCTGGATCTCTGAGTTCAGGCACATTTAACTCATCAATTGGATATAAAATAACAGATGAGCGAATCAGAGCAATTACAGTAGATCCCGTTAAACCTAAAGCTTTTAGCTTGGGTTGCAGTTTGGTTTTATTGAATGTGCCTTCTAATTCATCCAATAATTCTTGAGACATGGCAATTGTGATTCTTCCCTGTTCTGCAAATTGGACAATTTCATCAGGAACTCCGCCCCAAATCACCGCAGATACCCAAATATTTGTATCTAAAACTACTTTCATTTCTTTGCTCTTTCGTGACGAACTTCCTTAACGATCGCACAAATTTCTTCAGTAGTAAGCTGATCCGGATCGTCTCCTAACTGCTCTCGGCGTTTTCTTAAGTCATCCCAATCAAATTTGGGGACTTTTGTAAACACAATAGCGTCTCCATTGGTAATCACTGAGTATTTTTCACCCTGCGAGAATTTATCTCTAATTTCCGGTGGGAGTTCTAAGTTCCCTTCTGGGGTTAAAGCGATCGTAATTGTGGCTTCCATATTGGTTTCATTATTCCTGACGATGATGATTATACCACAATTATACCACAAAATTTTTCTATTTCTTTTCTATTTCAGTTTCATCATGGCTGCATCATGGCTGTAGGGGCGAAGCATTTCGGCAGAAAATCCCCGCTTACCACCCATAACTTACCTGCCGAAATGCTTCGCCCTGACGATATTTTGGGCAAACAAAATCGCCAATTTTATTCCAACAGCCCGCGCCCTGTGCTATTATAAGTATTATCAAAATTATCCAACTAATTCAGTGAATTTATATGACCACGATCGCACCCGTAACCACCGCAGCCAAACTCGCTGATTACTTCATCTGGTTTGCCAATGACGTAGGTTCTTACCTCAGCAATCAAAAACTGCAAAAACTCTTATACTATGCCCAAGCCTGGTATTTAGCCTTTGAAGATACACCTCTATTTGAGGAAGACTTTGAAGCCTGGATGCATGGGCCGACTATCCCCGCTTTATTTTATGAATACAAAGAACAATTCGGGTTTAAACCCATTCTGAAAGAAGTCGAAAAACCCGAATTCCCAGAAGATGTCCAAAAGTTTTTAGACGAGTTAGCTGACGATTATTTTTTTCTGGACGCTTATGAGTTAGAGTTGATGGTGCGCCGCGAAGACCCTTGGATTAATGCCAGAGGTGACTTGCCAAAAGATGAACCTTCTCATGCTATCATTACTAAGGAGTTAATGAGAAACTTTTACAAAACCCGTGTCATCGAAGAAGAATAAAAAAAGACAAGACACTGATATCCGCATTCAGCCATCTTCAGCCGGAAGAAATGTAGGGGAGATAAAAATACCGGAAGGAATTAGTTTTTCTTTCCGGTATTATCAGGACGATAAAGAAAAATTTTCCATAGGTAAGAGGGACGCCAGATATCTAGCTTCTCTCTTGCGGAGACTGCGCGATTTATCTCAATTAAATGCGAAAGAACTGATTAACAATCAGAGTAAAAGTCTCCGCTGTCATAAAATAGACTGGCAAGATACAACTGAACCCAATGGTTTTGGGATTGCTAATGAAGAGCAGCTAGTCAATACCCCCTACCAGTTTCAAATCTCTGCCAATGAATATGGCAGAGTACATGGATTTTTTAGCGAAAATGTTTTTTACGTTATTTGGTTAGACCCAGATCATAATCTTTATCAGTAAACATGAGAAGGCGATCGCCTTATTTAAGGGTACTACTCACAACAACGGACAGAACAAAACAAAGCAAAACAAAACAAAATTAAACAACTGAATATTCCGTATATTGCCGGATTTCAGGAGGTTGAAACCCCAGGACAATATCTTGCTTAGGAACCCCTAGATCCACAAGTTTTTGGGCGATTCTCATTTCGGTCATATTTTGCTGAACCCAAATTTTTCCTCCTTGAATATCCAAATGTAACACGCAACCATAAACTCTTCGATACCCATCCCAGCCCACATTCATTACCTGATAGTGGTCTTGTTTCGTGTCAAAAACCGTGTAGCAATCTATCGAGCCATTCGCGATCGGGATAGACGCATAATCCGTTAAAACAGACTGAATAATCTGGCGATAATATTCTATTTTATCACCGATTTTATCCACTATTTTATCCATTGGATAATTACCTCCTCATTCGGATCGTAAATTATTTGGAGAGCCGCCAATCGAGCAGAGGAGCAGAGGAGCAGAGGAGCAGAGGAGCAGAGGAGCAGAGGAGCAGAGGAGCAGAAGAACTCCACACCCTACACCCTACACCCTACACCCCAATTGATAATTGATAATTGATAATTGATAATTATGTTTAATTGTCAATTGTTAATTATCAATTGTTAATTATTCCCTACACCCTACACCCTACACCCTACACCCCAATTGATAATTGATAATTGATAATTGATAATTGATAATTATGTTTAATTGTCAATTGTTAATTATCAATTGTTAATTATTCCCTACACCCTACACCCTACAC
>JAABRM010000002.1 GCA_011390955.1 Oscillatoriales cyanobacterium | reverse complement strand
GTGCCCTGAAGGAGACAAGAAACCGGGTTTCTACGCAAATTGGGGAAAATATCCCAGGTTCATCAAGAAACCCGGTTTCTGCTACCTGCACCCGAAAACAAGGCAAAATAGAATAGCGAATAATGAGAAAATCCTGACGGATAGAGATTTTTGGGAGAACACGAATGAAAAGCCCCTTCTTGGAACGTCTCCACAGCCCCGATCGCCCAGTAATTGTCTTTGATGGCGCAATGGGCACCAACCTGCAAGTCCAAAACCTGACCGCTGCGGACTTTGGCGGGCCGGAGTATGAAGGTTGTAACGAGTACCTGGTTTACACCAAACCGGAAGCGGTGGCGAAAGTCCATCGCAGTTTTTTGGCTGCGGGGGCTGACGTAATCGAAACGGACACCTTTGGCGGCACTTCGATCGTTTTGGCTGAGTACGACTTAGCGGACAAAGCTTATGAACTGAACAAAATGGCGGCAGAATTAGCAAAATCCGTGACCGCTGAGTTCTCCACCCCGGAAAAACCCCGGTTTGTAGCGGGTTCGATCGGGCCGGGGACGAAATTACCGACCCTGGGACATATTGATTTTGATACTCTGTATCACGCTTTTATCGAACAAGCGGAAGGACTTTATGACGGGGGCGTAGACCTATTTTTGGTGGAAACTTGCCAAGATGTGTTGCAAATTAAGGCAGCCCTGAATGGTATTGAGGCGGTTTTTGCCAAAAAAGGCGATCGCCGTCCGATTATGGTTTCCGTCACAATGGAACAAATGGGCACAATGTTGGTAGGGTCAGAAATTAACGCCGCTTTGTCAATTTTAGAACCCTATCCTATTGATATCTTGGGTCTAAATTGCGCCACCGGGCCGGATTTAATGAAAGACCATATCCGCTATCTTGCGGAACAGTCACCATTTATTGTTTCTTGTATTCCTAACGCCGGTTTGCCGGAAAATGTTGGCGGTCAAGCCCATTACAAATTAACCCCGATGGAATTCCGCATGGCTTTAATGCACTTTGTGGAAGATTTGGGCGTACAAATTATTGGCGGTTGTTGCGGAACCCGACCAGAACATATTCAAGCATTGGCGGAAGTTGTCCAAACTTTGAAACCGAAACCGCGCCCCGTTCGCAATCATTTGCAAAATGAACAAAACCGGGCAATTCTCAACTATATTCCCGCTGCCGCATCTATATATAGTACCCAACCGTATCAACAAGATAACTCTTTCTTAATTGTTGGCGAACGCTTAAATGCTAGTGGGTCTAAGCAATGCCGAACCCTGCTGAATAATGAAGACTGGGATGGGTTGGTTGCTTTGGCAAAATCCCAAGTAAAAGAAGGCGCCCATGTCCTCGATGTCAACGTGGATTATGTGGGTCGGGATGGGGTACGGGATATGCATGAATTGGTGTCCCGATTAGTCACAAATGTGACTTTACCCCTGATGTTGGACTCGACAGAATGGGAAAAGATGGAGGCGGGTTTAAAGGTGGCAGGGGGCAAATGTTTGCTGAATTCCACTAACTATGAAGATGGCGAACCCCGTTTTTATCAAGTATTAGAACTGGCGAAAAAGTACGGCGCCGGGGTGGTGGTGGGCACCATTGATGAGGATGGTATGGCCCGCACAGCCGATAAAAAATTTGCGATCGCGCAACGGGCATATAATGCCGCCATTGAATATGGAATTCCTGCCCATGAAATCTTTTTTGATACCCTAGCCTTACCCATTTCTACGGGGATTGAAGAAGACCGAAAAAATGGCCAAGCCACCATTGAATCGATTAAGCGCATTCGCGAAGAATTACCCGGTTGTCATGTTTTATTAGGGGTTTCTAATATTTCTTTTGGCTTGAATCCAGCGGCCCGCCAAGTGCTGAATTCAGTGTTTTTGCATGAAGCGATGCAGGTAGGTTTAGATAGCGCGATTGTTAGCGCCAGCAAGATTCTCCCTTTGGCCAAAATTGACCCCGAACATCAAGAAGTTTGCCGTCAATTAATTTACGATCGACGTAAATTTGATGGGAATGTTTGCATTTATGACCCATTAACAGAACTGACTAAATTATTTGAAGGGAAGACCACCAAGCGCGATCGCAGCGCCACGGAAAACTTGCCCTTAGAACAACGTCTCACCCAGCATATTATTGACGGCGAACGAATTGGTTTAGAACAGGTACTTGCCCAAGCATTAGAAAAATATCCGCCCTTAGATATCATCAATATCTATCTATTAGATGGGATGAAAGTTGTGGGCGAATTGTTTGGTTCCGGGCAAATGCAACTGCCCTTTGTATTGCAATCTGCGGAAACCATGAAAGCAGCGGTTGCCTATCTCGAACCCTACATGGAAAAAGATGAGGCAGGGGATAATGCCAAAGGAACTTTAGTCATTGCCACGGTGAAAGGGGATGTTCATGATATTGGCAAAAACTTAGTCGATATCATTCTTTCTAATAACGGCTATCGCGTGATTAACCTGGGCATTAAACAGCCGGTAGAAAATATCATCGAAGCCTACCACAAGCATAAAGCTGACTGTATTGCCATGAGTGGATTGCTAGTAAAATCCACCGCCTTTATGAAAGATAACCTGGAAACTTTCAACGAACGCGGCATCAGCGTCCCGGTAATTTTAGGAGGGGCAGCTTTAACCCCGAAATTTGTCCATCAAGATTGCCAAAATACCTATAAAGGTAAAGTGGTTTACGGAAAAGATGCCTTTTCTGACTTACATTTTATGGATAAATTAATGCCTGCGAAAAAAGCAGGTGACTGGGACGATATCCAAGGCTTCCTGGATGAAATATCAGAAAGTCAGAAACCGGGTTTATTAACAGAATCTCTGTCAAATAACCAAAATCCTGATATAAACCCGGTTTCTAATTCTAGCCCCGGTCAAAAAGAGGGAGAGCAAAAAGCAGAAACAATCGTAGAAATTGATACGCGACGTTCTGAAGCCGTTGCCGTGGATATTGAACGACCCACCCCACCATTCTGGGGGACGAAAATATTGCAACCGACGGATATTCCTTTAGAAGAAATCTTTTGGCATTTGGACTTACAAGCCCTATTTGCGGGGCAGTGGCAATTCCGCAAACCGAAAGAACAATCGCGGGCAGAATATGACCAGTTTCTCGCGGAAACCGTCCAGCCGATTTTAGCGGAATGGAAACAGCGAGTGGTGGCGGAAAATATCCTGCATCCCCAGGCAATTTATGGCTATTTCCCCTGTCAAGCAGAGGGCAACACTTTATATATATATGACCCGCAAGCTGTGGCCGAAAATCAAGATATTCAGTCTCTAGAACCGATTACTTTCTTTGAGTTTCCCCGGCAAAAGTCAGGACGACGGTTATGTATTGCAGATTTCTTTGCCCCCAAAGAAACAGGTCAAATTGATGTGTTTCCTATGCACGCGGTGACAGTCGGTGAAATTGCCACGGAATACGCTAAGAAGTTGTTTGATTCTAATCAATATACCGATTATTTGTATTTCCACGGTATCGCCGTCCAAACCGCAGAGGCGATCGCGGAATGGCTTCATGCCCGAATTCGTCGGGAGTTAGGATTTGCATCAGAAGAACCGGACAATATTCGCGATATGTTGCAACAACGTTATCGCGGTTCTCGGTATAGTTTCGGTTATCCCGCTTGTCCGAATATGCAAGACCAATATAAGCAGCTAGAGTTGCTAGGAAGCGATCGCATTAATATGTATATGGACGAAAGCGAACAAATTTATCCCGAACAGTCAACTACGGCGATTATTACTTATCACCCAGTGGCTAAATATTTCAGTGCATAAGTCTCAGAAACCGGGTTTCTTCAAGAAACCCGGTTTCTTTTCTTGGGAAGTGCGATCGCCTATTTGCCAATTAATCTATCATATTCACCATGCGGCCCAATCCAAAACCATAAAATCCCGTTTTCAACTTCTATCCCTAAAGCCCGATAGGATTTTCCCACTCTAACCGACCAATATTGATTAACTTTCTTAAGTAGGTGGGCAGAAATAAATGCACCAAAGACCATATCAGAAGAAAAACTGTCATTCCCGCCCCACGCATTCGCGGGGGTAAACTCCGACGGGAATCCAAAGCCTATCGGCGAGGAACGAAAAGTGCAATTAATTATGTTCACCTACTTAAAATGTAGAGAAGGATGATTCGGATTAGTTTTTAATAATTCATAAGAACTATCAGCGATTTTTTGGACATTGGCAATTGAGCATAATATGACCAAAATTTACGATTTGTATAGTGCATTATATTTGTTGATAGTCTCCAGCTTCAAACTCAGCCAGGGCTTCTTTAGCTAAATCATTTTACCATCCAGAATATCTTGTTCTAATTGTCGATCCCATTGTTGGTAATCCAAATCTAGTAACCAATTGCGTAATTTAGCAAAATCTGTTTCAGAAAGATTTAAAATAGCTGCTTCAATTTGTTCAACTGTCATAATTACTCAATTCTCCTAAACAGTTATTAAGATTATAGCATTTTTCAAACCAATTTGCGATCGCGTGTGGGTTTTAGAAACCGGGTTTCTTGACTAAATCTCCGTATTGTTGCCAAAATTGACGCAGAAACCCGGTTTCTTTTCTTTAGAAACGTCGTTGCCACTGTTTGGGATCGCGTTTGACATGAAAACAAGCCAAGACGAAAATAATATCATCTTGAATTACATAAAACAAACCGTAAGGAAATCTGGGCAACAACTTGCGGTGTATTTTATTATACACAACCGGATAAGCCAAGGGATTTTGTTGAATCGCAGTTAAATTCTCATCCACCACTCGAATAAACTCCGACCCCAGTTGATTCACTTGGGATTCATACCAATGATAAGCTTCATCTAAATCTAATTCAGCCTCTGGTGAAATCTTTACTTTATAAGTCATTTTTGATAATTCTTTTCTTAACGTTTTCCCAATTATCTCCTTGATTTTCTAAATTTTGATAGGAGGATAACCGTCTATCTAACTCTTGTTTATGTGATTGACTTAAAGGAATTTGCTCGGGATTAATCGCAACACTGTCCCAAATATCTTCGATTAATTGAAGCTTTTCGGTGACAGTTAGGGATAAAATTTGCTCTGACAATAGACTATTCATAGATTAAACGGTGTGATTTGAACGTCTGGCTTTAGCTTAACTTATTTTTACCATGCTGAAAAGGTTTTAAACCCAATCGTCATTATTTTTTTTGCTAGGTTTACTCCAATCATCCTCATCATTGTTATTAGTTTGGTTACTGGTTTGGTTACTGGTTTGAATTTTAGTTTGAGGCGATTCGCGTTCGCGTTCTGCTTCCCGGAATCGCACAGGTTCAACTTCTGGTTTATAAACCGGAGTAGGTTGCGGAGTAGGTTGCGGAGTAGTTTCTGATACTGATATTTCTGGTTCCGAGGACAGATCGACAGCATATTCATCATTAGAATATTCATCATTAGAATATTCATCATTAGAATACTCATCATTAGAATATTCATCACTAGAATATTCACCACTAGAATATTTGCGATCGACATAATCATTGGATGAGTAATTATCAGCGGCAGATTCCCCAGACTGTTCCTCCTGCTCAGAATTAGGAGGAATAATCACTCGATACTCTGCATCATTCACCGATTCACTAATACCCACCCCAGTATTTTCTGGCTTCCGATAACTATAAGAATAAATCGTGCCAGAGTGATATTCACTGGTTGGTGATTTCGGCACTTCATAATCAGTTTTCAGCGGCGTAACTTTCGGTTCATCCACCGAATTTTGCGAATCATCATCAATCCAATTTTGCTCAACCTCATCATCATCTACCCAATTAGTCGAATCATCCGGCAAATCCCGCACCGTGCCAAAATCTGCGGCAGCTTTTGATCCCCTACTGAAACTGTCAGTATAAGTCGGGTTTTTTTCTCGGTTTGATGATGAAGATTCATCGCCTTTGCTTCGGGCTTGAACCGATGGCGAATCTGGAGTTTTTCGGTCGTCAACCGAACGATTTGCCCTAGCTTCTCGTGGGCGATCGCTTGCCTGTGACCTCTGACTCGCAGCGATCGGAAATTGCAGCAGCATCACAACCAATTGAGCGGTCAAAACCCCCGCAGCCAATGCGAATAAAATCCACAAGGAAAGAGGGAATGCCACAGTTTTCATCCCCAAAAATGTTAGGGGTAAAACTGGGGAAAGATTTTGCTGAATAAAAATAACGATCGCTACCACAGATACCAGCAGTAATCCTAGGCGTAAGTTTCGCATAATTTTATCCTCAAATGGGGCTAGAGGGGCTTTCGGGACAGATCCTTATCCGTACCAGGGCTGGCATAAATTGTAGCATAAATTGTAGGGTGGGCATTGTCCTTATTTTAGGATGAAAGAGTGCCATAATTAGAATGGGGAGCAATGCCCACCCTACGGGCTATTTTTGTTTTGGCGATGGCCTTGCCAACGATTAATCGGGATACAGTCAATTTCTAACTGATCCAAAGCCCGTGCTACTACAAAGTCTACTAAATCCTCAATAGTTTGAGGATGATGATACCAAGCAGGAATTGCCGGGACAATTCGCACACCAGCTTCAGCCAAAGCGGTTAAATTCCGCAAATGAATCAAACTAAAAGGCGTTTCACGGGGGACAATTACCAGTTTACGACCTTCTTTAATTTGCACATCTGCGGCGCGTTCGAGTAAATCGGAACTTAAACCCGCTGCCAATTTAGCTACGGTACTCATACTACAGGGAATCACGACCATTCCCAAAGTTCTAAAAGAACCACTAGCAATATTCGCCCCCACATCTTGCCAAGGGTGACAAGTTAACTGACCTGTGGTGACACCTCCGGCTAGTTCCCGCCAAAATTGCCCTTGTAATTCCGGGTCAGCGGGCATTTTAATGTTGTCTTCCGCTTGCCAAACCATATAAGCGGATTTGGAGGCCACCAGTTCAATGTGATAATTGGCTTCTAGGAGAAATTTCAGCGATCGCACCGCATAAATTAAGCCAGAGGCACCGGATACGCCCAAAATTAAGGGCTTAGGAGAAGGAGAAATCGATTCAGACATGAATTTACAGAAGTTTTCTAATTAATAGAATACTGTATCGGCGAAGCGATCGCCCCTCAGCCCTCCCAGAAACCGGGTTTCTTTTTTGATGCCACAGATAACTCCTAATATTCACAACATTGGTCCCGGTTTCTTTGCCCCAACAACAAAAAGCCGGTTTCTTTGCCCCAACAGCCACCCCAGAACCCCAGAAACCGGGTTTCTTTCTCGCAACCCACAGATAACTCCTGATACCAACAGCAGAAACCCGGTTTCTTTCTCCCAACAACATTGGTCCCGGTTTCTTTGCCCCAACAGCCGAAGTCAGTTCGATCGCACATCAATTGCCTATTTCCATAAAATTTAGTAAAATAGTGTAGATAGTCCAGTAAATTGGCAATCATCAGTATCAATTCTATGGGGTAAAAAATCATGTCAACTGTTGTTGATATCGGTACGCTGATTGTGCGATCGCCTGAAACCTGTGGCAACAGTCCTCGCATTGCCGGAACCCGCGTAACAGTGGGCAGAATTGCTACTTTATGGAAGCAAGGAATAACCCCGGAACAGATGGTAGAAAATTGGGAATACTTAAGTCTGGCACAAATTTATGCAGCTTTGGCTTACTATCATGCTAATAAAAATGAAATCGAAACTATTTTAGCAGCAGAATTAGCAGATTATGAGCGTTTAGAATCTCAATATTCCGGTGAGGAGAAATAATTAGCATGAGCCAGATTCGTCTTTATTTTGACGAAGATATCATGGAAAAATCACTCGTTCAAGCTTTGCGGGTGCGTGATATTGATGTGGTAACGGTAGGGGAAACTGGTAGAGTTGGAGAAAGCGATGAAGCTCAACTAATATGGGCAACAGTTCAAGGCAGAGTTTTATATAGTTCTAATATTGGTGATTTCTGTCGTTTACATAATCATTTTATCGCTGAAGGCAGGTCACACGCGGGAATTATTCTGGTGCCTCAACAGCGTTATTCTCTCGGAGTAAAATTGCCGGGTATTTTAAGATTAGTTGGGAATAAGTCTGCGGAAGAAATGGTCAATCAACTAGAGTTTTTTAGTAAATATTTAAGGGATTAAAAGAAACTCAGAAACCGGGTTTCTTTCTCGCTTCCCACAGATAACTCCTGATACCAACAGCAGAAACCCGGTTTCTTTGCCCCAACAGCCACCCCCAGAACCCCAGAAACCGGGTTTCTTTCTCGCAACCTACAAATAACTCGTGATACCAACAACAGAAACCGGGTTTCTTTGCCCCAACACTCCTTTTCCCATGATATAATATCAATTACCCAGTCAACTTCCACCAACTTTAAAATAGGAGGATTCACCGATGCAACTGGAAGACTATTTTGATTTTCAGCGATCGGATGATATTCGGGTCAAAGGAACGCGAATCGGCATTGAAACTATCCTCTATGATTTCATTCATCGCGCTCGCACTCCCGAACAAATTGCCCAAACTTATCCATCTCTAAACTTGGAACAAGTTTATGCGACTATCCTTTATTATCTGCATAATAAAGAAGCCGTTAGTAACTACATTGCTGACTGGTTAGAGTGGAGTCATCAGCAACTTAAAGCCCAACAACTTAATCCGTCTCCCTCTGCTATCCGCCTGAGAAAACTGAGAGCCGAAAGAGAGATTGTTGAGAAAGCATAATGCCTTTAAAATATTTGCTGGATGAAAATGTAGATCCGATCTACAAAGTGGGATTAAGTAAAAATGAGTCCGATCTAATCGTTTGGGCTGTGGGTGAACCTCACTCTCCCCCTAGAGGTACTTTAGATCCAGAAATTTTACTTTGGTGCGAGGAGTATAATTTTATATTGGTGACGAATAACCGTAAATCTATGCCTGTCCACTTGGTCGATCATACCAATACAGGTGGCCATATACCAGGCATTTTTCTTCTCAATGTTAAGTTAACTATAGGGCAGAATGTTGATGAGTTAATTTTTTTATCCCAGGTATCTTTTGAAGGTGAATATCAAGATCAGCTTATTCATTTGCCTCATAGTTATGTTTTAGGATTGCAATAGTAGGATGAATATTAAAATCGATTAGTTCAGAAACCCCAGAAACCGGGTTTCTTTCTCGCATTTCACAGATAACTCCTGATACCCACAGAAGAAACCCGGTTTCTTTGCCCCAACAGCCACCCCAGAACCCCAGAAACCGGGTTTCTTTTTCGCCACCCACAGACAACTCCTGATACCCACAACAGAAACCCGGTTTCTTTCTCCCAACAGCCACCCCCAGAACCCCAGAAACCGGGTTTCTATCAGTATCTTTGGTGTCAAACGAAAAATTGTCGCAGAAACCCGGTTTCTTTGCCCCACCAGCCACCCCCAGAACCCCAGAAACCGGGTTTCTTTTTCGCCACCCACAAATAACTCCTGATACCCACAGCAGAAACTCGGTTTCTTTCATACTTGGGTGGGAAAGTGGATCGCCCCTTAAGTTAGCCAATAATCAAAGGAGAATCCATATTAATCTGCCAATTTTCATCCATAAATTGCAGATTCTCATCATAAATAATCGTCAGTTCACCGAAATCTTTTATGGCATTATCATTCAACGAATCTTCAGCCGCGCTGCGTTCAGCTTTCAGAGCGAATTTCAGTTTAATCCAGCGTTTTTTACCAGTAACACCAATGGAACAGCTAACTAACTCAGGAGACAGGGAACGAGGTAAAGTAATTTCCTCATAAAATTTATCTTGTTCATCCCAGTATCCAGATATTTTATAATCGCATAATTCCAAATGTTCTGTCACCAGTGCGTTAGCATCTAGATTTGCTAATACTTCTGTTAAATCTTGCCAAACTGGGTGAGTTTTTAATTGTAGTGTCATGGTTGGTTGCTGATTAATGTTCTGTTACAAAACCGGTAAAATGTAAGACTCCATCTATTACTATGGCATGAAAGCGTCTATCTCCTCCTTTCCCTAACACTTTTGATTTTAAATCAAACCCTTCAATTTCTGAAGGAACCAGCCCAATATTTCCGCGAGGGGAAACAATTCCTTTTTCAATGGCTTTTAAATGTTTATGATTTTGGTCATATTTTATCCCCAGTTGGATTTGCTCTTTACTAAAAGACACTAACTGACCGTTAGGAGTTTGATATATTGTATCAGGCTGAATTTCTGCCCAGCTATTGGGTAGAGGTTCCATTAAATTTTTCCCTGAAATTAATCAATTTTATTCTATCATTTCCTCTAACCAACTTTGCATCGCCCCTAACAAATTATCCTGACTGGGGGGAAACCCGCGCAAAGGTTCTTCCAGGGGTTCATCAGTTATCCAGATAATGTGTAAACCCAGTTTAGCATCGGCAATTTTGCGACAGCAGGTGAGGAGTGGGGGATGAGGTTTACAGTTATGGAAAATTAGGGCCAGGTGGGGTTTTTGCAGTTGTTTTTTTACGGTGAGAATCTGTTGTTTGAGTTGGGCAAAGTTGCTGACAGTGGGGATGTCTGTATCGGGGAGTGCGTCGCCGCAAAATCGGGTCATCCGTCTGAATAATCACCCGCACGACATTATCCGGGTTGATTTTTTCCAGAAACTTCTCTTTAAGCGGGCGAAATACCTCGTCATTGAGCAAACCATTTAACTGCTGTTCTAACAGATTACTGCTTTCTATTAAAGCGGTATCTGAATAGTTGGTGGCTTGTTCTAATCGTTTTTTCATCCTAGCAGGCGGCGACAGCAATAATTTTTGCCAAAAATATGACTTCCAAGTGCCATAAGTCAAGGGAATTTCGGCTGAAGGAGGCAGTTTGCCAT
Source organism: Oscillatoriales cyanobacterium (assembly GCA_011390955.1). GTDB lineage: Bacteria > Cyanobacteriota > Cyanobacteriia > Cyanobacteriales > Laspinemataceae > Planktothricoides. The sequence goes on along the minus strand of JAABRM010000002.1, from coordinate 261,028 downwards.
CAAGGGAGACATTGGGGGTCGCGTCCTCGTCCCCAATTTGTAGCGTCACAGGATACCCCTGGTCTAAGCTACCCTCGCCTATTTTTATGACAACCAACTTGCTCATCAATTTAGGCATCCTTCCCTAGTTGATAACTCCCTCACTTCGGCTAAATCGTGCCTGTTTCCAGGATGCTAAATAGGATGGCATCGGCTCTTGGTGCTTCAACTTGGCCGTTTCCAACCTACTGCACGCTATCCTAATCATAGAGATGGAAAATGTCAACCTTTTTGTGACAAATCTTTACTTTGCTGTTGGCGAGACTAGGAACTTAGCGCGATTTCTCTATAGAGGAGATTATTGGTTTCCCAGGGACGCTAATTGACCGATAATTTGCGCCCATAAGTAACACAATCTTGCAAATAAAGATTAATTAGCTCTTGATAAGATATCCCTTTTTCTTGAGCCATCATCTCAAAATATTCTATCACATCAATCCCCACGGAAAGCGTGACTTGTTTTTTTCAACTGTTTAGCAAAAGTATTTGGTCTTTTTTTTATTTTTGACAGGTCGTATTCCGGTTCCATTGGTTTATCTCCTATATTCTTTACTTTCGTTTTTAGTGGCTTTTCTGGCTGATATGATTCTAATGATAGAATCTTTTTCTCTAAAACAATGCACTACCAGTAATATTATCATTTTAGAGCTTAAGCCTAAAAGCAAAAAACGTTATCTTGCGAATGTGCTTCATCCCAAAATTGAACCGCATAATCATCAAAGAAAACCGATTCAGCTTCTTCAAAGAAATTTACTGACTTAGAAACCGGGTTTCTTTCTCGCTTCCCACAGATAACTCCTAATACCCACAGCAGAAACCCGGTTTCTTTGCCCCAACAGCCACCCCCATCAACTCAGAAACCGGGTTTCTTTTTCGCTTCCCACAGATAACTCGTGATATTCACAGAAGAAACCCGGTTTCTATGCCCCAACAACAGAAACCCGGTTTCTATGCCCCAACAACAGAAACCCGGTTTCTTTCTCCCAACAGCAGAAACCGGGTTTCTTCAGTTATAAAGACCAATCAATCAAAGATTATCGCGGTTTTTATTGGATGAAGTACAGAGGTTTTTTGGATTCCCGTCGGAGTTTACCCCCGCGAAGGCGTGGGGCGGGAATGACAGGTTTTTTCTGTACTTCATAACTCCGCAAAGTGCTATAATCAAAGATTAATATCTTTGATACTCATCATCATTGTAATAAGGCTCATCCGGTTCATAATCCATGCTGGCGGTACTGCCACCACCAACAGCTACTAAGTCAATTTGTTGACGATAGTAATCCACACTTTTAACCTCGACTTCCACTTGATCGCCCAAGCGATATTGCTTGCGGTTCTTGCGACCGACTAGGGTTTGTTGTCGAGAACGATATTCATACCAGTCATCTTTCAGGGAAGACACATGAACGAGTCCTTCGAGACGAATGGGGAAACCATTTGAACCTTCTAATTCAATTTCCACAAAGAAGCCGTAAGACTGCACCCCGGTAATCAACCCAGAGAAAATTTCCCCAGTGCGTTTTTTCATTAGGGCGGCTTTTTTCAATCCTTGCAGATCCGCTTCCGCTTCCTGAGTTAATCTGGTGCGATCGGTCAAATGATTGACGACTCCAGCCAACTCACTTTCTAATTCATTTTGCACATCTGGGGCTAGGACATTCCAGGTAATTTGACCGTGGCAATTACTATGGTGCAGATTGATTCGTTCTTTGGCACGGGTTGATTTGCGATCGCGCCCTGATTCAAACACAACATATAGAACTCGTTGCACCATCAAATCCTGATAACGACGCAGGGGCGAAGTGCAGTGCAAATAGCTATCCAAAGCCAGACCAAAATGGGAGGCTGGATTCATACTATACATCGGGGCTTTGAGACTGGACTCTAACAAATAAGTCAAAACCCGCTCATTAGTGGATTGGCCCAACAACTTGGTAAATTGTTGGTAATCGCGAGGGGTCACCGCCTCTGGATTTTCGATCTGAAGTTCTACCCCCATCTGGATCGCTAGTTTCGCAATTTCTTCTACCTCTTCTGGATCTGGGGCGGACTGAATTTGGTAAATCGCCGGAATTGAGAGTTCCTTTAAATGAGATGCCACCAGTTGATTGGCCAAAATGGTCAACTCACAGATCATCCCTTGAGGCCCGGACATCCCAATCTGACTTAATCCCCCCATAATCCCTTCTTCATCATAAGGAGAAGGACTAATGCCATATTGATTCAGGGGTTGATTCAGTTCAAAGCCACCTCGGGCTTGCCGCTGTGTGCGAACCTTTTGCGCTAAGTCAGACAACTGCGCCAACATTTCTAGGGCAGGGGGGGATAGGTCATGTTCCGTTGGTCGAGTGGTGTTAATTGATTTAATTTCTACCCATTTAGGCGCTTCACCCTGAGAATTCCCATTGACTTCGGCGCTGTCACCACTGATACTGACCAGATGATCTACAGAAATGGCAGTGCTTTTAATTTCAAATTCTTCAACTTTCCCTTCATTGTCCAAAGTAATTAGAATCGATAGGGCTAGTCGTTCACAATCTGGTAATAAAGAGCAGCGATCTACGGAAATGCTTTCTGGGAAAATCGGAATTACTTTGTCTTCCAAATAGACGGATACACCGCGTTTGCGAGCTTCCCGGTCTAAAGGTGTTTCTTGTTTAACATAGTGGGCTACGTCAGAAGTATGCACCCCTAAGCGCCAATGAGAGTCATCGATTTTTTCTATAGTAAAACCATGATCGATGATGGCCGAACCAGGGGACAGTTTTAAGCCCCAGGGTAATGGGACAAAACTTAAGGTCAATTTATCTCGCAGATCCAGCCGATCTTTGAGGTCATTTTTCCGCAATTGAATCGGCATTCCCTTGGTGAATTCGACCACATTGTCGGAAAAATTGCGGGGTAAATCGTGTTTGCAGCAGACAATATCTAGGTCGTTGGCATCTTCCGCATCTAGACCCAGGACTTGGGCCACTCGTCCGACTGGGGGATTGGAACCGAGGGGATAGCGCAATATTTCTACATGGACTAAATACTCGATCGCATTTTCCAGATTGACGCCGTTTTCTTTGAGGATTACATCAAAAAGTAATCGGTCATCCAAAGGTACGGCTTCATAAACAGTATTTTGTTTTTTGACTCGCGCTAAAACCGAAGGATTTGCCCGTTCTAAAATTAGGCGCACTTCGCCTTCGGGAGAACGACGGCGGCTGCCTTCTTTGATGATATTTACCAATACACGATCGCCATTCCAAGCATTACTCAGATTGCTCTCGCGGATATAAATATCCTCAGTGCCTTCTTGGTCTTGAATCGCAAAACAAAAGCCTTTACTAGAACAACGTAATTTCGCCTCCACCAGTTCTTGATCCGGGTTTCGTCGATAGCGGCCTTTATCTTTAACCAGCAAGCCAATTTTTTCCAAAGCATCTAAAGCAATTTGTAATTGGCGCTGACTGACATCATCGTGGCATCCCAATTTTTTTTCTAAAATTTTGGGAGCGACCAATTTATCATCGGTAAAATTTGCTAGTAATGTAGCGATTGAAAATTCCATGCAGCGATCGGTCCTTTTTTATGATTATGCAGTTGAATTTGTGGGTAGCTTTCTGGTTCAAATGCCTAGGATGATTGACCATCATGCATTGCACAGTTACAGAAATTTTAGTGCCATGATGACCAAGTTTACCCACGTCAGCAAGGTTCCCACCTTGAGAACCCCATAATTTACCTGGATCTGGAGACTTGCCGAACAAATTAACGCCCCCTGTTCGCCGGTTGGCTTTGACTCTCACCCTACTCTCGCTCAGACAAGACACCGCAGAAAAGCGTGATTGGGTTGATGGACGCTCTTATGTCCGAGTATCACCATCCGGGAAAGCAAAACGGTCTGGAATTAGGGTTTGGATCGGAACCATCCAACTGGATCATTCTAGAGATGTACTAGGGACGGTTGCGTAACCAAAGTTACAAGCGTTTCATCCAACAGACGCTCAAGAAGCTTGCCGGACGTGAGATGATTCGATCGCGATCGCTTATAACCAATGATTAGCGGCTGAACTAACAGAATACAACAGCCAGATTGCCAGCCGCCTTTCTGACTTTTGGTACTACCAAGGAGCAGTATTTTGCCTCTCTAGAGCATTAATCGATCCGGGATCTCAGAAGTGAGGGACCAGAGCTATGGGACAAAAGCATACCTCGATCGTCCCTCCGCAGGGTAGACAAGTTCAACAGATTTCACTGACTGCACTTGTCGGGGATATCCCCAGTCCAGCAAGTAGATTGGACGTTTAAGAGTGGTTGTAGAACATCTTAACCATCGTTGCCGGGGATCTCCAAGATGGTTGCCATTACATGAGCGTTTTAGCAACCCAGATTAATAATCTTCATTATTTTATAAGAAAGTGGCAATTTACTGCACGATTTATGATTGATTTGTTGGTTGTTGGTTGTTGGTTGTTGGTTGTTGGTTGATCGTTGATCGTTGTTGGTTGTTGGTTGTTGGTTGTTGGTTGTTGGTCGATCGTTGTTGGTTGCCCCCCGTTGACGGGGGGTTGGGGGGGTTGTTGTTGGTTGTTGGGTAGGGATTCTTTGGTTGTTGGTTGCCCTTCGACTTCGACTGGGCTCAGGGCAAGGTGGTTGTTGGGTAGGGATTCTTTGGTTTTTGGTTCCAGGTGACAAGTAACGAGTAACAAGTACCAAGTAACAAACAACAAACAACAAACAACAACCCCCCCTTCAAAGGGGGGGCAACAAACAACAATCAACAAATAACAAATAACAAATAACAAATATTTTTGATTAGACTTTTTCGATCGCATCCGTTACAGTGAGATTGAATTCTTACCCCTGGTAGGGCTGGTCGCCCCCTGGGGGAAGAAATATCTCGCATCTATATCCGAAAAAACGCTCGGCAACTATTTTTTCGTCATTATGTTAAATGAATTTCGGCAAGCTTATCCCAGAGGAAGCTTAATTTCTGAGTTAATCAATATATACCAAGGCAAGTATTTAGTCAGGGTTTTGGCGATCGTTGATGATGTCACTCTCGCCACAGGTTTAGCCGCTGAAGATACCTTAGAAATGGCCGAGGATCGAGCCAGACTGAGAGCTTTGGGTGCCATTAGTTTTGACGCGACATTGCATCAAGGGGCTTCTCGTCCGGTTGTGTCCCATCAGCCATCAGCGGGTTTGTCCGGGGTGAGTGGTGGAAGCCGATCGCACTCCAGCCCCAGAAATCGGCCACAAATTAGCGATCGCCCCCAGAGTCCCGATTTGGCGAATCTCGAATCTGAAGCCCTTCCCAGGGATTTGCCTAGTAACTATGGGACTTCAGAGATTGCCGATCCGAGAGAAGAGTGGTTAGTTTCCAGTCAAGACTATTATTCTCCACCGAAGCATCAGAGCACATCAGAGGATATGTCCGCGTGGTCAACACCGCCAAAATCCTTTGAACCATTCGAGACTGACCGAGAATTTTCGGCGATTTCGGGGCAGGCGATCGCCCCCTCACCCAGCCCCACCCAGGCGCCCGCCACTGCCGATCTATACTCGTCCTACCCCGTTGCCACCGATCGGGCAACGGAAACCATGACCGGAGAGGATGTTCCCGCCCTCCCCAGCCTATTATCCGATGATGAACGCAAAAAAAAGATTGCTCAAACTACCGTAGAAATTCAGCGCCTAGGTTGGGATAATACCCAAGGGCGGGAGTTTCTCCAAGGACGGTATAACAAGCGAGCGCGATCGCAACTCAGCGATGAAGAATTATTAGACTTCTTGCATTACCTACAAACCCAGCCCAACCCGACTTAAAGTTAAATCTAATCAATCAAAAAACCCCTAAATCCTCTTGCCAAGATTTAGGGGTTTTTTTATCGCTGAATCAATCCCAGGATTAAACGGCAACCGGACGAGCGATCGTGGGACGCCGTTGAATCACTTGATCGATTAATCCATACTCTTTGGACTCTTCCGCAGACATGAAAAAGTCCCGTTCTGTATCCTCTTGGATCCGCTCCAGGGGTTGACCTGTGTGAGCAGCTAACAGTTGGTTGAGGCGTTGTTTGTGGTATAATATCTCTCTAGCTTGGATTTCAATATCCGTGGCTTGGCCTTGAGCGCCGCCCAGCGGTTGGTGAATCATAATCCGAGAATGAGGTAAACTCATCCGCTTCCCTTTCGCTCCAGCACTGAGTAAGAAAGCGCCCATACTGGCAGCTAACCCTAAGCAGATGGTGCAGACATCAGGGCGAATTTGATTCATGGTGTCAAAAATCCCCATACCGGCAGTCACCGAACCGCCTGGAGAGTTGATATACAGATAGATATCTTTCTCCGGATCCTCCGCTTCTAGAAATAGCATCTGTGCCACGATCAGGTTGGCTAAGTCTGAGTCAACTTGTTGTCCGAGGAAAATGATGCGATCGCGCAACAAACGCGAATAGATGTCAAAAGCGCGTTCGCCCCGACCAGATTGTTCAATAACCGTAGGAATCATGGAGTCTGTCTCTTGGATGGTGATGTTCTGGAAGTACCGCCCCCTGTAACCAGGGGTTTGGGTAGCTTGCTGAACAGGTGTGGGTTTATTTTAGCAAAAAACTTTCCCACCGGGATTAATTTAAGCAAAATTGCGTGTTTTTCTGAAAAAATCAATCGATATTTGGTACATCATACCATGAATATTTAGCAAATTATTTAATAAATTAACCTTTTGATGAGTCATCTAGCCGAAATCATCAAATTATTTGGTCAAAAGCCAATCCCAAATTCCCTGATTTTGCTATGGTAAAATTGATGCTAAATATTAAATAAACATTAATATTAAATATTTCAGCAAATTTACCTTAAAATTGATGAAAGTCTAACTCATCATGCTAATTATGCTAAATCAAATCGGAAATTCTAGGCAGGTTTAACAAAAAATCAGGAAATTTACACCGGAAGGAAAACCAAAAAGTCACAGATTCTTGATAATTTGATTTGACTCAAAATTAATCAAAATTAATCAGAACTGTGAAATCGTCATCTCAGATAAGCAAGACCCAAACAAGTAAGGAAGGGGAAAAATGAATAGAGTCAATGAGTGATTGCTCAGAAAGAAAAGACGCACGCGCTGCCTGAGTTTCAAATCTCGATAATCAATGAGGACTTGCTATGACTGGACCCATAACCAAGAACACTTTCCATCAGGTTGTTAATTTTCCCTTGCCAGAAAAAGCTAGGATATATTCAAAGCAATTACATTTAGATGGGAAATCACATAAATTGTCTGTAATACCCACTAGCTCAAAGTTTCCCGCCAAAGTCTTTAAGCTCAGTAACGGATTAACGGTGATTCATCAATACCTGAGAGCTACCCCAGTATCGGTGGTAGATGTGTGGGTGAAAGCGGGGGCTTCACGGGAGCCAGATGCTTGGACAGGGATGGCTCATTTTCTGGAACACATGATCTTTAAAGGCACTGATAATTTACCGCCCGGATCCTTTGATTGGCTGATTGAAAATGTGGGCGGGATGACTAATGCGGCCACCAGCCATGATTATGCTCACTTTTTTATTATGACCGCTACGGAATATTTAAAACAGTCGTTAGCGCCTTTAGCCGATATTTTATTACATCCCGCTTTTCCTGAAGATGAATTTATCCGGGAACGAGATGTGGTGTTTGAGGAAATTCGCCAAGAGGCGGATAATCCTGATTGGATCGCTTTTCAAGCATTGATAGAAATGGTGTATCAACAGCATCCTTACGGTCGGTCAGTTCTGGGTGATATTCCTGGGTTAATGCAGCGATCGCCTCAACAAATGCGCCAGTTTCACAGTACCCACTACCAACCAGAGAATATGACCGTCACGATCGTCGGTGGGGTAGGTGAAGACCAAGCATTAGCCTTAGTCGAACAAGCGTTTCGGGATTTTCCCACCAATTGTCATTCGGAAACGCCCATCGTGAAAACAGAACCACCCATTAGAGAAATTCGCCGCCGCCAAATGTTTTTACCCCGGCTGGAAGGATCCCGATTAATGATGGCTTGGATCGGACCGGGAGTAGGCCAACTTCACGACGCTTATGGTCTGGACTTGTTGGCAGTGCTGTTGGCGGAAGGCCGCACTTCCCGCTTAGTGCGAGAACTCCGGGAAGAAAAGCATTTAGTCCAAGACATTAGCAGCAATTTCTCTTTGCAACAAGATTCCAGTATCTTTACGATTAATGCTTGGTTGGAGGCAGAAAATATTCACCTGGTGGAATCGCTGATTGGCGATCGCCTCGCGGAACTGCACTCCGAGCCCATTACTCCCGCAGAACTTGCCAGAGGTAAGCGGCTTCTCTGTAATGATTATGCCTTTTCCACGGAAACGGCCAGCCAACTTGCCGGTCTTTATGGTTACTATCAAACCATTGCCCGGGCAGAAGTGGCGGTTTCCTATCCCGAAGAAATTCAGTCATTTCAACCTGAAGACCTGCAAAATCTGGCTTCTCGGTATCTTTCTCCTGAATGTTACGCCGTCGCAGAAATTCAACCCTATTCTTGATCCGGTATGCAGGAAAAGTGGTTTGATGGGAAGTTGTTTGATGGAAATTTGTTTGATTGGGGGAAGTTTGCCAAATTTCCCCCAATTCTCTGCGATCTGAAGCTGAAAGCGGAAAGCTGACGGCTCGATTTAAGAGAAGTTTTTTACTGTTGTAACGGAAAAAAATCGCGTGACCAATACACTTTTACAGCCAATAGTTCAGCGGAGATTGCTCAAAAATGGGATGGTGGCGATCGCTGTAGAAAATGCCGCTGCTGATATTATCGCCGCTCGGATATTTGTCCGGGCTGGCAGTCGCTGTGAACCTTTGGCAATGGCCGGATTGTCTCATCTCTTGGCCGCAGTCCTCACCAAAGGTACTGAGCAATTATCTTCTTTTGAAATTGCCGAAAAAATCGAGTCGGTCGGGGCAAGTTTAAGCACCAATAGCAGCCCCGACTACTTTTTAATGAGTCTGAAAACCGTCTCTGCGGACTTTCCAGAAATCTTAAAACTGGCGAATGAATTGCTGCGATCGCCTTCCTTCCCCGAACCAGAAGTAGAACTAGAAAAACGGCTCACCCTCCAAGGAATTCGCTCCCAAAAAGAACAGCCGTTTTCCGTCGCCTTCGAGCAACTCCGAGAAGCCATGTATTCGGGACATCCTTATGGTTTTTCTGCCCTGGGAACCGAAACAACCGTAGAAAAAATTACCCGCACCGATATACAAAATTATCACCAAAGCTATTTTCACCCAGATAATATTGTAATTAGTATTGCCGGTCGGATTAACCCAGAAATAGCGATAAAATTAGTCGAGGAAATATTTGGCGATTGGCAAGTTTCCCCAGACCAATTCCCTAAGCTAACCTTGCCGAAAATAACCGCTAATCCTTGCCATTTATCCACCGCCCAAGACACCCAACAATCCATTGTCATGTTGGGCTATTTAGCCCCGGCAGTGGAATACCATCACGATGATGTAAACGATAATAGTATTGATTATGCGGCATTAAAATTACTCAATACTTACCTCGGAAATGGTCTGTCCAGTCGCTTGTTTGTGGAGTTGCGGGAAAAGCGCGGTTTAGCTTATGATGTCTCCGCATTTTATCCCACTCGTTTAGATCCAGCCATGTTTGTGGTCTATATGGGAACAGCCCCAGAAAATACCCTGTTAGCCTTAGAAAGTCTCCGCAATGAAGTGCAACGACTCTGTGACATTCCCTTAACCCCAGAAGAACTTCAAGCATCTAAAAATAAGCTGCTGGGACAATATGCCCTCGGTAAACAAACTAATGCTCAATTAGCCCAAGTTTTTGGCTGGTATGAAACCATTGGACTGGGAATTGAATTTGATACTAGGTTTCCCGAAGCGGTGTCCAGTGTCAATGCCGCGATCGCCCAATCATCCGCTGGTAAATATCTGGGACAAACCCCTTATGTTTCCCTGGTTGGCCCTGCCGAAGCCATTGAAGGATTAGAATAGTTGTTGGTTGTTGGTTGTTGGTTGTTGGTTGTTGGTTGTTGGTTGTTGGTTGTTGGTTGGTGGTTGTTGGTTGTTGGTTGTTGGTTGTTGGTTGTTTGTTGTTGGTTGTTAGTTGTTTGCTATCCGTAGGGTGTGTTAGCGAAGCGTAACGCATCAATACCTCATATATTTGTTGCGTAAGTCCTATAAACAATAACCACGAACAAATAACCAACAACAACTAACAAATAAAAACTTAAATTGACATAAAAAAATTGAGATAAAGATAATGATTAAAAACAATAAAACCCTAAGATTAATCCGGCCAATTTTATTAGCTATTATTTTATCCGTTTTGCCCAATTTGGCCACCCCAATTCTCGGTCAGATAGTCCCTCCTGGGGCGCGATCGCTCCTCAAAATTGGCAGTCAGGGCGAATCGGTCATTGAACTACAAGCGGTTTTATTCCTGATGGGATATTACACCGGCAAACTTGATGGAATTTATGCGGAAAATACCGCCCAAGCGGTGCGAAAATTTCAACAAGATGCCGGATTAACCGTTGATGGCATGGCGGGAACCGATACCTGGAATCGTTTATTTCCCCCCAGTCCGATTGTGGCACAACCATCAGTAATTGCCCCTGAAATAACCACTGTAGTTGCCCCTGCAACCACAAACGTAAATCCCCCAAACACCCCCAATAATTCCCCAACGGTTGCTAATCCATTGCCCGTGGAAATATCATCCGGTGATTGGCAAATTTTGCGAGTAGGAATGGAAGGTTCAGCGGTACTCGGTTTACAACAACGCTTAACCGCATTAGGGTTTTACTCCGGCCCAAATAATGGGGTATTTGATAGCAAAACCGAAGCCGCAGTCAAAGCCGCCCAACAAAAATTTAATCTTCCCCCTGATGGGACAGTTGGCCCCGCCACTTGGAATGCTCTCATGCAGTAACCATTGATGGTAAAATCAGAAAGTTACCAGAAATTTGCCACTTTACCAAGTAAAAACATGGGTGATTCTATTAGACCGCGTAAGCGATTTGCTCAACATTGGCTTAGAAGCGAAAAAGTATTATTTAAAATTGTCGAGGCGGCGAACTTGTCCCCAAGCGATCGCATCTTGGAAATTGGCCCAGGCACCGGGGTAATGACCCAAAAATTACTGCCCTACGCTGCCTCAGTCACCGCCGTAGAAATTGACCGTAACCTCTGCGAGAAACTCACCAAAAAATTCAAAACCGCAGAAAATTTTTTACTCTTATCGGGAGATATTTTATCTCTGGATTTAGAGGCGTTATTGGCTGACCAAGACCCCAAATTTCAGCAACCGAATAAAGTAGTGGCGAATATTCCCTACAACATTACCGGACCAATTCTAGAAAAACTTCTGGGAAAAATTGGCCAACCGGCGACCAATCCTTATGAGTCCATTGTCTTACTGGTACAAAAAGAAGTCGCCGATCGCCTCTATGCCACAGCGGGAAATAAAGCATTTGGCGCTTTATCCGTGCGGGTGCAATATTTAGCCGATTGTGAATTAATTTGCCCGGTTCCAGCCAAAGCATTCTATCCCCCACCGAAGGTAGAGTCAGCGGTGGTACGACTCAAACCCCGTGCGATCGCCCCTGCCGCAGAAGACCCCCGACAACTGGAAACTTTGGTCAAAGTGGGCTTTGCCAACAAACGCAAAATGTTAAGAAATAACCTGAAAGGATTAATCGAAAGCGATCGCTTGACCCAAATCCTGGAACAATTAGAAATTAACCCTCAAGCCCGCGCTGAAGACCTCAGTGTCGAGCAATGGGTCAGTCTGAGTAATCATCTCAGCCTATCTAATCTTGAGTCATCCCCTGTCAACAACTAGGTCGCCAAATCCCCAAATCAATGCGCTCTTACTCCTTAATTGCTCCGGCTAAAATAAATCTCTATTTAGAAATTATCGGCAATGCTCCCGGTGGCTACCACGAACTAGCAATGGTACTGCAAAGTATCTCCTTAGCTGACCGGGTTCACTTGCGAGCCAATGGCACGCAACAATTCCATTGCGCCTGTAACAGCAACCAAGTCCCACAAGATAAAACCAACCTGGCTTATCGCGCTGCGGAATTAATGGCCAAACAATTTCCCCAGGCATTTAATCGCTACGGCGCCGTAGACATTAATATTGAAAAACAAATTCCAGTGGCAGCGGGACTGGCTGGGGGTTCCAGCAATGCCGCCGCCGTCTTAGTCGGACTCGATTTAATCTGGCAACTGGGACTGACCCGACCGGAATTGCAGGAATTGGCGGCGCAGTTAGGCTCCGATATTCCTTTTTGTGTTTCTGGGGGCACCGCATTAGCCACCGGACGCGGCGAAATCCTCGAACCGTTGCCCGACTTACCACCCATATCCGTCGTCTTGGCCAAATATCGCTCTCTAGAAATTTCTACTGCTTGGGCTTATGGCACCTATCGCCAAAAATTTGGTCACACTTACGTTTCTGAGCCAGAAGAGTTACAGGAACGGCGGCAAAGGTTTCACTCCGGGCAGATGATTTCCGCGATCGCCCACCGAGATGGTCAGAAAATTGGCCAACTCCTCCACAACGACCTAGAAAAAGTCGCCTTACCTGCCTATCCCCAAGTAGCGCAATTGCGTTCTGCCTTTGAAAACACCGATATTTTAGGCGTAATGATGTCCGGTTCTGGTCCCACGGTCTTTGCCCTCGCGGAGTCCCCGGAAAAAGCCCAACAAGCATCTATGACCGTGAAAAACACCCTAAATCACCCAGATTTAGACTTTTGGGTCGCTGAGTTAATTCCCTCCGGCATTCAAATAGACCATTAATTTGTTATTTGTTATTTGTTATTTGTTATTTGTTATTTGGACAACAACCAAAGAATCCCTACCCAACAACAAATAACAACCAACAACCAACAACCAACAACCAACAACCAACAACAACCAACAACCAAAAAATATATGAACCAACAACCAGAATCTCAAGAAGCAGTTAAACCAACCATTTGGCGGTGTTTTAGCGGTTCCGCCGTCGCCAGCGCGATCGCCTATTGTGCTTATTTACTCACCAGTTCCATTAGCCAAAGCTTTGCCAACAAACCCATACACTCCGATAACCAAGCGGTCATCACCATTGCTGGCGCCGTGCGAACTTTAGTAGTCGGCGTTAGCACCCTAGGCACGTTTGTTTTTGCCTTTGCCGCATTAGGCTTATTTGCCCTCGGCATCCAAATATTAATTCAACGGTTCACCAGCCAACCCACTCCTCCCAACAATTAAGTAGGTGAACATAATTAATTGCACTTTTCGTTCCCAGCCGATAAGCTGTGGATTCCCGCATTCGCGGGAATGACAGTTTTTCTTCTAATGGGGTCTGCGGTGCATTTATTTCTGCTCGTCTACTTAATTATCATTATAATGATAGCAATTGTCATAGTTATGAAGTACAAAAAACCTGTCATTCCCGCGCCCGCTAGAATCAAGAAAACCTCTGTACTTCATTCTGACAATAACCGCTATAGTTACTGGTGATTAGTTAGTGGTTAGTGGTTATTCGTTATTTGAACCAATAAGTAGGTGAACATAATTAATTGCACTTTTCGTTCCCCGAAGTAAATCCTTGGATACAGTGTAGGGGCGAGCAAGCGAATCGCCCCTACACTGTATCCAATAGAGTCTGTACCCCTTATTTATTTATGCACATCTACTTAAGCAATAACTAACAACTAACAACTAACAACTAACAACTAACAACTAACAACTAATAACATTACCAAAAATCCAACCAACGGCCGATCGAACTATACTCAAAAAACTATGATCGTCAACGCCGCCATGCCAAAAACTGACAACGCTGTCAGATCAAAAACTGACAACACCGTCACATCAAAAAATAACTATAAAATCGTTTGGGAAAAACTCCCGGCGGATTTTGTCCTACCTGATGACCCCGTGGAAAATATCAATCAACCCTTACTCGCGGCTGCACTCACCGAAGCCCTTGATTTAGCAGGGCTAATCACCCCCAATATGCTCATTGCCTCCAACATGGGGATTTGTACGAGAATCAACGACAAAACCGTAATTAAAGCCCCCGATTGGTTTTACGTTTCCCATGTCTTCCCGGTTGCCCAGGGGGTTGTGCGTCGAAGTTACACCCCCCACACCGAAGGGGATGTTCCGGCAGTAGTGATGGAATTTCTCTCAGACACCGACACTGGGGAGTATTCCCTTAGACCCATTTATCCCTATGGAAAAATGTGGTTTTATGAGCAGATTTTGCAAATTCCGGTCTATGTCACCTTTGACACCGATACAGGAGTTTTGGAAGTCCGCCACCTGGAATCGGGAAAGTATGAAATCCAAGCACCCGATCCTCAAGGACGTTATTTTATCCCAGGGATTAACTTATTCTTGGGAGTTTGGCAAGGAACTCGCTTAGAACATAACACCTATTGGTTACGGTGGTGGGATGAGTCGGAAACCATGCTCTTATGGGGTTCTGAGCGAATTGAACAAGAACGGCAAAAAACCGAACAAGAACGGCAAAAAGCTGAACAAGAACGGCAAAAAGCCGAACAAGAACGGCAAAAAGCTGAACAAGAACGGCTGCGGGCTGAAGCCGCAGAACAACAGTTAGCCCAGTTAAAGGAACGGTTACGGCAAGCCGGAATTACCGATTCAGAACTGGGAACTGGTGATTAGAGAAAGCCTTCGTTCCCAGGCTGGAGCCTGGGAACGAGATCGTAATTATACCATTTACTAACATTCGTAGGGTGGGCAAAAAATTTTACCCACCCTACCATATAAGTAGGTGAACATAATTAATTGCACTTTTCGTTCCCCGCCGATAGACTGTGGATTCCCGCATTCGCGGGAATGACAGTTTTTCTTGCGATATGGTCTCTGGTGCATTTATTTCTGCCCACCTACTTATGATGGTGGACTTTTGCCCACCCTACAATATAAATACTAGGCTGGGAAAGATATCGGAATTAATTTTCAGTTGGTTTGGTTAACTCCATAATTTCATCAAACAGAAAGTTATTCGCTAAATCACTCAATGTTTGCCGCAACACAGCATTTTCCGGTGGAATTTTGGCCAAAAGCTGAAAAATCATTTCATCACTACATTCCTCTGCGGCTAGATAAACTTCTGACAACCATTCCGGGGACATTTGCTGCAAATAAAACTGGATATCATGTTCAGTTTTATCGGGAGAAACTGCCGGTTTAGACTGGGGAGATACTTCTGACTCCTCATATAAATAACGAACTCCGAGATACTTTTCCATTTTCGCTAAAAGTTCTGCTTCCTGGAAAGGCTTCCGCACAAAATCATCGCAACCAATTGCTAATATTTCCTGCCGATCCTCTTCAAAAGCACTAGCGGTTAAAGCAATAATTACGGTTTTTTGGCTGACCGGATTCGCCTTAATCTTTTTGGTCGCTTCATAGCCATTCATCACGGGCATTTGCATATCCATCCAGATTAAATCTGGCTGCCAAGTTTTCAGCAAATCCAGCGCTTCCTGACCGTTGGTCGCTTCCCGAACTTCTGAGAAACCCCATCGCGAAAGGATTTTCATTAATAACAGACGGTTTTCCAGTCGATCCTCAACCACCAGAATGCGGTATTGAGGTTGATCCGGTGCTAAACCAATCACCTTCGGGTACTTAGTCGGGGTGGCGATTTCACTTAGATCGGCGCGATCTATATGAATATCAAATCCAAAAGTAGACCCCCGACCGATCGCACTATTAACGGTTAAAGTTCCACCCATCATCAGGATAAATTTTTGGCTAATGGGTAAACCTAATCCTGTACCTTGTTGCGATCGCCGACCTGTTTCAGTTTGAACAAAAGGATCGAATAATTTATCCAGTTCTGCTGGGGCAATCCCAAACCCGGTATCTTCCACTTCAAAGTAGAGGGGAGTCGGTTGGTTATTTCCTGAGAATTGCTGCTCAAAATTTAAACGTTCATCTTCCAGAAGTTTTACCCGGACTTGAACACTGCCTTCATCGGTAAATTTGATCGCATTACTCAAGAGATTAATCAAAATTTGGCGTAATTTACCCTCATCAGTTTTCACATATTGAGGCACTTGTTCCGTCCGCTCGAAAATTAGTTCGATCCCTTTGGCTGAAGTTTTTAACCGGAACATTTCTTCGAGACTATCCAGCAAGTTATACAAGTCAAAACTATTTTGATTTAAGGTAATCTGACCCGCCTCGATTTTGGACATTTCCAAAATGTCATTGATTAAGGACAGCAAATGCTCCCCAGACCGATGAATAATTTGAATATGCTGTTGCTGTTCGCTGGTCAGATCCGATTGGCTATTGAGAATTTGAGTAAAACCCAAGATCGCATTCAGGGGTGTCCGCAATTCGTGACTCATGCTGGCCAAAAATTCACTTTTAGCGCGGTTCGCTGCGTCCGCTTCGATCGCCGCTTGTTCTAAAGCGGCAGACTGTTGTTTAATCTGATTAAATAATTCTGCTTGTTGCAAAGCCACCCCTAAATTAGTGCCAACTTCCACGACTAACTTAATCTCAGATTGACTCCAATGCCGTGGCCCAGAATTTTGATAACTCGCCAGGAGTCCCCAGATTTTATTGCCACAGAAAATGGGGACGGTAATATAAGCCCTGACTTGAAATTGATCTAATAGGTCAACGTAACAAGATTCTAATCCTGAGTTGTGAATGTCTTCTACCAGTAAATAACGAGTTCCCTTGGTGTAAGCACCTCCTTTGGTTTTTTGCAAATAAGTATCTTGAACGCTAGTTTCTGGGTTGCCAAAGTGTTTTAAGGTACATTCTTCGTTGTTCATAAACTTATCGGTTAAGTTGGAATTATCCGGGTTTGGCGGCAATAGACGCATCCAACCACCGCTGACTGATTCACAAACAAATTCACCACTCCAGTCAGGATTAAAACGATAGATGGCGACGCGATCGCACTGGAGAATTTGGCGTAATTCTTCGGTAGTTACAGAGAAAATTGTGTGAAAATCAAAGGTCTGACGCATTTTTTGAATAATTTTCGCGATCGCCCGTTCTCGTTCCGCAATTTCCCGGAGAGATTGTTCCGCTTTGATGCGATCGCGTGATTCAATTGCCAGAGAAATCATATACGCCAAATAACGAACAAAATTTTGCTCGTCAATTTCCCAGGTTCGGGTTTCTCCGATATGTTCGATACAAATAACTCCCTTAGTTTCTCCTTTTAAATAAATCGGGATATCCAACATAGAACTAATCGATAACGGAGTCAGATAACTCTCCGTAAACTCAGCGGTTCTCGGATCGCGTTTAGCATCATCTGCCGCGATGCAAATTTCATTTTCTAAAGCCATGAAATAGTTGGGATAATTAGCCCAATATAACTTTTGGCCTTGACTATGTTGCTTCAGGGTAGATTCATAAAGATTGGCACAAATAATTTCCGACTTGTTCTGACTATAAAACCAAACACTAACTCTGGCGACGTTTAAGATTTTGCAGGCGATTTCACTAATTTCTTGTAATGCCTGAGTCAGACTTCCTTTATATATAGTTTGACTTTTGGCTAAATAAAGTAGCCCTGACTGTTTTCTTCTCAAGCGAGATTCACTAGATCGTAAAGTTTTTTCGATCGCTTTTCTCACTTTAATTTCACTTTCCAAGGCTAGGTTAGCCGCCAATAAATCATTAGTCCGTTCTTGCACTCTCATTTCTAATTCATCATAAGCTTTTTTTATCGCCTCCTCAGCCCATTTTCGCTCTAATTCTACAGTTGCTCGTGCGGCAAAAATTTTGAGAATTGCTTCAGTATTCCGATCTTGGTTAATTGGTTGCTTGTCCAGAATACATAGGCTACCGATCGCGCGTTTTGAGCTATCCACCAGGGGTTGCCCCATATAACTTTCAAGTTGCTGTCGCTTAATTAAACTATTTTCCGGAAATTTTTCCAGCAATTTTTCCGTGCATTGATAGTATTTTTGGCCTCTAATTGTAGTTATTTCACAAGGGGAACCAGCGATATCATATTCAATGTTATCTACCAAAGAACCCTCAGCCCAAATTGCTAAAGTTCTTAACTTGTGGGGAGGATCTCCAATTGCTTCAGAAACTAGGACGTAAGGGACATTGATGGCGGCGGCTAGGTGAGTCACCAGCGCCGAAAAAAACTCGTTTCCGGTGGCTGTTGCGGTGCCTAATACAATGTTTGTTAATGTACTTTCCGCTCGTTTTTTTTCGGCAATTTCTTGCTGTAGTGCTTGATTCAGCTTATCTAATTCTTCTGGATTTTTTAAGGATAAAAATTTTGGCAGTAAATCCACCATTCTTAAGGCAGTGTAGCACGAGACTAAAGCGGTGAACGCTCGCTCAAATCCGGAAAGCCAGTAAGCGGGATGCCACAATGTCCAAATATCCAATAAATGCCCGACGCCACAGGAAACAATAAAAGCACCCACTAAGTAAAAAAATCCAAAGAAAGGCAGATCCCGCCGTTTGATCGTGAAATAGATTAACATCGCGGGAATAGAAAAATAAGCCACAGCGATTAGAAAGTCGCTAGTTATATGGAGCCAAACTAGGGGGGTTTGCCACAGGTAGCAGTGGCCGTGGGGCATATATTGACTAGGGGAAAAGATGTCTTTGAGAATTTGCCACATATTTTGTTTATAACTTATAGAACCAGAAAAAAATTTAAAATTAATTGCTACTATAGCTTTGATTTTAAGGTTAATTTTTTATCAAAAAATAATTAATATTAACTCGATATTTTTTCTACGGCTTAAATTTATCACCGGATTTATTGGTTTACTATCTAACTTTTATCATTTTGGCAACATTTAGTTTTTTTGGTAAATATTAGAAACTTTTTTCAATTAAATTTAGCCTAATTCTATTTAATTATTAAGTAAGTTTTTAATTCCTGGTATTATATCACAAGATAGACATATTTTTGACAATTTTTGGCGATCGCATCCCGTATGAGTACCGATTTACTATAACACGTGGGTTATGCGGGTAAAAACTCGTTTGGCTTTGGCTTTCCTTTATCATTAGTATAATTTTTGTCTCTCCACCCTGAGAATATGCTGGGGAAATCAAACTGGATTACTATATGTGATGCCGACAAGACGAATGTCAGAAACTCAACGGTCAAGGTTCGGTGTGATTTTGGCTGGCCTAGGGGTTTCAAAGTTAAAAAAAACTGCCAATCGGGTATAATTGCTATATTAGTATCATTAATCAGGGATGAGTGGGTACAAGCCCACCATGCATTTCCTAACATATCATTTATTTGTCCCGATTCCCTGTGGTTGGCTAATTGATTAGCAGAAACACTCCCTCCGGGCTGTTTTTTATGGAAATAAGTTAATCTGAATTATTGGAGGAGTATCGTGATGAATTTTTCGAGAATTTTGGCGATCGCCATTAATGTGTTTTGGGAAGTGATGCGCGAACGGGTGCTCTATCTGATTGCTTTGTTTGCAATCTTTTTATTCGGCACTTTGCGACTGCTGCGAGAATTTGCCCTGGGAACCGAGTACAAAATTATCACCGATTTAGGCATTGCCGGTATTGGGGTACTCGGATTAATTGTGGCAATTTTTGTCGGCACTGGACTAATTAACAAAGAAATTGAAAAACGCACGGTTTTAGTCCTGTTAGCTAAACCCATTAGCCGCGCTGATTTGATTGTTGGCAAATATTTCGGACTTACTGGAGTCCTGGCAATTTTAATTTTTAGTACCAGTCTAATTTATCTGGTTTTTTTGAGTTTAAATCGGGTAGAATATCCGTTATTAAGCATTGTTATCGCCCTATTTTTTATATTCTTAGAACTGGCTTTACTCACCGCCGTGGCCATTGCTTTGGGGGTGTTTACCAGTTCTTTGTTAGCCACCCTCCTAAGTGTGGGAGTTTATGTGATGGGACACTTGAGTCCTGATATTATTAAAGCTGGGGAACTAAGTGAAAATCCGGCTTTGATCGGTTTTACCCGAAACTTATACTTAATTTTACCAGATTTGACCAAGCTGGATTTAAAAAATCAAGCAGTTTATGGGATTCTCCCTGATTTTCCTACATTGCTTTTTAATGGGATTTATGCTGTAATTTATATTGTCCTATTGTTGGCGATCGCTAATTTAATTCTTCGCCAAAAAGAGTTTTAAATTTGTTGACTGTTCAAGGTTGGCGCCTGATTTTTGTTCTATTTCACAGCACTCTAAACTCATGGAAAAACTGAAGCAACTAAAGAATATCTTTGCGGAAATGGATCGAGCCTTAATTGCTTATTCCGGGGGAATTGATAGTACCTTGGTGGCCAAAGTTGCTTATGATGTTCTGGGCGATCGCGCTTTAGCGGTAACGGCAATTTCGCCTTCATTATTGCCCGAAGATTTAGAAGATGCCCGCATTCAAGCAGCGGATATTGGCATTAACCATGAAGAAGTTATCACCAATGAAATGGCCAATCCTAACTACACTTCTAACCCAGTAAATCGCTGCTACTTTTGCAAAAGTGAACTGCATGATACCTTAAAACCCTTAGCCCTGGAACGGGGTTATCCTTATGTGGTGGATGGGGTGAATGCGGATGATTTACAAGATTATCGTCCTGGCATTCAAGCCGCCAAAGAAAGAGGGGCGCGATCGCCTTTAGCCGAAGTAGGCATTACTAAATTAGAAGTCCGCCAAATAGCCAAAGAATTGGGTTTACCGTGGTGGGATAAACCCGCCCAACCTTGCCTCAGTTCCCGCTTTCCTTATGGAGAAGAAATCACCTTGGCCAAATTGCAGCGAGTCGGTCGGGGCGAACGTTATTTACGCCAGTTAGGATTAAAAAATCTGCGGGTTCGTTCCGTGGGAGATACGGCCAAAATTGAATTACCCCCGGAAGAAATTAAACCGTTTATTTTAACCACCGATTTACCCCAACTGGTGTCAACCTTTCAAGAATTTGGCTTTGTTTACGTCACCCTTGATTTAGAAGGATATCGTAGTGGCAAACTCAACCAGGTTTTATCTCCAGAAGTTTTGGCCAATCGATAGATTAAATAACGGACGATCCCCCCAACCCCCCTTCAAAAGGGGGGCTTTTAAAATGTTTCGAGAGTAGACCTCTGGCAAAATAACGGACGATCCCCCCAACCCCCCTTCAAAAGGGGGGCTTTTGCGATTTGGCGATCGTCTAATACATCGTACTCAACACTTCTCGAATCGTATCCGCAGGCACTCGATCCGTAATCGTCACCGCCCCGATCGCTGTCGGCAAAACAAACCGGACTTTCCCTGCTTTCACCTTCTTATCCATCAGCAGACTATCTAAAATAGCCTCAATTGCCAAACCCTCTGGCAGTTTAGTCGGGAGTTGGGTTTTCGCAATCAAAGCCAACTGACGGCGATCGCACAGTTCATCCCAAAGTCCCAAAGCCACCGCTAACCGACTAGCTGCCACCATCCCAATGCCCACCGCTTCACCGTGAATCACCACCGTATAGCCGGTTAAGCTTTCCACCGCGTGACCGATAGTGTGACCATAATTCAGAATTGCCCGCAGTCCCGCTTCTTTCTCGTCTTTGCCCACCACATCCGCTTTACTTTGACAAGAGCGGACTAAAATATCTTGCAGCAAGCTTTCTCCCAAATAGCCCAACTCGTCGAGGCGTTCTACCGCTTCCATTCGGGCAAATAATTCCGCATCCCAAATCACCCCATATTTAATCACTTCCGCCATCCCCGCCCGAAACTCCCGCACCGGCAGGGTTTGCAGCACCAAAGGGTCAATTAAAACTAAACGCGGTTGATAAAAAGCACCAATCAGATTTTTGCCTTGAGGATGGTTCACCCCAGTTTTGCCGCCAATGGAAGCATCCACCATTGCCAACAGGGTGGTGGGCACTTGGACAAAGTTAATCCCCCGTAACCAAGTGGCAGCGGCAAATCCAGTCATGTCGCCAATCACTCCGCCACCGAGGGCAACCATTGTGGAGGAACGTTCCAGGCGATTTTCTAGGGCAGTATCATAAATTTTTTGAATAGTTGCCAGAGTTTTATATTCTTCTCCGTCCGGGAGAATGCAGCGAGACACTTCAAATCCGGCAGACTCCAAAGCGGCGATCGCTCTTGCCCCGTAATGGTCAAACACCACGGGATTAGACACCAGCAGCACTTTTTTGCCTAATTTCTGACCGCCAGAACCCTCTAACACCACATCGGAGAGTCCCTGCATTTTGACCCCCAGTTCGTCCAAGCTGTGATGGCCAATCGCGATTTGATAGGAATTTTCCGGCAGCGCTACATCAATGACAGACCCCATGACTCAGACCCTCGAAACAAGCATTAATCGGCTTAATTGTATCAATACCTTCGCCAAAATCAAAAATACTTTGATTCTTAGAGCCTGTACCCGCTTTCATCGGGGGTCTGGGGTTGGGCTATTTATTGGCACATTCCCCAACAGAGGTGCTAAAAACCTGATTTCGAGTCAGCACTTACACTTAAATTTAGGTTATAATACACATATAAGTGCGTGAATAGTTCGGACAATTTCCCGATCGATGGTTGCAACCGCAGCAAAAACCTCACTCCACTGGCTGACACAATAGATCAAAAACTATCCGAATTGTTAAATCAATCAAAAAATCTCGAAGGAAAAATCTACCTATAGAATTAGAGCGAAGTCATATGTCTATAAAAAAAATTGTACCAACCTTATCGATCGCGAGTGCAACTTTGACGGCTGCGATCGCCCTGACCAGTCAACCTGCTGTTGCGAACAAAACTACCTTTCAATGTATAGGAGCGGGAGGGGGTTATGCAACCATAGCCGTCAGCGCGTCGGGGAAAAAAACCGAACCCCTGATTACTTGGAATAGTGCTGCTTTCGAGGGAAGTGGCTGGACTCCCAAGCGACGTTGCGACGAGGTGACATCTCGTTTAAATAGCGTGGTGACAGAAGTTGGCGGTCTATTTAGTTCTGTGCTCCTAACCACAGGTGTAGTCAACGGTTACGATGTGATTTGTTGGGTGAATAATGAGCAATCTCGTTGCAATTCCAACAACCTTTTAGTAACCATCTCTCCAGGGCGAGATCCTGGTCAATTTCTCGCTAACCTCCTCAATCGCCGTGCTAATCCTTATCAACAGGGAACTCCTGGCCAAGAAAATATTCCTCGAACCGTTGTCCGGTTTGGACAGATGGTTGAAGAAATGCTAGAGGAAGGCGAGACAGAACCAATACAAGGGCATGACGACGACATAATTTAATCAAGATTTAATCTCGATTTAATCTTGATTGTTCGGTCTTGATTGGTTCATCAGTTCTTGAGTTCCCCAACGGACGATCGTTTTGGGATGACTCATGGTAATCCGACTAAAGCATCTAATCATTCCATTTCACCATGACTCCTAAACTTCATATTCAACGTTTATACTCTTGGAATATGAGTTGGGGAACAATTTTACTCACGGGATGCCTGAATTTTGTGGCGGTGCCCGATCTGGCAAAATTGCTTCAAGAATTCTCTCAACCCGTATTTTCTCACAATTCCACCTTCCTTTCTCAAGAAGCCACAACCAGGTCAGTCGTTCAAGTTGCCAGACAAGTCACCGTCAGAATTTTGACCAACCCAGGCGCCGGTTCTGGCGTCCTCATTTCTCGCGAGGGACAAACCTATACAGTTTTAACCTGCGATCATGTTGCGAATAGCAGTTCAGAGCAAACCTATCAAGTGCTAACCGCAGATGGAAAAATTCATCTTGGGGTGCGTCAGAACCTACCTGATTTTCCAGGAATCGATTTGGCACTGATCCGCTTTGAAAGCCAGAACCATTATTCTGTCGCTACCTTGGGAAATCTCGAACAGATTTCTATTGGCGACCCCATTTATATTTCAGGGTTTCCCAACTACCAACCTAGAGACGGCAACAATTTAGATATCACTGACGATTGGGGCTGGAGAGCTTTTAGATTCACTCAAGGGAATTTGGCTATGGTGTTATCCCATCACAGTTTACTCCGAGGATATCAGCTTGCTTATACCAACGAAACTAGCGGCGGCATGAGTGGTGGACCGGTTTTTAATCAGCAGGGTGAATTAATTGGCATTCACGGACGTGGCCAAGCTGTCTTGCAAGGAATTGAGGCCTTTCAGTTTACCAATGGTACATTCCCATCTTCAGAACTGTACGAGCAAATGTCCCAGTTTAGTTGGGCAATTCCTATTTCTACCTTTCAGCAAAGACTGAAATCTTCGTCAATACCGTTTCCGGCTTTCCCAGAACAACCCGTATATCGGAACCAGAGTTCTGAGGAAATCTAAATTTACTAAATTTAACTAACTTTATCTGACAATATTAGATCCCTGAATCAATTATGTTCAAATATCACTGGAATATTTTATTTTTCGGGATTATTGCCCTGGGGACGAGTTTAATCCTGATTGTAACGGCGACAATTTTTACCCCACAAATTTTAGCCACAGAAGCCGATACATCGATCTTTACTACTGAACAAGCTTCGGTATCATCAGCCAGTGAATTGAGGGATGTCATGCCCACGGATTGGGCATTTCAAGCCCTAGATTATCTGGTGACAAATTATGGCGTACCCGTAGCTTATCCCGATGGGACTTTTCGAGGAAATCGCGCAGTGAGGCGAGGCGAACTTGCCCAATGGTTTAACGCTATGCTCATGCGCATAGAGCAAACCATCCAGATCAAACCACGCACACGGACCGCAACTGCCGCAGACTGGGCTGAATTACAAGAATCTCTCAAAAATCTCCAAAAATCTATCCGAGAACTAAAAGAGTCTTCTTCTTCAAATGATTTTTCGATTTAAATTCAAATCTTTTCTATCTTTAATAGTTTGAGCAAATGCCATGAAACGTAAATCTACACCATCGATGCTTAGACTAAGTTTGGTTAGCATCATTACAGGGGTAATTATTGCCTTTTCGGTAATTTTAATCACTCCCATTCAGACTTTAGCGGAATTTGATTTTCAACGGCCAGTAGATGTTCAACCGACTGATTACTACTATCAAGCTTTAGAATCTTTGGGTCGTAAGTACAATTGTTTTTTACCTTATCCCGATGGCACGTTTCGAGGCAACAGGGCTTTAACTCGCTATGAACTAGCGGCCAATTTAAATTTATGTATGCAACAAGTAGAAGAAGCAATCTTAGATGCTAAAAGCAATCCTGTGACTCACGATGAAGTGGCCAACCTGAAAAATATCATTAATGCGCTGCAAGAACAAGTCAATTTACTGCGAAATTCTCCCTTTATTGATTCCCCTCCAATCTAACGTTCTGGTGAAAATTCGCTTAATCTAATCCAAATCTATGCTTCATTTCCTAAAACAATGTTACTCAAAATACCCAGATATTTAACAAAGTTATTCATTCCCGCGATCGTCGGTTTAATTTTATACCTGACCATGACTGCTGTAGAAGTCAATGGGACAATCCGCCCAATTGATTCTAGGGATATCGGAACGGTGACAAGTTTTCAAGTTGCCGCTCATGGGAATTGGGAAACAATTAATTATATTGCTCGAACCACCACTGTTTTTATCATTCCAGATGAATTGAGTCAAGAAAATTTTGGTGCTGCACTCGATCGAGGACAAAAGTTCATCAACGCTGGTTCTGGTATGTTGGTAGCCCGAAGGGGATCGACTTATTATGTTTTGACCAATCAGCACGTGGCTCCATTCCGAGGTTCTTACGTGATTCGAACCTATGATGGTGAGTTACATCAGATTAACAACTATGAGCCAGCATATCCAAATCTCGATCGACCAGACGAAACTGACCAAATCATCACTCGATTTGGCGAGTTTGATTCGCAGCGAAAAGTTGTGGATGGCTATGACCTTGCTTTAATCCAGTTTGAAAGCAATAAAGATTATCCCATTGTTCCCATTGGAGATTCTAGTGGTCTGGGAGAGGGGGATTTTGTCTTTGTATCAGGGTGGCCCTATGACCAAGAGGCCGATCGCGTGCGGATTTTAAGCGAAGGACAACTCAAACAAATTCTCAATCCAGCCGATCCAAACGGCAATTATAGCCTTTGTTATACCGCTGAAACAGCCTCGGGTATGAGTGGAGGCCCGGTGTTTAACGAACAAGGCGAGATGATTGGCATTCACGGAAGAGGGAGAACGTATGATTCCTCTCACGCTAATTGTATTGATACCAGTTGGGGAATTCAGGTGAGTGATTTTATCCGTGAACAAGAGAAAATAGAGCATTATCGATTAAGTAAGCACTTTAAACGCCCCCCTGTTAATCCGTCTGAGTTTGCCCAAATAGTCGCAAATGTCCCCAATGCAGATTCTTTAAGAAATGAGTTGAACAAATTCAATGACCTGATTATCGATCCTGGGGATCCTGCCTTCCAAGCGGTTAAAAACCTGGTAGACAGATATGATGGATGTATGAACCCCCTTGCGGATGGAACTTGGCGGTTGGCTAGAACTGCTACTCGAGGTGAGTTTGTCATTGACATCAACTCCTGTCTTGACACTATAATGAACCTTGCCTCTGAGTCCAAAACAGAAACAGTGTCCCGATCTGATTTTGAGTCCGTCGAGCAGACTGTGGCTGAACTGGCGCGAGAAGTTGAATCTCTATTGTCAGATTAACTTGATGAGCACTTATATCAAGTCTCCAAGTCACCGCTAACCCACTGGTTCGTCCAAGGTGTGATGGCCGGTACGCGAAGCTATGCCCATAGGGCCGATCGCGATTTGATAGGAATTTTCCGGCAGCGCTACATCAATGACAGACCCCATGACTCAGACCCTCGAAACAAGCATTAATCGGCTTAATTGTATCGCAGTATGTTTCAATATTAAGAACCATGCTGTTAATTGGAGAAACATAAATGACTGCTGCTGGAGCCGTTACTTACTTCACTCTCTTGGGTGGTGCCTTCGTCACCGCTTTAGTGCTGTTCTTTGGTTTGCGAGCCGTTAAACTGATCTAATCGGATCGAAAAGGTTAAGGCGATCGCATCACCAAAAATTACAAAAAATAGAGATTTGCCGATCCCCTCGGAAAATCTCTATTTTTTTATTTAATTATTTTCCGATCTCATTTTCGGCGAAACAAGCGCGTTTATTTAATTCGCGTTTAGTTAATTATTTTCATCAATTGGCTCATTTTCGACCGGGTAGTTTTTTTCCGGTTTTGCCCCATTTTCTTCTGATTGATAATTGGAGTGATAATCCGCAAATTGATTTAACTCTAATTCAGCCTTTTTATCTTCTGAATCCGCAAAATTATTTAAGTCTAAGGCTGAATCTGGTGCATCAGTATCCCCCCCTGGAGTGATAGTTGCGGACACAAGGGCAGCATTTCTTTTGGTTACATTCTCCCAGGAATCAGCCTGTGACCCAGGAGACAATGTTTTCTTCAGGATATCTGTAATGCTATCGCAATAATTGGTTAAGCCGAAACTAGCCGGACTGACCGCATTTTCATAAGTGAAATGACGATAGTTTAAACAAAAGCGATCCCAAGCGCTCATTTGAATCTTAAACCAGTTGATAATTAAATCGGTTAACCAATCAGACAAGGGAATTCTAAAATAAATTTTTTTCTCTAAATATGCACAAATTTCCGCGATAATTTGATTAACGGTGACGGGCTGATTTCCTAATACAAAAGGTTGGGCGGGAACCGGGGGTTTTTCAATTAAATGCAGCACAATTTGGGCAATATCGGCAGCATGGATAAAGTGGAAACTGCCCTCAGCTTTCAGGAAGCGAATTAGATTCATCCATTTCAGCACATCGGGTAATCCCGTGGTGAGATGGGAAGGAATTCCGGTATCTTCACCCCCAAATACGAGGGTGGGAAATAGGGTGGTAATTCGTGAGGCGATCGCTAACCGAGATAATCGAGAGTAACAATCATACTTAGTTCTAATATAATCAGTCCCCAATTGTCTCGCTTCTTTGAGGGGTTCGTTTTGGCGATCGAGAATACTCGCAGTAGAAAAATAGATCGCCTGTTCGCAGAATGCGGGATCCAGATATTGCATCAACTGCATGGTTTTCAGGACATTCACATCAAAAACATCTCCGCCTCCCCAAGCAGTAGCGGTTAATACCGCCACATTAATGGTTTGTAACAGAGGGGCATATCGATCGATGTGTTGCATATCTCCCCGCAACAGTTCGATTCCCGGACGATATTTGAGGTCAACTCGAAGTTTATCCGGGTTTCTGACCAGCAGGTAGAGTTCGTGTTCCGTATGGTGAATCAGGGCTTGAGTAATATAGTGACCGATACAGCCACTCGCACCAGTAATAAAAATCCGCTTGGGGTTCATTAGAAAAAATCTCTCAGGATAAGCTGGGTGAGTGATGGGCTAGATTTTCAATTTTAGACTTAGATTCTATAGTGCGATCGCCAGATTTTCAATTGCATCAAAGCAAAATTTCCCAATTTCAGTCCCTATTTCCGCCGCTAGATGCCTAAATTGCTCCCTAAATTGCTCCCTAAAAACGTGAATTGGGGCAATCCCTGGAAGAATTGCCCCAACAAGATTCGTAGGGTGGGCAAAAATATTCACCCCACCCTAGCATATATAATCGTGGACTTTTGCCCACCCTACAATATAAATACCAAAAAGCCGAGTGGCGTTTTTAAGCGGTTCCCCCCTTTTTAAGGGGGGTCAGGGGGGATCTGGGGGTTGGGGGGATCGATGATTAAGCGGGGACTGCCAATAATCGATCGACTTTTTTCGCAGTTTCAAAGAAGAAAGCAACGTTTTCCTCTGGGGTGCCCGGTAAAATGCCATGTCCCAAGTTGAGGATATGACCTTGGTTGCCCGCTTTGCGAACCGTGTCCAGGATGCGATCGCGAATAAAGTCTTGAGATCCAAATAAAGCACAAGGATCGATATTCCCTTGAACATGGATATTTTGCCCCAAGCGCTGTCTGGCTTCGGCCATATCCAAAGTCCAGTCCACACTGACGATATCCACGCCGGATTTACCCATCCGTTCCAACACTCCGGCACTGCCACTAATATAGAGAATTAACGGGGTGTCCGGGTGAGTCGCTTTCACCTGTTCGACGATTCTTTGGTGATAGGGCAGGGCAAAGACATCATAGTCTTGAGGGCTGAGTTGACCGGCCCAAGAATCGAACATTTGCACCACTTGGGCACCGCTGTCAATTTGATAGCGCATATAAATGGCGATCGAATCGGCAATTTTTCCCAGGAGTTTATGTAGCATTGCGGGCTCAGAAAAAGCCATGCTCTTAATCACCTTATAGTCCTTGGAAGATTTACCCTCAATGGCATAAGCTGCCAAAGTCCAAGGGGCGCCGACAAATCCCAAAACCGTGGCTTTGTTGCCCACTTCCCGCCGTAAAGTTTGTAAGATTTCCCGAATAAACGGCAAAGAACTCTCAGGATCGAGGGTGCGGACTTGCTCAATTTGCTCCAGACTGCGGATTGGGGGATCGATAATTGGGCCTTTGCTTTCGATGATATCGAAAGGAATTCCCATTCCCGTCAGAGGAGTTAAAATATCAGAAAATAAAATTACCCCGTCTGGCTGAAATGCCCGAAATGGCTGTAAAGAAATTTCAATGGCCAATTCGGTATTTTCCGACCGTTCCCGAAACGAAGGATATTTATCCCGCAAATCTCGATAAACTTTCATATAACGACCCGCTTGGCGCATCATCCACACGGGAGGACGGTCTAATTTTTCGCCACGGGCTGCTCTTAATAAATAAGGAATTTCGTTGGAATCTGCCATCTGTACTTGACTATTAATCGATTAAATACAACCGTTAAGCTTACCACTGCCCGGATCCTGATTTTTACTGTCTTTACAATCCTTGATGTTATCTTCGACGTTATCTTCGATGTTACAGCTTGTTCACAAATAATCCCATCGAATCTCTCTCGTCCCTCTCATAAGCATTAGAGAGGGATTTAGGGTGAGGGCTTTAGGGGATTATTTCTGAGCAGGCTGTACCGGAAAATTAATCGACAATTCTGACAAAATACCGATCTCGATCCCCCCAACCCCCCTTAAAAAGCTAATCTTTTAGGGGTTTTGTAGGGGCGCAATGCTTGCGCCCCCTAGCTTGGCAAACCCGACTCTAGCGAAAGGAAACCAGACCCTAGGGGCGCAAGCATTGCAAATAACGATTTTTCGTGGTTTCAAAACCCCTACAAGATTAGCTTAAAAAGGGGGGCTTGGCACGAATTTTGCCAGAATTGTCTATTACTTAGCGGAATGGATCGCGGGAGTCGGTGGAAGGTGAGACAAGGGCGCACCCCGATCCGGTCGGAGATTTTTCGCCTCACGCAAATAGGGGTGATATATTTCTGGATGGGATATGGGCAGATTCACATGGATCAAAAAGCGAATGCAACGCTTGAGGTCATTTTCCACGTGCATGTGTTGTACATCTAGCAAAGCCACCCGATCCCATTTTGGTCTTTGACGGGCGATCGCTGCGGGAAAAATCGCATCCAGATCGCGAGTCACGGTAAATGTGGCACTAATAATTGTTTCTGGATCTAGCTGATTTCCGACTTCCAAAGCATCCAGTAATTCCGTCACCGCAACTCGGATCCCCTGAATCGTATTACTCTCCGCTGTGGTAGCGCCACGAATCGCCCGAACTGTCCACTCCACGTTACAATCCTCCACGATCATTTATTTTGTAATTTTGTATTTTTTATTTGTTGCTTGTTATTTTTATAAGTTATTTGTTATTTGTTACTTATTATTTAATGCAAATAACCAAGCACAAACAACAAATAACCCATAACAAGATTGGTCTAAGGTCGATAAAGCCATAACGGTTGACCGCTGGTGGCCAGTTCAAATTCCAACCAATCAAGCTGGGCAGTCAGTCCCCCGATCGCCAAAAAATTTGTGGTCACCTGATTTCCCAACAACCGATTTAATGTCGGTTTTCGTTCTTCGAGGGTAATGCACTGAGTTTTTTTCGGGTCGAGACCGACTAACTCTGCGGCCCAAACACGGGCTTCTTCCTCAGTTCCCAGACGGTCTACAATGCCCAGTGCCAAAGCTTGCTGTCCGGTAAAAATCCGCCCATCAGCAAAATTTTTCACCGTTTCCACGGCTAAATTCCGCGAGGTGGCGACGGTTTCCACAAATTGTTGATAACTGGTGTCGATTAACTCTTGGAGAATATTTTTTTCTGGGTCAGTCAGTTCTCGGTCAAAGGCGAGGATATCTTTATAGGGGCCTGATTTGATTACTTTGAACGACACACCGATTTTTTCTAGGAGGCGTTCGATATTATTGCCTCGGAGAATTACCCCAATGCTGCCAGTGATCGTGCCTGGGTTGGCCATAATATGATGGGCGCCCATGCCGATATACACGCCCCCAGAGGCGGAAATGTTGCCAAAGCTGGCGATGATTTTCACTTTTTCGCCTAGTCGCTTCAGGGCGCTGTAGATTTCCTGGGAGTCTCCCACGGTGCCCCCAGGGCTATCAATTCGCAGCAGCAAGGCGGGAAACTTTCTCTCTTCAACGATTTTGAGAGATTCTAAGACCTTTTTACGGGTGCTAGACGCGATCGCGCCGGTAATTTCAATTCGAGCAATTTGTTTACGAAACTTCTTAAACGGCCAAATCATGGGGTAATTAACAAATATTCGTGAATCAGGACAGCGAGTCAGGGTGCTGACTGCCTTAATTATGACTTTCTTTATCTATCAGTTTACAAGCAGGGTTGAGCAATCTGATATTTTTTCGCTGAAATGAACCGATCGATGAACCGATCGCGCGATCGCTGTAACCCTGGCTCCCTTCCACGGAAAATTGCGATTCCTTAACGGAAAAGAGAAAATTCTTAAAAAAGTTAACATAACTACATATAAGTACATAATTTAGTACAATGATTAAAATCAGCAAAACGATGGCACCGATCGCCTCCTTCAAGTCCCCCGGAGCGCGATTGGCGTTGCTCGATCCGCTTCGCGGTACGACAGTTTAACCAAAATCTTTTAACCAGCTTATGTTGAAACAACTTGAATTTCCGGCCAGCAAAGAATCTACCATTGCGTCACCGCTTAACTCCGCGATCCGGTTGCTATTCCTCATCGCACCATTTTTCTTTTGGGGAACGGCAATGGTGGCCATGAAAGGGGTGATGCCCCACACCACACCCATGTTTATGGCGGGAGTTCGCTTAGTGCCTGCGGGGGCCTTGGTATTGTTGGTCGCTTTTTTGAGTGGTCGTCCCCAGCCGAAAACCGTCCAAGCATGGCTGTGGATCCTCGCCTTTGCGGTGGTCGATGGGATGATGTTTCAAGGGTTTTTGGCGGAAGGCTTGGTCAGAACTAACGCTGGGTTAGGATCGGTGATGATTGATTCTCAACCCCTGGCAGTGGCGTTGTTATCCGCATGGTTATTTGGGGAAGTGATTGGGGCGATCGGTGCGATCGGCTTGATTATTGGTATTTTGGGCATTAGTCTGATTGGATTGCCCGATGCTTGGATCGTCGGTTGGCTGCATGGACAAAATTTAATGCCGTCTCTAGACTTCAGCCAGTTATTTGACAATGGTCAATGGTTGATGCTTTTGTCCGCTTTATCAATGGCTGCGGGAACGGTGATGATGCGTCGTTTAGCCCGGGAAGCGGATCCCGTAGTGGCTACCGGATGGCACATGATTTTGGGCGGGATTCCGTTGTGGGTGATTAGTGCCACGACAGAATCAGAACAGTGGGTTAATATTAACTGGGATGGTTGGCTTGCTTTGGCATATTCCACTGTGTTTGGGAGCGCGATCGCCTATGGTCTGTTTTTCTATTTTGCCGCCAAAGGCAATCTCACCAGTCTCAGTGCGCTGACTTTCCTCACACCTGTGTTTGCATTAATGTTTGGTAATATCTTTTTGTCGGAAACGTTATCTAGGGTGCAATCTATCGGTGTCGGTCTGACCCTGGTTAGTATCTATTTAATTAATCAGCGGCAGGCGATCGCTGAAAAACTCAAATTCCAGCAGTCAAACGCAGCCAGTGTTTATCTGGGAAATCCATCTACCCCCGAAAAATTGCGTCTGTCATTTGTCAAAGAAAACCCACCGATTGAAGTTCCGGTAAAAGTTCAGAGCCTAGAATCTGATTCTTAAACGGTTATTGGCATCAAAACAAGTGCGATTCTGCTTGACTCGGATCCAGAGACGGGCATCGCACTTGTCTTTTGCGGAAACGCGAAATCATATCGGCGATCGAAAGGATGACCTTAGCTGAAACTCCGGGATATGATGACTCTGGTTGCTGCTTTTCACCCTGAGTAAGGTTAGTTAAAGGTTATGATGACCTCTTACCGTCTTATTTTATCTTTAATCATCAGTCTGAGTAGCTTCGGCTGCGATCCTAGTTCAGCGAGTCAAATCGGGCAAGTTCGGATTTCTACCAGGGAAGCGTCCCAGAGCACCTCTGAGACTTTTCTGGGGTCTAACTCGTTGGGTCAGCCATTCCAGGCTTCAGCAAATGCCAATATTCTCAGTAATTCTGAATACTTAGAGTCGATCGCCACTGGTGAAAATAAAAGTAAGTCTAACAAAGATTTATTTTGGATCGCTTTAATTATCTTTGCGACGATCTTCGGTGCGTCTATTTTTGCTGGATTATTCTATCTAGTCACCAATTCCAGCGTTGAAAACGAGGGTGATGAATCAACTAATGCCGAGGGTGCCGACGAGGAAAAATCATTCTCCGAGATTAATTCTCAGACAACCACCGGCAACCAACATGAAGAAAGTGAAGCAATCGCAGATCCGACGGAGCAAAATTCTGCTGAAGTTTCACTCCATAATCTGCCCCCTAACCTCTCAGCCATTGATAACAATTCAGCGGAAAATCATCAACCAAAATCCGAGCCAAATTCTGAAAAAGATCGGCCAGATAGTCACCAAAATAAACCCACAAAAAAGCGAAATTTTTTTCGGGGTTTTTTTGGCAGAAAATCTCCAGATGCGCCAATAATAACCGAGGATGTTCAGCCTTTTAATCGGTCATCAAATCATCAAAATCAATCGGCAAATCAATCGGCAAATCAATCGGCAAATCAATCGGCAAATCAATCGGCAAATCAACCAGAGCATCACGGAAACCATCCGGCAGAGCAACCTTTGCCTAACCTCCCAGAAAACCGGGCATCTTTTCCTCAAGAAAATTTAGAAATTACCGCCAATACAAATACAAACAACAGAAGTTTAGCGATCGACGAAACTACTCGCTTGGCCAAAATCGATATTATCGAAGAATTAATTAAAGATTTACAAAATCCCGACCCAGTAAAACGACGTAAATCTATTTGGGAACTGAGTCAACAAGGTGATTCTAGGGCAATACAGCCTTTAGTAGATTTAATCATTGATTCCGATTCTAAGCAAACCAGTTTAATTCTGGGGGCATTGTCAGAAATTGGCACTCGGACTCTCAAACCCCTGAACCGAGCCCTGGCACTCTCCCTGCAAGATCGAAGTCCTGATGTTCGTAAAAATGCGATTAGAGATTTAACCCGGATTTATGATTTGATTAATCAAATTACGCAGTTATTAACTCATGCGGTTGATGATACGGATCCGGAAGTTCAAGAAACGGCTCGATGGGCTTTGAGTCAATTAAGTCAACTCAATAAAACTTCTGGTTATCAATCCCCATCTACTATGCATCCTTCAATTTCCCCTGGGGATAATTATCGAGAAGAATTACCAGATTGAGCAACGTTTATAACGGTTTTTCAAATATTCCCGATCGCACCTTTTTTATATCTTGATAAATTAGGCTAAGATATTCTGGCTAAGATATTCTAGTTAAAACATTCTAGTTAAAACATTCTGGCTAAAATAACTGAAATGCAATCTCAACAGGAAAATTTCCCATCGGATATTCAATTTGCTGCACCTTTGCAACCAGGCGATCGCATAAATTTGGTTGCCCCCAGTGGGGCTCTAATATCAGAAACTTGGGCAAAAGGGTTGGAAATTTGGCGTCAGCGCGGTTATCAAGTTGAATTATCTCCCGGTTACGATCGCGTCTGGGGCTATTTAGCGGGCACCGATAGTCAGCGTCGGCAGCAGTTGACCGAAAGTTGGCGCGATCGCCTCTGTAATGGCGTCCTCTGTGCCCGTGGGGGCTATGGCGCCGCCCGGTTACTGGAAAATTGGCATTGGCCCAAAGACACATCCGGTCAATTAAACCCTAAATGGTTAATTGGGTTTTCCGATATCACCGCTTTGCTGTGGAGTCTCTATCAGCAAGGGGTTGGCGCCGTACATGGGCCGGTATTAACCACTTTGCCAGATGAACCGGATTGGTCGGTGCAGCGACTTTTCGACCTAGTAGAAGGACGCCCTTTAGCCCCGTTGACCGGGGAAGCCTGGGGCGGTGGGAAAGTCACCGGACGTTTACTTGCCGGAAATCTTACCGTAGCCACCTATCTGCTACATACCCCCGTTCAGCCATCTTTAGATGGGGTGATTTTGGCGTTTGAAGATGTCGGAGAAGCCCCTTATCGCATCGATCGAATGTTGACACAGTGGCGGATGATGGGGGCTTTTGCCGGAGTACGAGGGATTGCTTTGGGCCGGTTTAGCGATTGTGATAATTTAGCCAAAAATCCCAGTTTGACTGTGGCGGAAGTGTTGCGCGATCGCCTTTCAGATTTAGGCATTCCCATTGTTTCTGATTTGGCCTTTGGTCACGATGGGGCCAATGCCGCATTACCTGTAGGGGCGATCGTTGAACTGGATGGCCAAATTGGAACTTTATCTTTTTAATTTACTCTAACTTATTTAACCATAAAATATCAAGTTTATCCGTTTAAAACGTAGTCTAATTATCATGCTTATTTTATCAAATATAGGCTAATTTTTTAGGTGACAGTTGATATTTTATGGGCATATATTAGGCCAAAAAAAGGCAAAATAATCATCATGGTTAGAAAAAGTATATCTTTAATCAGAAATGCGCTAATCGGAACTGCTTTAGTAGGAAGTGCGATCGCGGCCAGCAACACTTTTGCCGCCAAACCAGCCAGCGCACAACTAACTCCCCAACCTTGGGCATCTCTCGGTGTTCAAGACAGCGAACTTACTTATTCCGTCGGGGTTCGGGCTTTAGGTTTTGGCGCTGAATTGGGCATCAATAATCAAAACGCTGTGGGGGTGGATGTGCTGAAATTTATTAATCCTCCTTTTATTAGTCTAATTTCTGGCTATGGTGGCGTTGGACTCTATGAAAAAGGCAATAGCGACGGGTCAGAATTTGCCTATTCTGCTGGGGTACAAATTCGACCCGACGGTAATTTTTTCTTTGGCGCTGGCTATCATAATATTCGCGGATTCAATGGTCAAATAGGATTTAAGCTATTTTAAATTTGACCGAGGGATGATTTTCTGATGCAAAGATTAAGCTTCAGCAATCATCCCTAAGCATGGTTTGATATTCACATAAATCCAATAATTAACATATTAAATTTTGTTAATTTCACTAAAATCAGAAAAGATCTGATTTTAGTGATTAAAATTATTAAGAAAATATAATTTTTTGGTTCAACAAAATATATCTAAAAATTAGATAGGTTAGCCCTCAGTTATGCCCCGATCGCAATTAAGTCCGCGCCAGTTATCGACCGCATATAGCGGAGAAAATACCGCTGGAAAAATGGCAATCATGGGTACTCCTCAACGTTTCTTTAACCTAGCTAGATCGCGATCGGGAAAACGGGGAAAACCAGGAAAACTCTTTGATTCACGGTGCGATCGCCAATCCGCCGTTCTCAGGTTTTGGGACGGCCTAATGCTCAAAATCGGATATCTCTATCTTCAGCCAGGACGTAGGCCAAAAGCAACCCAGACTTAACCCATTTAGATTTAAGATGAGATATGATTGGCAGAAATCCCTAAATTCTTTTAAGCTGAAAGTTATCCTTGATATCTGAATACTTGTCAATCGTGACGACTACCGTTAGGCATGAATAACAAAAACATTAATGATACTTGCTATTTGTTAGAAATTCTTATCAGTTACTTTTAGGACTTACGCACTCACCCTATATATAGGGACGAAACGGGGGCATTACCCCTACACAACCCTAAATGTCACAACCGTGGATAAGTCTTAAATTTCCTCAAACAAAACGCCTACAGGAGGTCAATTACAGTGTTTAACTCCACTGAACTACTCATTAACGCCTTTGTCGATCAACTTCAAGATGCCTACCATAGGACTTATGGAGGTTATAAACCAGACTACGCGGAGATTATTGCCTGGGCCGGTGGAATGGCCTTAGAAAATATCGCCAACAGTGATGCCCTGTATCACAATGTCGAACATACCATCCTGGTGACATTAGTCGGTCAGGAAATTTTGCGGGGCAAGCATATCCGCGAGGGTGGGGTTTCCTGCGAAGATTGGTTACATTTCACCATTTCCCTACTGTGTCACGATATTGGCTACGTCAAAGGGGTTTGCCGCCAAGACTCCAAATTATTAGGATTTTATGCCACCGGAATTGATGCTCAAACGGTGTCCTTGCCTTCCGGGGCAACCGATGCCAGCCTAACCCCCTATCATGTGGATCGGGGTAAACTTTTTATTAGCGAACGCTTCTGCGGTCACAAACTGATTGATGCTCAGACCATTATGCGGAACATCGAACTGACTCGTTTTCCGGTGCCTTCCGATGAGGATCATCAGGATACGGTGAATTATCCGGGACTGGTTCGAGCGGCGGATCTGATTGGTCAAATGAGTGACCCGCGCTATTTGCAAAAGAT
Organism: Oscillatoriales cyanobacterium; assembly: GCA_011390955.1. Lineage (GTDB taxonomy): Bacteria > Cyanobacteriota > Cyanobacteriia > Cyanobacteriales > Laspinemataceae > Planktothricoides. The sequence continues at coordinate 223,167 of JAABRM010000002.1, read as the reverse complement.
TAGTGCGCTGTTTTATGAATTTGAAGAAACCGGCACAAATGCCAGTTTAAACTATAAAAATCCGGGGGATTTACGGGACAATTATCCCAAGTTTTATTGGCACGGCGTTTATCCCTATATTCACCATGCCCTGAAGTATCTTGAACTGACTCAAGAAGGCAAACAAATTATTGCCAACCTTTATGCCAATGTCTTCCGCGTAGAACACGCTCAACCTTTAAATAATAAGGTAGAAGTGGCGTAAGTCCGTTTTCCGCCCCCATGAGAAGAAAATCTGTCATTCCCGCGCAGGCGGGAATCCAAAGCCTATCGGCGGGAAACGAAAAGTGCAATTAATTATGTTCACCTAATTAATTCATCATAATTGACAAGATCGGGTGTAATGAAGGGCCAGGTATCTCTACCTGACCCTTCACTGTTATGTTGCTACTTCTTAATATTGTTTAAGTGCCCGACGCATATCTCGTTGATCGTCCCGACGTTTCACATCCTCACGTTTATCGTGAAGTTTCTTACCCCTAGCGAGTCCCAGGGCTACTTTGACTTTGTTGTTACTCATATACATCTTTAACGGCACCAAGGTTAACCCTTTCTGCTCGATTTTGCCCACCAGTTTGTTAATTTCTTTGCGGTGCAACAAGAGTTTGCGATCGCGGCGAGGTTCGTGGTTATAATACTGACTGGCTTGTTGAAATGGGGAAATATGGGCGTTGAATAGCCAAACTTCACCACCTCTAACTAAGGCATAAGCATCTTGTAAATTAGCGCTGCCTGCGATAATAGATTTGACCTCAGTTCCTCTAAGTTCAATTCCCGCTTCATAGGTTTCCAGAATTTCATAGCGAAACCGCGCTTGTCGATTATCTGTGAGTAATTTCATTTTCTGGGTTTTTTCAGCCATAATTCTTGATTAGTTGTTGGTTGGTGGTTGGTTGTTGGTTGTTGGTTGGTTGTTGGTTGTTGTTGGTTGGTGGTTGTTAGTTATTGGTTGGTGGTTGTTAAGTAGACGGGCAGAAATAAATGCACTACATACCCCATGAGAAAAAAACTGTCATTCCCGCGAAGGCGGGAATCCAAAGCCTATCGGGGAGGGAACGAAAAGTGCAATTAACTATGTTCACCTACTTAGTTATTGGTTGTTAGTTATTGGTTGGTTGTTGGTTGGTTGTTGGTTGTTGTTGGTTGGTGGTTGGTGGTTGTTAGTTGGTGGTTACTGGTTGGTGGTTATTGGTTATTGGTTGGTGGTTACAAAGAACAAAGAACAAAGAACAATCAACAAACAACAAACAACAAACAACAATTAACAAACAACAAACAACAATCAACAATCAACCAACAACAATAATTAATTTTTCCGTCGGAGTTCTTCTTTACCCAGGTTTTCTTGCCCAGACATAGCTGAACGTCCTTTGACTTTATCACGCTCAATTTTATAGTCCATGACGGCAAAACTATTTCCTTGCCCCCAACCGACAATTAACCAATCATCGACCTGTAAACCCACCCCAAGCAAGACTTGATCTTCTACAATCCAGGAAACTTGATAAATGTTTTTGACTTTGTTAATTCTCAGTAGTCCATTGTACTTGGAATCAGGCCGACCGGGGTCGGTGCCATCGATTCTATATTCTCCTTCTATTCTGCCGCGTATGCCACCGATCGCCCTTTCCGTGCCCACGGCGCCATCTGCCTGAGAATAAGTCCATCGGCCTTCTAAGGTGCCATCATCATTAATTTTATAGAGAACGGCTCCATAAATTTCTTCATCAAGTCCGTAACCTACTAATAGGCGATCGCCTTCCAAGAAGCCTAAGCCAGTATAGTCTCCTGCTGAGGTTTCCCAAGAAAGATTGTACAGATTATTGGTGTCCCGAAAAGCCTCAATTTCTACGGTTCCGGTATATTTTTGCTTATCGGGACGTTGGGCATCCCTAAGTTCCCAGGTGCCTTCGATTTGCCCTGGGGAAACATTTTGGGCCGATATGATGGGCGATCGCTCGGTGGGAATTGCCGAGACGGGCTGAGTGTCACCCAGGATCGTGGCGACGGTGGGGCGAATGTTGGGCGCCACGAGGCAGGCGATCGCACCCAGGATTAAGCCAACGGTTAGAGTTTGATGCCGCAGATATGCCATAGAAATTATCCTCTTAGCAGAAAATAAAAATTGTCAGGAAAACTTGAAGCGATCGCCAACCCAGCATCATTGCTTACTGCTGTACTTATTGCTGTACTTAGTGCTGTGGTGTTGACAATGGGATCTTGACAATTTGACCCATTTAAGCATTTAGGAGTTTCCCGGTCTTCAGCGATCGACCGCTCAAAGCTAGATTTGGCAGGACTTTCAGATTTTACCGCCCGCCATTTTTCGCAAAAATTGTTAAAAACTATTAATTTACTTGACACTTTCAAAAAAAACAGTAACAATAGATACAGAAAGCAAAAACAAATCGTTCATCTCTCCCAGATAGCTGCTTAACTCTAAGCCGCTGTAAACCTTGGGGAGACGGAAGTAGGGACTATTCAAACCAGTCATCCCGAAGGAACGCGCCTCAGTTCTTCTGAATGACCTTAAGGAGCAAGCATTATGAAACTCTGCTATCGCGGCGTCTGCTACGACTACACCCCCCCAGCAGTAGAAACAACTCAAAGCGAATTTGTCGGTAAATATCGGGGTTTAGATTGGCGCTTTTCGGCGGTGAAAAAAGCCCCAGTCCAACAAACCAATATAGACTTGAAATATCGCGGCGTTGCTTATAATACCAACCCAGCAAAAACCCCCGCATTATCTGTCAGCGAAAAAGCTCGCCAAGGCATGATGGATCGGCAACGGCACACCGTTAAGCGACAACAAGTTATGTTGAGCCGCTTAAATGCAGAAGTTGGCTTAGTCCCCGTGCTGGCTTAATCAAGCTTTGACTTGGTTTTCAAACATTAACAAACATCAATAAAAAAACGTTCATCTCTCTAAAAATAGCGCGTCTATTTCACTCGCTACTAGGGAGACGGAAGTAGGGAACATTTACATAGTCATCCCGAAGGAACGCGCCTCACATTTATCCACGATGAAATAAGGAGGCCAAGACTATGAAACTGTGTTATCGCGGTATTTTCTACGACTACACACCTGCTACTGTAGAAACAAATGAAACTGAATTGGTTGGTAAATATCGCGGGTTAGATTGGCGCTTTTCGGCGGTGAAAAAAGCCCCAGTCCAACAAACCAATATAGATTTGAAATATCGCGGCGTTGCTTATAATACGAGCAATTTAAAAGCCAACAATGTCAAAAATCCTGTTTTGTCTGTTAGCGAAAAAGCCCGTCAAGCCATGATGGGTATGCAACGGGCAGCCATGAAGCGGCAACAAGCTATGTTGACCCGCTTAAGTGCAGAAGTTAGCTAACTATTGCTCGTTTAACTTCTTTGATCTCTTCTCTGATATTTTCATCGAGAAAAAATCTCAATTTCTCAGCATTATTGCTGAGGCATAGCTAAAAAATCTCAACAACTTATGGTTGATTACCACCCCTTTTTGGGGTGTTTTTTTTTGAGGCAAAAGGCAGAGAGTATAGGGCGGGGAATAATTGTTAATTGTTAATTGTTAATTGTTAATTGTTAATTGTTAATTGTTTTCCCCCGCTCCCCCTATTTTCAAATATGCTACTCTGGGAGCGCGAAACCCTCAAGGATTTATCCAAATGCGTAAATATTTTCAACCAAATTATCAACTATTTTGGCTGGTGGCTTTCTTGGTTTCATGCACAGTGAATCAGCCCGGAGTAGGATCTTCCCGGTGGCGACCAGTGGGTAGTGGGATTAACTTTGGTATTAGTGGCATAGCGCTGGTCAATCAAGCAAATAGTCAGGCTAATTTTTTGATTGTCCATGATAATAAAAAACCCGGTGAGAATCGTTTAGCGATCGTGACCGTTGGAGCAAATCAAAGCGTTGATTATTTGCCTTTAACCTGGCCGTCTGATATTGATTTACCGATAGATTTAGAAGCTATTACTAGAGTTCCTAGTGCGGACAAGGTTTCTTTCATGGCTGCCGCTAGTCAAGGAAAAATTTATCATTTGACGGTGGAAAATAACCAAAGTATTTCTATTCTGAAAATATTGGATTTACCAGAAATCCCCAAAGGGAATAATTTTGAAGGATTGGCGATTCAGGAAATTGACGGTAAAGTATTGATTGCTTGGGGACACCGAGGTCAGGACAGCGAGCCAGGGGTAATTTATTGGGGAACTTTGGATTTAACAACTTATGCAATTTCTGCTCAAGGTTCAGTTAAATTTACCGTTCCTTGGCCTACAGAAAAAGTCCGCCATATTTCCGATCTTAAAATCGATCCAGCGGGCACTTTATATGTGACATCGGCAACGGATAATGGGGATGATGGCCCGTTTGCTTCCGCTGTTTATGTGGCGGGTGTTTTCACCGTTAATCAATCACAATTCCAATTCCAGCCTAATCCAGAATTGGCTCCTTTATATAGATTTGATGGTCATAAAGTAGAAGGTATAGAATTAATTTCCGGGGAGAATGGTGGGGTTATTTTTGGCACCGATGATGAAAATATGGGCTCGTCAATTTATACAAGTTTTTAACTCAGAAACCGGGTTTCTTTAGACAATTTTTGTGACTCTAGTAGGGGCGATTCGCGAATCGCCCCTACTATAAACCCGGTTTCTTTGCTTGTTTGCTTAACTTGTTTGTAGGGTGCGTTAGTCGGCCAACAAATTTAGATTTTTACCGAGATTTACCAATCCGACGTAACGCACCAATCTTTAGTCAATAAGGTGCGTTACGTCGGGAATGAAGATAATTAATTTGATTCATATTTTTTGCCCCGACTAACGCACCCTACTACTTGTTTGCTTAACTTGTTTGTAGGGTGCGTTAGTCGGCCAACAAATTTAGATTTTTACCGAGATTTACAAGTCCGACGTAACGCACCAATCTTTAGTCAATAAGGTGCGTTAAGTCGGGAATAAAGATAACTAATTTGAGTCATAATTTTTGCCCCGACTAACGCACCCTACCACTACTGAGATGCTTTGAGAAAATCTTCAGTTTGTAGGGTGCGTTAGTCGGCCAACAAATTTAGATTTTTACCGAGATTTCCAAGTCCGACGTAACGCACCAATCTTTAGTCAATAAGGTGCGTTACGTCGGGAATAAAGATAATTAATTTGAGTCATAATTTTTGCCCCGACTAACGCACCCTACCACTTAAACTTAACTTAGGCGGTCGTCCCCCACCTGCTTTGATAATTCTAATCTTATTATTTTCTGCCGCTTTTTTTTGCTGATTGTGTAATTTTTCTGCATGACTAATTAACTCTATTAGCTGTGAGTAATCTAGTCCGACTAGCCTTTTGGCTGATTCTGGATGCTGGTCGATATAATCTCTCAGTTGGCTCATAAGTTTACCGGGTAAAATCATATTATACCACAAGTAACACCGCTCTTGTTTTTATTTTGGAGATGTCTAATATTTTTCACCGATAAATATGTTATTTTAGGTTTAATATAGCCATCCGATTTAAGTGGTAATATTTTGGGAAATTTAACCAATATCGTAGGGTTGATTCGCGAATCAACCCTACCACAGCTTTTTGCACATGGTCTAAGTGCTTGCCAGTTTTCATAAATATCAACGCTTCTGCCAGGGCGATCGCGTCTGTCATGTCCATCAGATTAGAGAAATGGTTGATTTTGGGAGTTTTGTAGGGGTTCTTCCGTGGCGGTGCCTACCCCGAAACGATTTTTGGGCAACCACAAATATTGGGGCAACCACCGCCACGGAAGAACCCCTACAGACCGCGATACATACCCTACTCACTGTTTGACTTGCTATGATAAGTTTGGATAGCACCGCGCTTATCGGATTGTCTGTTGTGGCTAAAGACCGTTTTCACGATGTTGTTAAAATAGCACTCACAAAAGAACAGTGGGTCATTACCCAAGACCCCTTTGGGTTCAAGTATGGGAAAGTTGACTTTCAAATTGATTTGGGTGCAGAAAAATTACTGGCCGCTGAACGGGAAAATGAAAAAATTGCTGTGGAAATTAAAAGCTTTCTCAATCCTTCTGCTATCACCGATTTTTATGCTGCACTAGGACAGTTTCTCAGTTACCGTTTGGCACTAGAAACTATTGACCCAGAGCGTACCCTATATTTGGCTGTTCCCTTAGAAAGTTATCAAAGCTTTTTTCAACTGGATTTTACTCAAACAGCCATTAAAAAATATCAAGTGCTTTTAATTGTTTACGATCCAGTCAAGGAGATTATTATAAAATGGATAAAGTAGAACAATATCGAGTCGCGATTCAAAGCCTGCTCACTCGTTATGCAAACTATGAGTATTACCCGTCAAATCCTGAAATTGAAACACAACTCATATTTGATACCCAACGAGATCATTATCAATGGATGGATGTGGGTTGGCAAGAGCTAAATCGGATTTATCGCTCGATTATTCATTTTGATATTAAAGATGGTAAAATTTGGTTGCAACAAAACCTCACCGATTGGAATCCTGCGGAAGAATTAGTGGCAATGGGAATTCCTCGCGAGGATATTGTCCTGGGTTTGCATCCCCCCTACAAGCGCCCTTATACAGATTATGGTGTGGCTTAGACCGTCGTCCGCTTAATCGGTTAGGGTGGGCGAAGCATGACCGGATTCAATTTAAGTTTTTAACCAGAAATTTCTGCCGGAATGCTTCCTTTAAAGAATTAATTTTTCTTGGCCTGAATTACTTGTAAACTACCCCCAGCATAAAGGGTGGAATTTTCCACAACAAATCCCACTTCTGTGAGTAATTCCGGTAAGTTAGTTTTTAACAAATGCCATGCGGTTTCGGTTTCAAATAACCAGAAAAATATGGCGACCCCAGGCCAAAAAATCGGATTTGTGGGGGGATGAAAATCCGCTAAGGTAAAAATGCCCCCTGGTTTCAAGACCCGATAGACTTCTTTGAGAATTTGTCGCAACTGTTGCGGCTGCATTTCGTGAAGGGCTGCACTGGTATGGACTAAATCAAATAGGCGATCGCAAATAGGCATCTCCTCCGCAAAGGCTTCTATATATGATGCCTGGGGGACATTTTTTTGCGCCCGTTTGATGGATAATGGGGAGGCATCCAGCCCGGTGACATCGGCAAAATTTTGCACCAAGACCCCAGTCGCTTGACCACTGCCACAGCAGAGATCCAGGACTTTTGTGTCCCTGGGGAGGTTCAACCCTTGCAAGGGCAGTTGGCGAAACCGGGACTCACCCCCCACCGCGAGAGACGCTAAACCGGAGATGCTGTCATATAACCATTGGTGCTGGTAACTTAAGTCTCTGAGAATTGTAGCCACGGCTTTTTCCTTGTTGTGAGTGCGATCGGCAATGCGAAATACTTTCTCAATAAATCTGATACCATCTCAGCTTTTATTGTTACAATAGATTACGAAAATTAAAGTGTTTGGGAAATTATAACTATTATGGGCCGTGTAGGGGTATTATTACTCAATCTAGGTGGGCCGGAACAGCTTGAGGATGTCCGCCCCTTCCTGTACAACCTATTTTCTGATCCAGAAATTATTCGCCTGCCTTTTCCCTGGCTGCAAAAACCTTTAGCGTGGCTAATTTCCAGTCGCAGGGCAAAAACATCACAAGAAAATTATAAAAAAATAGGCGGGGGTTCTCCCCTGCGTCGGATTACAGAAGAACAAGCGATCGCCCTACGGCAGCAGCTAGAAGCCAATGGACATAATGCCGAAGTTTATGTGGGGATGCGCTATTGGCATCCTTTCACCGAAGAGGCGATCGCTCAGATCAAGCGCGATCGCATCTCCAGCTTAGTAATTTTACCCCTGTATCCTCAATTTTCCATTAGCACCAGTGGCTCCAGCTTCCGGCAATTGGAAACCTTGTGGGAACAAGACCCAGAATTACAAAAGATTGACTATACGGTGATTCCTTCGTGGTACAGACATTCTGGCTATTTGCAAGCAATGGCTGACTTAATTATTCGCGAACTGGATCGATCCCCTAATCCCGATCGAGTGCATATTTTCTTCAGTGCTCACGGGGTGCCGCAAAGTTATGTGGATGACCTGGGGGATCCGTACCAAAAGGAAATCGAGGACTGCACCAAGTTAATCATGCAAACCTTAAATCGGCCAAATGATTACACTTTGGCTTATCAAAGTCGCGTCGGGCCAATAGAATGGTTGAAACCCTATACCGATGAAGCCATTGAAGAATTAGCCCACAAAGGGGTGAAAGATTTAATGATAGTGCCGATTAGTTTTGTCTCGGAACATATCGAAACCCTGGAAGAAATTGATATCGAATATCGGGAAGTGGCTGAAGAAGCGGGAATTGAGAATTTTTATCGGGTTCCGGCTTTAAATACTCATCCCGTATTTATTAATGACTTGGCGGATTTAGTGGAAGAAGCCTTGCGGGCTCCCAATGTCAATTTCTCCAAAGTCATGCGTCCAGAGAAGACTTTCAAACTGTATCCCCAAGAACGTTGGGAGTGGGGTTTAACCACCACAGCGGAAGTTTGGAATGGTCGTTTGGCAATGATTGGTTTTATTGCTTTGGTCGTTGAGTTAATTAGCGGTCATGGGCCGTTACATTTTGTCGGATTGTTGTAATCCCTTGGGCGATCGATAGGTTAAAGTAATCGCGCTACATATATATATGCGCTACTATATGCGCTACATATATAAAGTCCGCCAAAAGCGGACTTTATTTTTTTATGGACGATCGCGAATTTTTGCCCCATTTTTGCCTTACTTAAGTAGGTGGGCAGAAATAAATGCACCACAGACCATATCAGAAGAAAAACTGTCATTCCCGCCCCACGCATTCGCGGGGGTAAACTCCGACGGGAATCCAAAGCCTATCGGCAGGGAACGAAAAGTGCAATTAATTATGTTCACCTACTTATACCAAATAAAAAAAATTTTGCTACAATTCCAAGATTTATTTGGGCGCAAGCATTGCGCCCCTACAGGAAATAAATTTATGTTGTAGGCGCAAGCATTGCGCCCCTACAGGAAATAAATTTATGTTGTAGGGGCGCAATGCTTGCGCCCCTAGAGATGCATGAATTTTTGGAAATGGTATTAATCCGGTTTTTGCTTGTGGTGACGAGGATGTTGTTTAACTCCTTGGTTAATATACCAGCGATACCACTGTTGGGAACTGCGAATCGCTAACCACAATAATAATAAGGCAATAATTGCTCCTTCTCTGGGGGCATCAAAAGCTAAGAAGACGAGAGAAATACAGAGGATATCTTGGGCTAAAATTGCCCAAAAAGGTAGTCGTCCCAAACGATAAAACCAGCCGACTTGAACCAGTTGCAATACTAAGGCTAATAGTCCACCGACTACCCCAATAATTGCAATCACAAATCCTGGGGCATCCGCGTCTTCTCCCACAAAGGTTAGTTGCGCGATCGCCATACCCATAATTGCCCCAACAAAGGGACTACAAACTAACTGAACCGTTTGTAATACTCGTTGCCCCAACAGCTTTTTTGAGGCAAATAGTTCAAACAATGACCAGCTTACCAATACGGCAATTACCACTTGGGGATGAAGCTTTGACAATAAAGGGACTCGTGACCAAAGATCCTCATTTTGCAACAAACCAATTAAAAGTAAAGGTAGGGCAATTCTCATACCCCCCGCTGCTGCTGCCGAAAGTGCCGCTAAGAGTCCAATCATAGAATTTATGCTGGTATTGTTGCTAAGAATATCAGGGAATTTGCCAAAGATTCAATTGCCAATACAATCAAGTCTTTTAGATTTGGAAATGTTGACTTTTATTACAAGTTGCCAGTCCCGAGCATTGATTGATTTATATTGATTCTGTATTTATGCTAACCGATCGCCCCTAACAACTGAAGCGATAATTAAACTAAGGGGTGAGACTCCTTAATGCTGACAATGCTGGCGATCGCGCCAAACCCCAGAAAACGGGGCGGTTAATTTCGCTCATTTATCTCCGCCCCTGCCGACCCAGCAGCATTCCGATGATGATGCGATCGCTTCATTTCTTGGTTCTTTATTTACATTAATCTAGCCACGGAATGAAATCACCAACTCATGTCAATTATTTTATATTAATGATATAATTATACCATAAACTCACAAAAAAAACAACTTTTTATTCCCCACCAACCAGGATCGTTAAACCATGAACAATCGAGAAACCAAGGTCAAAAAAAAGCCTAGTGGCTGTGGATGCAGTAGTATTCCTATTTCCATCATCCTCATTTTCATGGGCGGCGGCTATTGGTTATTTACCCACCAAAAAGATTTTTTTACCAACCAAATTTTTCCTTTAGTGCAACAAATCCCGATTCCCGAACAAGTTCAACCGTTTATTGCCGATATTACGGCTAAGATTACTGCTTTAAAACCATCAGACAAACCCCCAGAAAGTCAAACAGCCCCTCAAACCCAATCTTCACCGAAAATATTACCCAATTCCCCCCAGTCCGACATAGGAAAAAACCCCAAAACAACCCAAAAACAAGCTGTAAATTTGCCGGCTGGAACTACCTGGGAAAGCAAAATTATTCGCGGGGTTTATATCAGTCGTTATGCCATCACCAATAATACCGACGAACAAACGATTAGAGAACGAGTCCGTTATTATCACTCTCAAGGAATTAATACGATAATTCATGGGGTTTGGGGCAATGCTTGCACTATGTACAATAGCCAAGTGATGCAAAAAACTTTAGGTTATGAAAGCTGTCCTAATGAATTTCAAGATCGCTGGTTAGATTGGTTAATCGATGAAGCCCATAAACAAGGGATGCAAGTTCATGCCTATTTTGAAAAGGGGATAAAAATTGATGAAAATAGTCCGGTTTTTGACTTGGCTGTTGCCCGGAAATGGATTGTCCCTGGGGTGGATAGGACTCATCCCGGAGTGGATCATTATGTCCTGGATGTGGAAATTCCCGAAGTAGGAGAATTTTTTAAAGATATCTTAGTAGAATTTGTGAAAAAGTACCCCAAAATTGATGCGGTGCAGTGGGATGATTATCTGGGTTATTATGCCGAACTGCCGGGAAAAGTTGACCGGACTGCTAGTTTAACTAAGTTTGTGGAAGAGATGATTGCTGAGATGAAAAAAGCGAATCCTGCGGTTAGCTTTGACCTTTGTCATCATAATCCTTATTGGTCGAAACAATATTTTGCCGCTGATTGGGAAAACTGGAGTGTAGACCGCGTGTTTATCCAGGTTTATAGTGAGGAAAATTTTGCTCAAGAGTTAGGTTATGTTAAGCAATCAAATGGTATCGCGATTACAGAGCGACAATTTAAACATTTAGAGAGTTTAGTCAAAGATCCAGAAGTCCAGAGTATTTTGATTTTCCCTCTTTCCGGGAAACCAGAAGAGGCGATCGCCCAGGTGAAAAAAATCACCGATAAGTTTTAAAGTTTGCCCCAAGCTAGAAAACATTCAGGATGAAATAGGCAGGAATAAATTATTAGATAGCAGAAACAATATAGCGGTAGCAATGCGGATGAATTACGGAGGTTTCCTGGATTCCCGCATATAGCGCTGACGCGCATGGTTCCTTAACGGGTGAATCACAGGTTTTTTTGTATTTGTACTTCAAAATAACTCAGAAAATTGCGATAAACTATTGAAAGCAGTAATAACCAGACCAAAATTCAAACAATGATGAATTCTGTTGAACCAATCAAACATGAATTGAGCCCTTTTACCCGACTCAAATGTGGTTTAGGGTGGGATATGACGATGGAAGATGATGCGGAAGATGATGTTAAAGATGATGTAGAAGATGATATCGATCTTGACTTAGTGGCACTCTGTTTAGATGACCGGGGTAAATTACCTCGCGGTAAAATGGATTTCATTTATGCCGGTCATCCCAAACATGACTCAGGGGCAATTATTCTTTCTAATGATAATTTAACTGGAGCGGGGGAAGGCGATGATGAGAATATGTCGATCGATTTGAAGCAAGTGCCAAAGGCGATCGCGCAGATTATCTTTGGGGTAGCCATTGACTCTGGTGCCGATTTAAAACAAGATTTTAGTGAAGTAAAAAATGGGTTTTGGCGACTATGCGATCGCTTCTCCGGGCAAGTGCTCATTCATCAATCTTTATCTAACCCGGAATGGGTGGGAAAAACCGCCTTATTGACAGCGACTTTAAAACGTCAAGAAAACGGCTGGTTATTAACCCCATTAGGAGAAACAATGACCATCGATCATCTGAATGAATTGTTATTTAAATATAGCAATTAAACCTCAAACAAACCTCAACTAAATCAATTACATAAATAGGACTTACGCAACGAATCTATATCTGGGGTATTGGTGCGTTACGCTTCGCTAACACACCCTACCAATAGCGTTTATGCGTAAGTTCTGATAAATTAACCACAAAGACACAAATAACACAAAGATGATCTAACTTTAATTATCTTACTTTGTGTCCTCTGTGTCTCTGTGGTTTTGTTAGTTAAATCCCCAAATAAATCCGCAATTAAATCCCCAATCGCTGATAAATTTCCGGGAGATTTTTGAGTTGTTGCTGTGGATCGAAACAAGCGGCGATCGCTTCTGGGGTGAGTTTTTCTTTCACCCTGGGATCTTGGCAAATCAGGGCATGAAAATCACCATCAAGTTTATTCCAGGCTTGATGAGCACAAGATTGCACGATCGCATAAGCTTCCTCGCGGCGCATTCCTTGACCAACCAGGGCTAACATCACCCGTTGACTGAACACCACACCGCCGTAAACATTCATATTGCGCTGCATATTGTCGGGGTAAACCAGCAGATGTTTCACCAAATCGGTAGTTTCCACCAACATAAAATGAGTCAGAATACAGGCATCCGGCAGCAGCACCCGTTCGGCGGAACTGTGGGAAATATCCCGTTCATGCCACAAGGCCACATTTTCCAAAGCGGTCATGGCATAGCCGCGAATTAATCGGGCCATCCCGGTCAGCCGTTCTGAACGCACGGGGTTGCGTTTGTGGGGCATTGCCGAAGAACCTTTTTGTCCTTTAGAGAAAAATTCCTCAACTTCCAACACATCAGTGCGTTGCAGGTTGCGAATTTCCACGGCAAACCGTTCAATAGAGGCCGTCAACAAGGCCAAATGTTGCACAAAGTCCGCGTGAATTTCTCTGGAAATCACCTGGGTGGAGGCGATATCGGGTTCGAGTCCCAGTTTTTGGCAGACGATCGCCTCAATTCTGGGGTCAATATTGGCATAAGTTCCCATTGCGCCGGAAATTTGACCCACAGAGATACGTTTCCGCAGTTGAATCAGGCGATCGCGGTGACGCAACACCTCCGCCAACCAACCGGCTAACTTAAACCCAAAAGTAATCGGTTCCCCATGAATTCCGTGCGATCGGCCAATCATCACCGTATCTCGGTGTTGTTGCGCCTGATAGCGAATCGCTTGAATCAAATCTTCCAGCACTTCCAACAGCAGATTCAGACTAGCCACCATTTGCAGGGTCAATGCTGTATCCAACATATCGGAACTGGTCATGCCCAAATGGATATAGCGTCCCGCATCGCCCACATATTCATTCACATTAGTGAGAAATGCAATCACATCATGGCGGACTTCCGCCTCAATTTCCTGAATCCGCTTCGGGTCAAAATTTGCTTTTTGTTTAATTTCTTCAACCGCTGCCGCAGGAATATATCCGAGTTCAGCTTGCGCCTCACAAACGGCAATTTCCACTTGCAGCCAAGTTTTTAACTTATAGGTTTCTGTCCAAAGTTCGCCCATCTCGGGCAGGGTATAACGCTCGATCACGCGCTGGCAAAAGGATCTAGACAACCTTTCCATTGTAGTACGCCTTTAGCCCAGCGGCCATTCTAGTTGTTTAATCTTAATAAGATTTAATTTGTTGTTGGTTGTTGGTTGTTGGTTGTTGGTTGTTGGTTGTTGGTTGTTAGTTGTTGGTTGGTTGTTGGTTGTTAGTTGTTGGTTGTTGGTTGTTGGTTGTTGGTTGTTGGTTGTTGGTTGTTGGTTGTTGGTTGTTGGGTAGGGATTCTTTGGTTGTTGATTGCTGATTAGTTATTGGCTATTGGTTATTGGTTGGCCGAAATGCCCTATGTCTATCGATTGGATCCTCCTCGTCTTTGCCCTCCATCAAAGCCAAAAAATCAGCAATTCCTAGAAACTGGGTTTAGCAGAAAAATGCCTGAATTTTAGCCAAGATTTGATTCAAAATCTGGTTTCTCCCACAATGCGATCGCCAACAGATCGCACAAACTGACCACTGCTAACCGGAATATGTCTGTGATACAATCCCTCTAGCCTCTTACCCCTTTTTTTCTTAAAATAATGATTGGCACCATCCTAGAAAATCGCTATCAAATCCTCTCAGAGTTGGGGAGAGGTGGATTCGGCATCACCTATCTTGCCGAAGACATAAAACTGCCCACTCCTCGTAAATGCGTCGTTAAACAACTCTCAACTTATGGCCTGCAACCGCAGGTTTTGTCAACAGCCAAAACCTTATTTCAAAAAGAAGCCGCCACATTACAAAATTTGGGAGAACACGATCGCATTCCCAGATTGTTTGCCTATTTTGAAGCCGGGGGACAATTTTACCTCGTGCAGGAATTTATCGAAGGCGATGATTTAGCCCAAGAAATCTATCCGGGAAAAATCTTCAGTGAAAAGCAGACAGTTGCACTGCTAATTGAAATTTTAGAAGTCTTAAAATACGTTCACCAACAAAACGTCATTCATCGGGATATCAAACCGCAAAACATTATGCGCCGCAAATCCGATGGCAAAATTGTCTTAATTGATTTCGGCGCTGTCAAAGAGATTCAAGGTCTAGCTGTCACCACCACCGGACAAACTACCAGCACAATTGCGGTGGGAACTCCGGGATATATGCCCCACGAACAAGCCGCAGGGAAACCTAGATTTTCTAGTGATATTTATGCCTTGGGGATGATCGGAATTGAAGCCTTAAGTGGCATTCCTGCCAGTCAATTTCCCGAAGATCCATCTACCGGAGAAATTGTCTGGAAACATCAAGTTAATGTCAGCCATCAATTAGCGCGAGTTCTCGATAAAATGGTTTCCTGTTATTTACCGAGAAGATATCAAAGCGTTGACGATGTACTCTTAGAACTTAAGGAAATTAATCAACCGGCACAAACAGGAGTTACCCTCGCGATCGCCCCCCGCGCTCATTCTCATTCTCCGTCCACTACATCAATATCTCCAAGCAAATCTCCAACTTATTATCCCTGGGGTCTAAGTTTGGGGTTAGTCGCCGGGGTTTTTTTCGTAATTGGCTTTGTCTCGATCGTTGCCAATGGGCCGAAATCCCAGGAAACTCCCGCTGTGGCACCCGCACCAACACCTAGCCAGACCCAAAGACCTAGCTTGAAACCAAGACCTGCCTTAACGGAACAACCGCCTCGAATTAAAGAACCAACTCCAACGGCAAAACCGGCACCAGCCCCAGAACCAGTCCCAACGGTAGAACCAATCCCAACGGTAGAACCGGGTTGGAGCGAAGAACCGGGTTGGAGCGAAGAACCGGGTTGGAGCGAAGAACCGGCTTTAACCGAGGAACCGGCTTTAACCGAGGAACCGGCTTTAACCGAGGAACCGGCTTTAACCGAGGAACCGGCTTTAACCGAGGAACCGGCTTTAACCGAGGAACCGGCTTTAACCGAAGAACCGGCTTTAACCGAAGAACCGATCCCAACTGAAGCAGGGACCCCTGCGGCAGAACCGGCACCCGTCCCGGAATCGACCCCAGAAGCGACCCCAACCCCAGAACCGGCACCCGTCCCAGAATCGACCCCAGAAGCGACCCCAACGACAGAACCGGCACCAGTCCCGGAATCGACCCCAGAAGCGACCCCAACGACAGAACCGGCACCAGTCCCGGAATCGACTCCAGACAATAATTTTTAAGATTGGTAGAATTTAGGGTTGTATAACGGTCATAAAGGTGCGTCTAGGTTGGAATAAGAGTTAATTGTTTATGCCAAAGTTAATTGCCAGCAAACACGCACCCTACATTCTAATAATCGCTGTCACCCCATAAAAAGGCTGATAGAAACCCGGTTTATTTGGTAAAAAATAAAACATTCAATAAACTTCATCATGGGTTCCGATATCAAGCAAAACAATCACTGGAAAATTAGTTTCTGGATCTTTTTCAATCGAAAATACAATACGACAATCATAGCCACAAGAACATGACTGAAGACCTTCAAGTTTGCCGCTTAGTTTATGTGTCCCCAAAGACGGGGCAAATACGTCGGTTTCCATTTGTTGAAGGGTATTTTCAATCCGTTGCTGGAGAGCGGGGTTTCCTTTGACAAATTTACGAAATGCCCGTTTGAATTTGGGGGTTAAAACCAGAAAACTCATGGTTCTACCTCTGGCAAAGACTGGCGCAGTGTTATAATAATATCCTCGGCTGACTGATGTTGAAATTTGCCTGCATGGAAGTCAGCTAAGGTTTTTTTGGCATCCGTAGCTATTTCTGTCCGGCGACTTTCTTGGTGGCGATTTTGCAGAATTTTAATGAGCATTTCCTGCTGTTCGTAGGGGAGTTGTAAAGCAGTTTCTAGCACTTGGTCGAGAGTATTCATAAGATTAGGCTATTGCTTAATAATGTTAAAACAGAAATCCCTGGTCAAATTTTATCACTTCCACTCGCGATCGCCCATTGAGAAACCGGGTTTCTTAACCAGATATCTGTCACCCAACCTTATGGCTGATAGAAACCCCGGTTTCTTGGTTGGTTGCTTGGGGTGCGATAAGCCCTTTGGGCATAGCTCCGCTTACCGCTTCTTTCAGAAACCGGGTTTCTTGGCAAAATCTCTGTCACCCAACCTTATGGCTGATATAAACCCGGTTTCTTTGGTTTATTTTAAACTAAATTAAACTCTATTAAGCTATTAATTGTAGCAATAATTTTTAAGATTAGTAGAATTTAGGGTCATAAAGGTGCGTTACGGCTGGAATAAGAGTTAATTGTTTATGCCAAAGTTAATTGCCAGCCTAACGCACCCTACATTCTAATAATCTCTGTCACCCACCCAATAAAAAGGCTGATATAAACACGATTTTTTGGTTTATTTTAAGCTAAATTAAACTCTTTCATCGCGGGGATAAAATTAGCATTTTCGTGGCTGGAACGGCTGAGTTTAATTAAGGCAAATCTTTGTAATGGGGTCAAGTTTGCCCATTGTTCTACAGTAATGGTTAAATTAAATGCTTGGGCTTTGGCTTGCACCATTTCTGGTACAATTGTATTATCTAACCACGGGGGATTTTCCTCAATGGGCAGGTCTTTGGCTTCGCTGCCCGTATGTTCGATTACTTGTTGGTGTAACCAGTCGTGATAGTCTTTTACTTCCGTGAAGCTACCGCAAGGGCGATCGCACAATTGGGAACGAATTTCTTGGGGAAACTTATGCCAATGGGCTAATTTTAACTTCACCCCACAAGTATCGAGTTTATAGCGTACTTGCATGGGGATGCAATTGAGGGAATCCACAAAATCCGCTTCAAATTGAAAAAAAGTCATCTTCTTTTTACTGAGTGATATTAATTTGCTATTAACTGATTTATAATCGCCGATGGCTATGGCGGATAATGAAATAACTAAGGGATAAAGCCAGGATAGCTGTTGCCACTCCAATTAGCTCAAATCCTCCAGCTTTGTTAAAGTCAAAAATAATAATTTTCCGAGCCATGGCGATCAGCGATGTCACCAGCACTAACTCCATTTGTACCATATTACTTTGCAGATAGGCGGTAATATTCTCCAGAATTTCCAGGGCAATTAATACATCTAAAAATAAGCCAAACAGTTTAAATAATGTTTGATGACCCACCAGGACAGGTTCGGTCATAAATTCTTCTATGGTGACAATAATTAAGTCCCACACTGACACAACGACCACAAAAATCATCACCAAGGATAGGACTTTGGCAGTAAACTTTTGGATTTTATTAATGCTGTAAATAAAAACTGAGTCATCAAAAAAACTGAGAATTTTTTTAATTAAATTTATTTGGTGGTTTCGCTCGTTTTTCATGCTTTTTTTAAAAAAGACTGCATAAAAAAACTGACTTCAGATGAAATCAGTCTATTTTTCGATTTAAGTTGCGGACAATCCAGTAACTAATGGAAAGGGCAAAAATAGCCAGTCCTAAGCCAATTAAATCTAAGCCTTTGAGCTTGCTAAAGTCAAAAATAATGATTTTCCGCGCCACCGCTACCAAAGAGGTGACAATGACTAATTCGACTTGAACGACGTGCTTGCGTAAATAAGCGGTAATATTTTCTAATACTTCTAGGGCGATTAAAATATCTAAAAATAAACCAAACAGTTTAAATAATGTTTTATCTAAAAAAATATCTGGGGTAGTTAAAAAATCTTTAGCCACCACAAGAATGAGGTCGCCCACTGAGACGATAATGATAAAAATCATTACCAAGGATAGAACTTTAGAGAAGAATCCTTCCATCCAGTGAATGCCAGACATGAAATTATCATCGCGAAACCACATCGCGATGTCTGTGAAGAATTTATTAAGTTTAGTTTTTTTGCTGGGAGCCATAGACTAGGAGGTAGGCAAAGGGCTGATATATTGACTGGAACTATTATTATGCCTAGTCTATAGCACAGTGGCTTCTAATTAGAAGTTTTAAAAGAAAAAATATTTGTTGTTGGTTATTTGTTGTTTGTTGCTTGGGGTAGAACACCGAATAAGCAACATGGAACAGGGTGTAGGGTGTAGGGTGTAGGGTGTAGGGGAGCGGAGGGGCGGAGGGGCGGAGGAGCGGAGGGGCAGGGGTGCAGAGGTGCAAATAACTAGCAACCAACAACCAACAACCAACAACCAACAACCAACAACCAACAACCAACAACCAACAACCAACAACCAACAACCAACAACCAACAACCTAGTTTCTACGATCGCTGCTGTTGGGTGGCAGAGATGGTCTGAAGCCACCCGGTTTCTGCTTGGGCGATCGCGACTAACTGCACCGCACAGGCTTTTAACTCTGGTTGCAAGGAGTCGGGACAGGACTCGGAGTGAGTCAGGGCGTTGGCTTCGGCATTTTCGGCCCAAAGGAAGCCCCAGTGCATCGGTACAAACACGGTCCCACGGGCGATCGCCTCGGTAATCATGGCCGGAAACACAGCATTGCCACGGGGCGATCGCACTTCCACCGGCATTCCCTCAGAAATCCCCAACTTCTCCGCATCACGGGGATGAATTTCTATAAACGGATCTGGGTGCATCTTAGCGGTCTTGGGAATTCGTCCCGTCCGAGTTTGGGTATGCCAATGACCATAAAGCCTGCCCGTAGTCAGCACAAACGGATAATCGGGACTCGGCGGTTCGGCCAAACCTTTGGCATAATAAGCCCCAAACCGGGCCCGACCATCGGGGGTATTAAAGCGGAAATCCGTATATAACCGCTTATTCGTGGCAAAGTTGGGAGTAACTTGGTCAGCGGAAAAAGGCCATTGAATCGGGCCATGTTCCGCCAAAAGTTGATGACTCAACCCGGAAGTATCACAAGGACGACCTTTGGTTAATTGGACAAATTCCCCATAGACTTCGGCGGAATTAGCAAAATTAAACTTATCGGCAAAACCCAAACGCCGCCCCACTTCCGCAAAAATTTCCCAATCCGCTTTAGCTTGTCCAGGGGGTTCGCGAAATCCAGCGCACAAAGTCACCACCCTTTCCGAGTTGGTCATCACCCCAGTTTTCTCACTCCATTGGGCAGCGGGCAACAACACATGGGCATATTGCGCGGTTTCCGTCGGATAATAGGCATCTTGATAAACCGTAAACGGGGATTGACGCAAAGCCGCTTGAGTCCGCTTGATATCCGGCATACTCACCGCTGGATTGGTGGCGGCAATCCATAAAAAACCCACTTCTCCCGCTTCTAAACCCCGGATCATCTCCACGGTGGTCATCCCCCGTTGGGGCTGAATGCTGCCAGCCGGAATTCCCCAAAATTGTTCGACTTCGGCGCGATGTTGAGGGTTTGAAATCGACCGATAGCCCGCTAAAATACTGCAAAGTCCTCCCGCTTCTCGACCTCCCATCGCATTCGGTTGTCCGGTGAGGGAGAATGGCCCCGCCCCCGGTTTACCGATTTGCCCAGTCATTAAATGCAGGTTAATCAGCGATCGCACCTTAGCGGTTCCTTCCGAGGACTGATTCATCCCCATTGACCAGAGAGACAAGACGCGACGTGACTCACCCCACCACCGGGCTGCTTGTTCCAATTCATCCAGCCGAATGCCACAAGTTCTCGCTACCAATTCCGGGGCGGTGTTCTGAATTACTTCGGCAAAAGCGGGAAACCCAGAGGTACATTCATCAATAAAAGACGTATCAATATATCCCCATCGCATTAATAAATGGGCGATTCCATTTAATAGGTCAATATCTGTACCCGGTCGAATGGCTAAATGTAAATCAGCGGCTTCAGCGGTTTGGGTGCGACGGGGATCGACCACGACCATTTTGACTTGGGGGTTTTTTTTGTGGTGTTGTCGCAGGCGATTAAATACAATTGGGTGACATTCAGCGGTATTGGTGCCAATGAGAAAAGCAAAGTCGGTAAGTTCTAAATCTTCATAGCAACAAGGGGGGCCATCAGACCCAAAACTTTGGGTATAACCCACCACCGCACTGGACATACAAAGGCGGGAATTAGTATCAAAATTGTTGCTGTTTAAACAGCCGGTAAAAAGTTTTTCAGCGGTGTAATAGTCTTCGGTTTGAAACTGACCGGAACCGTAGAGAAAAAGTGCGTTTGGGCCTTGGGTTTCTCGCACGGTTTGAATGCGTTGCACAATGCGATCGAATGCTTCATCCCAGGTGGCGCGGCGAAAGGGTCGATCGAGAGATTCTCGCATCATGGGATATTTCAATCGGTCTTTATGTAATGATTCGCTAACTGTAGCGCCTTTGACACAGACTTTGCCCAAACTAGAAGGATGTGCGCGATCGCCTTGAACTTTCCAAATCGGCGTTCCTTCACCATCTTTATGAGTGGGTTTTCCCTTTTGTGCCGGTGGAGATACTTCCAAACCACAGCCCACCCCACAGTAAGGACAAATTGTTTTGTTTAAGTTAGTTTGGTTACAGTTAGTCATAATAAAAATTTTTTGCTGATAAAATATAATTGTTCGATCTAAATATTCAGTATTTGGAGTATTTGTAGGTTGGGTTTATTCTCTCAACCAAACCTACAAATCTGTCAAATGTTAACTAACGCAATACTTCCAACTTTTCTCGGATTGGGGCAGTATCCGGGGCTTCATCTTCGTGATGTTCCGCAAAAGAACCCAAAGGTTCTTTCAGATAAAACATACATAAGAAAGCGACAATTAATGAAGCCACTCCGAGCACTTGGAAAAAGATACGGTTGCCAATATCGCCTTCGGGTAAAAGGCTGAACATAGTTAGATAAAGCACCGCGCCCACATTTCCGTAAGCCCCGACGTTGCCAGCAATTTGACCTGTAACTCGACGTTTAATTAAGGGCACCATTGCAAAGGTAGAACCTTCACCAGCTTGGACAAAAAATGATGCCATCATAGTTAATGCGATCGCCAAGGGTAGCCACCAATTGCCTCGAACGCTACTAAAAATCAGATAGCCAATTCCCATCCCAGCGGTAAGAACAGTCATGGTCATTTTGCGGCTGCCTAAAGTGTCAGAAATTAAGCCACCACCGGGACGGGCTGCTAAGTTCATAAAGGCATAACTAGCGGCAATCATCCCCGCTAAAGCTTTACTCAAGCCAAAAGTTCCTTCAAAAAATGCGGGCAACATGGAGACAACCGCCAGTTCTGAACCAAAGTTAACTAAATAAGTGAGTTCTAAAATTGCTACCTGGGAAAATTCATAACGGTCTTGAGGGGGATAGTGCTTTTTGCCGGTCATCAGTTCTTTATTCACATCCCAACACTTATAACTTTGGAAGGCATAAAGACCGATGAGAAATGACCAAACCATGAATAGCTGGGTTTGGCTGAGAAATCCGACTTTGCTTAAGCGCCAAGCGAGAACTCCCAAAACTCCAGACAAGGGCAAATTCATTAAGATTAAAAACCAGAAATCTTTTTGGCTGGTAACCTCTAAACCACCGTGGCGCTTGGGCTTTTGATAAACTTTGCCACTGGGAGTATCTTGGACATTAAAATAGTAGAAAATTCCGTAAACTGCGGCGATAATTCCTGTTAGCGCGATCGCTACTCGCCAGTTGATTGCCGTACCCGCGCCCATTGTCAGTACCGCTGCCACCGTGGGCAAAGTAAAGGCTGCCCCGGCAGAACCAAAGTTACCCCAACCGCCGTAAATTCCTTCAGCCAAACCAATTTCCTTGGGGGGAAACCATTCCGCCACCATGCGGATACCAATCACAAATCCAGCCCCGACAATACTTAAAGCCAAACGGCTAATCACTAACTGATTAAAATTTTGGGCTAAGGCAAAACCAAGACAAGGAATTGAGGCATAAATTAAGAGCAAAGAATAAGTAATTCTTGGGCCGTATTTATCTAATAACATTCCAATAATAATTCGGGCAGGTACGGTCAGGGCAACGTTACAAATTGCCAGGGTGCGTATTTGGCCAACTTCTAATCCTAAATCTTCCTGTAAAGCGGTGGCTAAAGGCGCTAAGTTAAACCAGACAACAAAGGAGAGAAAGAAAGCAAACCATGTTAGGTGTAGGATCTTGTATCGACCCTTTAAAGACCATAATTCTTTTAACATTAGATACCTCTATTTAGTGCGATTAATTGTTTGTTGGTTATTCGTTGTTCGGTTAAAGATAGAGAAGGTCTAGTAGAGATGTCTAAATACCTCACTGGATGAACTTATTTGGCCGGATAAAAGTTATTGTCTTGTAGGAAAGGTTTTTTTCCCTTTTAAACCATATTTATTGGGCTGAATTTACCCTCGGATGAATCGGCTTTATGGCTTGATTGCTAGGGAACCAGAGGAATTTTTACCGCTAGATTGAAAAACTCGACTATTATTGCGATGTTTAATTTTTCGCTAACTTGTTCGCTAAATTATTATACAACCCAGGAATAGCTGGGGTGAATGCAGGTCTAAAAATGGAATAAATTATGATTTATTTCTCATTTATAATGAGTTGATTAATGATAATAACTCATTGTTTTTTCGTTGCATTATCACCCAGCCGTTCGGAAAAATTTCAGGTTTAATTACCGGAAATCCAAGGGCTAACTTCCAGTTGCCCACTGGGGGTAAAAACCACCACAAATTTAGCAGTTTTGTCTGAGGTTGCCGCCGGATCGATTAAGCTGGGTAAAGGAGTTTCATTGCTATAATTTTTGGCTGATTCATTGATTTCTTTGTAAGAGGCGATCGCTCCTGATTCGGTGACATTAATCTGATACACCAAACTAGAGGTAAATGTGGGATTAGTCGTCCAATTTTCATCAATTTTGCTCAATACTTGGCTGTTTAATGCTTGAAGAGTTGCCGGATCGGTAATAGTCGATTCTGTGTCCGCCATTGTAGTCCCTGGGGCGGTTGCCTCTGGCGCTGCGGTCGCTGTTTCCGTCATCTGGGTACTGGTGGCGGAAAGGTTCTCTGTGGTCAGGGCAATTTCTTCCGTCTTTTCGGAAGTCGGTTTGACCAATTCAGAGGTAGTCATCTCCAGGGAGTTGGCATCTTCACTGCCGGTCGATAAGCTGGTGGAGTAAGTCACAGCGGGTTGACTTTCCTCCGCAGGCGTGGCCATTTTCTCAGGAGTCACCTTGGGTGAGATGAATTGTAGAACCCCGCCCAGGATCAATACAGACACGGTGGCGCCAGTGGCAATTAGGGCATCAGAACGGTAATGTTGATCGGTAGATGGGTTTTCAGTCGCTTTGTTGGTAGACATAGCAGGTTTTTTTCCTTACTTTAAAGTAGCCCGGATGTGTGAGAATTTTATGATAATTTGGCCTAGTTGGTTCAGGTTAAACAGATCAAAAATTCTCGCTTTGCGGCTGCACATTACCATAAGATCCAAAATTTAAACGTTAGCAGTGAACAATTGATCCTGGGAATGTCTGGATTGCTTGAACTGAGAGCTTTACCGTTAAGGTTAAGTTTTTGCCTCGGTTTGGCGGTAATGGTTGGGTGGCCAGTCAAGGCGATCGCGATCTCCGTTCCTAGCAATTTTGACTAGGATTCTTGACTCAGCCACGGACTCACTTCCAGCAGTCCCCCTGGAGTGAACATGACCAAGAACTTAGTCACGGATTTTTGGGTCATCTCTGTGCTACGGTTCATAGCGCTGTGATTTATGGAATCATTGCTCAATTGAACTAATTGAACTAAAGGTGTTTGATTCACATAATCTTTGGCGGGGAGATTCACCTCTTGATAAGCGGCGATCGCGCCATCTGAAGTTACTTGAACTTGATAAATTAGATGACTAGAAAAGGTGGGAACTTCTGTCCAATTTTGCTCAATTTGCTTAGACAATTTTGCCTTTAACTCTTGCAGTTCAGTTGCATCAATAATTTCCGGGACAGAGGCGATCGCCATTGAGTTTGTCTCCGGTACTTCCGCAGCAGCGATCGGAGTTTCCGATGGAGATTCCATAGAAATTGGCTGACCGATCGCGGGAGTTTCTGGGGTAGTTGAGGATACAGCCGCCGCCATAGCCCCTGGAGTTGCATTAGCGGTTTCCACTTCTGACAATGCCCGTTGCCAACTCATAAACATCAAACTACTAAAGATAACTAAACCCAGTCCAGAAAAGAATTGAAACGGCTTAGAATTGGCAAATTGCTCGTCAAATTGTTTAGCGTTCATAATCGATACTTGAATGGATTAATAGATGAGAAACCAGAGGGAAATTACAGAGGAAAATAAATGATGGCGATCGAATGGCGATCTGATGGCCGCGATCGCGCCATAATTCACCATCACCCCTTCTTCTTTGCGCCAAAATTTTCGATTAACAAATTTTCCAGAAAAGGCTTCAAATCTTCACAAGCAATGCCTTTAGTCACACAAGTGCCCAACTGAGCATCTTTGCCCACTTTGCCACCCATATAAATATCCACCCCTTCCACGGTTTTGCCATTCTTGCGGACTTTTGTACCCATAAAGCCAATTTCCGCCACTTGGGGCTGACCGCAAGAATTCGGGCAACCGGTCCAATGCATTCGCACCGACTGGGGAATATCTAATTCGGCTTCCAATTCTTCCACCAATGCGATCGCGCGGTTCTTCGTTTCCACCAGAGCAAAATTGCAGAACTGTGCCCCCGTGCAAGACACCAAACTGCGAGCCAAAGGAGTGGGATTAACGGAAAACTTCTCTAACAATGGCTCTTGTAAAAAAGCATCTAAATGGGCATCTTTAACATGAGGAATAATCACATTTTGCTCCACCGTCAGGCGAAGTTCTCCTGCCCCATAAACCGCTGCCATACGAGCCAGATTAAACATATCTGAAGCATACAAACGGCCCACCGGAATATGTAAACCCACATAATTCATTCCTGGTTCCGGTTGCGGATAAACCCCAATATGATCGCGCTTATCCCAATCGATTTCATCTTCCAGGGCAGCGGTTGCCAAAGGGCGGCCCAACTGGGTTTCCACTTTAGCGCGGAACTTTTCGATGCCCCACTCATCAATCAGCCACATCAACCGGGCTTTTTGGCGGTTAGCCCGCAAACCGGAATCCCGAAAAACCTCTAAAATAGCGCGACAAAGATCCACCACATCATCATAAGGTGCCACCCAAGCATTCAAAGGAATTGCCGGTTCACAACGTTTCGCCGAAAAGAAACCACCGACCAAAACATTAAAACCCAGGGCACCATTTTTATAAGCAGGGACAAAAGCCAAATCATTAATTTCGGCGTGAACGGAATTATCTCGTCCCCCTTCAATGGCAATATTAAATTTGCGGGGTAAGTTGCTAAATTCGGGATTTCCTTCCCCATGATTGGCGATCGTATCCTGAACTTTTTGCACCAATTCTCTGGTATCAATTAATTCATCGGCACTAATCCCCGCCACCGGCGATCCGGTGATATTTCTCACATTATCCATGCCCGATTGAATACTGGTCAAATTGACCGAGTGAAGACGGCGGAAAATATCGGGAATATCTTCAAAGCGAATCCCCCGTAATTGCAAATTTTGCCTGGTGGTAATATCTGCATTACCTTCTTCTCCATAGCGATCGACAATTTCTGCTAAAACCTGCATTTGTGGACTGGTGAGAATGCCGTTAGGCATCCGCAAACGCAGCATGAATTTACCCGGAGTGAGAGGCCGAAAGAAGACGCCCAGCCACTTTAAGCGATGATTTAGGTCAGTTTCATCAACCGCTTCCCAGCCGATTCTGGCAAATTCATCCAGTTGCTCTTTAACTGCTAAACCATCTTTTTCCTTTTTAAATTTCTCAAACTTGTTCAGTTTTTCCTCTAGGGTAATCGTCGATGGTGTCATAAATCAATTCCTTGTTTTTTGGCAATTTTTAAATTTGAATATTTTTTTTACCGAACAAATTAATCGTAAATCAATTATGCTCAAAACATAACTTTTATTGTTTAAGTATTAATTTAATGCCTCACGATTTAGCCTCTATATTTGCGTTATTTTTAATAGAATTTATGGTGATATTCTCATGGTTTTTGTATTCAATTTTACAAATATTTATAATTGATGGTTATTTTGCATATCTTCAATTCTTTTTTTGCATCAAAAACCCCCACATCCGATGGCAGAGGATCGGAGGGGCTTTCGGAGCAGGGGAGCGGAGGGGCAGGGTAAAATAATTAACAATTGATAATTAACAATTATCAATTATCAATTATCAATTATCAATTATCAATTATCAATTATCAATTATCAATTATTCACTCTGCTCCCCCACACCGATGGCGGCCCCACACCCAGAAAAGCAAAAAGACACCTGTGATTAATCACCTAGGTGCCTGTTTGGTTAATTAAGGAGTTTTTGCCGTTTTTCCTAATTTTTCTTACCTTCTCGGCTGGCAGTTTGAATGTACAAAATCAAGAGGAAAACAGCGGGAACCATTACAAATAGGATGGTTGCGATAAAACCTAGATCGTTAACTTGCATACTACAACACCTCTATGTCAATGTGATTGTTCAACTCCCTTAGAATATCATCATTTGCATACGGGTCATTTGGCGGTGGCGGTTTTGCCCCATCACAAATGACCAATTAGCAAACCCAAAAATTAAGGCTTGATTTTCACGGTGACTGGCCCGTTGACCAGAGTTTGGCAAGCCAACCTATAGTTGGCGGGCTTTTTCTTGAGTTTTGTCTCTTCAACTTTGCTTCGAGGGGAAAGATTTTCTTCGCCCTCGACAATTTCCACAATACAGGTAGCACATTGACCGTAGCCACCACAGTTCATCATTTTGCCATAAAATTTGTAGAGATCGATTTGGTTTTCCAAGGCTTTCAGCCGTAAATTGGCTCCCTGAGCGGCCACAACTTCTTTGATTTCCTGATTGTCACTATTGACAAATTTGATGTTACTCATTAGTATCTGAGACTTTGATTTATGTTGATGAACATGGGCGCACAGTGGAAGGAACGATGGGCGGCCCATTGCCCAACATCCCGACTGGTCAAGCAGGAGATCGTCCATTGATTCGTCTGAGTGCCAGAGGGACTGGTTCAGGCTATTCTTTGCCCTGGTGTTGAGCAATCTCATGGCGATCGGTCACTAGGTTTTAATTTATCACTATATATTACGAAATGTTAAAAATTTAGCCGCGATGTGGATCGTAGCGACCAAGAAGCCCATAAACCGGGTTAGAAACCGGGTTTCTTGGTTGGGTGACAGAGATGGTCTGAAGAAACCCGGTTTCTGATAAACTTTAGCCCGTACTTGAATCGAATAGCCTAAATTGGTGACAAGAATTCCAGACGAAGCTTTAATAGTTCGTGGTGGTCGTAATCGTCCAGAAGATATTCAACGCGCCACCGCAACCCATCCGAGCGGCATCACAGGAATTTCTGTAGAATGTGGAGTAGGATTGTCCATAGAAAAGTTAGCAGTAGCAATTCCTCATGGACAAGTGGGTGTAACAACAGTCGGTGAGGTTCGCGCTTTAGGTGGAGATGCGATCCGTACTTCTGGCAGAAGTTTGAATCATGCAACTCTAACCGGATTGACACCAGAACAATCCAGCTTTCTGCTGACGCCAACTATTCCCAATCCAGCTAAACAATCATCCTGATTAGAGTAACTTTATGAGGACTCATAAAATTTTTGCCGACTTTCATAATGCCGATGAACACGGTCGGATTCGGCTTAATTCTGTGGGGACGATTTCTGATTTGAGTCGTCAAAGTATTAAGCTGCAAGATGGTCAATTGCTGACCCTGTATAGTGAAGATTTAGAAGCAGATGGAGAAGTGCAATATTCTGAGGAGGAAAATCTTTGGGTGGCTGTAATTGATTGGAATCAAATTAGAGAGGTAGAGGATGAGGATATTGTTCTCAGCGATTCTAGCTTGCCTGAAATTGGCCTAACTTTACCAGTCTCTTGACTCAGCGTAGTAGCAAAATAACCAATATGCGCGATTCGCGAAGCGTCCCGGAGGGAAATCGCAAAGCATCCCAAGCAAAGAAACCGGGTTTCTATAAGGATTAAGGTGGGGTGACAGAGATTTGGTTAAGAAACCCGGTTTCTGTCTGGGAGCGATCGCCTCATCCTAGGTACTGTCTCAATACAGGTGACATTCGATAAAGGCGATCGGTTTTTTCCACCCAAGAACGACGGCAAAGAGATTGTAGGATATCCAGTAAATCGGCAGATGGCATCGGGGCAATTTCTAATAGTTTGACCAGGGCGATCGCCTCATTTTCTTTAGCTAATAGGGATAAAAGTTGCTTTTCTGGTTCCGATAGGTAAGCCAACGGTTGCTGTAAAATATCTTTTAAATCTTGGGGAAATAATAAAGGCTGATTTTGTAACACCTCAGTCACAGTTAAGCCTAATTCAACCATGAAATTAGCTACAGTTTTTAACCATAACGGGTTGCCTTGATAATGATCGATGAATCGGGAGCCGTTTGCTTCCGGTTCTAATCCTTGTTCGGCGATAATTTGGTGAGCGGATGCAGTGTCTAACCGGGCAAGATTAAGCCTGCCCCCGTGAAGACGGGGGTTAGGGGTATTTGGGTGTTTAATTTGAGCAATTTCTCGCGGGTATTCCCAACCAATCAGGATAAAACAACTTTGATGCGATCGCTCTTTAATTTGTTTAAATAAACTGCGATAATCCTCAGATTTTGGTTGATAGTGACCAGCCAATTCACCCCGCCTAAACAGGTAATTGATATCATCTAAAATAATTAAACAGCGATGATTTTGTAAATATTTCATCAGGGGTAGCCGTGAAGTTTGATTATCCCCCTCGGTAAAAATTTCGGTTAAATTATTTTGCAATTGGGCGACGGTCGGGCAAGTTTCCAGGCTACGCCAAATCACATATTCAAATTGATGTTTAATTTCTTCTACAAGTTTTATCCCCAGGGCGGTTTTGCCCATCCCTATCATGCCAGTAATGGTTAAAAGTTGTGCTTTTTCTGTGAGTATTTCCTTTTTGAGGAGTTCCAGTTCAGCCGTCCGATTATAGAAGCTGCCTAACTTGGGCATTTCACTTAAATCGTGATGGAACGTTGGGGTTTTTTGGGGGTTAGATGTTGTTTGATTTTGTGGGTTTTGGTTAGTTGTATCTGGTGGTTGTCTGGCTTCTCCACAAAAGTTAATGCTGTTAATTTGGACAGATTCTTTTTGTGCAATATTTGAAACTATAGAAAATTGCAATCTCTCCATTGTCGAGCGAAAATTTGATTTCTTAATATCTTCGTCTAACTCCTCTGAAAGTATCTGCCATAGCTCTGAGCCAACTTTCCGAACGCTGCTTTCGGAACAATCAAAGTTTTTGGCTATTTCTTTGTATGTCTTCCGTTGTACCGTGCCTCGCAGTACCGCTTCTTGTAGGTCGTCGAGGTGTTTGCCGGTGCGATCAAGGACTATCCGATCGGCGAAATGTAACATTTCTTTAAGATTCATATACTCAAGGCGATCGCAGAATTTTGTCTATTATAGCTCACATTTAGGAACAATTTCATACATTTTTGAACGTTTTTCAACAAAACTCTATGAAATGAGGTAATTCAAGCTAAAATATCGGATCAAAATTGAACATTTTTGTGGTGGACAAAGCTTTGATTTAGCAAGGATCATAGGAGAGGTATTCAATCCGGATTTAGGGATATAATAATTGTCGTTTTATCCCTAACCAGTTCACCATAAATATACAGTAGGTTAATATGTCAAGTAAAGAGGAAAAAACACGCAAAGAAAATCGTGAATCTGCACAGCAAAAGGTTGATAATGTTGTATCAGCTTTGAATTTGACTAAAGATGAAAGACGGCAGTTGCATGATGAGATTACTGGTAATGACTATATGGAGTATTCCGACATGATTTCTTTAGCTAAGAGAAAGTTTGATCGGATCAATGTTCAATCTAAAAAAGGGGATAAGCCTCGCTGGTGATTTTAGGACTTACGTCAAGAAACCCTACTCCTACAGATAGGGTAGTGGTAGTAGTGGTAGGGTGCGTTAGTCGGGGGTAAATTTATGCCTCCAATTAACCATCTCCCTTCCCGACGTAACGCATCTTTATTGCTAAATATTGGTGCGTTACGGCAAATTTATAAATCTGGGTAAAAATCTAAAGTTTGTCGCCGCCTAACGCACCCTACCAATTAAGTAACTCAGTAGTTAATTGGTAGGGTGCGTTAGTCGGGGGTGAATTTATGCCTCCAATTAACCATCTCAATTCCCGACGTAACGCACCTTTTTTGCTAAATATTGGTGCGTTACGGCGGATTTATAAATCTCGGTAAAAATCTCAATTTTTTTGCCGCATAAGGCACCCTACCAATAAAGAAACCGGGTTTCTATCAGCGTTTTGGTTGGGTGACAAAGATGGTCTAAAGAAACCCGGTTTCTCTGTTGCCCCAAGCAAGCAACTAAGCAAAGAAACCGGTTTTCTATCAGCATTTTGGTTGGGTGACAAAGATGGTCTAAAGAAACCCGGTTTCTCTGTTGCCCCAAGCAAGCAACCAAGCAAAGAAACCGGGTTTCTATGAGCATTTTGGTTGGGTGACAAAGATGGTCTGAAGAAACCCGGTTTCTGGATAGAGGCGATCGCCTTGCAATCATATCAAATATATTCAATTCTTCCGCTCATTTCTTCAGGGGTATAGACTTCATAAATTAAAATCAAACTACGGATAATCTCCCCAACGGAACGAGAATTAGGCGCACAATAGACAATCCCAGGATAATCGGTGATATCACTGGCCATAATTAGAAAATCATCATCATGGGTGACTATCACCCGCTGCTCTTCACGAATAAATGCCAGATGTAATTCATCACTTTGAGTCCGCAACCCTGCATCTAATGTTGTGGTTACATCTATGCCATAACGACGTAAACCCCGCGCAATATTAGGGTCAATATGCTCGTCCAAATGAAACCGAATTTTCTCACTCACCTCTAATTGCCCTCAACTTTTCTTGTAACGGAGATGGGGGACTATTGCGCTTTAATTCTTCTACCCGCATTCGACTTTCAGCGGTATGACGATCGATTTCCGAGCGATGATCGTAATAATAAGTCATTGCTGCATGAACCGATGCCAGGGATAAATCATATTTGCCCGCAATTTCTTCTAGAGAAATTCCCATTTTTAGATACATTTCAGCGATATGTGCTACGGCAATTCTATGACCGGCAATGCGGGGCTTACCACCAAGGACTCCCGGCGTAATTTCAATATGTTCTGTGATGATTGCTGGCTGAGGCATTTTATTGAAAATCTCTTATTTGCTAATGTTTAAGCTACTTAATCCTAGCATAAACAAATGAAGGGCGATCGCGCCCCAAGCAACCAAGCAAAGAAACCGGGATAGAAACCGGGTTTCGTGAAAGAAACCCGGTTTCTTGGTTGGGTGACAAAGATGGTCTAAAGAAACCCGGTTTCTCTGTTGCCTACGTCTTTGGTAGGGTGCGTTAGGCGGGGCAAAATTTATGGCTCAAATTAATTATCTTCATTCCCGCCGTAACGCACCTTATTTACTAAAGATTGGTGCGTTACGGCGGATTTGTAAATATCAGTAAAAATCTAAAGTGTTTGCCCGCCTAACGCACCCTACGAATAAAGAAACCGGGTTTCTATCAGCATTTTGGTGGGGTGACAAAGATGGTCTAAAGAAACCCGGTTTCTAAGTCTTTTTCCTATGCTTAACCTTGAGCCGGTGACAGTAAAATAATTTGTCGTTTTTGCAGACTCCGCACCCCATCTAAATCTAGGTCAACTTTGGCCAATATTTCGGCGACAGTCTTTTTGGCGGTTTCCGAAGAATCAGCGGTTTCACAAGCTTGGATAAATTCAAATTCTGCCGGGGAAAAATCGACGATTTGGTAGTTATAGTCAAAGACTTGTGTACTGGGCCAACCATGTAAACAAGGACTGATTTCGGGATAGGCTGCTTTTAATGCCTCATCATTCGACCAGTCAGCGATCGCTAATGGGGGACGAGTGAGGAAAAACTCATAGTGAGTTACTTCTGGATCGAGTAATTCAATCAGTCGATAACGTTGGCGATCGCTCAATTGTTTTGCCCGTTCCATTAACTCTGGTTCCTTGCCCAAAAGTCGCTCTAAATTCCAATAATCTACATTAGAAAACCCTAAAAACTCTAATCCTGATGCATCAATAAATTCAAATAAAGTGTCAATATTGTAGTCAATTTCTTGAGGATGCACATACATATCCGCAAAACTGGCATCCCGGTGATTTTCCATTGCCCAACGTTCTTTTTCCCGTTTCAAAATCCGGTTATTTTCTGGTAATGCGGCAAAAATTTGCCGCCCAATTTTCACCCCTGCTTGATAGGTTTCGCCTGTGGGTTGGTCAAGGCGAGAATTTTGTTGTAACAGCCCGATCGCTTTCTGCATCAGTTGAATTTCCCAGCGACCCAACTCTGCATAAACAAAAATATGAAATAAACCCCCCGGCGCCAACTTAGACGCCAAAGCTTTAATCCCCCGAATTGGATCTGGTAAATGATGCAGTACCCCGACACAATTAATTAAATCAAATTCCCCCTCCAGTTGACCCACATCATAAATACTTAAATGATGAAATGTCACTCGGTCTGCCCCGGAACGTTGGCAGCGTTCTTGGGCGACCTCCAATGCGCCGCTACTTAAATCAATGGCGGTGACATGGGCTTCCGGGTTGAGGTGAACTAAATAGTCGGTTCCCACCCCAGTACCACAACCGGCATCAAGAATCCGAATGGCCTGATTTTTTGGTTTTTGTCCGGTGCAAAAACTATAGGCAACCGGCCAATTCCAGCGCCAGTTATATCCCGGTGGGGGTTCATCTAAGAGGGTTTCTGGGGGAAACGGGTAAGTATCATAAAGTTGTTGGACTGCCTGACTAATGTTGCTTTCAGAATTCATAATTTATCCGTCATTGGTGATGGTTATTTTCCCGATTATTTTAACCTTTTATGGATTTTTTTTAGCGGCAAATAGGAAAATTTTTTTTCACCTTTTTTGTTGGGTCAGTTTTCCGCAAATATTGCCAAAATCCGAGGTGATTTTTCCGTAATTTGCCGGGGTAAATTTAACGATTTTTACCCGTTTTCCCAATTATCAAAGGAATCAGTAGGCTCCAATGGGCGATCGCTTGGTAGTTGCCCGTGACTCGCGATCGCCCAGCGATCGGGTAATTGGGGGCAATTGGGGGCGAGAAAATTTGTTTAAATTTATAACATTTTAATAATCTGTAACATTAAACGTAACAAAAGTTATCTTTTTTCTCAGTTTTTACCATGAACCCATAAGATCCAATGGTGGGTCTATCGTAAGATTTCTACACAATTCTTAATAATTGAAAGGTTAAGGCCGAATCGTTTTAATCTAAATAAGATTGTGTTGATTAAACCCAGACGGTCGAACGAAAGGCATAATTCACCGTCCCCAGCCGAGGGAAGGCACTCTGGAATTGTTAACCATGACTGGAGTGAAAATGCCGATTAACTATATGAGTTCGGTTGAATCTAGTAATATCTGTGTTGGGAGTTTTTGAAATCGCATGAGTGTAAAGGCAAGTGGTGGAAGCTCAGTTGCACGTCCGCAACTATATCAAACAGTGGCCGTTGCAACCATTTCGCAAGCGGAACAACAAGATCGCTTCCCAGATAACTCTGAATTAAGCGAACTGCAAGTATTTTTCAAATCCGGCACTAAGCGCTTAGAGATTGCGGAAGTCCTGACCCAAAACTCAGAACTGATTGTGTCTCGTGGTGCGAACCGGATTTTTACCGGAGGTTCTCCTTTGGCTTTCTTGGAAAAGCCAGCGGATGACCAGCCAATGGAAATGACCAAAGCTGGCGATCCCATGACCCTGCAACAAGGGATGAAACTGGGAACTGTCACCTATCTGGAAAGTAAATCCAGCGGTGGCAATATCTTTAGCCGGTTGGGTGAGATTTTTTCCACAGCCCCGGGCGGTGGACCAATTCCCCCAGGGTTTCAACCGATTAACGTTTCCCGCTATGGTCCATCCAATATGACCAAGTCCTTGCGGGACTTGTCTTGGTTCTTGCGTTATATTACCTACGCGATCGTGGCCGGAGATATGAATATTCTCTCGGTGAACGTGCGCGGACTGCGGGAAATCATTGAAGGGGCTTGTTCTTCGGCGGCGACTATTGTGGCCGTCCAAGGAATGAGACAAGCCAGTTTGTCTTACTTCAAGGGAGATGCAGAAGCTCAAAGCCTTGTCAGTCAATGCTTTGACTTGGTATTAACTGAGTTCCAAGGTTCTACTCCTTCTAACAAGTTGCGTCAACGGCCTTCAACGGATCAACAAGGTCTAGAACTGCCTCAGATTTATTTCAATGCATCTGAGCGTCGGCAAAAATTTGTGATGAAGCCCGGTTTGTCTTTCTCTGAAAAACAATCAGTGGTGAAGGCAGCTTATCGGCAAATTTTTGAGCGGGATATCACTCGTGCTTATGGCTTGAGCGTGTCTTACCTGGAGTCTCAGGTAAAAAATGGCGATATCTCGATGAAAGAGTTTGTCCGTCGTTTGGGCAAATCGCCTCTATACCAAAAACAGTTTTATGGCCCGTTTGTGAACAGCCGGGTGGTGGAATTGGCTCATCGGCACTTTTTGGGCCGGGGTCTTTCTAGCCGCGAAGAGTTTAATAAATATTTCTCAATTGTTTCTAATGGCGGTTTATCCGCCTTGGTCGATGCCTTGGTAGATTCCCAAGAGTATTCTGACTACTTCGGTGAGGAAACGGTGCCTTACCTGCGCGGTTTGGGTCAAGAAGCCCAAGAATGCCGCAACTGGGGCGTGCAGTTTGACCTGTTTAACTACAGTGCTCCCTTCCGCAAGGTGCCGCAATTTATTACTCTGTTTGCGGATTACACCCAGCCGTTGCCGGATCAGCATCCCTATGGCAGTGGCAACGATCCTCTGGAAATCCAGTTTGGCGCTATTTTCCCGAAAGAAACCCGGAGTCCCAAGAACCGTCCCGCACCGTTTGGTAAGGATAGTCGCCGGATTCTGATTCATCAAGGACCGGGAATTAATAACCAGTTGAGCAACCCAGGGGCACGGGGTGAAAATCCCGGTTCTTTGGGCGCTAAGGTGTTTAAGTTGACTGGTGTTCCCCGCGATCGCGCCCGTAATACCAATATCAGTGGGATTGAAGCCAGCACCCAAACAGTCATTGAAGCGGCTTACCGCCAAGTCTTTGGTCGTCCCCTGTATTCCGGTCAGCGTCTGACAGTGGCAGAGATTAAGTTGGAAAACCGCGAAATCACCATGCGCGAATTTATTCGCACGATCGCTAAGTCTCCGGCTTTCCTGAAACTGTACTGGACTCCCCTGTACGTCTGTAAGGCGATCGAGTATATCCATCGGCGTTTATTAGGACGTCCTACCTATGGTCGTCAAGAGATGAATGCCTATTTCGATCTCTCGGCGAAGAAAGGTTTCTATGCTTTGATCGATGCAATTATCGATAGCAAAGAATATGAGGAAGCCTTTGGGGAAGATACCGTTCCTTATGAGCGCTATCTGACTCCAGCCGGTCAATCCTTACGCAGTACCCGTGTTGGCAGCATTGCCGATAAGAATCTCAAGATTGTTAAGGAAGAAACCCCCCTGTTTATCGAACTGGGTGCGGTGGGCGATCGCAGTGTTCCCGATGTGGAAATGCGCTTGGCTCAAGGGGTCAGCAAGCGGCGCGAGCAAACCAAGGTGTTCAAGCTCACCAACCTCAGCCCCGTGGAAGCCCAAAACGTCATTCAAGCAGCTTACCGGCAAATCTTTGAGCGGGATATTGATGCTTATATCATCAAGAACGAGTTCAGCGTCCTGGAAAGCAAACTGCGGAATGGGGAAATCACCGTTAAGGAATTTATTGAAGGCTTAGGTTGTTCCAAACTCTATGTTAAAGAGTTCTACACTCCCTATCCCAATACCAAGGTGATTGAACTCGGCACCAAGCATTTCTTGGGTCGTGCGCCCCTGAATCAGCAGGAAATTCGCAAGTATAACCAGATTCTCGCGGCTCAAGGTCTGCGCGGTTTCATCACCGCAATGGTGAACAGCATGGAATATCTCCAAGCCTTTAATGAAGATACCGTGCCGTTCTGCCGCTTCCCGACTCTGCCTGCGGCCAACTTCCCGAATACCGAAACTCTTTACAACCAGCTAACCAAGCAAAGTAAAGAGATCGTTGTCCCCAGCTTTAAGCCGGTGAAGTCTGGTATGTCTCAGACCGCCGAATCCGCTGCTCAATTTGATGTGGTGGAAATCGGGCGATCGGTGAACGGCGTCAGCCCTCAGCCGGTGGCCGTCCAGAAAGCCGCACGGATTCACCGGATCGCGCCGAACATTGGTGTGGATCAAGTGGAAGAAGGCATCCAAGCAATCTATCAACAGATTATGGATGTTTACTCTGAGGAAATTCCCCAAGAGTTTCGCTTGTTGGACGCTGAAGCACAACTCCGCAACGGAGAAATTTCCGTGCGCGAGTTTGTCCGTCAGTTGGCCAGTTCCGATGCTTACAAGGCTCGGTTTGTGACTCCTTATCCGGCACCGAAGGCCGCTGAGTTGTTGTGCCGTCACCTGTTGGGTCGCAGTTCCATACTTCCTGGTGCTACCCCAGAAGTGAATCAGTGCGAGCAGTTGATCTTAGACAAAGGATTGGCTGCCGCTGTGGATGCTTTGGTGGATGGTGCAGAGTATGGCCGCTACTTCCGCGAGGATGTGGTGCCTTACAAGCGTTCCTAACTTCTGATTTCACCTTTCATTTCTAATGTTTAACCCCTAGTCTGTTGATGAGACTGGGGGTTTTTTGATGCGATCGCGGAGCGTTGCGGATGCAATATCGCTTCGGCGTTGCGGATGCAATATCGCGTTAGCATTGCGGATGCAATATCGCAGCCAAAAGAGATGCATAGAAAAGAGAAAAGAGATGCATAGAGATGCATAGAAAATTCACTCCTCCCTCCTCTCTCCTCTCTCTTCTCTCCTCTATTTATCTGCGAATGCTTCGCCCCTACCAGTCAGCAAATAACCAATAACCAATAACCAACAACCAACAACAAACAACAAACAACAAATAACAAATAACAAATAACAAATAACAAATAACATTAAAAAATTCAGTTTGTTGATGCGGATTTGATATTAATCTTTGACAAAAGTTTGTTACTTTTAAAAAAAAGTTGTTACTTTTAAAAAAAAGTTGTTACTTTGTTGTTACTTTGTTGTTACTTTTTGAGAAAAACTTTGTTACTTTTTTACTCAATAACCGATTACGAAACTCAAAGTCTTGTGAAAGCAACCACTATGGGAAATAATGAGATTTAGAGGAAAACAATAGAGGAATTGAAAAAAAGCTTTTGGCTTTCTTTGAGGGATGAAAAAACAGTTAAACTAATATCAACCAGTATCTAAGCCCAAAGCTAGAGGGTGAATTATGTTGAATTTACCAGGTTATCGGCTGACTGCCTTAATCGAA
Source organism: Oscillatoriales cyanobacterium (assembly GCA_011390955.1). Classification (GTDB taxonomy): domain Bacteria; phylum Cyanobacteriota; class Cyanobacteriia; order Cyanobacteriales; family Laspinemataceae; genus Planktothricoides. Next base: position 184,925 of record JAABRM010000002.1, on the reverse strand, counting down.
ACAAACAACCAAAACCACATTTATCGAGGAATTCGCGAGTCAGACGGTGAGAAGGTGATTATAAAAATTCTGACCGCCGCATATCCCAGCGCTAGTGATTTACGCAGTTATCAACAAGAATATGCGATCGCGTTAGCGTTGCGGAGCAACATCGCGGAAAATCTCTCCCTCCCCGGCGCCGTCAAAGTATATAGCCTGGAATGTTATCAAGAAAGACCATTTTTAGTGTTTGAAGATATTGAGGGCATCTCCTTAAAGAAATATCTGGCTGGTCGCCCTTTACCTTTACCAAAATTTCTGGCGATCGCGATTCAAATTGCCAAGATTGTTGGCGAAATTCACGGTGGCAACATTATTCACAAAGACATTAATCCCAGTAATATTATCATCAACCCCTCTACCAATGAGGTGAAAATAATTGATTTTGGCATTGCCACCCAACTGAGTCGAGAAAATCCCACAGTTAAAAATCCCCATGTTTTAGAGGGAACTCTATCTTATATTTCCCCAGAACAAACCGGCAGGATGAACCGGGCGATCGATTATCGCAGTGACTTTTACTCTCTTGGGGTTACTTTTTATGAAATCCTCACCGGAAAACTGCCATTTACCAGCCAAGATCCGCTGGAATTAGTCCACTGTCATTTAGCGATTTCACCGCCATCTCCGCAAAGTATTTGCCCTGAGATTCCCTCAACTTTAGCTAACATTGTGCTGAAATTGATGGCGAAAAATGCGGAAGAGCGTTATCAAAGTGCTTGGGGTTTGCTGACGGATTTACAAGAATGTCAGCGGCAGTTAAATGCCCGTGGTTTTATTGAACCTTTTGCTTTGGGAGCGTGGGATTTTGCCGATCGCTTCCAGATTCCGCAAAAACTCTATGGCAGAGAAGCCGAAATTTTCCAGTTAATTAGTGCCTTTGAACGAGTTAGCAGTAGTCTACACAACGAACAGGCGATCGCTCATGGAGACGGAGTAATTGTGTCCCGTGAAATTATGCTTATTAGCGGCTATTCCGGTATCGGTAAATCAGCGTTAGTGGCAGAACTGCACCAAGCCATTATCGCCAAACGTGGCTATTTTATTAGGGGCAAATTCGATCAATTGCAAAGCCATATTCCCTATTCAGCCTTAATCAATGCTTTTAGAGAATTAATCGAACAAATTTTAACAGAAAGTGAAGAGCAACTACAAGAATGGAGAGAACAATTATTCTCCGCATTAGGGGAACAAGGGCAAATTATTATTGATGTGATTCCTGAATTAGAATTAATTATCGGTGAGCAACCAGCGGTGGCTGAAGTCGGGCTGGTGGAAGCCCAAAATCGATTTAATCTTTTATTTAAACATTTTATCCGAGTTTTTTGTAACCCAGAACATCCCTTAGTCTTATTCCTGGATGATTTGCAATGGTCAGACTTGGCGACTTTGAAATTCATTGAAGTTATGCTCAATGACCCAGAGACAAAATACTTATTTTTAATCGGTTCTTATCGTGATAATGAGGTAAATTCCACTCATCCGTTTCGGCAAACTATCGATCGCCTGAAAAGTCAAGGGGTATCGGTGAATCAAATTTATTTAAAGCCCCTGGTTTTAGAGGCAGTGATTCAACTAATCGCCGAAACTCTCCACCGGGACTATGAGACGGTTACGCCTCTCGCTGAATTAGTCTTACATAAAACTGGCGGTAATCCATTATTTATTACGCAATTTTTAACCCTACTTTATCGGGAAAAATTCTTAAACTTTAACCCCCCAAGCGACGATGGCTTTCATTGGGGTTGGTCTTGGCATCTTCAAGAAATTCAAGCTACGAATATGACTGAAAATGTGGTGGAATTGCTGGTTAATCAGTTGCAAAAACTGTCCCTACCTACCCAACAGCATCTTTCCCTGGGTGCTTGTATTGGTCATACTTTTCCGTTAGATACTCTGTCTGTGGTCAGCCAAAAGTCTGCGGAGGCGATCGCCCAAGATTTAATTGAGGCGATCGCTGATGGGTTAATTATTGCCGAAGAACATTGGCAGCAAAATCTCCCAGTTTATCGGTATCGCTTTGGACACGATCGCATTCAGCAAGCGGCATATTCGCTGATTCCTGACCCATTGAAGCAGAAAACTCATTTGACTATTGGGCAACTTTTGCTCAATCATACCGACCCGGAAGCGTTAGACTATGAAATCTTTGAAATCTTAAATCATTTTAATCGCAGTTATGGATTAATTGAATGCGATCGACTTAGAGTAACCATTGCTGAATTAAATTTAAAAGCTGGACTGAAAGCCATCAAAGCGACTGCCTATCCACTGGCAGTCAACTATTTACACACGGGGCTGGAATTATTAGACGATCCAGAAAGCTGGAACAGTCAATATGAGTTAACCCGATCCTTGTACAAGGCGATCGCTGAAGCTGAATATCTGAATGGCAATTTCGCTCAAGCGAAAAAATATCTGGATGTGGGGTTAAAGTATAGTCGGTCAAATGTTGAAAAAGCTGAGTTATACAAGATATTGATTATTCAGTACACTTTGATGGCACAATATCCTGAAGCAATTGCCACGGGAATTCATGGCTTATCCTGGCTAAATTTTAACTTAAAACCAGAGAACATTGAAGCTCTAATTGAAGACAAAATGGCGGCAGTGCAAAAAGAATTAGCCAAGCATTCCGTGGATTCACTGCTAAATTTACCCACAATTAGCGATCGAGAACAAGAAATGGCGATTAAATTATTAATTAGCCTCGATCCTCCGGCTTATATTACCGCTTCTCCGCTTTATGCTCTGATTTCAGTTAAAGCAGTTGCGCTTTCTATCCAGTATGGCAATGTTGCCGAATCAGCAAAAGCTTATGCCAACTATGGTTTTTTAGTTGGCTCATCTTTGGGCAATTACCAATTAGGATATCAACTAGGAGTTATTGCGGTAGACCTGAGCCAAAAATTCGGCAGTGATTCGCAAAAATGTCAAGCTTGTTTATTATTAGCGAGTTGGATTGCTCCTTGGTGTAAACCGATGAAAGGACTTGAGCAAATTAATTTAGAAGGATATCAAGCGGGATTGAAATCTGGCGAAATTCAATTCGCTGGATATAATCTATTTGGCAATGTCAGTAATAAACTGATTCAAGGCTTGTCTTTGCCTGGGATTTTAAAGGATTTAAATCATTATTTATCTTTTGCCTTAACTAGCAAAAATCAATTAGGGATAGATATCCTATTAGCGATAAAAAAGCTAATCGTTCCCTTGGTGGGGGCTGATGCCGAAGAAATTGAACGGGCAATTGCCAGTGATAACGATGGTAGCGATCGCGAATTTGTTAATCGCTGTAAATCTTCCGAATCCTTGTTTGCTTTGACGATTTATTATATCTGTCAAATGCAACTCTGTTGTATCACCCAGGATTTTGCCCAAGGAATCCTATATATCAACCCAGCAAAAAAAATCTTAACCAGTATCTTGGGATTTACTTTATCCTCAGAATATTACTATTATGCTTCCTTACTGATGTTAAATCAGCCCAATTGGTATCTTTATCTGAATGAAATCACCAAAAATCAGCAAACGATTAGCCAATGGGTGAAAAGTTGTCCGGAAAATTTCCAACATAAGTTGCTGCTGATCGAAGCGGAACAAGCGCGGAGGAATGAAAATATTCTCGAAGCAATGGATTTATACGATCGCGCGATCGCCTTAGCCAAAGAAAATCAATTTCTCCAAGATGAGGCATTAGCCAATGAAATGGCCGGTTATTTTTATCTGGCTTTAGGCAAAGAACACTTTGCCAAAATTTACCTCAGCCAGAGTTACTCTTGCTACGATCTCTGGGGGGCTAAAACCAAATTAAAACAACTGGAAGCCGACTACTCTCAATATATCGTCCAAACTGGTAATGTTCCTGAGTTTAACACCACAACAACTTCATCTTATGCCGGGGATAATAATGCTAATATTTTTTTAGATTATGGGGCATTGGCGAAAAATTATCAAATTATTTCTCGGTGTTTAGACTTAGAAGAACTTTTGAAAAATTTAATGACGATTTTGATTAAAACTGCCGGAGCCCAACGGGGGTATTTAATCTTAAATTCCAGTAACAAAAGTTATGTCAAGTTAGATAACTGGAAAATCGAAGCTATTGGAGAAGTGCAAGGAAATGAGCAAACGGCGCTATTGAATTCAGTCCCAGTGCAAAATCAGCTTCCCAAGTCAATTATTCAATATGTGATTCGCACCAAAAAACCTTTGGTTTATCAAAATGCTAGTCAAGAAATTAGCCAAAGTAACGACTCTTACTTTAAAACCCATCAACCCAAATCAATTCTCTGTATTCCGCTATTAAATCAAGGACGGTTAATTGCCTTAGTTTATCTAGAGAATAATTTGGCGACTGGGGTGTTTACCACGAAACGCATGGAAATATTGCAAATGATCTCCACCCAGGCAGCGATTTCTTTAGAAAATTCTCGGCTTTATGCTTCCTTGGAAGAAAAAGTGCAGCAACGGACTGAGGAATTAGAACAAAAGAATCAGAAGTTATCCCAAACTCTAAACAAGTTGCATCGCACCCAAGTCCGATTGATTCAATCTGAAAAAATGTCTGGATTGGGACGCATGGTTGGGGGAATTGCCCATGAAATTAATAACCCCATTAATTTTATTTCTGGCAATTTGATTCATGCCCAGAATTATTTTGATGAGTTAATCGACCTGATTTCCTCTTATGAGCAGGAAATGCCCCATCCCAGTCCCATGATTCAAGAGAAAATTGAAGATATGGATTTGGACTATCTGCGAGTTGATGTGAAAGAGTTATTGACTTCCATGAAATATGGCTGCGATCGCATTGCCAAGATTGTCCAAGGATTACGCACTTTCTCCCGGTTAGATGAAGCCGAAATGAAACCCGTGGATATTCATGTCAGTATCGACAGCAGTTTAATGTTATTGCAAAGTCGGATTAACGGTGAAGCAAATCAGCCCTCGGTAAAAATCATTAAACACTATGGCCATATTCCTGAAGTCACCTGCTATCCTGCCCAATTAAATCAAGTGTTTTTCAATCTTTTGACTAATGCGATCGATGCTTTAGCGGAAGTGCGATCGCCTTCTCAGTCTGCCCCTAAAATCGAGATTGCCACCGAAAGAACTGCTCAAAATACCGTGAGAATTTTGATTCGGGACAATGGGGCGGGTATTCCAGAAGCGATTAAAGGCAACATATTCGATCCATTTTTCACCACCAAACCCGTGGGACAAGGGACAGGGTTAGGACTCTCCACCAGCTACCAAATTATCGTCGAACAACATGGAGGGCAATTAACTTATGAAAGTCAAATCAATCAAGGCACCGAATTTATCATAGAAATTCCCATTTCCCCCAGAATTGCTTCTATATAAGTGGGTGAACATAATAGACTAATAGGTTTAAAGCAATCCATCCAAGCATCACATCAGAATTACTTATGGCTGAAGCAAAAAACGTCTTAGGCGAAACCCTGGAAACTTGCTGTACCAATCCCGTCACCGGATTTTATCGCGACGGCTGTTGCAAAACCGGCCCGATGGATTTTGGCAGCCATGTCATCTGTGCCCAAGTCACCGAGGAATTCCTCGAATTTACCAAATCTCGTGGCAACGATTTATCCACCCCCATGCCTGCCTATCAATTTCCGGGACTAAAACCGGGCGATCGCTGGTGTTTATGTGCCAGCCGCTGGCAAGAAGCCCTGGAAGCTGGCGTGGCGCCCCCCGTCATTCTTGCCGCCACCCATGAAAAAGCCCTGCAATTTGTGTCCCTGGAAGATTTGCAAAAATATGCAATTTGATGGTTATTGGTTATTGGTTATTGGTTACTTGTTATTTGTTCTTGGTTGTTTGTTATTGGGGGGGGAGAATTGTTCAATATCCAATCACCAATCACATTAAATCTAGGGAGATAAATCGCTGAAACTATTGGATTTAAAGCATAAGAGGTTCATTAGGCGTCTGGGGGAATCGGCCAAAAATGAGCGGATTTGTAAAAAAATATTAAGCAAATCGCCAAAGTGTTAACCTAATGCTGCAAAATAGCGATACTTACAAACTAGAGTCAAAGAAAAACTGAATTGAGTTTCTTTGGGTGACGTTATCCCGTACAATATTGTCGGGGGCAGCAGAGATACTCATGCTATGAGTCTCTAAGTAAAAAAACTTAAAGAATCTCGGCTTTCTCACCCAAGTTCACAACCCAGATTAATCTTTGGCCTATCTGGACATCATTCTCTTTTGGAGGGAGTAATTAATGAGTATCGTCACGAAATCCATCGTGAATGCCGATGCTGAAGCTCGTTACCTGAGCCCAGGCGAATTAGATCGGATCAAGAGCTTTGTCACCACCGGCGAAAAGCGCCTACGCATCGTTCAAATTCTCAGTGAATCTCGTGAACGCATCGTCAAAACCGCTGGCGATCGTCTGTTCCAAAAACGTCCCGACGTGGTGTCTCCTGGTGGAAACGCCTACGGCGAACAAATGACCGCCACCTGCCTGCGTGACCTGGACTACTACCTGCGTCTCGTCACCTACGGAATCATCGCTGGTGATGTCACCCCCATCGAAGAAATCGGCATCGTTGGTGTTCGTGAAATGTACAAGTCTCTGGGCACCCCCATTGATGCAGTGGCACAAGGCGTCCGTGAAATGAAGGAAGCTGCTTCCTCTTTGCTTTCTGCCGAAGATGCTGCCGAAGCGTCTGCCTACTTTGACTATGTAATTGGTGCCATGTCCTAAGAGTTAATCCTCTGATTAATTCTTTCCGCACCTTTTAGCCAATTGTTAACAGATTAAGCAGTTTAAGGAATCATCAAAACAATGCAAGACGCAATTACCGCTGTAATTAACTCCTCCGACGTCCAAGGTAAGTACCTCGATAGCTCTTCCTTGGCCAAGCTCAAGTCTTACTTCGCAACCGGCGAACTGCGCGTTCGTGCTGCAACCACCATCAGCGCCAATGCCGCTACCATCGTCAAGGAAGCTGTGGCCAAGTCCTTACTGTACAGTGATGTCACCCGTCCCGGTGGCAATATGTACACCACTCGTCGTTATGCTGCTTGCATTCGCGACTTGGATTACTACCTGCGCTACGCTACTTATGCTATGTTAGCTGGCGATCCTTCCATCCTGGATGAGCGCGTGCTCAACGGTTTGAAGGAAACCTACAACTCCCTGGGTGTACCCATCGGTTCTACCGTGCAAGCCATCCAAGCCATGAAAGAAGTCACCGCTTCTCTGGTCGGCCCTGACGCTGGCAAAGAAATGGGTGTTTACTTCGACTACATTAGCTCTGGCTTGAGCTAAGACCGCCACCCTGACAGGGAAATGCTACAAATCATAGCATTGTCTTGAGTCTATTAAGGTCAGGGAAGTCAAGAGTGAGTTCTAGCTGGTCGAAGGCTTATCTCAGCGATGAGTTTTGACGAGCTAGGATTGACTCTCGACTCCCTGCCTTTAATTTTGATAATCTCAATTGACATTTACAATTTTCTCAATTACATCAGGAGAAAAAACTCATGCGTATGTTCAAGGTGACGGCTTGCGTCCCAAGTCAAACTCGTATTCGTACCCAACGAGAATTGCAAAACACTTACTTCACCAAGTTAGTGCCTTATGATAACTGGTTTAGTGAACAGCAAAGAATTATGAAAATGGGTGGCAAAATTATTAAGGTTAAATTGGCCACTGGTACGCCCGGAGCCAACACTGGCTTGCTGTAATTAACATTCAGCGATATGAATTTCAATGCCTGAATCGCTTCAACACAAATATTTAAAAGTGTAGGATAGATTCAGACTCAGGTGGGAAAACCTCTGCTGTTTCAGGGATGGGATGGATAGAAACACGGTGGGTTTCAATTCTCTTAAGCTAAGGTTATTTTCCTTGAAAAAGCAGAGGATATCTCACTTAGTTGTGTTTTTCGATCCGGTTTTTCCCTCTCTAGAATTTTTCAGCATTAATTTACTAAGACTTAAAACACATTAGAATACATTAGATCCTCTGTTGTTCAGCGCATTTCAGGTAATTTTGAACAACATTTCGTAGGGTGGGCAATGCCCACCCTACATTTAAGCATTTCGTAGGGTGGGCAAATTTTGCCCACCCTAATACTCTTCTATGCTATAATCGTGTATATACGTTTTGTATGTACAAAATGAATTTTGAATGGGATGAGAACAAAAATCAACAAAATCAGCAAAAACATGGCATCAGCTTTGAAGAAGCCCAAGAAATATTCAACGGCATTGCTTTTACCGCTGTTGACGATCGATTCGACTATGGAGAGATTAGAGAAATTAGTATTGGTGTAATCCGAGGCGTAGTCATTGTGACAGTTGCCCATGTAGAAAGGCAAGGTTATATTCGTTTAATTTCGGCTCGAAAAGCTACCCCAAAAGAGAGAAAAGAATACAATGAGTATCTCAGACGAACGACTTAAAGAGTTACAAAATATTCCAGATTCGGCGATTGATACTTCTGATATTCCTGAGTTAGACGATCGCTTCTGGGAACAAGCGAAAATGGTGAAACCGCTTAAGAAAAAAGCGATTTCGGTTCGGATAGACGCTGACGTTTTAGACTGGTTTAAAAGTCAAGGAAAAGGGTATCAATCTTTGATCAATACGGTTCTGCGTTCCTATGTGAATCATCAGCAACAAAAAATGTAATTACCCATAGAAATATAGTCCAGTATTTCGTCTGGTGGGCAAATTTTGCCCACCCGAAATTTAATCATCTATTTTATCAATTATGTCTAGGACTTGTTTGGGCAATAGTTTATCTTTGAACCAAATAATCGACACCGAAACATCCCGAATATTTACCCCAGCTTTTTCTAAATTTAACCGTTCGGAAACCGCGAGTATCAAGTTTTGACATTCTGATTTTTTGACTTGGGCAAATTTTTTGCGTAAGTATTCTGGACGCCAATAACCGACGATTTCAAATAACAGCGATCGCCCATCAGGATGCACCAACCGAAAATCAGGAATCATCACACTACCGGGAATGGGAATTAAATCTACTTCTCTTTCTAACCGCCACTCGGTTTTCTGTTGATGCCAGCGATCGACAAATGACTCCTCTAACATACTGTCATAGGTTTTACCGGGGGGATAGTGGCTGACCAAATCACAATCAGAATTTAGGGTAAACCGACCACTTTTCCACTCATCCGTATCAGCATCACGGCTTTGCAATTGGGCAGACAAACTCCACTTAGTGACGTGCAATAAAGCGGGCAACATTTTCGCCAGGGCTAGTCCATAGCGAGTATTAGCTTTAAATAAGCTAGTCGGGCCATCAATAGTAATAGTAAAACCATGATCCGCGTCTCCTTCAATATAAGCCATTAATTGAAATAATTTGAGATAGCGGAATAACAGTTTATATTCCCCCGGATCGTTCCGGTGAGCATGAATCACAATATGAGTGGCTTTGTAAAAAATCCCCTGGACTTGGGAAAGATTATATCGATGTAGCAACGCTTCTGGAGTGGGGGCGGCAAATTCTGTGAGAATTTTATTTTCTTCTAAATCCGCATAAAGTCCCGCTTTAATTTGGCTGGGAATAATTTCTTTTTCTTGTTCTTGACTTAGTTGATTGGCTAATTTTTCTAAGGTTAATTCCGTGGCTTGATGACTGGGAATCGTTGCTGCTGCTAAGGTAAAAACTCTCTGTCGGAGTGCTTGCGGTTCCAGTGGACTGATGACTTCAAATTTACAAAAACTACTGCGTAATAAATGAGCAAATCCTCGTTTAATCCGATAGTCGGTATTGTCCCCTTCTAGTTCAAAAAGTTGTCGATTCAGTTCCCCTTGAGGACAGCCCACCGCTTCTTGGAAACAGGTGATGATTTGCTCCGCTGTACTCAAATTTTTAGGATTAATTGGCAGGTTTTTGGGGATAATTGTTTCCCCATTAGTTCTCAAGCTTAATAAATCGGTGGGTAACATGGCTGATGATTGGTTTTAATTATAAGAAATAGTTTTTATTAATGTATGATTTGAGTTAAAATATAAAATATGTAGAGCTAAAGCATTACTGATTTTGTCACAAAATATTGAATAAGTCAATATGTCTAGAAAAGATACTTATCACAATTTGGTTAAATCAGCTTTAATCAAAGAAGGCTGGAGAATTTCCCACGATCCTTATTTTCTGCAATCCGATCCCAAGCTTTCGATTGATTTAGGGGCAGAAAGAATCATAGCGGCTGACAAAAATCGTGATAAAATTGCAGTAGAAGTCAAGAGTTTTATTGCAGACTCCCAGGTCACGGAACTGCAACGGTCTGTAGGTCAGTATGGCATCTATCGAGAATTATTAAAAATCCAAGAACCGGATAGAGAACTTTACTTGGCTGTTCCTATTGACGCTTTTGAGAATATATTCAGTAGGCAGGTGGGAAAAGTGGCGATTAATTATTTCCAGTTAAAACTAATTGTTTTTTCTTTCGATCGGGAGGAATTACAATGGATTCTCACATAGTTTTTTACAGAGAATGCGTGAAAAATTTTCTCGGTCAATATGAATCTCTTCAAGATGAGAATTCTAAAATCGAGCTAATTTTTGATGATGAACGAATGCGCTATATGGTTTTGTGGGTGGGATGGCATAAATATAAGCGGATCCATCAATGTGCTGTGCATATTGATATTGTGGGCGATCGCATTCTGATTCAGCGTAATGATACGGAAGATGCGATCGCAGAAAAACTGGTAGAGATGGGAATTTCTCAGGAAAATATTCTGATGAGTTTTATACATCCTCAACATCAAAATTACGAAGAAAAAGAAGTGGGAGCATTTGCCGCGATCGCCAACGCTAATTAGCCGCGATATTGCATCCGAAAAGGGTTGCGCGATATTGCTCCGCAACGCTAACGCGAACGCACGAAAGCCGAATCAAAAACCGGGTTTTGATAAATCTGTAGCTTTGCCTAAAAATCTATCACAAAAACCCGGTTTTTTTAGCTACAGAAAATAGCCGGTAAAATGCCCGATAGTTATCAATATAAATTTACCCTTAATCTTTATCAGTGTTATCGGATTTTTTCGGCCATTTTGCTGATTTTTCGGCGGCTTTTTTTCTGGGGGTTTTCTTTACTCCATATAAAGGAATGGGCGGATCCGGTGATTTAGTTGTTTCCGGGGTTGGATCGGGGACAATTTCTAATTGTCTAGGTTGATATTTGGCCGGTTTTTGCGGTTTTTTATCGCCTTTTTTATCGCCAATTTTCTCCCCATGTCGCCGCTGCGATGTATTTTCTTCTGCGGTATCTTCGGCAATTACTTCATATAAAATTGCCAGTTTATCAGGAGTGCTTCCTTTACGCAAAACTCGCCCTAGTCGCTGAATATATTCTCTTTCTGAACCTGTTCCAGAAAGCAGAATGGCGACTCTGGCATCAGGGACATCAACTCCTTCATTGAGGACATGAGAAGCGACGAGGGTTCTATATTCGCCACTGCAAAATCGAGTGAGGATTTCACGCCTTTCTTTAATCGGAGTTTGATGGGTAATTGCGGGGATGAGAAATTGTTGGGAAATTCGGTAAACGGTGGAGTTATCCGCTGTGAAAATTAGGATGCGTTCGGGATGATGTTGGGCCAGTAAGTCCGCCATAATCCTGATTTTGCCATCGGTTCCTAGGGCAATTTCTCTGGCTTCTCGATGGGCTAACATTGCCCTTCTTCCCGCAGGCGATCGCGCCGAAACTTTGACAAAGTTCTGCCATCCTTCTAGGCTACCGAGCGAAATTTTTACGGATTTTAAGAATTCATTGCGGGTATTGATTAATTGGTTGTAGCGATCGCGCTCATGTTGGGATAATTTTACTTTAATTTTGACAATTTCATGGTCAGCGAGAGCACCCCCCGCGAGTTCTTCGGCAGTTTTGCGATAAACTTCGGGACCAATAAGATAGTTTAAATCAGAATGTTTACCATCCGATCGCTCTGGAGTGGCAGACAGTCCCAAGCGATAAGGGGCGATCGCAAATTCGGCAATTACCCGATTAAAATCTGTGGGTAAATGATGGCATTCATCAAATACAATCAAAGCGTAACGATTGCCCAAACTTTCTGCATGAATGGCGGCACTATCATAAGTGGAAACTAAAATCGGGCTTTTGTCTCGCGAACCACCCCCCAGCAGTCCCACTTCTACATCAGGAAATGCTGCTTCCAAGTGAGCATACCATTGATGCATTAAGTCCAAAGTGGGCACCACCACCAAGGTACTCCGAGGGGTGCATTGCATAGCTAACTGGGCTAAATAAGTTTTTCCCGCTGCGGTGGGCAACACCACCACCCCTTGCCGTTGGGCTTTTTTCCACGCTAATAACGCCTCCTCTTGATGGGGATAAGGGGGCATTTCCAAACTGGGCACCAACTCCAAGGTTTCAAAACCTCTGGCTTCGTCGTTAATATTAATCCCTTCCCCTTGGAGGGTTTCTAATAAAGGACGGTATTGAATGGCGGGGATGCGAAATTTTTCCACGCGATCGTCCCAAGTGACAAATTCTACCCAGGCTTTACCTTTCGGTGGTGGATGCAGTAATAAAGTGCCGCGATCGTAAGTAATTGTCGGTATGCGTGCCATGTTCAGACTCCAAATTCCCCTGGTTATTGTAAGGGAGGACGACCAGAAACGGCGCGATCGGGTAAAAATAAAATTTCGGGGAATGACAATGTAGTTAAATAGTAGTCGTAGGGTGTGTTAGGCGCAGCAATTAACTTTATCGGAAAATGCAATATTTTATTTCCGCGCCGTAACGCACCATCATAATTTAGCTTTAAATCGCAGTAGTAGGGTGTGTTAGGCGCGGCCATAAATTTTATCTGAAAATGCAAGATGTTATTTCCGCGCCGTAACGCACCATTTAATATTACAGCAATTTTCTATTGGCTGAACCATAAATATTGAGCAAGGGCGAAGCATGACCGTATAAAATCTTTGCTTTTAACCAATAAATTATCTGCGGTCATGCTTCGCCCCTACAGATATGTACTATTCGCCCGGTGCTTTAATGGTAGGGTGTGTTAGGCGCGGCAATTAATTAGAGCGATCGCCCTGCTGCTGAATTAAGACAAAGCAACCTCTTTTAAGTAAAATTAGTCTATGAGGATTTACGAGTTTATTTGGAATCAGGATCGGATTGACCATATTGCCAGACACGCTGTTGTCCCTGAAGAAGTGGAAGAAACTTGTTTTGGGATTGCTTTTGTCCAACGGGCTAAATCTACGGGAGACAATCCTGTCTATTATGTACTTGGTCAAACCGAAACCGGACGATATTTATTTTGTGTTGTGATTCAGTTTCCTGACGGTAGAGGATACCCCGTTACCGCGCGATCGATGACCGATAAAGAAAAACAAAAATACCAGCAGTGGAGGAACCGATGAATAAGCCAACAATTCCCCAAACTGACTCAATTCAAGAATTAGCTGACTTTTGGGATACCCATGATTTAACCGATTTTGAGGATCGGTTAGAAGAAGTAAAGACAACCGTTTTTGAGCCAGAAACCGTGGTGCCAATCCGTTTACAAGCCAAAGAAATAGCAGCCTTAAAAAAATTAGCGAAAACCAAAGGCATCGAATACAAAGATTTAATTAAAGAATGGGTAATTGAAAAGCTTTGTACCGCCTGATTATTCTCGATTAATCTGATATTGATTGGTAGGGTGTGTTAGGCGCGGGGACAAATTTTTTCATAAAATCCACAATTTTATTTCCGCGCCGTAACGCACCATCTTAATTTAGCTTTAGATCGCAGTGGTAGGGTGTGTTAGGCGCGGGGACAAATTTTTTCATAAAATCCACAATTTTATTTCCGCGCCGTAACGCACCATCTTAATTTAGCTTTAAATCGCAGTGGTAGGGTGTGTTAGGCGCGGCAATTAATTAGAGCGATCGCCCTTAATTTTTTCTTTCCGCGCCGTAAGGCACCATCATAATTTTACGCCCTCGTTCCCAGGCTGGAAGCTGGGAACGAGGGCGTAAAATTTGTTAGCAGCTAGGACAACATCCCCCAGGAAAAAACATTTTTCTCCATCGGATAAATCATCAAAGTAAACACTGAGATTAGCTCGATTTGCTTCAAACCTAACCCTCATGCTTTTGGCATCTTTGCCAATTTTTTCATTGATAACATCCTGAATATCCGGTATTACTGCTCGGAGATATTTGTCAACTTTTGCAGCAGTTCTAAAACTGTCAATATGGTTGGTTTGCCTACTCCATTTTTGCCAATTAAAAGAGCCGATTCTATTCCTTTTAAGTTCAGTTCAAAGTTTTGTAAACATCTAAAGTTGTGAACATATAGTCTTTGCAGCATAATAATATGATTTTGAGGAGTTAATGGTCAAAAATTTGATGGGATGAACCGATTATATCAAGATAGCGGTGATTTCTCGCGAGTTGTTTGACTGAAACTCCGCCGAAATGCTTGGGGTCTGGGGCTTCGCAGAACCCTTGCGGGAATCGCCTCACCGCTAATTTCCCTGATGATTTTCAGGGTGATTTTCAGAATGATTGTCAGGGGGCTGAAATCTTCCCTGGGCAAATAACACAGGCGATCGCTTTCCCGAATGGGGTAAAACGGACTTTTGCAGGGGGTCTGATGCGGCAAGGCGCGATCTTTTAAGGTCTAAGAAATAGCCGAATTAAATAAAATTGGAATTACTTACTACGGCGTTTTAATTCATTTTCAATGGCTTGAATCACTGTTTGAATCACTTTAACCCTGGCATAGTATTTGTCATTTCCCGGCACCACCGTCCAAGGAGCGATCGGGGTACTGGTACGCTGAATCATCTGATTTACCGCCACATAATAATAAGGCCATTTTTCCCGATTGCGCCAATCATCGTCCGTCAGTTTATATTGCTTAAAGGTATTATCTTGTCGTTGGTTAAATCGGATTAATTGTTCTTCAAAGCTGATATGTAGCCAACATTTCACCAACACATAACCAGCCCCAGTAATTTGTTCTTCAAATTCATTAATTTCTTGATAAGCCCGTCGCCATTCTGGTTCGCTGGCAAAGCCTTCTACGCGCTCGACTAACACCCGTCCATACCAGGTGCGATCGAAAATGCCAAACTGACCGGGGGCAGGCAAGCGGCGCCAAAACCGCCACAAGTAATGATGGGCTAATTCTTCCGCGCTAGGGGCAGCAAAGGCATTTACCACATAACTTCGGGGATCGAGAACATCGGTTAACCGTTTAATTGCGCCCCCTTTTCCGGCGGCATCCCAGCCTTCAAATAAGACCATCACGGGTACTTCGTGTTTATGCATTTCCAGTTGCAGTTCTCGGAGTCGGATTTGTTCTTCGCGTAACTGCTTTTTATATTCTTCTCTGGACAAACATAAACTTAAATCAACTTTATAGAGAAAATCCGGTTCAGCGGGTTTTAATGCTTCTTGTAAAGGCAAGGTGGGAGGTGGGGTTCGACAACTGAGGCGATCGAGTGCTTCGGTGATGGTGCTGGCCATTTGGATCAATACCTTCACCCGCGCCCAGCGTTGACAGTCTCCTTCTACCAAAGTCCAAGGCGCAGGGCCGGTACTGGTGCGAATTACCATATCCTCCGCAAAGGCGGCATAGCGATCGTAATGTTTCGCTTGTTGCCAGTCTTCGGGACGGACTCGCCAAGAACTCAGGGAGTCCGCTTGGGCTTTTTTTAAGCGTTTTTTCAGTTCTTTTTTACTTAAGTGAATCCAGAATTTCGCGATCGCCACCCCATCGTCAGCTAATTGCCGTTCAAAGGCATTCATTTGCCGCATCATCGCCGGGATTTTCGCTTCGGAAATTCGGTTAAATAATCGGTCTTCTAACAGATGAGTGTACCAACTATGGTAAAAAAATCCCATCGTCCCTTTGGCCGGTAATTTTTGCCAAAACCGCCAGAGAAATGGATATTGCCGTTCGTCTTCGGTTGGAGGCCAAATCGGGTGAACCGTAAAGCCACGGGGATCCATATATCCCACCATTTTTTTCACCAGAGAACCTTTTCCCGCTGCGGTCCAACCTTCCAAAACCACCACCATCGGCAATTTTTTGTCCCAACAGGCTTGTTGTAGCTGCCGCAATTCTTGCATCAAAGACTCGATTTGAGCTTCGTAAGACTCTTTATCCAGAGACAGATTTAAATCTAGGGTATCTAACATAATTTTGATTTGAATTTGATTTCAATATTTGCATATTTGCATATTTTTCCTCGTTCCCTCGTTTTTCTCGTTTTTTCTCGTTTTTCTCGTTTTTCTCGTTCCCAGGCTCCAGCCTGGGAATGCCAGTCGAGAGGCTCTGCCTCGCGAGCGGTCACTGCACTCTTTTTCTCGTTCCCAGGCTCCAGCCTGGGAATGCCAGTCGAGAGGCTCTGCCTCGCGAGCGGTTTTCTCGTTTTTTCTCGTTCCCAGGCTCCAGCCTGGGAATGCCAGTCGAGAGGCTCTGCCTCGCGAGCGGTTTTCTCGTTCCCAGGCTCCAGCCTGGGAACGAGGCGATAACTTAAACCCTGTTTTCCACCCCAAATTTCAGTAAGTAAGTAGTAGGGCAAAAAAGAGAATTGTCACCCCACAAATCAGGCATTAATGGTTAATACCCCCAGGGGGTTTAGCCCCTCAAATGACTAATTAGACCGGAGTGGGTGCGGGCGTAATTTCTGCAAATATCACTACTTAAGTAGTAATGCGTAAGTATTAGGGCGATTAGGGCGAACAGAAGAAAGCATAACAGTAGATATACCGTTAATTATACTTTTTGCTCGACAATAAGTGGTATTTATCGGCACTTAGGCTCTGATTTGCCGATAAATATGTGGTGTTTCTACATAGATTTTTTTTTGATAAATTCTCAATTTTAAAGATTTGATAAAGATGGATAAAAATATTGACAAACTTACATGAAGTAACGCAAGGTTATAAACAACGAATTTAGCTAGTAATTAGCTAGTAATTACAATGCAACTCATAGTTTTATCAGGGAAATTTCTGAAAGCATCAGGATGCCTTACAGGGGCATTAGCCTTGGGTTTAGCGGTGACGCCATCAGCATTAGGAGCCAGTTTTGCAGACTTCGTTTTTATTGTGGACGAGTCTGGTTCTATGTATGGCGAACATTCCTGGCTGCGGAAGGTGGTTGGGGATTTAGACGCCAGTCTGCAAGCAAAAGGTCTGGGTATAGGTTCCGAGTCAAACCGCTACGGTCTGGTGGGTTTTGGCAACGGATATACATCTGGAAAATTAGGGCGCACAGTCTCAGTGGGTGGCGATTTATTTGGCAATGCCTCTCAGCTTGCCACTGCCACTAACTTTCTCACCACCAGTGGCTCGTTTGAGGACGGGTATTCGGCGATCGACTATGCCTTAAACAATTACTCATTCCGCAATGGCGCTGCTGTGAACTTTGTTCTCATTACTGATGAAGACCGCGACATTGGCAATTCTAGTCTGAACTTTAATAGCATTCTCAGCGGTATGCAGGCAAAAAATGCCTTGCTTAATGTGGTGGTCAATTCTCAAATGGCTGGTAGCAACAGACAACGAGCCATTGGTGCTGACGCTCATGGGAATGTCTTCATGGCTGACGGTCGAGGGGGATTCACTACAAACTCTGGTGGTGTATCAAATCCAAGTTATTACAGTTACTACGGTTACGACACCACTAAAGCTGACTATGTAGACCTAGCTTGGGCAACTGGTAACTCTACTATTAGTGGTGCTGCATGGGATTTAAATATGTTGCGTGCTGGTGGCAATACTGCCAAGTCATTCAGTGCGGCATTTGCAGAAATTAAAGCCACAGAAGCTTTGAAACAAAAACCGCATCAAGTTCCCGAACCTGCTTCTACTTTGGGATTGGCGATTATTGGGCTAGTGGGTACAGGTTCGATGTTGAAACGCAAGCGCTAGTAGTAGGTAGTAGGGTGGGCAAAAATTTGCCCACCCTACAATTAGCTCAGTTGATTCGGGTCAATGCCCATTTCTTTTAAGCGATCGAGTAACTGTTGTTTTTGTCGCCGTTCTTCAGCTAAAGCCGCTTCAGCTTGTTGCCGTTCTTCTTCCGCGCGATCGGCTCGTTCTCGCTCTTGTTGCGCGATTTCTCGCTCTTGTTGGGCGATTTCTCGCTCCTGTTGGGCCAACTCGAAGGATAACTTCACCAAATTACCCGCGCGATCGTAAAAACGCAACCAAGTTGCTGTTTCCCGCAGGATCGTTCCATCCCAAGTACCCAGCCATAATCCCAAACTTTCGCACCATAACCAGCCGCGATCGCTGGGAGTTATTTCTTGATAACGGAAATTTTCTCCTAACTTCCAACCTTTTAGGGATTCTGGAGCGAAAGGATCGTAAATAAAATAATGCCCGGTTTTGAAAACCTGCTCGTAAAGATCCTTCTTTTTTCCCTTATCCTGATTAGCCGTAGAAGGCGACATCAACTCGACAATTACATCGGGATAGCGGCCACCTTCTTCCCAAACTACCCAGCCTTGACGTTCTTTTTTCCCATCCACATTTAAAGCCACAAAGAAATCAGGCCCTTTATAATCCCGATTTCGCGCTTGTTCGCTGCTGTAATATACAAACATATTCCCACCAGCAAAATAGTCTTCTCGTTCTTGATAAGCCAGCGTCACGGCAGAAATCAAAACATTCATGGCGATACGATGGCGATTACTTGTCCTCGGTTCTCCGTCATCAAATATTAGATCGGTAGGGGGAGGGGAGGGAATCCACTCATCTTCGAGTTGGAGATTTTCCGTTTCAGTTGCTTGCTCTTGAATCAGTTGCACAGACATAGTAATACTCTCCAATTCTTGATAAAATTATACCTGAATTAATGCCAAATTAGCCATTATTTTTGCCATTATTTTTGAATAAAATCGTGAGTTAATCAAATTAAATAATTGATAATTAGTAGGTGAACATAATTAATTGCACTTTTCGTTCCTCGCCGATAGGCTGTGGATTCCCGCATTCGCGGGAATGACAGTTTTTTTTCTAATGGGATCTGTGCTGCATTTATTTCTGCCCATCTACTTATGTGGCCTAATAATCAGGCAATAATATCATTTTTCTCATTTTTTATAGCCGATATGCCGACATTTTATGGCAGATATTTGAGGGTTGATATTATCCTAGGACACGACAATGCCGTGTCCCTACGGCTTAAAACTAATTAACTTTCAGGGCAAATTCATCAAACTTTACCGCAGGGCTGCCCGGTTCTCTGGTATCAAAGCGATAACTACTAACGGTTCCTGTCTGAGTATCAAAAATACTGAATACAGAAATATCGTTACTGGCAATATAGGGCAATTTTTCCCCATTTTCGCCCACCAAAGGCGCAATATTTGGCATTACCGGATCTAAGCCATTGGGATCGCCGATCGCCGCATATTTTTCTTGATAATTCTCTGGAACTTGGCGTTTTCGATCGGGGAACAAATGCGCCCCATAGCTATTGCCTACATTAGAGGATTCTAAATAGTGAGTATAGTGATTCTGCCCCGAACTGACAAACCGATTCCATAAATGAGAATGTCCATAATATACTAACTGTACTCCCGCTGCTTCTATTAATGGCACCAAATCGCGAATAATATAATCTTGATTTTGGGGATATTCATATTTTACCGTAATCTGACCTGTTGCATCTTGTTCCAAACGTTGCTGGGGATCTGTATAAGGTGGCACAATATTGCCCCCCAAAGAATGTGGGGGATGGTGAAACATGACCATTTTATATTTCGCCTGTTTAAATTCAGGACTATTTAATTCTTGTTTAAACCATTCATATTGCGGGCTACCCGGAGTAATGGGTTCAAAAATATGCTGGCCATGTCCCCAATTTTCTGGTTGATTAATATCGGCTTGGCGTTCTTGGTGGCGGCCTCTAATATTTAGTGATAAATTAGGATTGCGCCAAATATTAGTCACATATAAAACCACTAAGCGAATATCGCCAAAAGTGACTGCATAATATTTTTTGGTTCCCGATGTACTTTCCGGAAAAGTAAATATTTCTTCGTAAGTTTCGCTATTAAAAGAATTATCCATTAACCAGCGATCGCGCAATACCTCAGAATTATCTGGGTTGATCTCTGACGCTTTCTGCTGATAAATTGCCTCCGCCACTTTCCTCGGAAATGGGTCGTTAAATTCACCATCTAAACTATCTTCTCTGCCAAACCTGCCCATCACTTCATGGTTAGCCAAAGTGGTAAATATCGGGGCATATTGAATAATTTTACCACCGTGATAAACAGTTTTTCGGCCATTTTTTTCTAGTTCATAATGAGCCCGACCTTGTAAACAAGGGAAAAACGCCCCGCCTCGGTTATCGTCAAACCATTCCGAAGCGCGATCGGCAACATTAACTAAATCTCCGGCATGAAAAACCGCATCCACTTGACCCACGGTTTCCACCACTTTTTGTAAATTTGCGGCAGTCATGGGCATCATTTGATGATCGGAAGTGAGTAAAATTTTCAGGGATTTTCCCGGTTTTGGGGCTGGAGATACGGTGAAAGTGTCACTACTAATTTGCAGTCCATCATTGCGGGTACTAAATACTTGATAAGGGATGCGAGTTTCTGGCACTAAATCAGTTAGTTCGGCTTCATGTCGCCAGATATCTCGCGGCGTTGGTTTTTGCCAAATTTGATCCGTTTTAGTTTGTTGGCCAAATCGCGATTGTTGGTCTTCACGAGTGCGACTTAATTTAGTCGTGGTGGCGCCGACAATTTTGTTCATATTTGAACCATAGATTACCCGATGATCCACACCAGGAAAATCCGTAAACCAAACAATATTGACTGAGGTTGCCGTGGTTTTTTGGACAAATGGATCGGTGAGCAGTTGGGGAGAATTAGTCATAGCATTTAAGGTGGGCAGGAATAGGGCGATCGCCAAGCTAAACAGAACTAAAAGAGGAAGTATCCATAAATTGCGATCGCCTTTTTTGGCATCGGTAAGATAATTTTTACTGTCGGGTGGGATGGGAATCAACATAGAGATTATGGTAAATTAGGTGACGATATCGGGGTCGTTCCCATTTCAGAGTAAGCCTTGACATTTGAGCATCGATCGTTAACAGTAAACAGTAAATTCAAGATTACCAGGAGGATAAATGAGTAAGTTTCTATTTGTTTCCGACTTAGACCATACATTTGTGGGGGATGATGCTGCCCTGATAGAATTGCAAACACACCTAAGTCACCATCGCACAAATTATGGGACAAAGATTGTCTATGCCACAGGGCGATCGCCCGTTCTCTATCGGCAACTCAAAGCAGAGAAATCCCCGATCGATCCTGATGCCTTGGTGACATCAGTCGGCACAGAAATTTATCCCCATGATGCCAGCGATACCCCAGACAAAGAATGGTCAGAAATTCTCTCTCATGGGTGGAATCGTGACATCATTGTAAGCACCTTAGACCAATTTTCTCAACTCGCACCTCAGCCCGATAGCGAACAACGTCCTTTTAAAGTCAGTTACTATCTCAGCGAAACTGCCGCAGCCACCGTCGTCCCCCAAATCGAATCCGCATTAGCAGAACAGGGTTTATCGGTGAAACTGGTTTATAGTGGCGGTCAAGACTTGGATGTTTTGCCCATCAAGGGCAATAAAGGCTTGGCTATGCAATTTCTTGCCCGTCGTTGGGGGTTCTCCAGCGATCGCACCGTCGCTTGTGGTGACTCCGGCAATGATATCGCCTTATTCAGCGTTGGGGACGAACGCGGTATTATTGTGGGCAATGCTCGACCTGAATTAGTGGCATGGCATCAGTCCCAATCATCCAATCACGTCTATCGGGCAAAAGCTCATTATGCCGCTGGCATTCTGGAAGGGTTAAAGTATTTCGGTTTTATTTAGTCTTTTTGTGATTTGTTTTAAAGTTATTTGTTATTTGGCGGCTGTCGGGGAGCGGGGGAGCGGGGGTGCAGAGGTGCCCACCATCTGCAGGGGTGCGCCACGCCAGCCCTAGGGGTGCAGGGGTGCGCCACGCCAGCCCTAGGGGTGCAGGGGTGCAGAGGTGCAGGGGAGCAGAGGAGCAGAGGTGCGCGGAACAACCAACAAACAACAAACAACAACCAACAACCAACAAACAACAAATAACAAATAACAAATAACAACCAACAAATAAATGTTAAGTTATCTCAAAGGGACGCTGGTCGGGGTGCAAAAAATCGCTAATGGTCGCGTCATTCTCACCGTAGAAGTGAATAATATCGGTTATGACTTGCAAATTCCGCCTCGGATGATGCAGCAGTTACCCACTATTGGCCAATCTATTCAAGTATTTACCCACTTACAAGTTCGGGAAGACCAGTGGATATTATATGGCTTTGGATCATTAGCGGAACGGGATTTATATCGGCAGTTAATCAGTGTGAGTGGGATTGGTTCTCAGTTGGCGATCGCCCTCCTGGATACCTTGGGCATTGCGGACTTAGTGCAGGCGATCGTCACCGGCAACATGAAAGTGCTGATTCAAACCCCTGGGGTGGGCAAGAAAACCGCTGAACGCATTGCCTTGGAACTTAGAACCAAGCTGGCAGAATGGCATCAGCGATCGGGCCTATCCACCACAGCCACTCCAGGGCTAAACCCAGCCCTCCAAGAAGATATAGAAATGACTTTACTCGCTTTGGGATATACCCCCAGTGAAGTGATGGCTACTCTGACCAGTCTCAGCCAAAATACTGACTTGTCTGCGGATACCGATGCCGATGAGTGGATTAGACAGGCGATCGCGCTTCTCAGTCAATAATTGTTGGTTGTTGGTTGTTGGTTGTTCGTTGTTGGTTGTTGGTTGTTGGTTGCCCCCCCTTGAAGGGGGGGTTGGGGGGGTGTTGTTGATTGTTGGTTGTTGGTTGTTGGTTGTTGATTGTTGGTTGCTGGTTGTTGGTTGGTTGTTGGTTGTTGATGGTTGATTGTTCTCTCCTTTGCTCCTCCGCTCCTCTGCCGACGGCGGGCACCCCTGCCCCTCCGCACCTCTGCTCCTCCGCTCCTCTGCCCCTCTGCCGACGGCGGGCCCCCCTGCACCTCCGCTCCTCTGCACCCCTGCACCCCCGCTCCTACCCCCCAGACCCCAAAACCGCGCTGTCAGAAAAAATCAGGCAAATAGATGAAAACCCCTAGACCTAGTACAGAAAAATTTGCTATGATTAAAAATTGCTGTTTTAGAAAAATCAAAAAAATCAATGGGTTTGCCACAACCAGTCAAACAACAAATCATCAACGAATACCAAAAGCATGAGACGGACACTGGATCCGCCGATTTGCAAGTTGCCATCCTCACCGAAAGAGTGAAACAACTCAGCGAACACCTGCAAAGTAATCCCAAAGATTACGCTTGCCGTCGCGGACTGTTAAAAGTGATTGGCCAGAGAAAGCGGCTGTTGTCCTATATAGTCAAAGAAGACCGGGCGCGGTATCAGGCATTGATTGCTCGCCTCGGCATTCGTGGTTAAACAGTAATAAAACTTATGTCGGAGGAATCAACACGCGATCGCTTACCCTTTGAACCCGGTAAACGAAAAAAATCAGCCAAGAAAGCTGCTGCTCAGGCAACGGAGCAGAATCAACCATCACGTCCCACTGGGAAAACAGAAGCCACCAGTTCTCCACCTCGTTCTCCGATTGCCAAAGAGGATCGGGCAATCCCGGAAGTTGTCAGCAATCGCATGATCCGCCGGATGGCGACTTTATGTGGAATACCTTCCGCTTTGGGGATGGCTACGTTTGTTGTTAGCTATTGGATTACGATCGATGAAATTTTTGAGCTACCGAATACAGCGGTGGTATTGGTGAGTTTGGGCTTTTTTGGCTTGGGGGTCTTAGGGTTAAGCTATGGCGTTTTGTCGGCGTCTTGGGATCCTGAAGTATCTGGAAGCCTGGTAGGGTGGAGCGAATTTACCACAAATTTGGGACGAATGACCCAAGCATGGCGGACGGCAAAAGAAAAACGTCAACAAAATTAGTTGTCATCAGTCAAATCACCAGTAAATGTTGGGTTGGCAGAGTCAATCGTCAACACCCAACATCTAACCGTCAAATAAAGATATACAAGACTTACGCATCAGGGTTTGACCGTTGCTGAATCTGATGAGGTGGTAAAAACATACCGCCTTCTGCGGATCGGCCCATACCATGCGTAAGTCTTTGTCTATTAGGGCGGCGATCGATAAAATAGATGACAAAGGACGTAGCAACACAAAAATTGAGAAATTTATGATTATTGTCACAAAAGTCGGCACTCCACAAGCGGAGATCGATCGCATTAATGAAGAACTGAGGAATAGATGGGGACTAACACCAGAAAATATTGTTGGTCGCTATAAAGTCGTAATTGGTCTGGTTGGGGATACCGTTGACCTAAACCGAGAAGTTCTCCAAGAAATTAGTCCTTGGATCGAGCAAGTTTTACGAGTAGAACAGCCCTTCAAACGAGCGAGTCGCGAGTTTCGCCAAGGGGAAGCCAGTGATGTAGTGGTGCCTACCCCCGCAGGGCAGGTGATTTTTGGCGAAAATCAGCCTTTGGTGACGATCGCTGGGCCTTGTTCCGTGGAAAATGAGGAAATGATTGTGGAGACTGCCCTGCGAGTCAAGGCTGCCGGGGCGAAGTTTCTCCGGGGTGGTGCCTATAAACCCCGCACTTCTCCTTATGCGTTTCAAGGACATGGCGAAAGTGCCCTCGGTTTACTGGCCGCCGCCAGAGACGCCAGTGGTCTGGGAATTATTACGGAAGTGATGGATACAGCGGATCTGGATAAGATTGCTGAAGTCGCTGACGTGATCCAGGTGGGGGCGCGAAATATGCAGAATTTCGCGTTGCTGAAAAAAGTGGGCAGTCAAAATAAGCCCGTGTTGCTGAAACGGGGGATGTCAGCGACGATTGAGGAGTGGTTGATGGCCGCTGAGTATATTTTGGCCGCCGGAAATCCCCAGGTGATTCTCTGTGAACGGGGGATTCGCACTTTTGACCGGGACTACACCCGCAATACCTTGGATTTGTCGGTAATTCCGGTGTTGCGATCGCTGACTCACTTGCCGATTTGTATTGACCCCAGTCATGGGACCGGTAAGTGGGAATATGTGCCTTCGATGGCTATGGCTGCGATCGCGGCTGGCACCGATTCTTTAATGATCGAAGTCCATCCCACCCCGAATAAAGCCCTATCCGATGGACCCCAATCATTGACCCCAGAAAAATTTGACAAACTCATGCAAGACCTGTCCGTAATTGGCAAAGCGGTGGGGCGTTGGCCGCAGCAAAAAACTCCGGTTTTGGCCTAATTTTCTAGGGCTAAAATATAGGGCTGAAATAGATAATTTCAGCGATTAATTTGGTAACTTTTTGCAGGGACACGGGCTTTTCCCGTGTCCTAATTTTTTCACCGGATGATTCCGTTCACTTCAAAATTTTTTCTGCTGTAATTCCCGCAAAAAATTGACTTGATTTTCTACTTTTTGAATCAACTGATTTAACACGGGTAAAGAATCTAATTCTCTGGGCATGAGATCGGGATTATTCCGAGCATTGCGCTCTAGTTGATTAATTTTATATTCTAGCTGATGGGCTAATCGTAAAGCATCTCGACTTAAAGCGACAATTTGTTGCTGTTGATAGAATTTTAAAGCGGCTCCGCGTAAAACTTGCAGGGTAGCTTCTTCCCCATTCACCCCAGGCATCACCCGTAAGCGTAACAATAAATCCGCATTTTGATAGGAGCGTAAAATTTCTACTTGTTTCGGTTCTTTGACCGGCATTAAACTTAAATTAACTAAGCGCTTAAATTCATTTAAGGTACTTTGAAATAAGGGTTCAGAAATATTCGATAATACGGATTGCACTACCCCATTTTGGCTCCAAAGAATGCGCCCTTTTTGCAATTGTCGCTCGAAGTATAAGCGGCCAATTCCTCCTTGTAAAACTCTGGCTAATAACTCTTGTAAAAGTTGATTGGGAGGCAAATGCGCGATCGCCTCAAGATCCTTGTCTAAATTAGGAGACTGCACCGTTAACACCGGCAATTCATTGGGAGATGGCGATACTTCTGGAGGTGTTTTAACCCCTTGTGGTCGATTCAGGCGACGGGCTGCGGCCATTTGTTGTTCTGTCCGCACCAAATTGCCCGCCGGATTATAGACCAAAGACGATTCAGTATTTTGATTAACGGGTCGATCGACGGCTTGCTCCGTTTTTCGATCGGGAGAATGACTGGTCTTTTGATCTAAAGTGGTAGATGCCCTAGCATGACGCAAGTTAGAATATTTTAAATAAGCTGAAAGGGTGTCACTATGAACTTGGGATTCTAAAGATTTTGGCACGAGAGAACAATTCACATATCCCAGAATTCGCCGAACATAATCAAGAGCAGAGATATCTTTAGGATCTACCATACCCAGATGGAGGCGACTCCCCTGAATCGATAAAGGGAGAACTTGATAGTAAAGACAAACTTCAAAAGGCAAGATGCTATCAATTAACTGGAATATTTGTTGAGCATCCATTCGGGCAGACCCGTCACTTGGAGATTGGGATGGTATAGGCATATATGGCATGATTTTAAATTCAACTGAGGCAACACAAAAGTGACACCAATCGTAGGTATATAACCGCAGGCTTTGTTTTCTCAGGAGCAAATTTGCGGTGATATACCTCCGACCCAAGGGGTTGAATGCTAGCGGAGTTGGTCAGAGGGTAGTCAGAGGGTAGTCAGAGAGTAGATGGATTTGGCTGACATATCCGTGAGACTTTCAAGGTTAAGTCTCAACGATGCGATCGCGCATTTAGGAGCATCCGCGAGGCTTTGCAGGGTTCCGATCCTAGATTAATTCAGGAATCGAACATAGATGTACCCGCATCCCCTAATAAATGATCTGGTTTACCTAGTGTATCAAGAACAAATTTGTCCGATCGCGAATTTCTCAGAGATTTCGCCGCTAAATATAGTTGATTCCATTCTTTCAATACTTCAGCGGTTTTCAAATTTAACGCCGTGGCGATCGCCTCGATCGGTTCACCCGCTTTTAACTGGGATAAAATCTGCCGTTGGATCGGGGTGAGACTATCGAGATATTTTTGCCATTCAGTTGGGGTCAAACCCAGACTATGTTCGGTCAAAGAGGTTTGTAGCCAGTTGGTGACTAACTCCGGCTGAATTTTCAGGCTAAAAATCCGCATGGCATGGTAGCTGATTTTTTCCCGTAAACGATAAATTTGTTTCACTGGCACGTTGAGTTCTTGGGCGATCGCTTCTGGGGAACGACCTTGTAGATACAAATGCAGCCATTTACCAGCCATCGGATCGACTTTTTTCACCAAATAATCGGCAAATTCTGCACAAACCGCTTGACGCAGCCGTTGTTGTTCTTCCCAGGTTTGTCGATCTTCATGGTCGGCGATCGCTTGAGCATCCAGCAGGTTGACGTGGTAATCACTATCATCGGTGGTAATCTCTTGGGAGACTAAACGAATTAACTCGGTATCGGGTACATGGGTGAGTCCAGCCCGTCCCGACTGCCGCAGATAATTAAAAAAACGATAGGTCAAAAGGGGCTGGTTGCGGACTGGACGCAGACAATATTCTTCCAGGGTTGCCAGTAACAGGGCATTGCGTAACCGGGGATCGTCGGTGCATTGACTAATCCAGGCGATTTGTTTTTGCATATAGCGATCGCGCTGACAAATTTCTTGCACTACTTCTTGGATCACATCCACCACCGTGCGTTGGCGATCGCGACTCAGGGCGACCCAAGTGCGGATTTTATTCCTAACTAAAAATAAACTGGCCAAGCGACGAATTAACTGGTTATACCCTTGGGTCATGGGTACGCCCAAATAGCGCTGTTGCAAAATTCTCCAGCGATATTCTATGCCCTGGGAAAGCACCAAAAGCTGTCGATCGTTCAATTGATTCAGCCGTTCTGGGTTTTCCCCTAACAGCCAGCGGATCGTGCCATCATAAATGCTTTGATGTTCTGGAGCCTCCCGGTTCATGCGCGATCGCCACTCTTGTGCCAGTTTTTCTTCTACGGATGTCATCACAACTGCACTCCTTCCTCACCATGCTAGATACTTGATTCTAATCTCTCATACCATTTTGAAGAAATCATGCAACCTTTAAAATCTAGGGGCGCGGCGGAACAGCGCCCAAATCAACCTGTGAATTGTCGCAATATTTTCTTTAATTGGTATCATAAGTTTACCGGCAGAAATAAATGCACCACAGACCCCATTAGAGGAAAAACTGTCATTCCCGCCCCACGCATTCGCGGGGGTAAACTCCGACGGGAATCCACAGCCTATCGGCGGGGAAAGAAAAATGCAATTAATTATGTTCACCTACTTATATATTTCATCCCCAGCGATCGCAGCCAGGGAATCACTCTCGCGATCGAACCATGAGTAGGCTTTACTCGAATTTATACCATTTATAAAAATTTATGCAACAATAAGTATTTATATTGTAGGGTGGGCAAAATTCCCCGATCGTATATGGTAGGGTGGGTAAATTTTTTTGCCCACCCTACGGATGTTAGGGACTGTTGGATGATTTTTTGTAAATGGTATAGGATTAATTTTTATTAATATCAATGGGAAATTTTAAGGTAAAAAAGCTTAATTTACTTTTAATTAACTAAGGAATTACACATCAAGATTGGTGGATCGGTTAGGTGATTTTTGCTCCCACTACCGATCCCAGATTCATTTTTGGTTTAAATCTGAGATCGGCGTAAGTCCAATCATTAAGTCCAGCAATTAAGTCCAGCAAAAGTAGCGGTTAACTTTCGCCCAAAGATGCCACCAAAGGTTGAAAAATTGGCAATAATTCTGGTTTCGCCACGACTAAGGCCGGAAAATTGCGATCGCTATAATCTTCACCGGGTTTCAGGGGAAAAATCTCGGCACGATCCAACGGCTGCCACACTCCACCTGCCGCTTTGACAATGGGATAAGCCCCACAAATATCCCAAACTTTGGGTGTTGCTTCCACTCCGCCAATAGTTGAACCGGCGGCCACGCAAAGAAAATTGTAACTCGCGACGCCTAATAAGCGAATTTTGCAGGGAAAAGGATGCTGGACGATCGGAATACTGCGAGAACAAAAATTAAAAAAGTGATTGTGAGTCGGTTCATCAGAACAAGTTTCGATCGGACGATGATTCCGAAACGCACCCCTAGGCCCTTTTAGATCGGTTTGACCATACCAAAAGCCATGAAAAGAAGTTCCCAGGGGGGGCATATAGATGTAACCAAATACCGGAATACCCCGATATAGTAATCCCAAAGAAATCCCCCACAGGGGAATGCCACGAGCAAAGTTGGTGGTGCCATCAAGCGGATCGACCACCCAACACCATTCGGAATTGGGAAAGATCCGCTGGCTTTCCTCACTCAAAATCCCGCGATCGGGAAAATGAAATGCGATCGCCTTGCACAATTCCTCATCAGCCCATTTATCCGACTGGGTAATTAAGCTGCCATCTTTCTTTTCCGAAGGCTGAACCTGGCCAAAATCCGCAAGCAGTTCACTGCCCACTTTGTTACAGGTGGTCTTAGCAAAATTTAAGACTTGATCCCAAAAATCTTTCATTAGTCAGTGGTCAATGGTCGAATTCAATGGTCAAAGTTAATGCAATCTGTATATACGGTCAATCGATCGATCGCGGTGGATTCTCAGCCAGATCATCCACATAAAACCCATTAGAGATGGCCAAACAATCAGTCTAGTTCACCTTCGATGATCGTCATAATTGTTGCCCTTGCATTATCGCGAAACTCTTGGATATTTACCTGGTTAAGCAAGATAATCGACAAGATCATTCCAACTGCTTGGGTAGCAAACACCGTGCCGTAAGCTAGAACTGGTTCGGTGAATAGAATTCGACCAATATCCAGAATTCCACCCCCCAACACTGTCGAAAGTCCTCTGGCAATTGCCTGAGCTAATCCCCATGCGCCAATAAATGTACCTGCTGTTTCCGCTGCTGTCAAATCTAACATTAAGCTTAAGACTCCCGCCGTCAGGATGCCTGATAGCAAACCAAATAAAACTAGGACACCCATGAGCATTCCCGGTTGACCCACAAATCCGGCCATAATAAATAATCCCGAGCAAACCCCCGCACCAATACAGCCGTATTTAGCGGTTTTTTGTTTACCCAAGCGCGGCACAATTAAAAAACCAGTAGAGGCAATGCCAATCAGAGTACCCATGCCCGAAAAAGCATTCAGGCGAGTGGTTTGGGCGATTTGCATCTTAAAGACTTCGCCGCCATAAGGTTCGAGAATGGCATCTTGCATAAATAGGCTAACCGTCATTAGCAATACGAAAAAGAAAAAGATCCCGGTTTGGCGATTGGCGGTTAAAATCTTTAAGGCTTTGCCCAGGGTAATTTGGTCTTCTCGGTTCGCAACCGTAGAACGAATGGCATAGCGAGAATATTTTTTTTCTACTCCAGCGGTGGCAACGATCGCACTTGAAAATACGATCGCCGGAATAATGATAAACAATCGATTAATTGAGGCTTTTAATTCCGCGATCGGCGCATCTAAAGCGATTTGCTTGAGTAAAACACTACTGACGATCGCCCCAATAATAATCCCCACCATGAGCATTGACCAAACAATACTCACCAATTTAGAACGGTTATCGTCATCAGAAATATCTACCAATAACGCCGCAAACGGGGTGGAACTCATACTCAGGGCTAAACCGTAGAGGGCAAAGATCGCTCCGAGTGCTACCCCCAAAGGATAGCTGGCTGGAGTCCAGCCATTAACCGCCACGCTATCACCGAGTTGCCAAACTACTTGTAACGCTACAAAAGAAAGGCTGGTAAATAAGAATGCACCAATCCAAACATAGCCAGTGCGGTGCATCCCCAAAACAGGTTTGGCATCGGACATTTGACCAAACCAGACCCGCGCTGGGGCGACAAACTGATACATGGAGATCGCACCAGCAGCAATTAATGCCGGGACTTTTAGTTCATCAATCATTACCCGATTAATCACACCCAAGGTTAATAGGGTCATCATTCCTAGTCCCATCTGAAATGTCCCCAGACGGAACATGGTGAATAGATTAATTGGTGGTAGTGTTTCGTTCATTGTTGGGGCGTCCGGTTGTGGTTCAGATAACTGATTTGTGTTCATCATTTCAGGGGTGATTAATTGTCCTCTAGATTTTTATTTAAGATACCTTTTTCTCGCTCATGGCTGACATAAATATATATAGCAATTATCAGGGTTACTCCGCTGCTATATAGCAATTGTCATAGTTATGAAGTACAAAAACAACCTGTCATTCCCGCGAAGGCGGGAATCCAGTATTTATATTGTAGGGTGGGCAAAAGTCAACCATCATATATTATGGTAGGTTGGTTAAAATTTTTTGCCCACCCTACGAATGTTAAGGGCTATAATTACCAGTATTTATATTGTAGGGTGGGCAAAAGTCAACCATCATATATTATGGTAGGTTGGTTAAAATTTTTTGCCCACCCTACGAATGTTAAGGGCTATAATTACCAGTATTTATATTGTAGGGTGGGCAAAAGTCAACCATCATATATTATGGTAGGTTGGTTAAAATTTTTTGCCCACCCTACGAATGTTAAGGGCTATAATTACCAGTATTTATATTGTAGGGTGGGCAAAAGTCAACCATCATATATTATGGTAGGTTGGTTAAAATTTTTTGCCCACCCTACGAATGTTAAGGGCTATAATTACCAGTATTTATATTGTAGGGTGGGCAAAAGTCAACCATCATATATTATGGTAGGTTGGTTAAAATTTTTTGCCCACCCTACGAATGTTAAGGGCTATAATTACCAGCGATCGTCATAAGCTGAATATCCCCAAAAAATTAAGACCTGAGTGATGATTCTCAAGTCTTAATTTTGGCAGTTTTTATGATTAAACCAATTAGGCTTGTTCCTTTGGTTCACTGTTGCCACTTGGAGAAGAATTATAAAGCTCATCTAATTTCTGACGGGCATCTTCTACCGTCATTGATTTCATTACTAACAAGGGTTCATTCACCAGATTCCCTTGATCGTCTAAAAATTCTGGGTGAGGCACTCGTCGAGACCGCGTGGAGGCAACGGGAGATAAGGGAGAATTTTGGTTCCAATTGCCGTCTTGGTAGCCTCTTTGTGATTCGGCACTTAATGTAATCAGACTACGGACTAAGTTACCTACTGCCAGAATTGCTAGGCCAGTAAAAGCGAGAATATAAAGTAGGTGTAGCATCGCGTGTATCCTCCAGTGTATTTGTTGTTTTATCCGGTGAGCGATCGCGGTTTCGATCGCCTGCTTTGCTGCGGGGTATGCCCTGGGCTTTTGTGTAGCGAAACTCTAATCTTAATTTTCGGTTAAAATCGCTTTTTCTTCAACAGAAGGCGTTGAACCTATGGTTCTGATTCCTTTTGTCCCACTTGTTCTTGACGAAAGCGGATACTGACTTGCCAGCACTCGGTCAAAAGTCTATGCCAGGGCATGAGTACCTGCATTTGCACTCCTGCTTGACCATTGGTGACCAGAAAAAGCTGCTTGGCGATTTTGACTTCTTCTGATGCTGTTTGCACTCGTGATAGCATATCCGCTTGTTTTTCTGCACCCAGAAAGTCAATTTTCTCCGTTTCGAGCAAAGTCCGCGATCGCCCAAACCAATAGTGGAAGTCCTCTAGTAACGGTTCGAGGAGGTTTTTGAGTAATTCTGATTCGCCTGGATTCGGGGGGGTCATAGGTTAAAAAAGTCCTGGTCTATGAAATTAATATTAACTTAGTTTACAAATTTTAACATTAGTGGGTTGATTTTAAGCTAACCGGCTGGTTAGTCTCATAATTTTTTCTAATTTTTTAATATTTAGAGGGTTGATATAGTGTAAAGAATAAGCAACTTGTTATTAGATCGATTAATTAAAGTAAATTAAAGAGATCCGCGATCGCCTGGAATCAGAGATCGCGGATCTGGTGAGATGATTCAAATGTAAACCTGGACTTTCGCTGTTCACAGAGGAAAGCAGCCAACTAGGAGATATCAATCGGTGAAACCACTCTAGGAAATCAAGCTTCGTCCTCAACTTGCAGCCATCCGCGCCGAACGGCGTGCAACAGTCGGTCAATGGCATCCCGCTCATCTTCGCTCAGAGAATCTTGCATGAGAGCAGACATTAATCCCCATCGATGGCGGGCGCTGATTTGTTTCGTTTGCCAGATTTGATAAAAGATTTCTGAGATGGTTTGTTTATAAAAATTAACGTAAACTATCATTTGCCTAAGATACGAGATTTTTCTGGAAGTTTCTCTATATTTACATTATCTTTGATTGGCCAGAAAGATTAAGTAATTTTAATCCTCGATCCCCAACGATCGTTCTCACTTAACCTGGTGACAGAGATCATTGCCTGGGCAAAACTGAGGGGGAATCCGGCAATGTGACTAATCATTATCATTAGATAATCTCTAGTGCTTGTCCTGGGGAAGGGATCAATTTGAGATGGGGAAATTTTTAACAGATAATAGGCAGTAGGAAGTAGGTAGTAGGAAGTGGGGAATAGGCTGTGTTCTTGATTCAGAAAGCATCGGGAATAAACGACAATTTCCTTTGCCCTCAGAAATGTGGAACCCGCCTCTAAGGTTTCTCAAGGCAGTGGCTAAAAGCGGTTTCTAAAGGCGACTTTCTAATAAAGTAGTAGTGCTGTTGAGAATGAGTTGCGCCGAACCGAGAAAAAACTCGCGATCGATATTTTCCACCACATCCGTGGGCTGATGATAATGGGGATTGCGAAGGTTGGCCGTATCCGTCACCAAGACTGCCCCAATCCCTTGATACCAGAAAGGTGCATGGTCGCTACGCAAGGTATCTGGGGTTAAAATCCCTTTTAACGGAATGGGTATGGTCAAAACTGGGCTGGTGTGAATGTTTTTACTGGCGATCGCGTCAGTTTTTACAGAATTGAAGGTATTGAGTAAGGGTAAATGTTCCGCATCACCAATCACCACAATAAAATCCCCTTTGTTGCTAGGGGGAGTAACCGGGATATTGGCAGGATAGCTTTGACATCCGGGAATATGGCAAGCATAGCCAATCATGTCAGCAATTATCACCCCTTTTAAGTTAGCGCGGAGTTGCTCATTGCCCGCAAAGGCCAAACTGCCCCAGAGTCCACTTTCTTCTTGGTCAAAAAAGGCCACTCGCAGCGATCGCGCCGTTTCTCTATCTTTTAATAAACGAGCAACTTCTAAAACCGCAGCCACTCCCGTGGCATTATCATCGGCGCCCGGAGAAAACGCCACCGTATCATAATGGGCCGCCACTAAAATAGTCCCAGGGTCTGGGTCAGTTCCGGGGCGATCGGCATAGAGGTTAATTCCGCCCTCAAACTCTTGCTGTTGGGTTTCCCATCCCGCTGCTTGTAATTGTTCAATAATATATTGACGGGCTTGTTCTCGTTGTGATTCAGAATAACGCTCAAAAGCCAAGTTCTCTAAGTCGGTAAAGATTCTCTTAGAAGATATCGTAGGAAAATCAATCGGTGACGATGTTTCCGGTGGTTTTGGGGCTTCCTCTGTCTTAATGGGTGAGAATTCGGAGACAAGTTCAGGGGTGGGAATAGTTGCCGGGGGAGCAGAAACCCGGTTTCTGTGACTGGGGGCGATCGTCATTCCCATCACCAAAATCATCAACAACACAAAGCCGATCGATTGCTGAATCTTATTTATCATCGATATTCAATAGGACGCCCTGGAGAATCTGCGAATATTTTTACAGTAGCACGGCTCCGTTCAGCGATTTCGGGTTTTTCAGGAGAGGGCGATCGCTCAAACTAAAATACCCCGTATTTTTAAGTGAAAAACTTAAAATACGAGGGCATCGATCAAAGTTAAATATAATCATGCTACCTGATATTAAATTGCGGGAAGTCCCTGCTGAATACGACCGGACACACTAACCTAAGCGGAGACTCTCCCGTTCTTATCGGTTAGACATTAAGCAGATTTTTGATTTTTGCGCTTGGCGGCATTTTTACGTTGGAATAAGCCACCAAATCCCAGGGCCAAACCACTTCCCATAATGGTCAAAGGTTCCGGTACATCTGTAGTCTTGATGGTCATAGAGTAACTGCCATCACCATTAAAAAATTGTTGAGCCGAGAAGAGTCCCCGTGCCCCGGTCACACCATCAGCATTTACGAAAGTTCCTGAAAATGGGGTGACATTCAAGGCAAGGCCATATTCCCCATTAGCTGCACGAGTAACACTGAAAGGACTATTAGCGACAAATTTGACGCCATCAGAAAACACCAGTAGGGGATTAGTTGCTACACCACTGTATGAAAAACCAGTAATCTGAGTAATGTCGATGTCGCCGATTGCTTTAAGAGTCGCATCTCCCGCAACATAATTTGTGTAGAATCCACCCGTTGAATTGGATTCAACTTGTCCAGTTAAGAAGTCAATCGTTTGAAAAGATATGTCAGAAGTAAGGTCGAATGTAGATTGACCAGTGATATTAAGGATGTCACCAGCACCAAGAGTCAACACACCGGCTTGGGCTGGCGCGACTGCTACCACAGCAGCGGTGACACTAGCGGCGATGAAGCTGGTTCCTAGACCTAAAGAAGATAAAGTGTTCATATTTGTAAGCCTCGTAATATTCTGTGTCGTTTTGATGAGAGAAAAGAGAATTAATTGCTTTATTTCACTTTAAAAAATTGGCTTTTATTCATGTTCCCAATTTGCCAGATTTTTTCAGCGATTTAGATTTTTTAGACCAGGAAAGCTTCTCTCTCCCATTCCACTTCACTTTAAGAGATTGGCTCTGAGTCATGTTGCCAAGTTGGCAGTTTTTTTTCAGCGGGGGTTTAATCAAGCGATCGCTGGCGGCTAAAATGCAGTTGCGGTGAAGGTTTCACTCAATTATTACCCCACAAATGTTTTGTAATGTTATGTAAAGCTTCAGCAAAAAAACTTTTATCCAGAAACGGAAAAGGAGATTTGCCATCAATGATTAGGATCAATGATGGCGACTTGTACTTGGGGTCTGGCTCCCACAAACCGAGGAGACTGGCAATAGGAAACTGGCAATAGGAAAGTGGCAATTCAAGATAAATACCAATACCCAGTCCGGGCTTATTTGCCCAGTTGTATAAAGCTAATATGAAGCGAATCAGGCAGTTTTATGAAGATTATGTAAAGAAGATGAAATGGTTGAATAATTTTGTCTAAAGTGTGCTGTGTCCCCATCGATGCGATACCCGTTTCTCGGTGTGTAATTAAAAGCCCCCTAAGCTCAAGTCTTTGCACTCAAGATTAGGAGGATTAAATTAGAGAATATTTATTTGATCTAAACAAACCACTCTTTTAACTAAAGATTAAGCAGATTTCCGATTTTTGCGCTTGCTGGCATTTTTACGTTGGAACAGACCGCCAAATCCCAAGGCCAAACCACTCCCCATAATAGTCAAAGGTTCCGGTACGGCTTTCAAAGTCATTTGATAGGTTGATGATTGACCACTGTAGCCACCGGCTAGTTGACCCACAGCTAAAGTAGAACCATTAAAATTAAACGCACCAGTGAGATAGGGGAAGGAAACTGTAGTTTCCGTCGTCCCTGAAACGCCAAAGTTTAGGTACTGACCGGCATTTAAATTAAAGGTTAGATTCGCAGTTGTTTCACCATCTTTTGTCGTCAGAGTTTGCTGACCGAAGTTGATGAATGGGGAGACCGAATTGGTAGTGCAGAAGCCGCTGTAGCAAGTGAATGCCAAATCATTGATTTGAGGCAGAGAACTGCCCGATGAGAATGATAATCCAGCAAAACTACCGAATTTATCATTAACTACATTATCAGAAAATTTCCAGGTAAAACCATTGTCAGTTTTATTAACAATGTCCAAGTCTCCGGATAAGCCAACACTACCAGATAGACTGGCGGCTTGGGCTGGGGCGACTGCTACCACAGCAGCGGTGACGGTAGCGGCGATTAAGCTGGTTCCTAGACCTAAAGAAGATAAAGTTTTCATTGTCAGCCTCCTGGTACTATTCTTTGTAGTACCCCGTAGAGTTTTGATGTGGAGGGCACAGAAGTAAATTGCTTCGATAAATCGTTTCTCTCTGTGCGATCACTTACGAATATACTCGGAGACTTTTGGTAGCGGCAATAGCTTTTGCGTAACTTTACGAAAGCTTTAAAATTCGCCAACGAATTTTCAGTATTTTCCCGTTAAACCTTCCTTGGCGCTTCATATTACCTTTAAAAAACTATCTAAGTAAGCCGCTTCAGCCACCTAGAAGCGATGGTAAAAAAGCCCGTAATCCGTAAAAGTACGGATATTTTATTTCCGTGTTTTTACGGATTACGGATATTTTTTTTCGGGAGAGAATTTACGGAATCCAAAATAAGGCGATCGATTCCAATCATCTCAGTAGGTAGATCGATAACAAATTGCCACCATAAACAAGTCAAAAAACAAGTCGAAATTACGGCGATAGAGTTGTCTTAAGGGATCTAGGACTTACGCCGGATATCCAATGCAGAACTATATATAGTATCAAGCAGGCAATGCCCAGTGGGCATTGCCTGCTTCACAGAATATTTACTGGCGCTAGACAAAGCGCTCTTTTAACCAAAGATTAAGCAGATTTCTGATTTTTGCGCTTGGCAGCATTTTTACGTTGGAACAGACCGCCAAATCCCAGAGCCAAACCACTTCCCATAATGGTCAAAGGTTCCGGTACTTGTTTTGTGGCTAAAGTCATTTGATAGGTTGAGGAGTTGCGAGTGTAGCCACCGGCTAGTTGACCCACAGCTAAGGTAGTGCCATTAAAATTAAACGCACCAGTCAGATAAGGGAAGGAAACTGTACTGCCAGTGCCGGAGGCTTGCCAACTTAAGAACTGAGAGGCATCCAGGTTAAAAGTTAACTGCGCCGTTGTTCCATTAATGGTTTGCTGCCCGAAGTTGATGAATGGGGTGACGGGATCGGTAGTGCAGAAGCCGGTGGAACAAGTGAATGACAGATTGCTAAATGTGGGGAGAGAACTGCCCGATGAAAATGATAATCCAGCGAAATCACCGAATTTATCGTTGACTACATTATCAGAAAAATTCCAGATAAAACCACTGGCAGTATTAGTAATGCCCAAGTTTCCAGATAAGCCAACACTACCAGATAGACTGGCGGCTTGGGCTGGGGCGACTGCTACGACGGTGGCGGCGGTGACGGTAGCGGCGACTAAGCTGGTTCCTAGACCTAAGTAAGACAAGGTTTTCATTTTGCTGTTCCTGGTATTATGCTTTTGAGTTTTTATTTGTATTTATCTCAGAGATATGAATGATTGCTCTCTGTGCGATTACTTTCCAATATACTCAGAGACTTTTGGCAGTGGCAAGTAGTTTTGACTGACTTCATCGAAACTTTAGAATTCACTAACTAATTTTAAAGTTTTTCCCGTTTAAAGTAGCTTAGATAATTTTCTCCGAGCCAAAAAAAGTGCCTATTTATAAAGGTTTCGTCAACTATAAGCCTTTGTGCTAATACTGTTTATCGTAACAATAATAAAATTAAATATCCGTGTTTTTGCGGAGATTCAATTTTTTATTTTTGAAGCAAATTTTAAAAATAGTTTTCTCTGTAAATTTACGCAGATTAGGTAATCTTTACAACAACAAATTGCCGGGAAACGTGGTCGATGCGGTTTTCTTGCTTAGGCAATCACAGACAAAATATGTATTTAGAGATGTATCTAGCGGCGAGAAAGCGAGTCACCTCAGAGGATGCGGTTTACTCAGCAGGGGGGCGACCAAGAAAGATACCGCCAAGAGAAAGAACAGATTTTGAAGCGCGATCGCAGAATTGGTCGATTCATCGGCGACTCAGGACTGCCGCCGCAAAACAAACAGGGGTGCGTAGTTTACGCCACCCCTGTGAAGATGAAAAATTACCGAGGAAAAAACTCCGATCCGGCTTCGGCGATCGAGAGGAAGTTTCCTCGGAATTAATTGTTTGTTTGTCAACGGAGAATTTCCCTGGTAAATACAGCAATACTACAGCACTAATGCAGCATTAAGCAGATTCATTGTTGTTCCGTGAGGCAGCGCCGGACAAAGATTTTGCACCGCGTCGCAGTAAGCCAGCCAAACCTAGGGTCAAACCAATCCCCAGAGTGGTGGAGGGTTCTGGGACACTTGTTGGTACTGCCGCCAAAGTCATCTGATAAGTTGACGAGTTGCCGGTTTGACCACCAGAGAAATTGCCCACTGCCAGGGTTGCACCATCAAACATCAGTGAACCAGTAATCGCAGGGGCGGCAGATGTGTTGCTAGTTGTCATGCCAAAAAATGTAGTTTCCCAACTCGTGTACTCAGCGGCGTCTAAGTTAAAGCTGAGATTGGCGGTGACTCCATTAATGGTTTGCATACCGAAGTCGATGAATGAGGAGATCGGGTCTGTGGTGCAAGACTTCATCGGCACACCAAACATACTTGGTGCGGGGATACAGCTAAATTCCAGGGTGCTGATTTCCGGTCCAGAATTGTCCGCAAATGAGACGCCTAGGAAATCACCGAATCGATCGTTGACGACATTC
Organism: Oscillatoriales cyanobacterium; assembly: GCA_011390955.1. Lineage (GTDB taxonomy): Bacteria > Cyanobacteriota > Cyanobacteriia > Cyanobacteriales > Laspinemataceae > Planktothricoides. The sequence continues at coordinate 145,256 of JAABRM010000002.1, read as the reverse complement.
TCGGAAAAATTCCAGATAAAACCGTTGCTAGTATTAGTAATGTCCAGGTCTCCGGACAGTCCCATGCTACCGGATAGTTGAATCGCTTGGGCTGGGGCAACGCTTACCACAGTGGCGACGGTGACGCTAACGGCGATTAAGCTGGTTCTTAAATCTAGAGATGGTAAAGTTTTCATAGTGTTTTCTCGCTTCTGTGATGTTCTACTGCTGTGATTCAGGGGAATCCTAGTCGTGCTCTTACTGACGATTATACTCGGCTCTGGGCAGTAAGCGCTATAGGTTTTCCGTAGCTTCATCAAATCTTTAAAATTTCTGCACCAGCGAATATTTTAAATTTAATTAATTAAATTTAAGTAGGTGAACATAATTAATTGCGCTTTTCGTTCCCTACCGTAAATCCTTGGATTCCCGCCTTCGCGGGAATGACAGTTTTTCTTCTAATGGGGGTCTATGGTGCATTTATTTCTGCCCACTTACTTAATTGTAATTAGGTTCATTTGCTGAATAATTAATAATTGCCAGGACAAGGCAATGCTCTGTCCTGGCCTGGGTTTGACTCTTATTTACCCCATTCGGTGTGGAAACTGCCTTCTTTGTCAATTCGTTGATAAGTATGGGCGCCGAAATAATCTCGCTGGGCTTGGGTCAAGTTTTGGGGCAAGCTGGCACGACGATAACTATCAAAGTAATCTAATGATGCGCTAAAAGCAGGGACGGGAATTCCTAGGGTATTGGCCAGAATTAATACTTCTCGCCATGCTTGTTGTCGGTCGAGAATTGTTTGTTTGAATTCTGGGGCTAAGAGTAAATTGGGTAGGCTCGGATTATCGCTGAAGGCTTTTTTAATTTTATTCAAAAATCCGGCGCGAATAATACAGCCACCTTTCCAAATTCGGGCAATTTCACCTAAGTCTAAATCGTAGCCAAATTCTTGAGATGCCATACTTAATAAGGCCATGCCTTGAGCATAAGAGCAAATTTTTGAGCAGTATAGGGCATCGCGAATTTTGCTGATAAATGCTTTGACATCTCCGTCAAATTTAGCGGTTGGGCCGGTGAGTTCTTTGCTGGCGGCTATGCGTTCTTCTTTGCTAGAAGACATGATGCGGGCGTTGACCGCTGCCCCGATGGTGGGAATGGCGACGCCTAATTCTAAGGAACTAACTACGGTCCAGCGTCCGGTGCCTTTTTGTCCGGCGGCATCGACAATTAGTTCGACTAAAGGTTTGTTGGTTTCTGGATCGATTTGTTTGAATATGTCAGCGGTGATCTCAATTAAGTATGAGTTGAGTTCATCGGTGGTGTTCCATTCGGCAAATACTTCATGGAGTTGATTGTGGTCGAGTCCCAAGGCATTTTTGAGGAGGTCGTAGGCTTCGGCAATTAATTGCATATCGCCGTATTCAATGCCGTTATGCACCATTTTGACGTAGTGTCCGGCTCCTTTGGGGCCAATGTAGGTGACACATGGGCCATCATCGACTTGGGCGGCAATTTTGGTGACGATCGCTTCTATTTCGTCGTAAGCTTCTTTGGTGCCTCCCGGCATTAAACTGGGGCCATTGAGTGCGCCTTCTTCGCCCCCAGAAACTCCCATGCCGATATAGCGGAGTCCGGTGGATTCTAAGTATGCTACTCGGCGATCGGTGTCTTCATAGAGAGAGTTACCGCCGTCGATAATCATGTCTCCGGGGTCTAGTAAGGGTTTGAGTTGGTCAATGACCGCATCTACGGGTTTACCGGCTTTGACCATAATCAAAATCCGCCGAGGACGTTCCAGGGACTCGACAAACTCTTCTAATGAGTAGGTGGCTTTGACTTGCTTGCCACCAGCGCGGTTGGTCATAAAAGCATCGGTTTTTTCCGCTGTCCGGTTATATACGGCTACGGGAAAGCCATTGCGTTCCACATTCAGGGCGAGGTTTTCACCCATGACGGCTAAACCAATGACACCAAATTTCTGTTTCGTCATAATTGTCCAGGTTTTCTGCGTTTGTGCTAGGACTGTTTTTTCTCAGAATAGCTCGTTCGCGAAGCGTCCCTACGGGACGCTTCGCGATCGCCCTCAGTTTTCTGGGGTTTTATCAGCGATCGCTGACATAACAGCCTCTCGGACAAAACCTCAAAAAGAGGCTAATCAAAATAATTCTGGGAAAAAGCGCGATCGAGAACGGGGTCTGAACGGTAAAATTGACCAATGAGAGGACACACCGCCGAGTCTTCGTAGCACAGTACATTGAAAGGAACACAAAAATGCTGGCATATATCTTAGCCCTAGCCGTCGTTATCGGTAGCTTCGCGATCTACATGGCTGCTTTCTTTTTTCCAGAAGTCCATCGTAAAGGAGATATATTCTGGAGTGGCATTGGCCTTTTCTATGCCTTGGTGTTATGGTTCTGTGCTGGAAGAATTACCGGCGCAGTGCTTCTGGGTCAGACTGCTAGTGTCGCCCTTTTAGTCTGGTTTGGCTGGCAAAGTATGCGCTTGCGTTGGGAAGTCACCCCAGCCCAACAACGCACTCAAGTCTCCAGCAAAGTTCAAACAACGGATCGGGAGTTAGAGCAAAAACCCGCCAACGTTTTATCCAAACTGACCGGAAGTTTTACGACCTTATTTAAAGGCAAGTCCCCAGGGGAAACTCTACAACCGGCGAAAACTAAGACTAAAGCCAAGAAAGACAGCAAGAAAGACAGCAAGAAAGACGGCAAACCAGACAAGAAAACTGCCGCCGCAACCCCGGAAACCGTGCTTTCAGAGTCTACGGTGGAGCCAACTGCTACTCCTGAAGTCGTGGGGGTTACTCCAGAGACTCCAATCGCAAGTCAAGGGGACACCGCACCGGAAAGCACTGTTGCCGCAACTGAAACAACCGTTGCGACTCCAGAAGAAACTAATGAGACTAAGCCAGAATCAACGGAAGAAATTGCGATCGCTCAACCTGTCGCTCAACCTGTTGTCTCTGAAGCACCGCAGGAGAGTCAAACTGATGGCGCAGAAACTAACGTCGTGGCAAATGTAGAAGAAATCAGCGATCGCCAGACTGAAGCAAAAGAAGATTGGGACAAAGAAGATGTGGACTTTGACCCAGAGTGGGACATTGAGAATCCTCCCGTATCTTCCCCTGCGGTGGGAGAAGATAGTTTAGGGTCGGGGACGGAAGTTGCCACCTCCGAGTCCGCAGTTTCCGCAGTTTCTCCGGTTTCCGCCGATAATTTAGTGGCAGAAACAGCGGAAACTGAGTCGAAAACTGAGTCGAAAACGGAAATTAAGACTGAGGATCGGGAGGATAAGTCCGATCGGGATAAGTCAGAGATCCCTGGGAAGAGTCCCAAGAAATCTAAAGGCAAAAGTAAGCCCGCTAAAGAAAAACCAGGGGCAAAAGTTAAAAGCGAAGCCAAAACTGACAAATCCAGCGGTGGTGTCACGAGCAAAATTCTGGCACCGATCGCCGGTTTATTCGGTACGATTCAAGGACTATTTGGCAAAGATAAAAAGAATCAGCAAGATAAACCAGACCAAACACCCCTAGTTCAACCGGATCTTACGGATCTTAAAGAGTCGGAAGGCAAAGAGTCGGAAGGCAAAGATGACAGCCTGGAAATAGGGGCGATCGCATCCCAACTAGAACCAGAGGCAACCGTCTCATTGCCAGACTCATTATCAGAAGTGGCACCAACAGAGGTGACAAGTTCTGATGCAACGGACGATTTCAACCCAGAATCAGAAATAGAACCCACCACTGCCGATCGAACAGGCGATCGAGTTTCGGAAGTGGGTACAGATATCCCAGCCGCCCGTGAAAATACTGAAGCCGCTGAAGTGGTTCTAAAAGTGGAAGACTTGCCAATTACCCCCGAAGCTGCCGAAGTGGTATTAGAAGTGGAAGACTTGCCAATTACCCCCGAAGCTGCCGAAGTGGTATTAGAAGTGGAAGACTTGCCAATTACCCCCGAAGCTGTCGAAGTGGTGACAGAGATCCAGGATCCGGTTAATTCTGAAACATCCGAAGAAATCACGGAAATTCAGGGTGAGGAATTAATCGTTGATGAAGGGGCAGTCCCCCCGGTTTTAGAAACCGAGGTTCTGACAGAGGAGAATCAAGTAGAACCCTCGGAGGATGAGGAGAATCTGCGTTCGCGAAGCGTTGCGGATACAATATCGGCTGAAAATACCCCAGGAGAAGAGGGGAAACTTTCCCAGGAAACAACTACGGAAATAACTGTGGAAAACACTGCCGCATCTTCTGACCTAAACAAACCAGAAGAAGCCGATCTATCTTCATCTAACCAAAAGCAAAAAGACTCTTCAGAACCCAAGTCAGAACCAAAGTCAAATAGTGACAGCGATTAGCCTAAAAAGCCTTAGCTGACAGGGAGTATCTCGATTTAGCGATCGGATACTCCTTTTATTTCTACACAGGTTTTTCTATACGGGATGCTATTTTCCCCATGTCAGATCAAGTCTGTTCGATCGGTTACAAAAACAATCCTCCCTGATTAAGATGGATTCCCGCATTCGCGGGAATGACAGGGTTTTGTAGATCGTCCGTCCTGATTAAGATGGATTCCCGCATTCGCGGGAATGACAGGGCTTTGTAGATCATCCGCGAATACACGGACTTGATATCAGATCCGCTTCTTTAAAAGTACAGAAAAGAAACAGAAAAGAAACAGAAAAAAGCGGGTTTGATTTCTATCACTTGATGGGAAAATTGCGGGGGCAAATCATTTGTTCACAATTCCATCGGGCATCACAGTTTTAATCATTTGAGTATCCCGTAAGTTTGCTTGATAAAGATTTGTATCAATTAAAATAGCCTGACTGAGATTCGCTTCGCTCAAATTCGACCAGCTAAGGTTCGCCCGATAGAGACTACAGCCTTCTAAATTCGCGCCTCGCATCGTCGTCCAACTAATATTTGTGCCGCGAAGTTGTGCTTTACTCAAATTAGCTTTACTTAAATTAGACCCACTCAAATTTGCTCTAGTCAAGTCCGCTTCAATGAGGATCGCATTCGTCAGATTGACCCCATTAAGAATAGCATTAGTTAGATTAACTTTGGTCAAATTAGCACCCGTCATTATGGCAATACTCAGGTTAGCGGATTCTAATGACGATCCAGATAGATCGGCATCCATTAAAATCGAGCGACTGAGGTTAGCATTACGACAATTGCTGCCACTGAGATTAGATAACCGAAAGCGGGTTTCACTGGCAATGCAGTGTTGAAGATTGACTTTTTCTAACGTCGCTCGCTCCACATTGGCTCGACTCAGGTTAACCGCACTTAAGTCAGCTTCACTTAAGTTAGCCCTACTGAGATTCGCCGCAATCAGATTGGCTTGACGCAGGTCTACAGCGGTTAATTTCGCTCCTGAGAGATTTGCTTCTCGGAGATTTACCCCGGTTAAAATCGCCCCAGTAAGGTTAGCCTCCCGTAAATCGCAATCACGTAAGTTAGCTTCACTCAGGTTGATTCCTTCTAAGTGAGCCATCACCAGATCCAAGTTGCGAAAATCCCTTTCCCCAGCTTGATATCTTTCGGTTAGTTCTTTGACATCCATCTAGCATTTCCTCTGACTATACGATCGCTCTAAATTTATCTAAATCTAATGGTCTATAGTTATAATTTATCGCCTTGAATGGACTATTTCAGCTACCTTGGTGGTAATCCGTACTAAATTGTCAGAGGTGCCGGGATACCAGGAACTCTTGACCCTGAAAAAATCCATGATTTGACGGGTGCGTTGTGTCCGCCCCCGATCGCTTAAATGGTAAACTGAATTAAAAAACAGGGATTTTTCATACATAAACTCTTCCGGGGTGCCTAAAATTGGCACGTTGAGAGTTTGATACAAGTTTTTAATACTCTCAAAAAAGGCTTGGGCTCCTGGTTGCTGATACTCTTCAAAGTAAACGGTACTAGGCCAAGTGGCGATCGCTCTCACCTGATGGCGATCGCACCATTGCATAAATTCGCCGATGGTTTTTTGGGCATAGCTTCTCAGTTGGTATTCATTTAAATTAAACGGTTGAAACCTTTCAATTAATCGATATTCTTTTTCCGTGAGGCGATCGTTATCCGTAATATCGCCATTTTGATTAATCCGATTTTCATAAGAGCCACTTCTGGGAATTTTTCCGGTGACTTTAGCCAAAATTCCGGCGGTTAAGCGCGGCAAAGAAACGCCACCGATATAATTAATTTTGGTGAATAAATCGGCAAATTGCAAATAATCAGGATCGTAGGCAAGTACATAATCAATTGAAAGTTCACTGGGAGTGCGATCGGCGAGATAAAGCTGATATTCTAGAGGCAGAATAATTGTATCGCCTGGTTTGGCCAAACGGCGGGCATGAGTGAGAATATAATCTAAGCCCAGTTCTTGGGTCAGGGCTGTATTCACACAAGGAATATCCGTTTCTTGGGTAATCATCTGACAACTCACCCCATAGAGAGTATTAGAACCGGATACGAACAATAATTTGGGAATTTTAATCGACTGAGCATAGGTAGATTTGAGCGTATTTAACTCATCAATCCAGCGGGAAGTTGGAGTTGGTGCGCCCATTTGGTAAACAACTAAGCTGATAAACAAAATCGCGGCTACCAGAAAACCCAAGCAGACGGCGCGAAGATAATTAAATGATTTCATGGGATAAACGAGGTTTGCAGTGATGGAATGAATCAAATATTCTAGAAATAGTCTAGAAATATTCTAGAAATTGAAATAGAGAAAGTCACTAGGGGCTGCTTCTAAGAATGTTTTCAATCCCAAAAATATCATGCCACCAATAATCAGGCCATGTTTGATATTAGGTTGCCATTGTAACTTTTGCCAAAACCGATGATGAGTTGGGGCGGATTTTTTTGATAAAGATTCCTGCAAAACCGGATCGTATTCTGCCATCCATTCTTGGGTATTGGGGGCAAACCAGGCGATCGCCAATAAAAACAGAATCCCACTTAAGGCATACCAAGGGTTCGCCTCTAAGTTGGGCATTAAGCCATTAAACTGCCATCCCCAACTGGTTAAAAATCCCAACTTGCCCGCCAAAAAGGGCGGGAAAGACACCCCATTAAATCCAAACATTCCTTTTAATATAATATGGGCAGTTTTTAAGTTTTCCGCCCGAAAGAATACCCAGGCGATCGCCACCGCGAGAAACATCAAAATTCTGCTGAGGCTAAGTCCCCACCAGCTACTTTTTTGCGGATCGTAACCCAGAAACAGTCGAAAGGCACGCCATTGCTGATTTACCACCAAATAAATACCATGTAAACCACCCCACAGGACAAAAGTCCAACCTGCCCCATGCCATAAACCTCCGAGTAACATGGTAATCATCAGATTAATATTGCGGCGGATTTCTCCTTGGCGGTTTCCCCCCAGGGGAATATAAAGATAATCTCGTAAAAAGCGGGATAAAGTAATATGCCAACGCCGCCAAAAGTCAATAATATTCACCGCTTTGTAAGGAGAATTAAAGTTGAGAGGGAGTTTAATGCCAAATAGTCTAGCTGCCCCGATCGCCATATCGGAATAACCAGAAAAATCAAAGTAAAGTTGCAAACTATAAGCCAGTACCCCAGCCCAGGCTTCAAAGAAAGTCAGAGAAGTTCCTTGGGTTGCCGCGCTAAATACTGGGTTTGCATAGATAGCAATGCCATCGGCAAAAATCACTTTTTTGAAAAATCCTAGGGAAAAAATTGTCAGTCCTACCGCTAAATTTTCTCCATTGAACCGATAAATCGATGGATGAGCAAACTGCGGCAATATTTCTTTATGGTGAACAATCGGTCCGGCAATCAGTTGCGGGAAAAAACTGACAAATAAGCAATAGTTGAGCAAGTTATATTCTTTTGTTTCTCCCCGATAAGCATCAACTAAATAAGCAATTTGCTGGAAGGTAAAAAAAGAAATTCCCAGAGGTAAAATAATTTGGGGCAAATGGTAGCTTTTTCCAAACATATCATTGATATTAGTTAGAAAAAAATTAGCATATTTAAAATAGCAAATTAGGGCTAAATTAATGCCAATTCCCAACGTAAGCAGCCACTTTTTTGGCAAGCGAATTTGACGTTCCGGGGTGAGGATGTCTCCTAATAGGTAGTTACAGCCGATGGAAAAAACCAGTAATATTAAATAAACGGGTTTCCACCAAGCATAGAAGAATAACGATGCTGCCACTAACCAGGCGAACGCCCATCGAGAATCACCTCGGTGACTGATTTGAAAAAATCCCCAGACAACTATGGGGACAAACAGAAAAATAAACTCTGGCGAGTTAAATAGCATTTTTTGGCCTCCGTTGGTTTATTTAATTTCCGCGATCTTCATTCATTTTTCTCTGTTATTTTATCTAACCAATCTAGTAGTAGGGTGTGTTAGGCGCGGCAATTAATTAGAGCGATCGACCTTAATTTTTTCTTTCCGCGCCTAGACGCACCATCATAATTTAGATTTAAATCGCACCCAGCTAGAGTAACAAATAACAAACAAGAAATAGTAAATCGCCAGTAAAAATAATCGCTTTCTTAACCAAAAAAATTATCTCCGGTCGGAGATTCTGAGAGAATGATCGGGGGCACTTGCCCTAGACTAGAAAATCAAGACTCTCGTGCGCTTCGTTTATTGGAGAGGCAGGGGGGCGACTGTTCCGATTAGATTTATTATGGAATTTGGAGGCAACACATCAATGCCGGAAAATTTGAGAAGCCAAGTTGTCACTCAAGGAACCCAGCGATCGCCCAACCGGGCTATGTTACGGGCTGTAGGGTTTGGGGACGATGACTTTACCAAACCGATCGTGGGGGTTGCCAATGGCTACAGCACCATCACCCCTTGCAATATGGGCTTGGATGATTTGGCCAAACAAGCGGTAGTGGCGATCCGGGATGCCGGGGGAATGCCGCAGATATTCGGCACCATTACTATTAGTGATGGGATTTCTATGGGCACCGAAGGGATGAAATATTCCCTGGTTTCACGGGAAGTGATCGCCGATTCCATTGAAACGGTGTGCAATGGTCAAAGTATGGATGGGGTGCTGGCGATTGGAGGCTGCGATAAGAATATGCCCGGGGCGATGATTGCGATCGCCCGCATGAATATCCCCGCCATCTTTGTCTATGGGGGTACGATTAAACCGGGGAACTATGAAGGCCGCGACTTGACTATCGTCAGTGCTTTTGAAGCGGTGGGACAATATAGCGCTGGTAAAATTTCTGAGGCAGAATTATTAGGCGTGGAACGGAATGCTTGCCCAGGGGCGGGTTCCTGCGGCGGGATGTACACCGCAAACACCATGTCCTCGGCCTTTGAAGCGATGGGCATGAGTTTGATGTACTCCTCCACAATGGCTGCCGAAGATCGAGAAAAAGCGGATAGTACCGCTGGGTCCGCCAAAGTTTTAGTCAATGCCATTCAAAATCAAATTCTGCCCCGGCAAATTCTGACTCGGAAAGCCTTTGAAAATGCCATTTCCGTAGTCATGGCCGTAGGTGGTTCCACCAATGCGGTCTTACACTTACTGGCGATCGCCCATGCCGCTGGGGTCAAGTTAACCCTAGATGACTTTACGACCATTCGCGATCGGGTTCCCGTCCTCTGTGACCTGAAACCCAGCGGGCAATATGTCACCACCCAATTTCACCAAGCCGGTGGGGTGCCGCAAGTGATGAAAATGCTGCTGGAACATGGTTTGCTCCACGGCGACTGTCTGACGATTACGGGCAAAACCATTGCCGAACAACTAGCGGATATTCCCTCCGAACCCCCCGCCAACCAAAGCGTCATCCGTCCCTGGGATCGACCCATGTATGCTCAAGGACATTTAGTTGTCCTCAAAGGCAATCTGGCCACAGAAGGGGGAGTCGCTAAAATCAGCGGCGTGAAAAATCCCAAAATTACCGGCCCTGCGCGAGTCTTTGAATCGGAGGAAGAATGCCTCCAAGCCATTCTCGACGGTAAAATTAAAGCCGGTGATGTGGTGGTCGTGCGTTACGAAGGCCCCAAAGGTGGCCCAGGTATGCGGGAAATGTTAGCCCCCACCTCAGCCATTATTGGTGCGGGTTTAGGAGATAGCGTCGGTTTAATCACTGACGGGCGCTTTTCTGGGGGGACTTATGGCCTCGTGGTGGGTCATGTGGCTCCAGAAGCTGCGGTGGGTGGCGCGATCGCCTTGGTCAAAGAAGGGGACACCATCACCATTGACGCTACCACTCGTCAGCTAACTTTAGAAATTTCCGATCGAGAATTAGCAGAGCGTCGAGCCAACTGGCAACCGCCCAAACCCCGTTATACCGCTGGGGTAATGGCCAAATATGCCAAGTTAGTCGCTTCTAGCAGTGTCGGTGCTGTCACCGATTTGAACTTGTAATCAAAAAACCCAGGCATAAACAGCCTGGGTTTTCTGTTGAGTTCTCTGGTACATAAATAGATCGCCCAGACTATTTCCAACATAGCTGGGGTGTTGTTTTCAAATTACAGGAATTACGCAAAAATCCTCAATATAGTAAGTCCTAGATTATTCCCGTTTCGACAGATGAACAATCTTGGCGTTGGCGATCGCTTCATCCAAATTCACCGTATCGGATCGCATCAACGACACCCACCGAGCTTGCAAAGCTTGATTATCCGGGTTATCTTGCATCAGACTCAGCAAACTGCTAACCGTATCCAGCCAAATTCCCGATTCAGCATAAAGCATTGCCTGCTGCCAAAGGGATTGTTCCGGGGATAGAGCTTGGTTGCCTTGAACTCGAGCAATGTTGCCGGGAACTTCAACGCGGGTGACAAAGCCTTGATCGTAATTGATGTCACCACTATCTCCAGGAGAACAAATCAGAGCCGCATAGTAGGTATAAGTCTTACCAATCTCTAATTCAGGTAGATTTTCCGGCATTTCGATCGTGACTAAGCCGCCGGTTTCCGTGAGATCCTTCGGCAAAGCAAATGTCGTCTCATAAATTTCGATCGCCCGATCGGGGTTGCTGTCATCCTGAAGAATAAACCGGGCTTCCGCCGCCGAAGTTTTTGGCACATAAAGCAAAAGCGTAGGGTGGCCAGACACCGTTAAACCTTGATTGGAAGCCGGTAACACTGCCGTAAGCGTCTGTCCAGAAAACTCAGCATTTCTATCTTGAGGGCAAACAGCAGGTCCTCTTGTCGAACCCCCAACACTTTGCTGCGGCGCCCCTTGATCGGCGGGCGGTTGGAAATTAATCTGTTCGGCAAATCTAGTGGCACCTCCTGTGGAACTATGGGGCAAGCCATTGTCTTCTGACTCAAACTTGAGCTTGCCCATTGGATCCGGGGTTTTTGCTTGAATGGTTTGGTCTTTTTCTGAGAAGGGGGAGGCAGACCGATCGCCGAAGGTTTCTCTTTGTTCTCTTTGTTGGGCTGCACCGGGTTTAGACATCATCAAGCCTAAAGAGAATAATAGTAGCACCACGGGCAGAGAAGATAAGTGTTTTTTCTGATATCCCATTGAAATGACTCCTTTTGCTGGCTCGCTAACGATAACTTTTTAACCGTTAACTTAGTTTTAAGAATGGTTCGTTTTTTCTGAATTTATTTCTATTATAATTTGCGATCGCAGAATAATGTATAGAGTCGTTATATGAAGATTCTGTAAAGATGCCCTGATTTTTGGCAATTCAGTGATTTCCGTGATTTTACCCGCAACCGAGTTCATTCGGTTTCCGGACTAAGTTCAGTAATTTTACTGGCAAAAAAGTATCGCTCGATCCGGAGCGGCAATTTCCCGGATCGAGCAGTATTTGGTTTTTTTACTAACCGCTCCCATGATATTGTTATACCATTTCTAATTAAATATGCAATCATTTGGGGGGCGCAAGCATAATATCTGGTGATTTATCTGTAGGGGCGCTTCGGCTTGCGCCCAAATTAACTTCAAAATCGTAGCAATAATTTTTGAAATTGGTATGATTTTCTGATTTTCAAATCAGCGGATATTTTTCAATTAGATATGGGAGATAAAATTCTTTTTACTTTAAATTCAGTAAATCCGTCGATATTTTTTAATATAAAAATAGCCAAAATTATTCCGGCAAAAAATATCTCAATTTTACGGTTTAATTAAAGTATCTTTAATTGTGATTTTTTCTTGAAAAACTTGGGTGTTTTCCATCAACTTTGCGGCAGATGCTACATTGACTGGTTTAGAGAAAAAGTACCCTTGAATATACTCACAGTTAAGTTGCTGCAAAACCATAAATTGTTCTATGGTTTCCACTCCTTCTGCGATCGCATCCATTTCTAGGCTATGGGCCAGCAGGAGAATCGTCCGAGCAATCTCTAATTTATCGCGATCGCTTTCCACCCCATTCACAAAAGATCGATCCACCTTCAAAGTATCAACGGGGAACCGATGTAAATAACTCAAAGAAGAATATCCCGTGCCAAAATCATCAATACTTAAAGTAATCCCTAAACTTTTAATTCCTTGTAACATTTTAATCGCCATTTCTGCATTATCCATCACCACCCCTTCGGTAATTTCTAACTTCAAAGTAGCAGGATCTAGACCAGTTTCTTGCAAAATATCCGCAATTTTTTCCACTAAGTCGGTTTGGAGAAACTGCTTGCCAGAAAGGTTCACGCTGACCTTTAAACCCGCTTGGTCGGGAAATTGTTGATGCCATGCGTGTAACTGGCGACAGGCGGTGCGTAAAATCCACCAACCCAACGGCACAATTAATCCGGTTTCCTCGGCCAAAGGAATAAATTGACCGGGAGAAACAAAACCCCGTTCTGGATGATTCCAGCGCACCAAGGCTTCAAACCCCGCCAACTCGGTGGTATTGGTCAATACAATTGGTTGATAATACAGTTCAAATTCTTCGCGATCGATTCCCTGACGGATATCCTGTTCCAGCTTAAGCTGGTACATCACATCCGCTTGCATACTGCGATCGAAAATCTCATAGTTGCCACTGCCGCGAGCTTTGGCTCGATACATGGCCACATCCGCAGCGCCCAGCCAATCCTCTGGCTGCTGGCAATTCATCGTACTCAGGACAACGCCAATACTGGTACTGGTAAAGACTTCATGGCCACTGATATAAAATGGCAACTTAAGTTGCTGATGAATCCGTTCCGCTACCTGACTGGCGATTTGGACATCTGGAATATCCTCTAGGAGAATGATAAATTCATCGCCGCCTAATCGAGCTACGGTGTCTCTGGGTTTGACACATTCTCCCAGTCGGCAAGCGGTGGCAATTAATAAGTCATCCCCTGTTCTATGTCCCAAAGCATCGTTAATCAGTTTGAAGCGATCTAAGTCTAAAAATAGGATGGCAAATAAATAATCTGGGTTTTCTTGGCGATATTCAATGGCACTTTGCAGCCGAGAAATCAAACAGCGACGATTTGGCAAGCCAGTGAGTCCGTCATGCAAGGCATTGAAGCGTAATTGGGCCTGCGATCGCTCCCGTTCGGTATAGCCAATATAGCCAACAATAATCACAGACGAGCCAAAAAAACCCACCAAGGCGGGGACTACGGGAATCCACCAATTACCTAAGAAGGCGACAAAAGAGCCGAATCCGAGACTGGCGCCGACTAGGAAAATACTGACTACTTCCCATTTTCGGCCTAACAAACTCCAGGTTAACGTCGCACCAACTACTGACCAGAAAGAAATCCAGATCCATTCTACAGGTTCAGACCACACCCGGATTAAGCCGCGTCCATCCAGGGCGGCACTGAGAATTTGACTCGCTAATTGAGCGTGGATGATCACCCCTGGAGTTCGCGCACTGCCCTTTTGTCCGTCAAAAGAAGTCAAAAAGCTATCTTTCAGGCTATCCGCCGTGGACCCAATTAAGACGATGCGATCGCGCAAAGCATCCGGTTCAATTTTGTCGGTCAAAACATCTCTCAGGGACACTGTATAGAAAACGTCGCAATTTAAGTCTTGGATGGGACAAGACTTGCGAAAATTATGCATAATCTGGTAGCCGCCGTTATCAGCCCGGATATATGCACCATCATTTTTTTGCAGTCGGAAAAATAAACTCTTGCCCAGAACATTCGCCTCTTTTTTTGCCGGGTGAGGCTGTAATTTGATTCCTTTTTCCTCCAGGTACATCAGGGCCAAACGGCTGGACACAGCATAGATTGTGGGTTCACCGGGCGGCGTCACCGAAAGTAAAGCGCGACGAATTTTGCCATCTTTGTCACTGACCATATCCACCGCTGCCACTTGACCCAACTCACCCAACACTGCTGGCGGCGCCACGGGACCGCCATAAGCGTCTCCGAGAATTTTCTTCACGCCAATCAAATTCGGCGTAGATTTATATACTTTTACTAATTCTTCATAGCCCGGTTCTACCGGCAAATTCCGATAAATATCCATGCCAATGGATTTCGGTTGTTGCTGTTTAATTTTTTTTAACAACTCTGCTAAAACCCGGTCGGGAATCGGCCAAGTTCCCACATAGCTGATATCTGGCTCGTCAATTTCCACGATCGCAATTCGCTCATCCCGGGGTTCTGGAGGACGCCAGCGAAAAAATAAATCTAGGGTTCGCAATTCCCACCCTTGGAGCAATCCGGTCATCCGTAATGCTAAAGTCAATCCCGCCACTGTGGGGGCGGTGACAATCACCCCCCGCCATTCCCACAGTAGCTTTTGCAGTTTTTTCCAGCCTTTAGGACTCATCAATCCACACAAAAGAAGTCAAAAAGTTTTTTTATTCTATCTACTTTTAGTCTTCTTCGTGTTGTGCCTGAATCAGGGGCATTCCTAACATTTGCTCTAAATTTACGCTTTCCGAAGTTAAAAGCTGCTGCCACGCATTCGCCGCCACTGTTGAATTTTCAGATGAATTTTCAGACTGAGAGGCAAATTCAGCTAATGTCGATATAGTATCGTACCAAATGCCATTCTGGGCATAGAGTGACGCTTGTTCTGGGATACTGGCAGCTTCGAGAAGTTGCTGATTTAAGGATGCAGGCAGTTCCGTGCGCTGAATCCAAGCATCTACCACTTGATCTCGGAGTCGGTCATCGGGATGGCAAATCATGGCGATCGACCATTGATATTTCTGACCGATTTCTAAAGCCGGTGCCGTTGCTGGCAATTGGATTTTCAGAATTCCTGGAGTGTCGCTCAGATCGAAGGTGGTTTGGTAAATTCCATTGCCCTGTTCATCCCTGAGACTCAACTCCGCCTGTTTTGCTACGGTTTTGGGAAAATAAACCAAGAATATGGGTCGTTGGGCTACGGTTAAAGGCACTGTGTTGGGAGGAACCAGTAAAGTCAGCGGCTGGCTACTTTGCGGATCGGTACATTCTTGGGTACTTCGGCTCCCAGCGCCCACCGTTTGTTCGGGTTCGCCCTCCCCCGGTTCTTTCGTTTCAAAATTGAATTCTAGTTGTGATTCTAATGATTTGCGATCGCTGCTGGCGGTTGTCGCCTTCTCCGATTTCACCTGTGCCTGGGTTGGTAAAGCAGACAAGATAATTAATCCCAGAGATAGGGCGATCGGCAGCATAGATATATAAGATATCAACTGTTTTGTCCCAGTCATAAGTCACCTCCTAATTTAATCCCTTTCCCAGTTGTTAAAACTGCTCGGTTTTCTGCGTATTTTTTCGTAAGATTATCTCATATTGCTCATGTTCACCTAGAGCATTCCTGTTTTCTCAGCCTTTGCGAACCAAAAGATTTTTAGCTTTTTTGTCTCACTGAATCTTTGATCTGGCTCAATGATTCTGAAGGTTTGATTGTTTATTGATATTGCTTATTTTTTACCGATATATCCAGGCGGTTTTGAGATTTTCCTTATTTTCTTAGTATATAACATGAAGGATTGATTTTACCATAGATTTGATGATTTTTTTATCCTGGCTCTCATTCCTAGGGCATTGATGACAGATGCCCTGGGATGTTATCCAATGATGTCACCTTTTTTCGAGGTTTTGGTGGGGGGAAGTCTAGGTGAGACTTGCGGCAGTACAATCACGGCAAGTGAAGCCGTTTTCTGATTAAGGGGTCTGACCCTCTTTTAGCTGGCGGCTTGAGAAAGCCTAGTTGCCATTCTCTTCTGCTAATGAATATAATCTTGATGATAAGTTTTGGTAATTGTTTTCAATGGCGACAAATAAATTTTAGTAAAAAGCTAGTTTAAGAATTTAAATAATCCTGATTAATCGCTGAAAATTTGATAAATTAGCTTGCGAATTTATTTGATATGATTTGCATGGTAAATATGCCCAATAAATATTTTAGATAGAGAAAATTTACGGAGCGTCAGAATCAGCTTGAGGAGTAGTTGTCGATGCGATCGCTGAACTAATTTAGACTTTTAGGGGTGCTTCCAGACGATTCGGGGGATCGTCGGCTCCATAATTGGGGAAAACATACCGCAAAACTAGGTTCCGGGAGATTATTGCCAATTTCCCACTAAAACAAACGGAGCCCAGTAAAAAGGATGGCGATATTTCGGATCGGTGAGTAGCTTGATTTGCCCCAAGCGTTGCGCTTCGGCTTTGGTGATATTGGGTTGAGTGAGTTGTCGGTAAAACTCGGCCATGAAAGCAGCGGTGGATTGGTCGTTGACAGACCAAAGTGTGGCTAAGGTACTCCGCGCCCCCGATCGCACCGCCATTCCCGCTAATCCGAGGGTAGCGCGATTGTCTCCTTCGGCGGTTTGGCAGGCACTTAGTACCAGTAATTCTAAGGGATTGGTTTGTCGTCGCCGATCGCGCAGAATGCTTTGTAAATCTTTGACTTTGATTTTGTCATCCCAGGTCAGAATAAAAGTCTCTTCGGAGTTGGAACTAAATTGTCCGTGAGTGGCTAAGTGAATCACGGGAAAGGAAGTTTTGACCATTTCTTCTGTGAGGGCAGCCCGGGTAAAAGCCTGATTTCGCAAAGTTTCGGTGGGGATTTGGGCGGCAATTGCCGCGAGTTCTAAGTCCACCGCAGGCAATGGACTAAATCCTTGGGTGGCTTCGCTGATTCCGCCCAGCAGGGCTCCGATCTTTTCCGGTCGCAGGGACGATCGCCTCTCAGCCAGCAACTGCAAACTAGGATTAATGGCGATCGCGTATTTCTCCACTAAATACTGTTGCCCATCATACAGCGCCGCCATCGGCACATTCCGAAACGGCCCATCGAGGACAAAGACCAAAGTCTTAATCTTGTCACTGGCTAAATCGTCAGCTATCGGACGAATCAACCAATCATAGAGTTTTTGCGCCAAGGGTAAACGTTCTTCGAGAAAAGAAGTTCTTCTCAGGGAATTACGCATTTGGCGAATGGTGGTTTCTATGGTTTCCTTGGGTTCATGGATCGTGGTGCGAACCAGGGGATGT
Organism: Oscillatoriales cyanobacterium; assembly: GCA_011390955.1. Taxonomy (GTDB): domain Bacteria; phylum Cyanobacteriota; class Cyanobacteriia; order Cyanobacteriales; family Laspinemataceae; genus Planktothricoides. The sequence continues at coordinate 127,899 of JAABRM010000002.1, read as the reverse complement.
CCGGGCAAAGCAAAAATCACTTCGAGGCGATCGGGTAAAATGATCGGATAAATCACCGCTGTATCGGGGTCATCTTGGTTAATCGCGATCGCCTCTGGGATATCTGTCAGTTGCGATTGGTTCAGCAAGTTTGCTAATTCCTGTGCCGACTCATTAGTCATCTCTGGTGGTTTAATCTCTTGGGTTAAAGCCAGCGCTTCCTCCGTCTGTTTGGCTTCCCTGTACGGTCTCGTTGGCCGCATCCCATGTTTACAAATAAATTTGTCAGCGCTTTCGCTTGGACGCAGAAGAAACCGGGTTTCTGGTCTCATACCGGGGGCGTTCGCGCAGCGTGCCGGAGGCATATCGTTTAGCCGTCTACAAGAAACCCGGTTTCTGAAAGTGAATTTTTTACGGGAATGCTTTGCCCCTATTCGGGCGGTTAATTCTGGGTTTTCCTGTAGGGGCGAAAAGCGAATCGCCCCGACAAGATCGTTATCCGAATGCTTCGCCCCTAAAAAAGTGGGATGTTCCGTGGGATACTCCGTGGGATAAGGCTGATAAATCCTCACCGCAGTCAGGCTGCATAAACCAAAAAGAATGACTAAAAGCAAAATCTGCCCCAAGCGCCGCCGCTTTTGCCACATTAGTTTATGATACAGAGGCGATCGCTTAAATAGGAATATCAGACATTTCATTAGGATTACACAACAGAGAAAGGCAGACAGATTTCACCCAGAGACTTTTAGGTTTTACGATGCGTTAGCTATATGTCAAGCTTCCGAGGCTTCATCCTCTGCCCATAATTTCATGTATGCAAAACCGCTGAATTGAGAATCGACTTATTTACTCAGTTTCACCAGGGCATCCTGGACTAAAGGCGGTAATCGTCGAATAATCTTACCTTCAGCCATATCACAAGCGACCAATGTCACCAGTGCCTTGACATAGACCTCTTCCCCATTCAGGGCTTGAATATTTTGTTCCCAATTCATTCGGACGCCACGCATTTCAGTCATCCGAGTTCTCACCACCGCATCAACCCCCAAGTGCATGGGCTTGTGGTAGCGCAAAGACAACTCGATCACCGGGAAATCACAGCCGATCGCTACCAGTTGGGCATAATCAACGCCAATGCTTCGCAGGGACTCGATCCGCGCTTCTTCCATCCAGGTTAAATAGGTGCCATGCCAAACGACTCCTGCGTAGTCCGTATGATGCGGGTGCGATCGCACGGGGTACTCAAACCAGCCATCCTCGCTTCGGTGTACCGTAGGAGCGATCGCGCGAACTGGGGGTGACACTTGATCTATATATTCAGTCATTTTACAAAAATACAAACTTTTAGTCAGTAATCAGTCTTATCCTTAAATTTTATAAGGGGATCTCGATCCAAAAGACCAAAACACATGATTTATTGTGACATTTCCAGGGAAAGCGATCCTTTTCGCGTGGATCGACCCCCTGGACATCTCTAGTCCCAATATTAACCATGACATTGCCAAGAAATAAAGTAGGGTGGGCAAATCTTGCCCACCCTACTAATCGAAGAGATCGAGAGAACCTAATTCTGAAAAACCTGTTTTATCGAGAGAGTGCAAATGATTTCTAAAATTTTAGTCGCCGTTGCGGGACGTGGTTTGTGTGAAGAAATGGTCAATATGCTAATGGACATTCCGGGTTTCCAAGGAGCATCCATTACCCTATTGCACGTCGTCACCCCCGAAACCATCGCCGATGATATGTCCGCCAAGTTAGCCGAGGGAGGTAAAATTCTCGCTGATGCGGTCAAAGCCTTAAAAGTCGATCCTAAAAAAGTCAATCCCCTCCTCAAACAAGGGGATCCCAAGGCGATCGTTTGCGAAGTCGCTGAAGAAGAAAACGTTGACCTGATTATCATCGGTTCGCGGGCATTAGGTCGTTTACGCGCCGTTTTAGAAGGATCCGTCAGTCAGTATGTCTTCCAGCTTGCTTCCCGTCCCATGTTACTGGTGAAAGACGATACATATGTCAAACGGATCAACCGCGTCATGGTAGCGCTGAATAATTCCCCTGAAGCCAAACAATCCTTAGAAATGGCCTTGGCTTTCACCCGAAGTGTATCGGGGAGTCAGTTAATCCTCGCTCACGTCAACCCACCCAAAGCGGTCGATCGAGCGGAAGAAGACGAAGTGTTAGCCGCTGCTGCTGCGGAAGCGAAAAAAGCCGGAGTTAACTATCGTTGCATCACCGGCAGTGGTAAACCCGGCCCAGAAATCTGCCGGATTGCCGAGGAAACCAACGCGGATCTCCTCTTACTCGGTTCTCCCGATCGCCGTCCGAACATTGCCAAGAGCTTGGTGGATCTCGATCGCCTCCTGGGTAATTCCCTTTCCGACTATGTGCGCGTTAACGCTGACTGCCCAGTTTTATTAGTCCGTCGTTAATCCATCTAACCTGCGGGTTAAATGAGGAGCAGAGGGTGTAATTGATAATTGATAATTGATAATTGATAATTGATAATTGATAATTGATAATTGATAATTGATGATTTTGTTAATTGTTAATTGTTAATTGTTAATTGTTAATTACCTCCCGCACCTCTGCCCCTCCGCACCTCTGCCCCTCCGCTCCTCTGCACCTCCGCACCTCTGCCCCTCCGCTCCTCTGCACCGATGGCCGCCCCAACCAACTAACAACCAACAACCAACAACCAACAACCAACAACCAACAACCAACAACCAACAACTAACAACCAACAACCAACAACTAACAACTAAATATCCGTAAATATACTGACAGTAGGTGTCCGTATATTTACGGATATTAAATTATGCAAATGTAACGATGGCTGAATTAATTTCTTAATGTTATATTTCTCTTGTACTGGTAAGCACAAGATTTATACTGATTTCATCGAAAAAGTCAAATCCAATCAAGATAAATAAAAACTTATAAAAAAATTGTGCTTAAAAAAACTGAACTAATTATGTACTATCCGGGATAATCCTAGGGATAAACCAGTTTTTTTTCAGGCTAGACCGGATTGGATTGATTGTTTGCACGAGGTCTAAAGTCTGAAAATTGACTGGGCTTTTAAATTATTCCAGCCAGAAACTTATGATTGATTTGGGTTGTATGACCATTAGGGATGTCTGAGGGAGATTCACTGACCCTAACCAGGAGGCTTTATGTTAAATTTATTCAGTATGATATGGACGCAAAAACTATCGATCGCTCTAGGGAGTACGATTCCAGAAATGCCTAGGGTTTGCTTGTCAATAGTTTTGGCTTCTTGTAACGCTGCAATCTATCTCGCGATCGGCATCATTTTCTGGCAATGGTTACGCAGTTTTCACCCTGAATTTACGATCGCACCAGTGATAATATTTTGGCTGTTGCTATTCTTAACGATCTCTTCTGGGCTGTTAAATTTGCTGGTTCCTTTGCCCGATTCTGCTTCGATCTACTGGCTGTTTAATATTTTACCAGGGATGATGGGTACTGTAGCGGTGGCATTCCTGGGGACGATCCTTAATTCCCAAACTGGCAAGGGGAAAGATGGGGCGTTTATCCTTGGTGAGTCATCGTTTTTGCCTTCTAGGGTTACTGCCTCAGCTAACGGCGATGTTGTATCCGTAACGCGACCCGATGTTGCATCCGCAACGCTCCTGCGCGTTCGCCCCATAAGTTCAGTATTTTCAGCATATCCCTGTGTGACATCCTGTGTAGATGCTAATTCAGCACAACAGTTGGCTATATGTCAAAATTTGCATACAAAACTTCAGGAAAAAAATGCTGAATTTGAAGGAATTTTTCAAGCATTTCCCGACTTATTTTTACTCCTTGGTACTGATGGCACGATTTTAGACTATCGAGGAGAACAGCGTTGCAATGTCCACATTTCCCCCACGGCAATTGGTCAACAAAAAATCCAAGAATTATTGCCATCCCCAGTGGCTAGTCAGTATGAACAAGCAATCCGTTTTGTCACCAAGCAACAATGGATGACCACCATTGAGTACGAGATGGGTGGATCTGCCGGTGAGCAAACATTAGAAGCAAGACTAATCCCATTTGGCAATCAAAAAATTATGATGTTCATTCGCAATACCACCGATAAAAAACAAGCCGAAAGCGCATTGTGCCAATCTTATAAGGAATTATCAGATATTAAATATGCTTTGGATCAATCGGCGATCGTGGCAGCGACGGATCTAAAAGGCAAAATTACTTATGTCAATGATAAGTTTTGCGATATTTCCGGCTATTCCCGCGAGGAACTGATCGGTCAGAACCATCGCATCCTCAAGTCTGATGAACATTCGCGAGAGTTTTTCCGCACTCTTTGGTCTACGATCGCCCAGGGCAAAATTTGGCGGGGTGAAATCAGAAATAAAACCAAAGATGGCGATGATTACTGGGTGGATACCACGATTGTGCCATTGTTGGATCGGCAGGGTAAACCGTTTGAATATTTATCCATTCGCACGGATGTCAGCGATCGCAAGCAAGCGGAAAAAGCCATGGGTCAGCAACAAAAACGTTTGAGTATTTTGCACCAAATTGACCGGGCAATTCTGGAAGCAGAAGAACCAGAGGCGATCGCCGAGGTGACCGTAAAACATCTTCGACCCCTACTGCCTTGTGAACGGGTCAGTGTCATTGAATTTAACCTGAAGACCGGGGAAGCGATTATGTTGGCGATCGATGCCGACCGAGAAAGCTGTATTTTAGCCGGAAACCGTTTACCCCTGATGAACCAAGATGGTTTCGCCAACCCAGACAAATTAACCAACGGAGTCTTGGTGGTGGAGGATCTGTGGGAATTACCGAATTTAACCTTTGTGCAAGAAAGCCTGAAAGCGGAAGGACTGCGATCCTGTGTCTGTATTCCCCTCAAATCCAGAAACCTCCTCCTGGGTAGTCTGAATATTTGGTCAGACCGTCCCGGTGGCTTCTGCGATCGACAAATCGCCATTGCCCAGGAAGTCGCGGATTCTTTGGCGATCGCCATTCAACAAGCCCGCTTACGCACAACCGTGCAATCTTACGCCCAGGAACTAGAGCAGCGCGTCGCCGATCGCACCGCCGAACTCCTCGAAGTTAATGAAAAACTCCGCCAAGAAATCGATCGGCGGCAAGAAATAGAAGAACAACTTTATCACGAAAAGGAAGTTGCTCAAGTCACCTTAAACTCCATCGGCGATGCGGTAATTACCACCGACCTCAACGGCATCATTCAAAGCTTGAATCCCCAAGCGGAAACCCTCACCGGGTGGCGACAGTCCGAGGCCCAAGGTCAACCTTTGAAACGGGTGTTGCAGCTATTCAACGCCGTTACTGGAGATCCTGTGGAAAATTTCCTGGACAGATCCAACACGAGCCGGTTGTCCGCATTTTCCCACCATACTTTAATTAGAAATCGTGACTCGGAAGAATTCATGGTGGAACCTTCCGTCGCCTTCATTAGAATGAGCAGTGGCGAAATTATCGGCATGGTGGTGATTTGTCGAGATGTCACGGAAAATCGTAAACTCGCCGCCCAGTTATGTTGGGAAGCCAGTCACGACCCCTTAACTAATTTGATTAACCGACGGGAATTTAAGCGGCGGCTGTCAGAATTGATGGAAGAAAAAGCAAAAACTGAATCGGAACATAGCTTATGCTATCTGGATTTAGATCAATTTAAGATCGTGAATGATACCTGCGGTCATGCGGCTGGAGACGAACTTTTACGCCAAGTCACCGGCTTGTTACAATCTCAAATTAGGAAAACTGATTTACTGGCTCGTTTGGGTGGGGATGAATTTGCCCTCTTATTATATGAATGCCCTCTGAAGCAAGCGCGACAAGTGGCCGAAGATTTGCGGCAAGTAGTGCAAGATTTCCGCTTTGTTTGGCAAGATAAAACCTTTTCTATTGGTGTGAGTATTGGGTTAGTTAAACTTGACCCAATTGTTACTAGCTTGGCGGATGTGATGAGTGCCGCTGACTCCGCTATGTACGCCGCCAAAGATGCAGGAAGAAATCGGATTCATGTTTATCAAGTCAACGATCGGGAGTTGGCGCAACGACAAGGGGATATGCAGTGGGTTTCCCGGTTGGTGAAAGCTTTGGAAGAGGATCGGTTTTGCTTATATTCACAGGCGATCGCCCCTGCCCAACCGGACTCAGGAAAGCCGGATCACTGTGAAATTTTAATTAGAATGACCGATGAAAATGGCGCATTAATTCCCCCAGGAATGTTTATTCCTGCTGCTGAACGCTATAACCTGATGCCCAAAATTGACCGTTGGGTAATCCGCAATTTATTTAGTTATCTCGCCACTCATCTCCATCACTCATCCTGTGGAAACAAGATTGTCCCCGAAACTCTACTGCCCCATCAGGCTAAAACCGTTTCCCCTGGCAGTATCTACACCGTCAACCTCTCCGGTGCCAGTTTTAACGATGAGCAATTTCTCTCTTTTCTCCAAGAGCAATTTGCTTACTATCAAATTCCCCCTCCGATGATCTGCTTTGAGGTAACCGAAACCTTTGCGATTAGTAATCTAAACAAAGCGATCCAATTTATTCACGCCCTAAAACAACTGGGTTGCTCCTTTGCCTTAGATGATTTTGGCAGTGGGATGTCTTCTTTGACCTATTTAAAAAATCTGCCGGTAGATTATGTCAAAATTGACGGCTACTTTGTCAGAAATATTCTCGAAGATCCGGTTAATGCGGCCATGATTGAAGCCATCAACAAACTTACTCATGCGATCGGCTTACAAACCATTGCGGAATTTGTCGAAAATGAGCAAATTTTGCACAAACTCCAAGAATTAGGGGTGGATTATGTCCAAGGCTATGGCATTGCCAAACCCACTCCCTTGGGGGGAAATTTGATTAATATGCCGATCGCCAAACAAAAACCGAAAATCTCACGGCAAATTCAAGCGGGATAGCAGCTACGGGGCGCTTTTCTAGGGGGCAGGGGTCTGACATAAAAGTACCCTTGCCCCCTACTTCATTTCGGTGTCATACGGATATATCTCGGTATTATGTAAGTATATTTACAGAAATAAAAATCCCTAGATATACTGATTTCAAAATCATCAGAAAAGCATTATATTGTCTGTATAGAAAACTACATTCCTCTGACCTTTGGCTGCCAAAGCGATTATTTAACGAGTTCTGCTCTGAGCCAAAAAGTCTCAATTTTACAGATTTACTTCTCTAGAAGTGCTGGGTAAAAAATTATTGTTTTATCTATTTTTTTTGAACAACTTTAAATTTTATTAAAAAATTTGCCACTATCAAAATAGTTTTTTTCATCGGGTAAACCCTAACAACCTAGAAGTTTAACACCTAGATTAACCCTCGAATTGTCACCAATTACTTTGCCCCACAGATTGATCCCAGGTTGGTTTACGGTGAATTAACCCATCAGGTTATTGCTGTTTCAACGGTATAAGCCTGAAAAATGATATAGAATTAAACGATAATGTAAAAAAACCGCCAAACCTAGGGAGAGTGTTTGTAGAAGTCAACAGATCGGCGATCGGTTAACAGCTACTCAAATTAGTCCTTGACTCTCCTGTCGCAACCCAGTATAGCCATAATTTTCCCCGCGATCTAGAATAAGCTATTCATCAATTTAAATATAAAGAAATTGTAAAGAATAGAAAACCAAAAAAATGAGCCGAGGTATAAGAAAAATGACCAGCGATATAATTCGGGAGGAAATCAATCAACGGATGAAAGGAACCCAACCATCGAGAGAAAAGTTGAGTCGTGGTAGCTTTTCTGATGCTCAATGTTTTGGTGTTACTCTGCTGACTGGGATCGTTTTGTCCGTCATAGCCTCGACGATGGTCTGGCAGTCGGAACGAGATCGGTTGGTAAATAAATATGAAGCTGGGACAAAAAAAGTGGCGATCGCTTTGCAAAAGGCGATTAATGCTAATTTGAAGGTCTTTGAAGAGGTAAAAGCTTTTTATGTCGCTTCTGAAGCGGTTGAAGCAGCAGAATTTCAGCTTTTTGTCCAAAGTTCTATGTCCCAACATCCTTGCGTGGATATGGTCGCCTGGATTCCTTCTTTACCGGCAACTCATTCGCCGCAAACTTTGAATCCCGCAAACCCAGATCGCGATTCGCTTTCGCGTCCCCCAGGAAATCACTTAGTCTCTACTCAGGGAGGCGATCGCCAGCCATCTTTGCCTGTTAAATATCTCGCTTCCAGATTTCACCCAGAATTAAATATCGGCTTTGATTTTGCCCTGGAAACCAGCTTGCCCTATTTTCAAGAAGCAAAAGATACGGGGGAAATCATTTTATTTAATCCGATGAATGCGATCGCCTCCTCGGACAAATTTATCCTAATCCCAGATCAACCCTTGAAAATTTGGGCAATATCGGCGATTTATCAAAATTCATTCAATTATTCTACCGTGGAAGTTCGCCGTCAAAATTTAAAAGGTTTTCTGATTGCTAATTTTAATCTGACCAATATTCTGACCAATATTTTCGCGGAAATTACCCCCAGTCCCGAATCTTATGAATGGGATATTTTACGGACAAGTAATCTGGTAATTTTTCTCGCCAAAAATCCCCAAAATTTGCCTAAATTAAATCTGACTTATTTAACCAAGTCAAATCAGCAAATTTTGACGATGGCAAGTTATGAAGCCCAGACCGGAAGTTGGAGCAAAACCCTCACTGCTGAACCGGATTTAAATCTGCTCCAATCTCTTTGTCCGAAAACCAATGGTTGTATTCTACCTCTGCAAATTGGCAATCAACAATGGTCGGTGCAGTTTTTACCCACCGCTGCCTATATTCAAACCCAAGCGCAGTCGCAAGCATGGCTAACTTTACTCTTTGGTCTGAGCATAACCGGGATTGTGAGTGCCTACTTGCCTCGGTTCTTATGCCGCTATCAACAACTGGAAAAATATCGGCTTTCTTCGCTGCAAATGCAGCAAGAATTGATAGAATTACGGCAGCAGAAAAATGATTTAAAATTTTTACTAGAAACGACCACTGAACACGCTGATGGGATTAAAAATGATCTACAAAAAGTTTTAGAAAGACAAAATGATGCTTATCAAGAACTGGAACAAGCTAACCTCGAACTCAAAAGAATTAACTCGGAAGTGATGTTATTAGGCAAAATGAGTAATTTGCTTCAGGCTTGTTTGACTGAACAAGAGGCTCAGACCACAATTTCTGAATTTATGCGCCAGCTTTTTCCCCAACACTCTGGGGCAATTTATCGGGTTTGTGAGTCGATAAATATGGTAGAATTATTGGTGAGTTGGGGAAAAAATGCGCCGATTGAGTTTGTTTTCCCCATCCATGATTGCTGGTCTTTACGCAGTGGGCGATCGCACTTATTCGACCGGCAGCATAATGATTTACCTTGCCAGCATTACCATTCGACTTCTACAGAACAATCTTTGTGTATTCCTTTGATGGCTCAAGGGGAAACCTTTGGACTCCTACATTTAACATCCAATTCATCGTCAAATAAATTAACAGTAGCCAAGCAAAAACTGGCTTTGGCTGTGGCCGAACATACTGGGTTAGCGTTAGCCAATTTAAAATTGCGGGAAACTCTCCGGTTACAAAGTATTCGGGATGCTCTCACTGGGTTATATAATCGTCGTTATTTAGAAGAATATTTGGCCACAGAAACTCATCGCTTTCAACGCTCTGGAAAATCTTTTGGAGTGGTGATGATCGATGTTGACCATTTTAAGCATTTTAATGATACTTTTGGTCACGAGACGGGGGATATGGTGCTGCAAGAGTTGGCAAAGTTTTTGCAAAACAATGTTCGCACTTCCGATGTGGTTTGTCGTTATGGTGGCGAAGAGTTAACCCTGATTTTATCGGAAGTTTCTTTAGAGGATACTCAAAAAATTGCGGAAAAAATTCGCCTGGGAGTTAAGCAGTTAAGTCTGAAATCTCATCATCAGTCTGTGGGGTCAATTACTATTTCTTTAGGAGTCGCTATTTTCCCTCAAGATGGTTGGACGAGCGATCGACTTCTGGAAGCGGCGGATCAAGCACTTTATCGAGCGAAAAAAGAAGGGCGCGATCGCGTGGTGATTGCCTCGGAACCAGAAAAAAGTTCGCCCATGTTGAAAGTTTTATCTTGATTTAATTGATAATTGATAATTGATAATTGATAATTGATAATTGATAATTGATAATTGATAATTGATAATTGATAATTCTTTTTAATTGTCAATTGTCAATTATCAATTGTTAATTGTTTTCCCCTACACCCTACACCCCGTTCCCCGTTACAATTGTTAACGTTTTCCTGGACTTTGTATCTATGCTTGACCGTACTGAACGCGCTGATTTTGATGGTGATGTGAATGCCGATTTGAATGCTGTGGCAACTCTGGATGGCCAATCTTTAGCGGAGGCGATTAATCCAGTTAATGACCAACCGACGAATAATCGGATTAAGATTCGGGGGGCGAGGCAGCATAATCTGAAAAATATTGATTTAGAATTGCCCCGCGATCGCCTGATTGTGTTTACTGGGGTGTCCGGTTCCGGCAAGTCTTCTCTGGCTTTTGATACGATTTTTGCGGAGGGACAGCGGCGTTATGTGGAATCTCTAAGCGCTTATGCCCGTCAATTTTTGGGCCAATTAGATAAACCGGATGTGGAGTCAATTTCGGGACTGTCTCCAGCGATTTCTATTGACCAAAAGTCAACTTCTAATAACCCTCGGTCTACGGTGGGGACGGTGACAGAAATTTATGATTATTTGCGATTATTATTTGGACGGGCTGGAGAACCCCACTGTCCCCACTGCGATCGCTCTATTACCCCGCAAACTATTGATGAAATGTGCGATCGCATTATGCAACTAGGCGATCGGACTAAATTTCAAATTCTTGCCCCAGTGGTGCGCGGCAAAAAAGGCACTCACAAAAAACTTTTATCCAGTATTGCTTCTCAAGGATTTGTCCGGGTGCGGATTAATGGAGAAATTTGCGAATTAACCGATGCGGTTGAACTGGATAAAAATCAAAAACATACCATTGAAATTGTCGTTGACCGACTGATTAAAAAACCGGGCATTGAAGAACGGTTAACGGATTCTTTATCGACGGCTTTACATCATGGGGAAGGGTTGGCTTTAGTCGTAATTGAGGAACAGCCAGATTTACTCTTTTCGGAAAACTTTGCCTGTCCCGAACATGGGGCAGTGATGGAAGAACTTTCACCGCGATTATTCTCTTTTAATGCTCCCTATGGGGCTTGTCCTGACTGTCATGGTTTGGGCTATTTTCGCCGGTTTTCCCCAGATTTAATTATCCCAGATCCCGATGCCCCAGTGCATAGTGCGATTGCGCCTTGGGCTGATAAAGACAATCATTATTATTTGTCCTTACTTTATAGTGTTGGCCAAGCATTAGGGTTTGAATTAGACAATGCTTGGAACCAGTTGACTGCTGAACAGCAAAAGGTGATTTTATTTGGCAGCGATGAACCAATTTTGATCGAACAAAAGCGGGAAAGCTATGAGCATCAATATATCGGAGTATTGGCTATGCTTGACCGCTATTATGAGAACAGCGCCAGCGAACTGCAAAAACAGAAACTGGAACCATATCGCATCGATCAACCCTGTGCAACTTGCCAAGGACAGCGCCTCAAACCAGAAGCGTTATCAGTCCGAGTGGGACAATATCAAATTAATCAAATTACCAGTGTTTCTATTCGCGAAGCCTTAACCCGAATTAATCAGTTAGAATTGAGCGATCGCCAAGCAAAAATTGCCGAATTAGTTCTCCGAGAAATTCGCGCCCGCTTGCAATTTTTACTCGATGTAGGCTTAGACTACCTCACCCTCGACCGTTCAGCAATGACGCTTTCTGGGGGAGAAGCCCAGCGAATTCGTCTCGCGACCCAAATTGGGGCAGGATTAACCGGAGTGCTTTATGTATTAGATGAACCCAGCATCGGACTACACCAGCGAGACAACGGACGACTGTTAAAAACCTTAACCAAATTACGCAATTTGGGCAATACTTTAATTGTCGTTGAACATGACGAAGAAACCATTAGAAGCGCCGATCGTTTGGTGGATATTGGCCCAGGTGCAGGACTACATGGCGGAGAAATTGTCGTCCAAGGAACCTTAACGGAACTATTAAATAGTCAGCGTTCTCTGACCGGGGCTTATTTATCTGGAAAAATGGCCATTGAAACCCCGGCAAACCGACGGGAAGGCAACGGCAAATCTCTTTATGTGAAAAACGCCAAACAGAATAATCTCAAAAATCTAGATATTGAGATTCCTTTAGGCAAACTGGTGTGTATTACTGGGGTGTCCGGTTCGGGGAAATCTACCCTGGTTAATGAGTTATTATATCCGGCGTTGGAACATTATTTGACTCGGAAAGTCTCTCTACCCAAAGGTATTGATCGCTTAGAAACGTTGGAAAAGCTATCCGCGAAAAAAAATCAGGTAATTGACCTCAAAGCAGCGATCGATAAAGTGATTATTATTGACCAATCACCCATTGGCCGAACACCTCGGTCAAACCCGGCAACTTATACGGGAGTTTTTGATATTATTCGGGGGTTATTTGCCGAAACCATTGAAGCCAAAGCTAGAGGATATCAACCGGGACGTTTTTCTTTTAATGTCAAAGGAGGACGCTGTGAAGCTTGTAGCGGTCAAGGGGTTAATGTCATTTCCATGAACTTTTTGCCCGATGTTTATGTGCAATGTGAAATTTGCAAAGGGGCGCGATATAACCGAGAAACTTTGCAAGTGAAATATAAGGATAAATCCATTGCCGAAGTGCTAAATATGACCGTGGAAGAAGCTTGTTTAATGTTTACAAATATTCCCCGCGCCGCCACTCGCCTGAAAACTTTAGTGGATGTAGGATTAGGATATATTACCCTGGGACAACCAGCGCCAACCCTTTCCGGTGGTGAAGCCCAACGGGTAAAATTAGCCACGGAATTATCCCGTCGGGCTACAGGAAAAACCCTTTATTTAATTGATGAACCGACCACCGGCTTATCTTTTTATGATGTACATCAGTTGTTGAATGTTCTGCAACGGTTAGTAGATAAAGGCAATTCAATTTTAGTGATTGAACATAATTTAGACGTAATTCGTTGTGCAGACTGGGTGATTGATTTAGGCCCAGAAGGAGGCGATCGCGGTGGGGAAATTGTCGCCGTAGGCACCCCGGAACAAGTGTCAGAAAATTCTGACTCTTATACTGGGCAATATTTAAAACAAGTCTTACAACAACATCCGCCCAAACCATAAGTTTTGTCCCTATTCCCTACTAGAGTTCTTGCTTTCAGGCAACAGGCAGTAATTGATAATTGATAATTGATAATTGATAATTAATGATTGATGATTGATGATTTTGTTTAATTGTCAATTTTTAATTATCAATTGTTAATTCCGGCCAACCAACAACCAACAACCAACAACTAACAACTAAAAACGAATATGAAACTACATTTTTTAGCCAAAATTTCACCAATTCTTTTTTTAGTAGGCAGTGGTGTAATTTTTCTGCCCATTGCTGATAGTTTTTTCTGTCCTCTATTGGTACTAAGTCGAGAAGTGAAAGACTTTGGTCAAAGGGGGAGTAATGGTCGTGACGGGAGGAGTGGTGCAGATGGTCGCAATGGTGAAAATCGCACGATTTTTGTGGATGGTTCGGAATTATATCTAAACCTGTCTGGGGAAGATGGAGGAGATGGGGAGGATGGGGAAGATGGGGAAGATGCCCGGTCTTGCCGCCAACCGAACCGAGGCGATCGCGACCAAGAAGGGGCCGATGGTGGGGACGGAGGTGACGGGGGACGCGGTGGCAATGGCGGCAATGGCGGGGCTTTGACGGTGTATTACACCAACCTTGAAGACCTGAAAAAAATCTATGTGCTCGCTGACGGGGGCAGGGGTGGCAGTGGGGGAGAACGGGGATATGGTGGCGATGGTTGCGAATGTCGCGATCGCCGCTGGAATGAAGAAGTTTGTACCGGGACTCCGGGAAATCCCGACTACCGTTGTGAGACTCGTTCTTTTGTTTGTAGCGATGGCGATGATGGGGATGATGGCAGTTCTGGGAGTTCTGGGAGTGATGGCAAATTGGGCACTTTAAGCCTGATTCAAGGCACCGAACTTTTGCCCCAGGAACAACCGGCGATCGCCCGTTCTTTAGCGGAATTTAGCAACCAGATTTTTGTCTTATCTAAACATATCTGGGAAACGCGCCGTGGGGCAACCAATTTATTAGGTAGTGACTCGATTATTGCCGATGAATATCGTCAGTTTATCAAGCGCATTGAAAAGCCGGTAGAATTGGTCTGGAATGCGGAGCGATCGGCCAGAAATTTTGCCAACACCAGCGTCACCTTTCAGCTAAAAGATGACCAAACCGTAGAAATGTCTGTTCCCGAAGAACTTTGGCTACAAACCAGCCAAATTGAAACCGACAACCAGACTCAATTCGTCATTTCTCAGGCAATTTTAGCCAGTGAAGCCACCCAACTTAGGCTAGTGGATGTCGCCAACAATGGCAAAAATCTGCAATTAACCTTAATTGACGTAGCCAGACAGTCAAATATTTTAGACACGGAATTAGAAATAGTTTATCAAACCACTCCTGCTGCCCCAAGGGGACGCTTTGATGACAATTATACCACCCGCTATCAAGGCAAAATACCCCCTGAATTAGTCTCATTTACTTCAGATCGCTTTACCGTCAATATCGGTCAATTACCCATTCCAGATCAATATTTACGCAGCGGCTTAAATATCAAAATTGAATTGAGAATTATTCGCTCTTTAGGCGAACGGTCAGCAGAACAAAAAATCGGATGGCGCGGGGCAATTAGAAGGTAAAACATTGGCTGTGGGCAGAGAAACCGGGTTTCTTAATTAACTCTTGCTTCCCAAGGCAAAAGCAACAGAAAACCCCCTATTTTTAGCCACTAGATATGCTTCACTTCTGCTAATTTTTGCCTAATCAATACATCGACTTCTTCAACCTCAGAATTTGATTTAGGAATGTCAAAAGTCTCGGTCGAAGCTGACGAGGTAAAACGATCGACAAAAGCATGAAAAGCCATCCGATCGTTCGGATTTGCAATGACGTAAGCTCTTAGATCAATTTTAGTCATGCTACTAAAGTCAGGCTTAATCACAAAAACCTCCAAAGACCAAATGATGCATTATTCTGTAGGTTGGGTTGAGGAACGAAACCCAACATTAGAATCATTACAAGCAATAAATCGGGTTTTGTTACATATAGCGCTCGGAGATAGCTGTATCACTTTTTTTTAAAATTATTATACCTCGTAACTATATAGGTTAAATTATTATATTGTGGTGTGGATAAGCAGGAATAAATCGGGGACGCTTTTTGGGACAAGCGATCGCACTTTTCTTGAAGCATGAGAAACCGGGTTTCTTCTCTGAATCCGCCAAAAATTTGGGCAAGAAACACTCTTATCCCGGTTTCTTGGTTCAGGAGCGATCGCATCTTAGGGACATGAGAAACCGGGTTTCTTCTCTGAATCCGCCAAAAATTTGGGCAACAAACATGAGAAACCCGGTTTCTTGGTTGCTTCACCTCATCGGATAAGCTATAATTACTATAAGTGTTTGGATTTTGATATGGAAACAAGTTTAAATCTTGAATATATTACTAACCAAGATGGAGAAGTAAGCGCTGTAGTGATTCCGATTGATCTATGGCGAAAAATTATACCTAATCAAGAAGTTTCTACCGAGCAACTTGCGGACGCGATAGAAGATTATTGCATGAACAAAGCAATGGATGAAGCGGTTAACACTCCTTTGTTAGATCGTTCTGAAGCTTTAGCGTATCTTGAGGAATAATTACTGTGGAAGTTGAATACCGTCAAGCTTTTCTAAAAGACTTGAAACAAGAGTTCCCCTTCATACCAAAGCATCTACGATTTAGCATTTACCACTCTACCATTAATCAACACATTACAGGATATTTCTGACATTAAAGCCATGAAAGGTTACGCAGGGCGTTATCGGATTCGCATCGGCGATTACCGGATTGGCATAGAGGTTAATGAAAATGTTATAGAAATAATGCGAGTGCTCCATCGTCGGGAATTTTACCGTTATTTTCCCTAGCAGAAGCCAGAAACCGGGTGTATTTGTTGGTTATGAAAGATGGAAATGAGCGATTCCGCGCAGCGGATCCAGAGACGGGAATCGCACTTTTCTTGAAGCATGAGAAACCGGGTTTCTTTTCGGAATCCGCCACAAATTTGTGCTGGAAACATAAGAAACCCGGTTTCTTTGTTGAGCGATCGCATCTTGGGCATGAGAAACCGGGTTTCTTCTCGGAATTCACCAAAAATTTGGGCAATAAACATGAGAAACCCGGTTTCTTGTTTGGCGATAAAAGGAAAGAGGGGGCGATCGCTTTTTGAAATCAGCGATCGCCCTCCAAACTGAAAACCAGGGGTTTCGACAACTGACCGCGAGCCTATTGTTAACCAATAGATATGCTTCACTTATGCTAACTTATGTTTAATCATTGTGGTAAAATAAAACAAATATCAGCTATAATATAATTGTGCAGTAATTTTGGAGTTTGACAATGAAAACCTATAGCTTTGATGCAATTATAGAGTTAGTTGAAGAAATGTCTGATGATGAACAGATCGTTCTCATCAATTTAATCGGAAGACGAATTAAGGAAAGAAGGAGAGATGAGATCGCTTTGAATATTGTTCGTGCTGAAGAAGAGTATTTACAGGAACAAGTATTCCGAGGAACAGTAAATGATATAATGGCAGAGTTAAAACGATGAGAACCCTTGTCTTAGCCTCTTCTTTCAAACGAGCTTTCAAGGCCTTAATCCGCCAAAGCCCTGAAGTAGAGGACAAAATAGCTGAACGACTCGAACTATTGGCAAACGATCCATTCGATCCCTCACTCAAAACCCACAAGCTGAAAGGTAAGTTATCCGGCGCTTGGGCTTGTACTGTAGACTATGACTGTAGAATAGTCTTTAATTTCAAAAAATCTTCAGATTCAGATGTGGAGGAAATCCTTCTGATTGACATTGGTAGCCATGACGAAGTTTATTAAATTCATCATGGCAACAGAAGACTTAACTCCCTAGAAACCGGGTTGATTAATTAACTCTTGCTTTCAAGGCAAAACTTATTTCAGAAACCCGGTTTCTAGGTTGAGCGATCGCATCTTAGGGTATGAGAAACCGGGTTTCTTCTCTGAATCCGCCAAAAATTTGGGCAACAAACATCTCTTATCCCGGTTTCTAGGTTGGGCGATCGCATCCTAGGGCATGATAAACCGGGTTTCTTATCGGAATTCACCAAAAATTTTGGCTAAAAACATCTCTTATCCCGGTTTCTTGGTTGAGCGATAAAAAGAAAGAGGGGCGCGATCGCTATTACTGCATTAAAATTACCGCTAGGCAAATTATTTGATAACATAGAAAATAACCATTTTATTTATTAACTATGACACTGAAAGAATTAGAACCTCAATTGCTGGCACTGTCTGAGGACGAAAAAAATCAAGCCGTTCAACTTCTATCTCAAGGTAAAATCGTATTTGGGCGGGGGATAGAAAAAAACAAGAGTGTTTGTGGCGGTTCTGCCTGCATTGCTGGAACTCGCATCACCGTTTGGGGTCTTGTAGAAGCTCGTCGCATTGGCTATAGTGAAGCGGACTTACTCACCAGCTATCCATCTCTATCGGCTACCGATTTAGCCAACGCTTGGGCTTATGCTGAACAATTTTCCGATGAAATTGAAACAGAAATTAGGGAAAATAATGAAGTGATGTCCGAGGATTTTTAGCAAATGGCACGTCTTTATGCTGATGAGCAATACCCCTATCCTGTTGTAGAGTTTTTGCGAGCTTTGGGTCATGATGTTTTAACGGTTCAAGAAGCAGGCAAAGCAAATCAAAGGATTTCTGACTCAGATGTTTTAGCTTTTGCTAGTGCGGAAAAACGTGCTGTGATTACCGAAAATCGTAAAGATTTCTTTCGTTTACACCGCATTCAACCAGATCATGCTGGTATTATTGCCTGTACAAACGATCGCGATTGGCAGGGGTTAGCTAACCGAATCCACGAGGCGATTATCGCGGAAGAATCTTTGCAAGGTAAATTAATTCGTATTGTTCGTCCTGCGGTGTCATCATAGAGTCAGCTAAATTATAAATATTGATGAAAATCTCGTTATCGCGTGGGCATAAGAAACCGGGTTTCTTCTCGGAATTCACCAAAAATTTGGACTGAAAACATCAGAAACCCGGTTTCTTGGTTGGGCGATCGCACTTTTCCAGGGTCATGAGAAACCGGGTTTATTCTCGGAATTCACCAAAAATTTGGGCTTAAAACATCAGAAACCAGGTTTCTTTGTTGGCTATTAATTCTTTCTTTATCAAGGAATAAAAACCCTTCTTGCCCCCATGTAGTTGCCAATATAAATCGCAATCTCAAGCAGGCGATCGACGCACCGTTCTCGATAAATTGAATCGTTCAAAACTCGATCTGCATTACCAATTGTCACTACAGGGAATGAATTTGGGGTATTTTCTTCACGCATAACTTGTTCGAGTGATTCTTCATCTTTCATGCTGCGATTGGCTGTGAGCAAAATCATTTTGTTTTCCTGTGCCAACCTCCAGACTACGCGATCGGGACTATCAATTGATAATCCTACTTCTTCAAATGTAACAAACCGAATTGGAATCGAATCAAGCCAACCTTGACTAGCAATGCTGCCCAGGAGAATTCGCCCATGTCCCTTCAGGTTATGATCGACTAAAAAAATCATAATTAGGTCTGATACCGTGCCTTTGCTGCTTGAAGTTTTGCCCAGGCTTTTTCTAAACCTGGTGGAGGCGGCATGGTGGCAATTTGGGCGACTCGATCGCGATTTTGTTCTTCATAGTAATGCCGGAGTTCTTCCGCTTCCTTGATAACAACTTGATATTCGGTTTCTACTTGCTCCCGATGAGTTTTGATGTATGATAGAGCAACGTTAATTTGTTCTTCGGTCAAGTCAAACAGGGAACCAATAAACTTAGGTGGATACCGATCTCTCAGATAATCCATAATGTCATAAAGAGTGATTCGTGTACCTGAGATCGTTAATCCCCGCTCTGTCCTGATAATAGCTGTCTGCCCATTAGAGACTAAAGTCATATCGATCGGATGATGAGAAGTCATTTTTATGATATCTCATCGATCGCCCCGGTGGGGGAATGCCAACCCTACCATCTCAAATCGAAAATTCCGATCGCGTTTCTCACCATTTGAGCAGTAGGTCTTTTGGGCGATCGCGCTTTTCCTGGGGCATGAGAAACCGGGTTTCTTCTCGGAATTCACGAAAAAATTGGGCAGAAAACATCAGAAACCCGGTTTATAGTTTGGTTATGAAACGTGGGAAGTCAGAAACCGGGTTTCCCCCGCGAAGGCGGGGGCAGGCTTAATTAACTCTTGCTTCAAAGGCAAAAGCAACGGAGAACCCGGTTTTTTTTCGCTATGAACTCAATAAATCAATTAATGGTTTAAGATCGAGATACATAGTGCGATAGGGTACAGATGGAGGTAAAGACTCATAAGGATCGGCAAATTGAAACCCAAACTTTTCATAAAAGCCCGATGCGTCATAAGCAGGAATAGTATCTGAATCGTAGAGTGCGTCAACAGTCATAAAACGCACGCCAACGGTAGGTGAAACTTCCGCAGCAACGTACTCCACCGCCCATTCAACTAGACGGCTACCGGCTCCTTTCGCACGTTGATCGACCGCCAGTAAACCAATCTTAATTGCGGGAAAAGATCGGTACTGAACACCCTCCTCAAGCAGAATCGGTTCATCAAGTTCCAGTTGATCCGCCAGTAGAGTGATATAACCGGCCAAATTGTCTTCATGGCGTAAAATCCAGCATTGGCTGATCCGAGCGTCGATCTCTCGCTGAATTCGGCCTTTTCGCCAGTAGGTGACAAACTCACCGCGTAAACAACGAAACCCCTGGCCAGAAATAGTCAGATCCGGGGTGAAATGCTCAACGGGTAGCTCGGAGAAATCAACTCCAGCAAACTTACTTTTGGACGACATTTGCAGATTTCTGGCGACGACGAGCAACAATCCTTTCAGCTAACGCCAAAGCAGCTTCATTGGCAATATAACCGCCACTTTTCAAGGCATAAGCTATTTTCTCCACTTCGCTGCCTGAGACGGGTTTGGAAACTGTATGCATTGGGTATTTCATAACTTAATTTTGATTCTTTAAGTCTATCTTAGCAGGAGTTTTCCTATTTTTCTTAAGCATTGAAGCATGAGAAACCGGGTTTCTTCTCGTAATTCACCACAAATTTAGGCAAGAAACACTCTTATCCCGGTTTCTTGGTTGAGCGATCGCGCTTTTCCTGGGATATGAGAAACCGGGTTTCTTCTCGGAATTCACCAAAAATTTGGGCTGAAAACGCCAGAAACCCGGTTTCTTGTTTGGTTATGAAAGTTTGGAGGCGCGATCGCGCTTTTCCTGGGATATGAGAAACCGGGTTTCTTCTCGGAATTAACCAAAAATTTGGGCTGAAAACGCCAGAAACCCGGTTTCTTGTTTGGTTATGAAAGTAAGGTTTTAACATGAGCCGAATCAGGATACAAATCGACTATCTTGGGAATAATCCGGTCTGATAGGTTTTCGTCCAGTAGTAATTTCACAACGATGCCACAAATAGTTTTTTCTCACGCTCCGCTGCAAAGGCAAGACAAGCTTTGATGTCTTCCGAAGTCAGTTCCGAAAAATCTTCTAAAATTTCTGCTTCTGTCATTCCACCTGCCAGATATTCCAGGATATCGTACACAGTAATTCGCATTCCTCGAATGCAGGGTTTGCCACTGCGTTTTCCCGGTTCAATAGTGATGATATCATCGTATTTCATAATAGTTTTAACAGTAATTGCTTGAATCTATAATAAACCTTATTTGCCCCGATGTCCAGGATAATCGGCGAAAGAATATGCGGCAAGCGGAACTATGCTTTTAGGCTTATCGCACTTTTCTTAGGCCATGAGAAACCGGGTTTCTTCTCGGAATTAACCAAAAATTTGGGCAAAAAACATGAGAAACCCGGTTTCTTGTTTGGTTATGAAAGTTTGGAGACGCGATCGCTTTTTCTCTGGAATTCTAAGTTTTATTAGAACTAGAAAATCACAATATCACTGACATTGACCGAACCGCTTTGAATGGTCGCGATGACAGACAGGTTAGCGCCGCCAGTATTGACATTACCACCACCATTCCAATCCCAGTAGAGAGTACCACCGCCACCGGCATTGGAGTCAAAGATAATCGCTGGCAGAGTAGTAGAACCACCAGGAAATGTCCCGGCAAAGCCAGCGTAGTCTTGTCCACTGGGAACGAAGAAAAAGTCCAAATTAGTCCGTAAAGTTTGGCCTGGTGCCGCTAGGTTAGTCAACGACCCGGTTGCATCAAAATTACCGAATGCAGTAGAACGCAGGTAAATCTTATCAGTCCCCGACTCGAATGAGCTAATCGTATCGCCAATGTCGCTGTTGTTGGCATAGTAGAAGGCATCGAACCCAGAAATTCCAATCAGGCTATCTGCACCCTCGGCACCATATAAAGTATCGGAACCATCACGAGGTTCTGGTCCACCAAGAGTATCGTTCCCCGCAGTTCCTTGCAAGAAATCATTGCTTGGGCTACTCGAAGGAGTTGAATCATCCCCGAAAATCACAATGTCGTTGATGTTGACAGTACCGCTTTGAATGGTCGCGATCGCCGACAAGCCAGTTAAACCAGCATTCGCGTTACCACCACCATTGAAATCCCAGTAAAGAGTACCACCACCATTCGCATTAGAATCAAACACGATCGCTGGTAGAGTAGTCGAACCACCAGAAAATGTCCCGCCAAGGGTACTGTAGTCTTGTCCACTGGGAACGACGAAAAAGTCCAAACCAGTCCGTAAAGTTTGATCCGGTGCGCCTAGGTTATTAACTGTTGCCCCGCTTGCATCAACATTGCCGAATGCAGCAGAACGCAGGTAAATCTTATCAATACCCGACTCGAATGAGCTAATGGTATCGCCAATTTCATTGTTTTGAGCATAGTAGAAGCCATCGAACCCAGAAATTCCAATCAGGCTATCTGCCCCCTCGGCACCATATAAAGTATCGGAACCATCACGAGGTTCTGGTCCACCAAGAGTATCGTTCCCCGCAGTCCCCTGCAAGAAATCATTACTGGGGCTAATCGGAGGAGTTGATTCATTCCCGAAAATCACAATATCACTGACATTGACCGAACCGCTTTGAATGGTCGCGATCGCTGACAAGCTACCACCAATATTTACGTTACCACCACCATTCCAATCCCAGTAGAGAGTACCACCGCCACCGGCATTGGAGTCAAAGATAATCGCTGGTAGAAACGGCGAACCACCAGAGAATGTTCCGCCAAGGGTACTGTAGTCTTGTCCACTAGGAACGGAGAAAAAGTCCAAACCAGTCCGTAAAGTTTGACCCGGTGCCGCTAGGTTACTAACTGTTACCCCGCTTGAATCAACACTGCCGAATGCAGCAGAACGCAGGTAAATCTTATCAGCCCCCGACTGAAATGAGCTAATCGTATCGCCAATTTCATTGTTTCCGGCATAATAGAAGCCATCGAAACCGGCACGACCAATTAGACTATCCGCACCGAGACCACCATACAAGGTGTCAGAACCTTGACGATTTGGTTCACCACCTAGAGTATCAGCAGCGGAACTACCGATGAAGAAGTCATTCCCTTCACCACCTGCCAGACTATCATCAGGGCTACCAGCGATCAGGATATCATTTCCTGCACCCCCTCCCAAGATGTTTGCAAAACCATCAGCACCGTATAGGCTATCATTCCCTTCGCCACCTAATAAGGTATTGCGGGAACCCACCGCAATCAGAGTATCGGATCCTAGACCACCATCGAGCAAATTGGGATCTTGACTGCCACGAATGGAATCATTTCCAGTCCCTAATGAGATTACATTCTCAAAATTAATCACGGTAATCGTATCACCATTAGTTTGGTCCGTGGAATTACCCAGATCGATCGATCCTGGTATCGACATTGCTAGAACCAAAGTATCGTTACCATCACTACCATCAATACTTTGAACTGGTTGAGAATTAACCGTGACATTAGCCGTAGCGGTATTGCCATTACTGCCGGTGATCTCATATTGAAAGCTACCAGGTTCGGAAGCCGTCGGATCAGAAGTGAAGAAAATATTCGCACCGTCGTCAGATAGTGTCGCGGTTCCATTTGTAGATTCGCTGATGGCGGTAATGCTTAACGAGTCGCCACCGGGATCGCTATCATTAGCCAATAAGTCTGCAACTGGGATAGTCACAGAAGAGAAAACAGTGTAAGTAATCTCATCATCTTCTGTAGTGCCGACTAATTCAGCTTGTCCACCTGTAATCGTATCTGGCTGGGCTACGGGCAGGCTTCCCGATGGTAAAGTATCGGTATCGTCCGGAGTATCGGTATCGTCCGGAGTATCGGTATCGTCCGGAGTATCGGTATCGTCCGGGGTATTGGTGTTACCGCTGTTACCGCTATTGGTAGAGATCGGAAGGTTAGAAAAGAAATCAGAACTGTCAGAACTGTTATCATCGCTTTCGCTGTCAGAACTGCTGTCATCGTTTTCGCTGTCAGAACTGTCAGAACTGCTATCATCGCTGGCAACAGTGGTATCGCCTCGATCGCTACTATCAGGACTACTTTGATCGCTTTGATCGCTTTGATCAACATTCTCGATGTTTGCTTCACCTTGTTCGGTTTGCGCCTCGCTGGTTTCTGGAGGCGGGGCAAAAATGCGTCCTTCCGCAACCCCAAAAGTAACCAAATGGGTAAAAGCTTCTAAAAAGCTTAAATTCGCCAGATCTGCGTTGACTGCTTGATAAAAATTGATATCAACATTAGGAGAAAACTGACGACCTTCCTTGAAACCAAAAGTTTGCAAATGAATGAAAGCATCTTCATTGCTTAACTCGGTCAAATCCGCATTCACTTGCTTGTAGTAGTTCAAGTCAATGAACCGAGAAAACTGACGACCTTCCTTTAAACCAAAAGTTTGCAAATGAATTAAAGCATCCTCATTGCTTAACTCGGTCAAATCCGCGTTCACTTGCTTGTAGTAGTTCAAGTCAATGAACCGAGAAAACTGACGACCTTCCTTGAAACCAAAAGTTTGTAAATGAATTAAAGCATCTTCATTCTTTAACTCGGTCAAATCCGCGTTCACTTGCTTGTAGTAATTCAAGTCAATGAACCGAGAAAACTGACGACCTTCACCGATGCCGAATTTGAATAGGTGATCCAGAAGTTCTGCGAAAGCAAAATTTTGCAAATCTACATATTGCAAACGATAGAAATTGAGGTTAATTACAGAAGAAAATTCACGTCCTTCATTCAAACCAAATTCTTGAAAGTGTTGCAAAGCTTGTTCGTCATCGAATCCCGCGACATCTGGATTCTTTAAGCGATAAAAATTGGCGTTAAAAACAGACAAAATATTGACAGCCATAACATTTCTCCAATCAAGTTAAATGTTAAATACCCTGATATAGCGTTTCTGTTTCCTGTGAACCACACAATTTATTGAATCAATTCCCTATGAAAGCCGATAGAGACAGCTTTTTTCTCTGTCTCTTATATGTGTAATAATTCCTATAGTGCCAATTACACAAAGTTATTATTGGCCTGAGATTCATCATCCATAATTGTTATTATACGAAGCGGGGACAATTGAATCACAGATTACAATAATTTAAAATATCGAGAGTAAGACCAGATAGCATCGGTTATTGTCAAGAAAATTCTGGTTTTGGGGCTTAATAAAAAGGTTTGTATGTGAATTATGCGCCCAAAACACATAAAGAAGCATCAACCGAAGAAAAATCGTTTCTTGCAGTCCCGAAAATTATCAAAATAAAATCATAAAATCTGTAACTGGTCAATCCCTACTAGCGTGAATTAGGATTTTATGAATAACTAGATTGACGTATTACACCTTTTGCAGTATCCCTTAGTCATCAAAGCTTTGTCAACAACAAAAATGTTTTATTTTGTCACCACCTTGTTCTTTTTTAGTCACCATTTAATCTAAATTTGTCCAAAAATGTCTAAAAATGTACAAAAAAGTCTCAAACTGTGCTATAGTACACAAAACTCTCCCCGATCCCTAGCCATGAGAAATCTTAAAGAAATGTTAAATCTCGCGGATGAGATAGTCTTTACCAAAACAGGGCAGCACCTCGACGATTTACAAGCAGCGATATTGCAAGGGACTCTGCAACGGAAGGGATACAAAGAAATTGCTAAAGATTTTGATTGTTCTGAAAGTAGTATCAGGAATACGGGGGCAAAGTTATGGCAAATACTTTCAGAAGAGTTAGGGGAAGAAGTGAATAAATCGAACTTTTTATCGACTATGGAGAGGTGGCAAAACTCTAATATTTTAAGCTTTGCACAAGATTTTGTAGTGAGTGGTGTAGTTAGTGATAGTTTTAACACCTGTGGATCGGCGAGACATCCCCCAGATATCCCAAATTCACCACAACCGAATCATCCTGAAACATCTAACTCAAAACCCTCTCAAACCCCACATCAAGACTTAAGCGAAATGCCAGAGTTAGGGGCTTTTTACAGTCGCACTCCCGAACTGGAAACCCTGAAAAACTGGATTTTACAACAACGTTGTCACCTGGCGACAATTACGGGTATCAGCGGCATTGGCAAAACTACTTTAGCGGTGCAACTGGTTCACCAAATCAAAGATGAATTTGAATATGTTTTATGGTACAGCTTAGAACTATCCCCGACTTTTGCTGAATTTCAAGATAACTTAATTCAGTTTTTCTCCCAGTCAGAACAACTAGATACCCCTCTCAATTACCCTCTGAATAACGGCAAAAGCTTATCGCTGATTAAGTATTTACAAAAATATCGCTGCTTAGTGGTCTTAGATGACTTTCACCACCTTTTCAGCAGCGGTGAATTTGCCGGAAAATATCAACCCGGTTATGAAGAATATCGCTCATTTTTTAAACAAATCGAACAACTATCCCATCAAAGTTGCTTATTGTTAATCGGTTGGGAACCCGCAGTGGCACTCCCGAAAGTCCCTCAGCCAAAAAATGCTATTTTTTCCTTACAACTCACTGGCTTAGATATTGCGGCTACACAAGAAATCCTGAGAGATTACGGATTACCAGAAATCGAAAACTACTCCGCCCTAATTTCCCATTATCAAGGCAATCCTTTATGGTTACAAAGTGTCGCCCTACAGATTCAGGAGTTGGGGGAATCCGTCACCGATTTATTGCCCGATGATACTATCTTATTGCCGGAAGATTTAAAAGAGATATTAGATCAACAATTTAATCGCCTATCGACAATCGAAAAACAAGCGTTATTTTTGCTGGCAAAGGAAAGGGCAGCAGTTAATTTGGCAAAATTGCTGGAAAATTCCCCTATAGAAGGGTTAGATTTATTGAATGCGCTGCAATCTCTATTGCGACGTGGTTTAATTGAAAAAATAGACAATGTTTATACTTTGTGCCCAGTCTTGAGGCAGTATTTAACCCAGAAGCCCGGTTTTTCCCAGGAACCAGGTTTCTAAATATAGAAAATTGCTGTAATATTGTTTAAGGATTAAATAAGCGTCTAGGCGCGGAAATAAAATCTTGCATTTTCCGAGAAAATTTATCCCCGCGCCTAACACACCCTACCATTAAAATGGATGCGGTTCTGCGTTTTTTGATGCAGTCAGAGAGACTTTTTCCCCGTTGGCTAAAAATCCCAATATTGGCAGGGTGGATGAAATCTCAAATCTTCGTTTGCAAGGATTGAGAAAATGGCAGGTTAAACGGTTTGATAAGTATTTGGTTTTTTACCAACATTCCGAATCAATTTTAGAGGTGATTAGACTAATTCATGGTTCCAGAGATATTCCCTCGATTTTTGTAGAGGAGTGATAAAGTTAGCTAAATTTGGATTTGAGCGACAGAAACCGGGTTTATTAAATAATACCATTTACAAAAATTTATGCATCTGTAGGGGCGCAATGCTTGCGCCCCTAAAAGCTTCTGGTGATTTATCTGTAGGGGCGCAATGCTTGCGCCCAAATTAACCTCGAAATCGTAGCAATAATTTTTTAAATTGGGATAAGTTGTGGCGATTAACCGAAAATTTAAGACAGAAACCCGGTTTCTTAGTTGCTTAAATAAAGGTGCGTTACGGCGGATCTAAATATAACTAGGTTTGCCTCAAATATTATGGCCGCCTAACACACCCTACTATGATAAAAAACCAGAAACCGGGTTTCTTAAATAAATTGTGGCTATCCACCGAAAGGTTAAGACAGAAACCCGGTTTTTTGGGCGGGTTTCTTTTCGGTAAAACAATCAATTAAGCGGGATAAATCCGCAGACGGCGGTTAGGTTCATCGCCAAAACTGGTAGATTTTAAGCGATAATGTTCCACTAACTCATGCTGCATTTTCCGCACTTTGGGCGATCGCGGCAACAATTCCACGGGCTGTCCTTTGGGAATGACGATTTGTTCCACTGCTAACCGGGCTTCTTCCAGGGCTTCTAACTCATGTTCGCTACCACTTTCACTGAATAACTGAAGGTCAGTTAATTCCGTCATTTCTGCGTCATCCATGTGCAACATTCGCCGCAAAGAATGAGCGATTTTGGGAATACTGCTGGAGTTAATCGTATAGATGGGAACTTGCCGATTTTTGGCCATTTGTCGCAGTTTAGAGTGGTTTTTGACGTGCGATCGCAACGCTAAAACCGTATCAGCGCTATCAATATCCTTGGTAATCGCGATCGGTAAATTCAGAGATTTCACCACTTGCTCTAAATTTTGATGACTAATCCCATAAGAATAGACATGAATCGGCAAATCTTCCCCGTTTGGACCGGCATAATTTTCTACCGAATCGTAATCAAAATCAGCCTGATTAAATAGATGGTCTGAGGGGGGCAAAGATTCATTCAGCAATTGCTCAAAAGACTTGGGTTCACTCCCTCGGTCGGCACGACTCTGACGGCCCATATTCAAGTCCATTTGATTGGGCAATGGCTTCATCTTCCCCGAAGACCGCCAACCACTCACCCCAAAAGGTTGCACGGGAATTTTCCCAGGGGTTTCAGCGCCTCCCTGCTGACTAATCGTCACCTCACCCGTATCGCCGACCGTTCTCACTTGCAGCACGGGTTCGCGGCCCCGCAGCAGGGCATCAATGGTTTCGCTGACCTGTTCGTGGACGACCCACCGTTGGCGTTCCAACATTTCCACCGCAATAGCAAAGGTCGGCGGCGCCTTGCGTTCTAACACGGTTTTTTGACAACCCCGACGACGGGCTTCATCATCTCCCAGGGTGACAGACTGAATGCCCCCAACTAAATCGGACAGGGTGGGGTTTTTAATCAAGTTTTCAATCTGATTCCCGTGAGCGGTGCCCACCAACTGTACCCCCCGTTCGGCAATGGTTCGGGCGGCTTGGGCTTCCAGTTCGGTGCCAATTTCATCAATCACGATGACTTCTGGCATATGGTTTTCCACCGCTTCAATCATCACCTTATGCTGAAGTTCCGGGGTTGCCACTTGCATCCGACGGGCTCGACCAATGGCGGGATGGGGAATATCCCCATCTCCGGCAATTTCATTGGAAGTGTCAATAATCACCACCCGTTTGTGCAAATCATCCGCTAATACCCGCGCAATTTCCCGCAAAGCAGTGGTTTTGCCAACCCCAGGACGGCCCAACATCAGAATCGATTGGCCACTTTCCACTAAGTCCTGGATCATGTTAATGGTGCCAAAAATTGCCCGACCGACCCGGCAAGTTAAACCAATTACCTCGCCTTTGCGATTCCGCATTCCACTAATCCGATGCAGGGTTTTCTCGATTCCGGCTCGGTTATCTCCACTGAAGCTACCAACGCGAGAAATCGAGTATTCTAAATCCGCTTTGGAGATGGGGGTCTGGGACAGATATTCGGCTCCACCGGGGAAACGAGCTTCCGGCAGCCGCCCCAAATCCATCACTACTTCTACCAAATTGGCAAGCTGCGGATGGTTTTCTAAGTGTTTCCGAATGGAATCAGGAAAAATCTCCAGCAAAATGTCGAGATCGTCGGTCATCTGAGTCCGCCCGAGATCGACGTTTTCCGATCCAACCATTGATGCTGGCCGATTATTCTGCTTGTGGACGATTTGCATACCGTTGGAATTCACCATATATAAGTCGCGTCGAGAAGTGGGCAGTAAATAAAAGAGAACGAGAGAAGGTTTTGGTTAGTTAGGGGTTGTGAGTGGTGGTTTGGTCATGGTTTTGTATTATGTGTACTACATTGTAATTCTAAACCCATTTTGATTTGAGAAACAAGGGAATTGGCTAAATTAATTGCCTCTACTAGCAAATTGGGGTAATTTTCCAGATAAATGTTGCTCTGGAGTTCTGGGCTGCTGAGTTGTTCCAGACGATCTAATAACGGAGATAACAAGACGCGGGCATAGCTGCCATAGGCAATTCCGGCGATGGTTGGTGGCTCCGTTGGTCGATCTTTTGGCTCAGTGTGATTTCCTGGATGGCTGCTTTTCAGCAAGTTGACCGATCGCAGTTTGCTAACTGTGTGGTGATTGGTGCCACCAGCTAGTTGCACATAGCCCGGAAGTCCCGCCCGGAGCACTTTTTGGCCGAGTTTGATGCTGGCATGGGTGGTGCCCGCGCCGATATCGCCACTCATGGGACGACCGTCGGTTTGCCAAACCAGGGCACAGGGGAGGGGAGAGATGACTTGATTGAGTGACCATAGGTAGTCAATTAAGTTTTCTCCGTCGGGACAACTGATGGCTATGAGTTTGAGGGGTGGGCGATTCCCTTGTCCATGTACCCAAGGGGCGATCGCACTCCATAGCCGTTTAAAATCTTCTAAGCGACCAACTTGGGTATGGATTTCTACCGCATCCACCCCGCAAGGTAAAACTAATTCCGCCACCGCTTGCGGGGTGGAGACATAAGAACGAGTTTGAATTAGTCCCAGGGGACAAACCGGCACACAACGCCCGCAACCATAGCATTTGGCGTCGATCACCCCAGCAAAGACGCCATCTGTCGAAGATTTGGGAAAGGCGATCGCTTCTGCGGGACAAATTTTTTCACAAGGACGGGGACAACTTGGCGGACAAACCGCTGGATCGAATTCCGCTTTTCTAAAATGAGGGTCTTCTCCATCATTTAAGCTCACCATCAGCAGGGGTGTGCGGCCAAAATACTTCCCTCTTCTCTGGGAAATATCTTCAGCATGGGGGAAAATTCCATCCGCCACAATTTGCTCTGCAACTTGTAGGGCTGCTTTTGCAGAGGCAATCACCGCCGGATCTGCTGCGACATCAATACAGTCAGCGCCTGCGAGGGCGTAGGCCAGAGTCAGATTTCGCACCGATGGCAGGTGTTGATAACTTGCACCACAAATCAGTTTAAACCAATGGCCTTGTTTCAATGAGTTCAAAGGAGAATTAAGATTGCTCACGCTTATATGCTAATCCGTGATTGCCAAAATTGGTAGGTTTTTTCCAAATTTTAGGCAGGATTGTCATCCATGACTAGAGCAATTCATTAAAAAAATTGTAGCCCTTGTCACCTATGCTGAAAATTACTTGCGGACTTGACGATTTTTACTAAATTACTGATTAACAATTATTTATTTATCCCTATTTCAAAAATTATTGCTACGATTTCGAGGTTAATTTGGGCGCAAGCATTGCGCCCCTACAGATAAATCACCAGAAGTAGGGCCGCAATGCTTGCGCCCCTAACGTTGCGTATTTGTGGAAAATTAGAAATGGTATTATATAGCGTTACAGAAGTATGCGGTTGGTCTCCAAAGCATCGATATTATCGATGTTTCGTGGGGAAAAAAGAGCAAAACTATATTCTCATACCCCTCTTTTGTAGCGACAGAAAAAGAAATTTTTACCAGCAATAAATTGCCTTTGCTAAATTAATTTATTGCCGGATTTGTTGCCAGCACCCTGTTTAGACGATTGGCGGAAAATTGCCGATTCAGATGCTTTTAATTGTGAAAGCATCTGATGTTTCGATCGTTTTTATCTGAGATCGTTGGCAATAGTCCCTAAAACCGATAAATTAAAATTCTTCAGGTCATTGATGACTTGGTTCACCGCAGAGAGTTTAGTTTTCTTCACCGCCACTACCATTAAAATGCCATCGGTATGTTCAGCCAGAAAATTCGTATCTACTAACTCCAGCAGGTGAGCAGTGTCATAGATTACCAAGTCAAACATTGATTCTAATTCTTCCATTAAATAACGCATTTGCGGAGATGCCAGTAATTTGGGGGCAACCGGGGTGGGCGCACCGGCAGTCAGCACAAATAAGTTATCCGCTAGAGGCGATCGCGAAATCATCTCTTTGGGTGGCAATTTATCGATCAACAGATCGCTCAGTCCTTTGAAGTTAGGAATATCTAACATAAGGTGCAGGGCTGGTCGGCGTAAATTCGCATCGACTAATAATACTCGTTGGCCCATCAGGGCAGCAGTTTGCGCCAAATGTAAAGCAATGGTAGACTTACCATCCCCCACTTGCGCGGATGCAATGGTCAAAGAACGGATGGGAAAATCCGCCGCAAGAAACCGCAGTTTCGCAAATAGCAAACTAAAGGCTTCCAAGAACTCAGGATTGTCAGAATAGCCCCCCACGGGTTGATTGGTATCCGATGCGGCGCCCGAATTGGTCAAGGATAAAGAACTGGTATCTTCTGAAGACATGGCCAATTTTGTGACGCCGCGATCGCGGGGAATAATTCCCAACAGGGGAAATGGAACCAGATCGTCGATATCTTGAGGGGTAAAAAAGATATTCCGGGCGATATCGATCAGCAAAACCACCCCCAAACCTAATCCTAGACCGGCGATTATTGCCATCAGCAAGAGTTTTTTTCGAGATTCTCCATAAATCGGAATCACCGAACCATCAGGAAAACGAGGTAAATCTGGTTGAGAAACTACCTGCCAAGGCACTTCTTTTTGGGCTGCCTCAACTAATAGTTTCTGGCGATTTTCCAACAGTTGATAAAAGGTTTGATTCGTAATTTGTAACTTATTTTGTAATTGATTATATCGACGAGAAATTTCGGGAAAGTCACGAGTTCTTTGTTGTAAAATAAGTTGTTCTTGTTCTAAGACCCGTTTACGGACTTCCAAGATATCAATTTGAGTTAACGTATCCACTATCTGAACAATTCGACCCTGCCGAACCTGATTCGGCAACCCCAGCAACTGTGGATTACTTTCTGCCCCTGTGAGCTTTTCGCCCAAGGCGGTCTGTGCTTCCGCTCTCAGGGCGGCTAAAATATTTTGTTGCTCCTCCCTGAGCACAGAAATCACCGGGTTCTCCTCTTTAAAGCGCACTAACTCCGTGGCAATCTGAGTTTCTACAGCTTGTAACCGTACCAACAGGTCTTGATAGCGAGTTCTTTGGATCAGTGTAAACTCTTCTACGGCTTCATTGTTGGTGGTGATTCCCAGGGATTGTTTTAAGCTTAGATAGAGGGTTCTTTGTTCCGCGAGTAACTGATTCACTTCAAACAGTTGACCATTTAAAGTGCTTCTTTGACCCGCTAACTCAGAGGCTAAAACACTCAAATCCGTCAAATTATATTTTTGCTGAAGTTCTTGGATTTGGTTTTGAATCCGATTCATTTCTTCCTCTAATCCGGGAAGTTGTTCGTCAATAAACTTCACCCCTTCACTAATGCGACTGCGGCGTTCATCTAAGCTATATTGTAAGTATTTATCAGCAATAGCATCTAAAACAAATAAAACTCTTTCTTGGGTTTTTTTCTGGCCTTCCGTAGGCAATTGTGTATCTTGATATACGACTTCGATTAATTTTGTCGCCCCATCTCTCGCATTCCTACCCACAACAACCTGCTGAACTACCATCCCTTGTCTAAGTTGAAATTTTTGAAAATCTGGGTACTTAGTTTGAACTTGTTTCAGAATTGCGTCTAATATCTGAGGACTTTGTAAAATTTGTAGCTGAGTCACATAATCTAACCCAGGGGCTCCGGCAATTCTATTAGTTCCCGCTAAAGCACCGGGTTCAGATCTAGCGCCTTCAGAAGTCAAGGGTTCCACTAATAACCGAAAAGAACCTCTGAATCCCAGAGGGGGTGAGGGAACGAACTTGAATGCCAGCCCACCAAGTAAGATGGCGGGAATCAGACCTAGCCACCCTTTTCTTAGTAAAATTCTGATTAGTGGGGGGATGATGTTGGCTTTTTTCGGCTTGGGTGCGTTCTCCGGATCCACCTCATCGTCTATATATGGCAATGATGGCGGCAACTGCGGCGCTACCGGCTGAATCGGTGACAGTTGCTCAAAATCCTGTGCTGGTTCGATTTGGTTGTCCGTGTATTGTTTTGCTTCCATTGTCACCTCTGCGTGGGTCAGCCATTGCGATAAGCACTAGATAAAAACCAGATCCCATATCTGGGCATTTTGATCTAGATAATATTATTGTAAGCTTTTAGTCTTTTGACCACTCGATCGCGCATCTTCCTGGGGTTTTGAAGAAAAAAGTGCTGGATCGTCCCCGAATCAACACCTTGCCTGGGCTTGATTCTGGGCTTGATTCTGGGCTTGATTTACGCGATCGCCTTTGTTTTTTTGACAATTCACACTGGTATTACCTCCCATTCTACCTAGAAGCCGATCGCTTTTTTGTTCAGACGCTTCACCCTAAAAAAAGGAGTGTCGATCATTGTCATCAACACTCCACGGCAATCCAGATCCTTTATGGTAAGAAATTACGATAATTTCACCGTTTTTTGGGCAGGATTCAGCCCAATGGAATCTTGGTCGCTAAGGCTCACTGATGGTGGAGATTTTGGTGCGGCATTTAAGGATGAAAGGAATAAGTCGATAGTTTCCTGTTTCACCCATCCTTTTTGAACCGCCAATTCCCCAAAGCGTAAATTTACTTGATTTTGTTCTTCTAAAATTCGGCTGATTTGTAAATCATCTAACAAAGCAGCAGCTTTGAGATATTGACCCAAGGGTTGTGGGCTCATTCGGGACAATTCAGGAAATTGTTCCGCAAAGAAATCAACAGTTTCCGGCTTCAGCCACCCATGCATCGTCAAAATCTCTCCAAACCGCAAGTTTGGGTGTTTCCGTTGCTGTTCTAAAATCAGTTCTAATTGTGCATTAGAGATTAATCCTGCTTGTCTCAAATGCACTCCTAGGGGAACTTTGTAATTGTAACGATTAAGTTTTTGCTGGAACAATAGCCAGAAAAATGGCATATCTTCAATTAGGTAACGTTTGGCCAAACGTTGCGGTTCCGACATCAGGCGATGCAGCCATTCTATGCCCAGTTCACTCATCCATTTTGGCGATCGCGCCCGATAACCCGCTTCAAAATCAATCGTAGCGCCAATGGCCAGAAACACTTTAATATTATTTAGTCGATGCTTATACTTAGCAATCCACTTTTCTTGTTTAGGGGCGCCGACCCCAATGCCTAAAACTGTCGCTCCCGATCGATTAATTAAATCAATAATATAGTCACATTCCGGCTCATTCTTTTCAAACCCAAAAGAGGGAGAATAAGCCCCGACTACCATGTTTCTGCCCACCCGTTGATTAATATTTTGCTGGGCTTGTTGGGCAACTCCTGCCGCCGCACCTAAGAGAAAAATTGTGACATATTCATCATGCTTATAATATTCATAAAAAGCCGGAAAAAAATCCGATCCTGATAATTTTTCTTTAAATGGATTCCCCAAAATTTTCGCCGCATACATTAAAATTTTGCTATCGCAAACTCGATAATCGGCTGCTTGATAAACGTGATAAAAATCTGGATCTTTTTGTAGCTTCATTAAGTGATCTACATTCGGAGTAATGACAAACCCACCTTCCTTGAGTTTTTCTAAAAGTTCAATTTTAGAAAAATTGTCCAATGATACATTGAGAATCTTGACTTTACTCATAAAGCTCCTGTTATATTCACCAATTGACTAGGATATTTCTAGCTACATTTTTTTGCTTCTGAATGACTTGGAAAATTTTGTTAAGCTGATTTTTTTTGATCTGATGTCGATCTGATGTCGATCTGATGCAGTTGTTTGCCATTACAGGCAGAGTGCTTTTGCCTTTGTGGTTGTGAAATCTATGTAATTTTACCGAATTTTGGCATAAATCGACCTCTTGACCGGAATATCTTTACAAAAGTTTTAAATTTCTCCCTTGTCTTGCCCCCTTAAGTCTTCTCAGCTTTGTAAAATCTTTACAAAGCTGAGGTTTTACTCTGGAAAAATAACTATGCACCGAGTATCCCGGAGTATCCCGGAGTATCTCGGTGACATGGCAGAAACGCCTCTGCGGCCCCTTATCCCGCCGATGATGTAACCCTCTACCCCTCATTCATCCCCCTCGATATATCGCTTTTTAATTGGCAGATTTGAAGTGTCTGACATAGATTCTGGCAATGGTTCAGCAATTAGGCAGATTTCTAGGCAACCGGCAATTAATCGTCAAAGAAAATCGCTTTGGAATTGCAGCCAGGGGTATATTAAACAGTCTATTAAACATATATCGGTAAATAAAACCGAGATATGTTTTGCCATTACCACCAAGAAAATACAGAGAAACATTTAAAGGATCGTTTTATCTTCCCCGTGTATTTTATGTGTTCGATCGGGATAATTTAGTAGGAAAAATCTGGGGCTGAGGTGTAAAATTAGAATATAGACTTTTTCGGCAAGTTTTGGCAATTTTTTCTGTGGGTTTAACAGCAATGTTGAGTAATTATTTCCATTTAATGAACCAAGTATCCGCCAGCCATATTGTCCATCACGGGGAGTATCAGCCTTTTTTGGTAATTCTGTCGATCGCGATCGCCATTTTTACTTCATATATGGCATTTTTAATGGGTCAGTTTGCCGAGCAAGTTGCCAGTAAGCAGGTTCGCGATACACTTCTTTCCCTGAGTGGATTGGCTTTGGGGGTGGGCATCTGGGCGATGCACTTCATTGGGATGCTGGGATTTCACCTTTCCTGTAGCACCAGCTATAACCCTTGGATCACGGCGATATCGGTGCTTCCCAGTGTAGGGGCCAGCATCTATACTATGCATTTCATCGCCCGCCCCCAACCCAGTTTCCCCGTTTTACTCGCTGGGGGGGTATTTGTGGGGCTAGGGATTGGGACGATGCACTATTCAGGGATGGCCGCGATCCAGTTAGATGGTTGGATTCGCTACGATCCCGTGCTGTTTTCCCTGTCAATTCTGGTGGCGATCGCTTTGGCGGCGATCGCCCTTTGGTTTCGGTTTTATATCAGCAACATATTTTCCGGCGCGGGACGCTATGCCCTAGCCAGTTCAGCGGTAGTCATGGGTCTGGCTACATCCGGGATGCACTACATCGCCATGACATCCACTCGGTTTTTCGGTAATCCCCTCAGCAGTGTTGTTGGTTCTGGGCTGCAAATCCAGGCGATCGCCATTGGTGTCACCCTGGCAAGCACCTTACTGACGGGTATCATCATGTTGTTGGTACTGCGGGAAACTACTTGGCAACGGAATCAAAGCAAAGCCCTGGCAGATACAGAAGCCTGGTATCGTGGGATTATTGAATATGCCCCCGATGGGGTGTTGGTAATTGACTCCCAGGGCGAGATTATTCTGACTAACCCGGTTCTTGATGGGATGTTCGGTTACGAGAGAGACGAACTGATTGGTCAATGCTGGGGAGTCCTGGGACTAGGGGATGCTTTTTCCCAGCAGGTTGACTTTTATCATCACTTAGTCGCCAAAAATCCCGCTTGTCTGGTTGGCGATCGCAATTTGGAGTTACAGGGTCAGCGTAAAGATGGTTCCCGGTTTCCCATCGAAGTGGGATTAGCCCGGTTGCCGGAACTGGGGGATCGTGGCATCAGTGTCTTTGCCTCAGTGCGCGATGTCACCGCCCGCAAGCAGACGGAATCGGCAATTATCCGCCAGCGGGAACAATTGCAGTGGATTCTGGATAAAGCACCAGCGGGCGTTGCCATCTCTGTAGATGGCGTCACTCGTTTTGCTAACCCCTGCATTGCCTCCCTGGTCGATCTCAAAATTGGCGACAGCCCAGAAAAAATCTATGTGGATAAATTCGATCGCCTTTATATGCTGGAACAACTAGCCAGTTATGGCGTACTTGAAGGCGGTACTTATAAAATGTATGGTTCCGATGGAGAAATTCGGGATATTATGGCCACTTTTGTCGCCACGGAATATGAAGGCAAGCCCGGTGTTTTAGGTTGGTTAACGGATATCAGTAAAATTAAAGCCGCTGAAGCAGAAATGCGACGGGCGAAAGAATTGGCGGAGGAAACCACCCGCATTAAATCTGATTTTCTGGCGAATATGAGCCATGAAATTCGTACTCCCATGAATGCCATTATCGGCATGACCCATCTCGCCCTTAAAACTGATTTGAATTCCCGTCAGCGGGAATATGTCAAAAAAATCCAGACATCTAGTCAACATTTATTAGGAGTGATTAATGATATTCTCGATTTTTCCAAGATTGAAGCGGGGAAATTGAAGATTGAACAGATCGATTTTGATTTGGAAAAAGTATTAGAAAATGTGGCCACTTTGATTACGGAAAAAGCCACCGGCAAGGGTCTAGAATTGCTATTTGATATTGAGCAAAATTTGCCCCGAAATTTTATCGGCGATCCCCTACGTTTGGGGCAAATTCTGATTAATTATGCCAATAATGCGGTTAAGTTTACGGAAAAAGGGGAAATCACCATCATTGTTAAGCTGAAAGAATACCGCGATCGCGATGTGGTGCTGTATTTGGCCGTCAAAGATACCGGGATTGGCTTGACCGAGGAGCAAATGACCGCCTTGTTCAACAGTTTCCAACAGGCAGATACTTCCACCACCCGGAAGTTTGGTGGCACCGGCTTAGGGCTGGCCATCTGTAAGCGAATTGCGGGACTCATGGGGGGCGAAGTGGGGGTGGAAAGTGAATACGGAAAAGGTAGCACTTTCTGGAGCACGGTTTGTTTGCAAAAGAGTACCTTACCCCCACGGCGAATGGTACTGAGTCGAGATATTCAAGGCAAACGAGTCCTCGTGGTTGATGACAATGAAAATGCCCGATTGGTGATGAAGGATCTCCTGGAACAGATGAAATTTGATGTGGATCTGGCGAGTTCCGGTCAGGCAGCTTTGGATGCAGTCGCGGCGGCAGATGCCTCCGATCGCTTTTATGAAATTGTGTTTCTGGATTGGCAAATGCCCTGGATGGACGGGTTGGAAGTAGCCCGCCGCATCAAAAAAACTCCTTTGAAGCATAAACCGCATCATTTAATCGTCACCGCTTACGGACGAGAGGAAGTATTTAAAGAGGCAGAATCCAGCGGGATTGCTGATGTTTTGGTCAAGCCAGTAAATGCTTCCATTGTGTTTGATAGTCTGGCCAGATTACTGGGCGATCCCTCATCCCACCAGGGCAATAGTCCGGTTTATGAAACTCCTAGTTTGCTGGTCGATCGCCTCAAAGAAATTCAAGGGGCAAAGATTCTTTTGGTTGAAGATAATGAAGTGAATCAAGAAGTGGCAATAGAGTTGTTACAAGATGCCGGATTTGCGGTTGATTTGGCCGAAAATGGGCGCGTTGCGGTGGAAAAAGTCCGGGCTGATGATTACGATTTGGTGTTAATGGATATGCAAATGCCCGAAATGGATGGGGTTGAAGCTACGGTTCAGATTCGCCAAGATTCTCATTACCAAGCTTTGCCTATTGTGGCCATGACTGCGAATGTAATGCAAGGCGATCGCGATCGCTGTTTAGCTGCGGGGATGAACGATCATGTGGCTAAACCTATTGAACCCGATGAACTCTGGAATACTTTATTAACATGGATTAAACCCCAGCCTTCCACGAAGAAATTAGCAAAAACTCCTGTCCCGGCGATCGCCCCCCCCGAAGATGCGATCGCCATTCCTACAGATATTCCGGGTCTGAATGTATGCGAAGGTTTGCGTCGGGTTCTGGGGAAAAAATCCCTTTATCTGTCTATGTTACGCAAGTTTATATCGGGACAAAAAAACTTTACCCAACAATTTATTCAAGCTTGGGAAGTTGGTGACTATAAATTAGCAGAAAGATTGGCCCATACATTGCGTGGGGTAGCGGGCAATATTGGGGCTGAAGAAATCCAAGCCGCATCCTCCGCTTTAGAAAAGGCGGTTAAAGATGGAGGTTCCAGTATGGAAATCGATTCACTGTTAATCGCCGTGCGTTGTCCTCTGGAAAAGTTAATTCATATTCTGGAAGTTAAATTGCCCCCAGAAACCGTTTCCTCCCCAGTCACAATTGACTGGGATAAAGTAAGCAAAATTAGCGATCGCTTAGGGGAATTGTTAAGCGAAAATGATGCGGATGCCGCCGAAATTTTACAGGATTATGGCGACTTACTGAAAAATGCCTTTCCTGACCATTATCAGGCGATCGCTGATGGGATCGATTCCTTTGACTTTGATGCTGCTTATCAAGCTTTAACCTTGGCTAAAGCAAATGTTCACCAGTAAAAAAATTAACGGGGTATC
The DNA here is from genome assembly GCA_011390955.1 of Oscillatoriales cyanobacterium. GTDB lineage: Bacteria > Cyanobacteriota > Cyanobacteriia > Cyanobacteriales > Laspinemataceae > Planktothricoides. The sequence goes on along the minus strand of JAABRM010000002.1, from coordinate 88,178 downwards.
TATATGGAAATTTCACCAATTACGAGCGATAAAAAGACAATTCTGGTGGTAGATGATACCCCAGACAATCTGGCTTTTATTAGCGGTTTACTTAAGGATAATTTTCGGGTTAAAGTTGCCAACAACGGGGAAAAAGGATTGGCGATCGCCCAGTCAGCTAGTCCCCCTGATTTAATCCTACTGGATATTATGATGCCCGGAATGGATGGTTATGAAGTTTGTCGTCAACTCAAGGCGGATATGCGATCGCAAGAAATTCCCGTGATTTTTCTCACCGCTAAATCGGAAATTGAAGACGAACGGAAAGGTTTAGAATTAGGGGCTGCTGACTATATTACCAAACCCGTTAGTCCGCCCATTTTGATGGCTAGAGTCAACACCCAACTGACCCTAAAAACTTCTTTGGATAATTTGCGGGACTTACTCAAATTCCGCGAAGATATGGTGAATATGATCGTCCACGATTTACGCAATCCCATTGCGATGATTATGCCCACCGCCGATCTACTAATAGCATATCCGAACCTGCCCCTGGAAAAACGTCAGAAAAATCTAGAAAGAATTTTAAATGGCTCACACCAATTGCGGCGGCTAGTAGATGATTTACTTTTAAAAGCTAAATTAGAAGCGAATAAGTTAGTCCTCGATTACCAAGATGCAGATATTTGCGAAATTTGTGCCTCAGCGATCGCCGATATGCGATCGGTTGCAGAACGAAAAAATTTACAACTGATTGGCAAAATTCCCGCCGCAAATCGCCGCAGCGTCAAAGTCGATCCCATGCTGTTTCGTCGGGCGATCGATAATTTATTATCTAATGCCATTAAGTTTTCCCCACAAGATAGCGAAGTCACCCTATTAGTGGATTTCCCAGGGGAAACCGGCGCCCGAATTCAGGTCGCCGATCTTGGTCCCGGAGTCAATGAGAATTTACGTCAAGGTATTTTTGAAAAATACGAAATTGGCACTTTGATGAAAGGGGTTAATCAAATCGGGTTGGGTTTAGCATTTTGTAAGATTGTGGTTGAGGCCCACGGCGGCAACATTATGGTAGCAGATAATACGCCAAATGGCTCAATATTTACCATTGAGATTAACAATTAAACCCGAATATATCTTTGCCTAAATAAGTTTACGGGCAGAAATAACCACAGACCATACCAGAAAAAAACTGTCATTCCCGCGAATGCGGGAATCCACAGCCTATCGGTGGGAACAGAAAAGTGCAATTAATTATGTTCACCTAAATATCCCCGTTTGGTGGGCAATGCCCACCAAATTTTTTATGGCCAAATTTGCGGTAAATTGGTATAATATTAAAGCCGATTATTAAAATCTACTTATTTCAGAGGTTTTTAGATGTACGAAGTGAAATTAACTGTGTCAGAAGAAACGATTTCTGCCCTTAACCTGACGCCCGAACAGGTGCGTGACGAAATGTGTTTAGCCGCCGCCGTTAAACTTTATGAATTAGGCAGGATTTCTTCCGGGGTAGCGGCGAACCTTGCTGGTGTATCAAGAGTTATTTTTTTGTCAAAGCTGGCTGACTATGGTGTTGATACGTTTCAGTTGACTGAAGCCGAACTGACAGAGGATGTAGCTAATGCCTAAAGCGATCGCAGATACTTCGCCAATTCAGTACCTCTATCAAACTAATTTGCTGGATTTACTCCCCAATATCTATGGCGAAATTTTAATTCCCCAGGCGGTTAATCAGGAACTTGCGGCTGGTCGAGCCCAAGGTGTAGCGCTACCCAATCCATCGTTTCTGCTAACGGTAGCAATGCGGATTAAATAGTTTTTCTGGATTCCCGCCTTCGCGGGAATGACAGTTTTTTTGTAATTGATAACTCTCATAAATGCTATAAGTAGGTGGGCAGAAATAAATGCAGACCAGATCGGGAGAAAAACTGTCATTCCCGCCCCACGCATTCGCGGGGGTAAACTCCGACGGGAATCCACAGCCTATCGGCGGGGAAAGAAAAGTGCAATTAATTATGTTCACCTACTTATATAATTATAATTTTATCCGATCGCCCGATTTTTTTGTCTCCTATGCGTTTTTTTTCCATTCATCAAATCAGAGAACAATATGCCCAGAATTTTTGATAACATAGAACTAGAATTTCTGGATATCCTCAGAGATACCCTCAAACAGTCAAAAAGTGCTGACTTTTGTGTCGGTTATTTTAATTTGCGGGGATGGCAAAAAATTGATGACCTAATTGCCCAGTTTGCCGGAGGTGATGGGGCTTGTTGTCGCCTATTAATCGGAATGCAAAAGTCACCCCAAGATGTGTTGAAAAAATCTTTAGAATTTGGCTATAAAACTCCCGAAGGGATGGATAATCGATTAGTCAATATCTTAAAAAAAGAAGTTGCCCAAGAGTTTTGTCAGCAACTCACTTGGGGCGCCCCCTCTAATCAAGATGAACGGGCTTTGCAGCAACTACGGCGCCAAATTCAAGATAAAAAACTGCAAGTTAAGCTATTTTTAGCATATCCCCTTCATGCGAAACTTTATTTGCTACATCGAACCGATCGCAATAATCCGATTACGGGGTTTTTGGGCAGTAGTAATCTCACCCTTTCGGGGTTACAAAAGCAGGGAGAGTTAAATATTGATGTGTTAGACCATGATGCTTGTGAGAAGTTGCAAAAATGGTTTAACGATCGCTGGCAAGAACGCTGGTGTGTGGATATTTCCGCTGAAATTATGCAGATTATCGACCAAAGTTGGGCGCGAGAAACTCTGATTTCGCCTTATTATATCTATTTGAAAATGGCCTATCATTTATCTCAAGAAGCCCGGTCAGGATTGGCGGAATTTAAAATTCCTCGTGAATTGGATCGGCAGTTGTTTGAATATCAGAAAATTGCCGTAAAAATTGCCGCCCGTCATGTCACCCGTCGCGGGGGAGTGATGTTAGGTGATGTGGTGGGTTTGGGCAAGACTTTAATGGCAACAGCGATCGCCCGCATTTTGCAGGAAGATTTATTATTAGAAACCTTGATTATTTGCCCGAAAAACTTGGTTTCTATGTGGCAAGGTTATGTGGATGAATATCGGTTATATGGTAAGGTAGTTTCTGTGAGTATGGTACAGCAGACTTTGCCAGAATTACGCCGCTATCAGTTAGTAATTATTGATGAAAGTCATAACCTGCGAAATCGCCAGGGAAAACGCTATCAGGCAATTCAAGAATATATTGAGTTAAACGAAAGTCGCTGTATTTTACTTACGGCAACTCCTTATAATAAGACTTGTTTGGATTTGTCCAATCAATTGCGCTTATTTATCCCCGAAGATCGGCCTTTGGGCATTAGTCCGAAGCGGTTATTAAAAGAAATGGGTGGGGAAGTCGAGTTTCGGCAAAAACACCAAGTTCCGATCCAGTCTTTGGCAGCATTTGAACAAAGCGAATATGCGGATGATTGGCAAGAGTTGATGCGACTGTATCTGTTACGCCGAACTCGCAGTTTTATTCAAAAAAATTATGCTAAAATTGACGATATTGGGCGAAGATATCTGGAATTTGCCGATGGTTCCCGGTCTTATTTTCCCCTCCGGCAACCCCGGACAATTAAGTTTAGCTTTGGGGGAGAAAGCGATCGCTATGGTTTGTTGTATTCTGAGGAGGTGGTGACATTATTAAATCGGCTGAATTTGCCCCGATATGGATTAGCGGGTTATCAGGTTTCCGAACCAGCTAAGATCAAGTTAGCTAGTCCCGAAGAGTTGCAGCAACTTAAGAATATTTCTCGGTCTGGGAAGAAGCAGTTAATGGGTTTTTGTCGGACTAATTTATTTAAGCGGTTAGAAAGTAGTGGCCCCGCTTTTCTTCAGTCCATCGATCGCCATATTTTACGCAACTATATCTTTTTATATGCGATCGCCCAAAATTTACCCTTGCCCATTGGGACTCTGGATGCTACTTTGTTGGACTCTGACACAGACCTTGATGATGACTTAGGTAATGACTTAGATAATGATGTAGATAATGAGTTAGATAATGATGTAGATAATGATGTAGATAATGAGTTAGATCCAGCGGCTAATTTAGGGAATAATTTAGCGAATTCTCTGGATACAAATAATCTTAAATCCCTGGAAAAACAATATCGCGATCGCGCTGCCCAAGTCTATCAAATTTATGAAAGCCGTTACTCCCGACGGTTTAAATGGCTGCGGCCCCAGTTATTTAAAACGGACTTAAAAAAAGATTTGCGATCGGATGGTTTAGCTTTAATCGGGTTACGGCAAAATTTTGGCCAATGGATACCCAAGGAAGACGAAAAGTTAAATGCCTTATTAAAGCTGATTTGTGCAGACCATCCCCAAGAAAAAATATTAATTTTTACGCAATTTGCGGATACGGTTGCCTATCTGGCAAAGCAATTAGAAAAGCGGGGTATTCTACAGGTGGGAAGCGTCACCGGCAAATCCAGCGATCCGGCAAAAATTGCGGGGCAATTTAGTCCTCGCAGCAATCATCAATCCATTCCCCCAGAGGCAGAATTGCGGATATTAATTGCTACGGATGTTTTGAGTGAAGGTTTAAACTTACAAGATGCCGCAATTATTGTCAATTATGACTTGCCTTGGGCAATTATTCGCCTGATTCAACGGGCCGGTCGGGTCGATCGCATTGGGCAAACTGCGGAAAAAATTCTCTGCTATTCTTTCTTACCCGCAGAAGGTTTAGAAAAGATTATTCGCTTGCGGAGTCGCTTGCGGCAACGGCTGCAAGAAAATGCCGAAGTAGTGGGCACCGATGAGGCATTTTTTGAGGAAGATATGGGACGGGATATGATGGTGGATTTATATCACGAAAAATCCGACATTTTCGAGGAAGAGGAAGATGGAGAAGTGGATTTAACTTCTGAGGCTTATCAAATTTGGAAAAATGCCATTGATACCGATCCATCTTTACAGCAAAAAATCGAAACTTTGCCCAATGTGGTCTTTTCCACCCGCCCCCATGAAGGTACAGTGACCCATCCTGAAGGGGTGATGTTATATATGCGAACTGCGGAAGGAAATGATTCTCTCGCTTGGATTGATTTGCCAGGAAATAGCGTCACTAAATCTCAATTAGCTATTTTACGGGCCGCCGCTTGTCACCCAGAAACCCCGGCAATTCCTCACCAACCCGAACATCACGAATTAGTCCAAAAAGGGGCTGATTTAATTGAAGAAGAAGAGAAAACTCTGGGCGGTCAATTGGGGCGTCCCTCTGGGGTGAGATTTCGCACTTATGAACGCTTAAAGCGGTATATGCAGGAATGGAAAGGGACATTATTTGTTACGGAAGATTTGCATAAGGCGATTAATTTGATTTATAACCATCCCTTGCGACAATCGGCGATCGAACGCTTAAACCGTTGCCTGAGAATTGGCATAGGCGATCGCGAATTTGCCGAATTAGTTGTTTCCCTTTATTTAGACGATCGCCTCTGTTTAATTAACCAAGATGCCACATTTCAGTCCTCGCAAATTATCTGTTCCCTGGGATTATTTACACCGATGAAATAGTCCCCGTAGGGTGTGTTAGGCGCTGGAGTAATTTTGGCCTAAAATAGTTAACTTTAATTCAGCGCCGTAACGCACCGAACAATATTTTTTATAACCGAAAAACCGAAAAGTAGGGTGTGTTAGGCGCTGGAGTTATTTTGGCCTAAAATAGTTAACTTTAATTCAGCGCCGTAACGCACCGAACAATATTTTTTATAACCGAAAAACCGAAAAGTAGGGTGTGTTAGGCGCTGGAGTAATTTTTGCCTCAAACAATTAACCTTAATTCAGCGCCGTAACGCACCGAACAATCGACAAAATGGTGCGTTACGGCGGCGGGGTTAATCACGTTTTGAGTTAAATTTGTTAAATTGTGCCGCCTAACACACCCTACGATAACTACGATAACTATAATATTATGTTATAATATTATATGCTATATTATAGTATAATCAAAAATATAACCCCAATTCAAGCAATAAATCATGTCCCTAGATGAGAACTTTTTCCCCCAAACCCGCGATTTCCTGAATGAGTTTCGCTTTCACGATCTATTTATTCAAGAATTAGGCTGGTCGCAACCGGCAACCACCAAACCCCGAACTTTAGAAATCGCCTCTGAGAGTTATGCTTATTTGATGATTGCCCAAGTTTCTGGGGTGGTGGTGTTTGAAGTCACCGCTGGAGATGGGCAAATTCCTGATGGGAAAGTGAGAACGGCAATTTATCAGGAAATTGAACAGCTTTATCGGGAAAATTTGCTAATTTTTGTCGATCGCGATCGCAGTCAGAGTTTATGGTATTGGGTGAAGCGGGACGGGACAAAACGGTATATTCGCGACCATCTATATATTAAGGGGCAGCCCGGAGATTTATTTTTAAGTAAGTTAAGTTCTCTGGTGATTGAGTTATCGGACTGGGAACTGGGGGAACCGTCAGTTATCGAAATTGCCGATAAGTTAAAAACTGGCTTTGATATCGAACGAGTCACCAAGAAATTTTATCAAGAGTTTAAGGAAGAACACTATAATTTTTTAGGCTATATCCAGGGAATTGACAAAGAAGCAGACCGACGTTGGTACACTTCGGTGATGTTAAACCGCTTGATGTTTGTCTATTTCTTGCAGCGGAAGGGATTTTTAGATCGCGGCAATTTGGACTATCTGCAAAATCAGTTAAAAGCCAGTCAGCAGCGGGGCAAAGACTTATTTTATCGAGAATTTTTACATACCCTATTTTTTGAAGCTTTTGCCAAACCGGAGAAAGACCGGGATGAAAAAGTGAAAGCCTTAGTCGGTGAGGTGACATATCTGGATGGGGGATTATTTCTCAAGCATAAAATAGAACAAGATTATCCTCAAATTAAGATTTTGGATGGGGCATTTGAGCAAATTTTAGACCTATTTTCTCGGTATTCTTGGAACCTGAATGACACCCCAGGGGGACGGGATGATGAGATTAACCCAGATGTATTGGGTTATATTTTTGAAAAATATATTAACCAGAAAGCTTATGGGGCGTATTATACCCGCCCGGAGATTACCGAATATTTATGTGAAAAGACGATTTATCAGTGGATTTTGGATCGGGTGAATGCCTATAATGACCGTTGTTTATTTAAAGATATTAATCACCTATTGCTAAATTTAGATAGCCACCTTTGTCAATTGCTACTTCAGGAAATATTGCCCCAGTTATCGATATTAGATCCCGCTTGTGGGTCGGGGGCGTTTTTGGTGGCAGCAATGAAGACCCTGATCGGGATTTATAGTGCAGTAATTGGCACAATTCAGCTAAAAGGTAGCCGCGAGTTAAAGCAGTGGTTAAAGGAAACGGAAAAGCAGCATCCGTCGTTAAGTTATTTTATCAAAAAGCGGATTATCACCCATAATCTCTATGGGGTGGATCTTATGGAAGAAGCCACAGAAATTGCCAAGTTACGGTTATTTTTGGCGTTGGTTTCTTCCGCGCAGTCCGTGGCAGAGTTGGAACCGTTGCCGAATATTGATTTTAATATTATGGCGGGGAATTCTTTGATTGGTTTGATGCAGGTTGATAATGAAGACTATAATGGTCATCATATTCAGCAAGATTTATTTCGTAAAACTTATCAAGAAATTTTAAACGAAAAAAATCGGTTAATTGATACTTATCGTTATACCGAGAGTTACTATGATGATCTCCAGAAACTTAAGGATGAAATCGAAGAAAAGAAAGCTGACGCCGCTAAAACCCTGAATTTGATATTGTTAGATGAGTTCAAAGATTTGAAAATTAAGTATGAAGCAGCCCAGTTAAAGGGCAAGGGTAAAAAGCGAGTTTTAGCCATTGCCGATATGGAACCGTTAAAGCCGTTTCACTGGGGTTATCACTTCGATAAAATTCTTCAGGAAAAAGGCGGCTTTGATGTGATTATTGCTAATCCACCCTGGGAAGTGTTCAAGCCCAATGCTAAGGAGTTTTTTGCCGAATATAGCGATTTGATTAGTAAGAAAAAGATGGATATTAAGGCTTTTGAGAAAGCCCAAAAAGAGTTATTACAAGACGATGAAATAAAGGCAGCTTGGCTAAAATATCAGAGTGAATTTCCCCATGTGAGTCAATATTATCGGTCAACGGAACAGTACAAAAATCAAATTTCTGTGGTGAATGGCAAAAAGCAAGGAACGGATATTAATCTGTATAAGCTATTTGTGGAACAATGTTTTAATTTGCTGCATCCCCGTGGGCAATGTGGGATGGTGATTCCCAGTGGAATTTATACAGATTTAGGCAGCAAGCAGTTAAGAGAAATGTTGTTTTCTCAAACAAAAGTCACCGGATTATTCTGTTTTGAGAATCGCAAGGCAATATTTGAGGGAGTTGATAGTCGGTTTAAGTTTGTTGTCCTGAGTTTTGAAAAAAATGGTCAAACTCAGGCATTTCCAGCTAAATTTATGCGCCATGATGTCCAAGAATTACGGCAATTTCCTGATGATGAAACTTTATCAATTACTGTTGACCTAATTCGTAAACTATCACCGGATTCTATTTCAGTGATGGAGTTTCAGAATCCGTTAGATATTCAAATTGCTGAAAAAATGACTCGTTTTCCACTGTTGGGCGCACAAATTCCCGATAAGTGGAATCTGAAATTAACCGCAGAGTTTCACATGACTAATGATAGTCATCTGTTTAAAACGGAACCCAAACCAGGTCGGTTGCCACTTTATGAAGGGAAAATGATTCATCAGTTTACTCATCAGTTTGCTGAACCGAGATATTGGGTGGATGAAAAAGAAGCAAGACAAGCATTATTAAAGCGGGGTGAAACCGATCGAGGGCAAATCCTAGATTATCAAACATATCGTTTTGCTTATCGATCTATTGCAAGAAGTACAGATTCTCGAACTGTCATAAGTTCTGTAATTCCTAAAAATGTAGTTTGCGGTCACTCTTTGAATGTTGGAATATCAAATTTTGAAAATAAATATACTATTTTTATTTCTACTTTACTAAATAGTTTTTGCTTTGATTTCTCATTGCGGCAGCAAGTTTCTGCTAATTTAACAATGTTTTTTATTTATCAAACACCCGTCCCCCGACTCACGGAAGGAGACCCTTATTTTAAGGAAATTGTGGAACGGGCAGCAAAACTGATTTGCACTACTCCAGAATTTGATGATTTAGCGGCAGAAGTGGGTTTGATCCCCCCTAACCCCCCTTCAAAAGGGGGGAATGTGCAATATGGTGTTACTGATGCAGCGGAACGGGCAAAACTGCGGGCGGAACTTGATGGCATGATTGCCCATCTTTATCAACTCACCGAAACGGAATTTCAGCATATTCTGAATACTTTTCCCATTGTCCCGGACGCGGTGAAAGCTGCGGCATTAAGTGCCTATAAACAGCAGTAACGCACTAAATAATATTTTTTTACCACAGAGACACAGAGAAACACGGAGAAATGCAGAAAATAACAATTAAGTAGGTGAACATAATTAATTGCACTTTTCGTTCCCCACCGATAGGCTTTGGATTCCCGCCTATAGCCTTTGGCATGGGCTTCGCCTAACGCGGGAATGACAGTTTTTCTTTTGATATGGTCTGCATTTATTTCTGCCACCTACTTATCTGTGTCCTCTGTGTCTCTGTGGTTTACTAAAATATTATGCTATGATAATTTATACTATATTATAGCACCAAACAATCGACAAAATGATGCGTCTAGGCGGCGGGGTTAATCACATTTTGGGTTAAATTTGTTAATTTGTGCCGCCTAACACACCCTACGAAAAGCTACGAAAATATTATGCTATAATAATTTATCCTATATGATAGCGGATGTAATTTAATTTTACTTAAGAGCAATAAAGAGGTAAAAATATGCTAGAACATGAGATATTAAAAAATATCGAAAAGTTGCCAGAATCCGTAAAACAGGCAGTTTTTGACTATACAGATTTTTTGGTCAAACGCTACGCAGAATCCCCGCAGAACCAGGTAGAAACGGCAAAGCGAGGCGGTCTGGGAATATGGCAAGGGAAAATTTGGATGTCTGATGATTTTGATGAACCACTTGATGATTTAAAGGATTATATGTAGCTATGAATATTCTCCTCGATACTCATACTCTTCTCTGGTATTTAGAAAATAGTAATCAATTAAGTGTAAAAGCTGCTAAAATCCTAGAAGATTCAAGCAATAACCTTTACTTGAGTATTGGCAGTTTATGGGAAATTTCAATTAAGCTAGGTTTGGGGAAACTTAAATTACAAAATTCTTTCTCCGATTTAAAACCTGTGTTACAAACTTTAAAAATAGAAATTTTACCCATCACATTTGCTGATACAGAGTGCTATCTAAATTTACCCTTACATCATCGAGATCCATTCGATCGCATTCTAGTAGCCCAGGCGATGAATCATTCCCTTATTTTAATGAGTCGAGATTCCGCTTTTGATGCCTATTCTATTCAGCGAATTTGGTGATATTGTTTTTGGATTCACCAGAAGGAGACACAAAGAAAGAAAAGTAGGGTGTGTTAGGCACTGGAGTGATTTTTGCCTCAAACAATTAATCTTAATTCAGCGCCTAGACGCACCAAGCAATATTTTTTACCACAGAGACACAAAGAAACACAAAGAAATGCAGAAAACAACAATTATCTGTGTCCTCTGTGTCTCTGTGGTTTACTAAAATATTATGCTATAATAATTTATACTATATTATAGTAGGGTGTGTTAGGCGCTGGAGTGATTTTTGCCTCAAACAATCAATCTTAATTCAGCGCCTAGACGCGCCAAGCAATATTTTTTTACCACAAAGACACAAAGGTATTGAGAAAATCCTATGACCTCTACTGTAACTTATCCTCATATTGAGAAAGTTTCTGGCGAACCCGCCAAATTGCAAAGAATTCCCCGCGTGCGTGTAGCTCAAATTGTCATGGACTACCTAGCTTATGGATGGTCAGTTGAGGAAATTTGCCGTCAACATCCATATTTAAAATTATCAGAAGCTCATGCAGCAATGACCTATTATTTCGATCATCAAGAAGAAATTAACCAAGAAATTCGCACCGAATGGGAACAAGCAGAACAAGCAAAATCCCAGTTGCCCCGATCGCCCTTTTTTGTTCGGTTACAAGCCAAAGGATTACGATAAATGTCTCTAAAACTTTATATGGACGTTCATGTTCCCCAGGCAATTACCGATCGGTTGCGTCGTCGTGGGGTTGATGTTTTAACGGCGATCGATGATGAATCAGCGACATTAACCGATGAAGAATTACTGGAACGAGTTAGAACACTTGGTAGAGTTATTTTTACCCAAGATATTCGCTTTAAAGCCCTCGCTGAAAATTGGCAACGTCAAGGTCGAGAATTTGCTGGTTTGATTTTTGGACATCAAATGGGAGGAACAATTGGACAGTATGTTAGAGATTTAGAGATAATTGCTCAAGGATCTGAACTGGATGAATGGCTAAATGCGATCGAACATTTGCCTTTTTAAAAGCGATCGCCTCTGTTTAATTAACCAAGATGCCGCCGTTCAGTCCTCGCAAATTATCTGTTCCCTGGGATTATTTACACCGATGAAATAATCGCCGTAGGGTGTGTTAGGCGCTGGAGTGATTTTTGCCTGAAATAGTTAACTTTAATTCAGCGCCGTAACGCACCAAACAATATTTTTTTACCACAGAGACACAGGGAAACACGGAGAAAGATCGGCACAAAAAAAGCCAAGTGAGGTTTTTAAGGAGGGTTGGGGCGAATCTTTGTCACCCTTTAATCGTCTCTGCGGTTGAACTTTTACTTTTAGCTTGAAGTCTAGCCAAACGTTGCTCTCGCAGACCAGTTTCTACGATCGCAATTAATTCATCAAGCTGAAGTGTGAGCAAATCGATTTGTTGGTTAACTTCGCGCCACCTAGCGACACTTTGCTCTCTGATTTTGGGGTCGGGTATTTGTTGATTCATGGCAGATTCCAATTTTGTTTAGTTTCAGAAATGCTTGCCTCTACAGCAGCGATTAATGCCTCAGTCTGCTCAATAGTGTGAGCCAATAAATTCAGCATAGCATCGGTTGCTATTGGCTGGTATTCAGCTATCCCCAGCGCCAGGGTATGCAGACGCAAATAAGGCATTCTCAGTCTTTCGACGCTGCTTTGCATCTGATCTAATTCTGGCAGGGTTGCCTCATTCTCGCCAAACCGTTCAAATATAGCAAACTCAGCGGCTTTGGCTTCGTCAATCAATTCTACTAATCGTCGCTGCAAGTAAAAGATAGTCGTTAAAGTTTGGTCTGGTAATTTGGCCATTATGCCCCAGATATTAGAGAATAAAAGACTATTTTACACTTAAAGTATAATATATTTAAAGTATTACAGCAATTTTCTATTGAATCTACCACAAATTTTTGTAGGGGCGAAGCATGACCGCAGACAAATTATTGTTGAAAATATTAATCTGAATCCGGTCATGCTTCGCCCGATCGTGATTTATTAATCTGAAAATGTAAATCAAATAAATGTTGGTAGCCTTCCCCTTGACTAATTGAGGATAAATCGCGACCTACTATCTTTTTACCACAAAAACACAAAGAAATGCATAAAATAACAATTATCTGTGTCCTCTGTGTCTCTGTGGTTTAATAAAATATTATGCTATAATATTTTATACTATATTATAGCACCAAACAATCGAAAAAATGGTGCGTTACGGCGGCGGGGTTAATCACATTTTGGTTAAATTTGTTAATTTGTGCCGCCTAACACACCCTACGAAAAGCTGGATTCCCGCCTAACGCGGGAATGACAAATTTTTTTGTACTTCATAACTATGACAATCCCTATATTTCGGGTAAAATAACTATAAGTCCCCAATTTGCTATAGAGTCAACCGTGTTTTTTACCATTATTATTCCTACTTACAATCGTTTGCCGATTCTGTCAAAGTGCCTCAAAGCCTTAGAACAGCAAAATATTCCCCCAAATCGCCCCATAAATTCTCCAATTTCCGGCTATGAAATCATCGTTGTTGATGACGGTTCGACCGATGATACAATTCAATGGCTGCGATCGCACGCTGAAGAATTGCCTCACCTCCGCTGGTTAGAACAACCCCATTTAGGCCCAGCGGCAGCGAGAAATTTAGGGATTAAATCCGCCCAAGGGGATACAATTATTTTTATCGATAGTGATTTAGTCGTCACCGAAAACTTTCTCCTTGCCCATGCTACGGCATTACAACAAGCCCAGGAAAAAATCGGCCATTCGCGCATCTTTACCTATGGGGCAGTGATCGATACTTGTAACTTGGAAAATCCCACCAGCGAACCTTATAAAATCACCGATTTTTCTGCCGCTTATTTTGCGACGGGAAATGTCGCGATCGCGAAAAATTGGTTAGAACAAGCGGGGTTATTTGACCAGACTTTTTCCCTCTATGGTTGGGAAGACTTAGAACTAGGAGTCCGGCTGAAAAAAATCGGATTAAAACTAATTAAATGCCCCGAAGCAGTGGGTTATCACTGGCATCCCCCATTTGCCTTAGACCAAATTCCCCGATTAATTGACCGAGAAATTCAACGAGGCAAAATGGGCGTAATATTTTACCAAAAACATCCCACTTGGGAAGTCCGTTTAATGATTCAAATGACTTGGTTGCACCGCATTCTTTGGGGCACCCTTTCCCTAGGGGGAATGGTCAACGAACGCACCTTATCTGGTTTTTTACAATGGATGATTAACCGAGGAAAATCCCAACTTGCCTTAGAAATTGCCCGCATATTTCTCAACTGGTACAACGTCAAAGCGGTTTATCAAGCTTATGCGGAATTAGCCCCGCCCCAAAATCCGCCCAATTACTAATTACCAATCCAGGATTAAACTTTTGAGATTAAACCTTGGAGAATTTTGGCAGTTTTGGGAAAATAGTCGAAAATTTTAATGATCTTGTGCTACCCTAGTTAAGTTGTGAAAAATCGCACATCTGGGGTTTCGGGTGTTTTCAATACTCATCAATATTTTGAAGTGTTTTGAAGTATTCTGAAGTATTTTGAAAATCCGCCCAGATGGAGGATAAACCCGAACGAGGAGAATCAAAGATCATGCCAGTTGTATCATTAGCCGAAATGCTAGAGTCAGGGGTACACTTTGGGCACCAGACCCGACGCTGGAACCCCAAAATGGCTCCTTATATTTTTACCGATCGCAATGGAGTGCATATCATTGACTTGGTGCAAACTGCCGAGTTAATGGAAGAAGCCTATGAATATATGCGGAATGCGTCGGAAAAAGGCCAAAAAGTTTTATTTGTGGGCACCAAACGCCAAGCCGCAGGAATTGTGGCAGCGGAAGCCAACCGTTGCGGTTCCTACTATGTGAACCAACGGTGGTTGGGGGGAATGCTCACCAACTGGGAAACCATCAAACGCCGTGCCCAGCGCCTCAAAGAATTAGAAAGCTTAGAAGACACCGGGGCCTTAGATCGGCGGCCCAAAAAAGAAGCTTCTATGCTGCGCCGGGAAAAAACTAAACTGCAAAAATATCTGGGCGGCATCAAGAATATGCGGAAAATCCCCGATATCGTAGTGATCGTGGATCAACGTCGGGAATACAACGCCGTACTCGAATGCCAAAAATTAGATATTCCCATTGTGGCGCTGCTGGACACCAATTGCGACCCAGACTTGGCGGATATTCATATTCCGGCAAATGATGATGCAATTCGCTCCATTAAATTAATTGTGGGTAAATTAGCTGATGCTATTTACGAAGGTCGTCACGGAGATGCTCCTCAAGTAGAGTATGATGAGTACGAAGACGACTACGAAGACGAGTATGAAGATGATTACGATTCGTCTGAATATTCTGATGATGAATCCGATGAATCTGGTGAAAATTAATTCATTTTCACTGGAAATGAATTAACTAATAAGTTAACCATTGACTGACTGGTTTAACGAGATAAAATATTAAATCAGTCGTCAATTTTCCCTGTTCAAACTAACCATAAATTTCTAAAATAAGGCAACATGGCGGAAATATCTGCACAGGCAGTAAAAGAACTGCGCGAAAAAACCGGCGCAGGCATGATGGACTGCAAGAAAGCTCTTAAAGAAAATAACGGCGATCCCGCGAAAGCGGCAGAATGGCTGCGACAAAAAGGCATCACTTCCGCAGACAAAAAAGCCGGACGGGTAGCTGCCGAAGGTCTTGTAGACAGTTATATCCACACTGGGGGACGCATTGGGGTTTTAGTGGAAGTGAACTGCGAAACTGATTTCGTTGCTCGTCGGGAAGAGTTCCACGCCCTAGTACGCAATGTTGCGATGCAAGTTGCCGCTTGCCCGAATGTGGAATATGTCAAAGTTGCGGACATTCCCGAAGCGATCGCCCAGAAAGAAAAAGACATCGAAATGGGTCGGGATGACCTGGGTGGCAAACCGGAAAATATTAAAGAAAAAATTGTTCAAGGTCGCATTGAAAAGCGCCTGAAAGAATTGTCTTTAATGGATCAGCCCTATATTCGGGATCAGAATAAAACTGTAGAAGAACTGGTCAAAGAAAGCATTGCTCAACTCGGTGAAAATATCCAAGTCCGTCGGTTTGTCCGCTTTGTCTTGGGTGAAGGCATTGAGAAAGAAGAGAAAAACTTTGCGGAGGAAGTGGCCGCTCAAACAGGTGGAAATAAATAACCCCATCAGGGTAATGATTTAAGCGATGAAAGGTAAAAGAAAAGCAGGATTTCTGTTTCTTTTACCTTTTACTTTTTCGGTGATTAAATTCTTTAAATGTCGAAAAAAAACCGGGAAAATATGTCCAATAGCCTTAAACAAGTTGAGAAACAATTAGCTGCGATCGAACAATCTTCACAAGCTTTAGCCAATGAATTGCAACATACTTTCTTGAATTACTTAAAATGTTTGGGATCGGCGGTTAAAAAACAACTAATTTTAGCCAGTTATTATCTATGTACTCAAGGATATCCCGAAGCTTTTTTAAGTTTATCTTTTAAAGAAAGACAGGAGTTACAATCAGCAATTCGGCAAAATGCTCTGAATGCCATTCGGGATTTGTCGATTTTACTTAATTTAACTTTAAGATTCCAAGCTGATTTAGCGAATAGAATCGAACTCGATGACATGGAAGATGATTTAGAAGATGATTTAGAAGATGATTTAGACGATGATTTAGACGATGATTTAGACGATGATTTAGACGATGACATAGACGATGATTTAGAAGATGATTTAGATTATTTAGAAGACTTTTTAGATGAAACTGAGTCAGAGGCAGAACTAGAGGCAGAGAAAGAAATAGACCCAAGGACTTTAAGTTTAAACCTCCCAGGGGTAGAACCTCTCGAAGCTGGTGTATTGTTAAAAACTCCCCACCGCGTTTCTCAGTGGCATAAAACCTTAGAACAAGGGATTCAAGAAATTTTAAGAACGGTTTCCCGGAAGACGAATAAAGATTTACAATCGTATAAAATTTTACCGAAAAATTTACCGGAAATACCAGATATTTTGTTAGGAATTGGGTTGAAAAATTCTCGGTTTCCTGAACCAACGGGAAACTTGCCCAATTTGGCCAATGTCACTATAGAAATTGGCGATGATTCTGAATCGGGAAAGCCCAGGAGTCGAGAACAGAAATCCCTAGAAACGATGAGTCTTTTAAAAATATATTTGCGTTTGTCTGATATTGAATTTGCCGATCCGTTATTGATGGCCAGACGCAATCAAATCCGCGAACTTTCTCATCGGTTAGATAATCTTTTAAAGGAGTATGAAAAGAAACAACAAGAGCGCATGATTGCCGAAGCAGAAGATGCTTGGAGATCGAGTTGGTTTGAAGATTAGGGGATAAGCCGTGATTACAGAATTACCAGATTGGATTAGATTACAAAAAGCCTTGTCCATTGAAGCGGAAAAAGGCTTTCAAGACTTGATGGGTCATCAGTACCGTTTTAGCGAGTTTTTGCATTTGAGTTTAAAAGATAGTCCAGCGGGATTGGGGGCTGCCGATCGCCAAATATGGCATAGTTTAGCCAGTCAGTTTGCTGCCTATCCTAAGTTAAATTATGAACAGCGAAAAACCTTAATTGCCCAAACACAAATGTTTTTGTTACAAATGCAGCAATCGCTCACTTGTCAACCAGATTCAAAATATAACCAGGAGCGATCGCACCAGGGGAATTCTGGGGCAGAAAATCATGCATCTAAGGCATCGAAAAGTTCCCATCAATTCGTGAGATTAAACGGCAGTAAAAATCTAGATAAGAATCCCGATAAAAATCTAGATAAAAATCCCGATAAAACTTCTCAGAAAAATCTAGATAAAAATCTAGATAAAAATCAAAATAAAAATCTAGATAAAAATCAAAATATGGTGGCGTCTAATCCGACGTATAATGGCGGGCAATTAACCCAGTCCGGGCAAAAATCCGCCGCCAAGAGTTCGCGCCTCATTTCTCTGGATCAAGGATTGATTTCGGTGCCGGGACTGGGAGACAAAACCGGCGATCGCCTTGCCAGATTGGGACTTTATACGGTGCGCGACCTCCTATTTTATTACCCAAGGGATCATATTGACTACGCCCGTCAAGTGCCGATCGAAGAATTAGAAGCCGGTGAAACCGTGACGATTTTGGGTAGGGTGAAACGGTGTAATTGTTTTACCAGTCCTCGGAATAAAAAATTAAGCATCCTGGACATTGTGCTTAAAGACCAGACTGGGGAAATTAAACTGAGTCGTTTTTTTGCCGGTCGGATGAGTTCTCGTGGCTGGCAAGAACAACAAAAACAGCTTTACCCCGTTGGGGCAATGGTAGCCGCTTCGGGCCTAGTGAAAAAAAGTAAATATGGCACCACCCTAGATAATCCCCAATTGGAAGTGCTGGATCGGATCGGTGGGGAATTGGACTCCACCACCGTTGGTCGAGTCGTCCCAGTTTATGCTCTCACCGAGGGAGTCACCGCTGATGTAGTGCGGCGGGCGGCGCTGAAAATTTTGCCCATGGCGGAACTTTTACAAGACCCCTTACCCCCCTGGCTGAAGAAAAAGTACGGGTTAATCGATTTACCAGAAGCGATCGCCAACATCCATTTTCCCCCCGATCGCCATATCCTTACGGAAGCCCGGCGCCGTTTGGTCTTTGATGAATTCTTCTATCTCCAACTGGGACTACTCAACCGCCGTCAAGCGGCCAAACAATCGGCCACCACCGGCATCTTAGAACCCAAAGGGGAATTGATTGACAAATTTTATCGGCTGCTGCCCTTTAAACTCACCAAAGCCCAACAGCGAGTCATCAACGAGATTTTCGGCGACTTAGCAAAACCCGAACCGATGAACCGCTTAGTTCAAGGGGATGTGGGGTCTGGGAAAACCGTGGTCGCCGTCGTCGCCATGTTAGCCGCCATTCAATCCGGCTATCAAACCGCAATCATGGCCCCCACGGAAGTCTTAGCGGAACAACATTATAAAAAAATCGTTGAATGGTTCAATTTACTGCATTTGCCCGTAGAACTGCTCACGGGTTCCACCAAAGCCGCCAAAAGGAAACAAATTTACGCTCAACTGGAAACCGGGGAATTACCCGTGATTGTGGGAACCCACGCCCTGATCCAAGATTCGGTAAACTTCCACCGCTTAGGATTGATTGCGATCGACGAACAACATCGGTTTGGGGTGCAACAGCGGGCGCTATTACAACAAAAAGGAGTCGATGGAATTGCTCATGTCCTGACCATGACCGCTACCCCCATTCCTCGGACTCTTGCCCTAACCTTACATGGGGATTTAGATGTCAGCCAAATTGATGAATTGCCCCCCGGACGCAAAGCGATTCAAACCACAGTCCTATCAGGGAAAAACCGCCACGAAGCTTATGATTTGATTCGGCGAGAAATTGTCCAGGGGCGACAAGCTTATGTAGTGTTGCCATTAATTGAAGAATCGGAAAAAATCGACTTGAAATCGGCGATCGAAGAATATCAGCGACTTCAGGAAGTGATTTATCCAGAATTCAAAGTGGGATTACTACATGGCCGGATGACTTCCGCCGAAAAAGAAGCAGCGATTAATCAATTTCGGGAAAGAGAAACCCAAATTTTAGTCTCCACCACCGTGGTGGAAGTGGGAGTCGATATCCCCAACGCTACGGTTATGCTGATTGAAAATGCCGAACGCTTTGGCCTATCTCAACTACACCAGCTACGCGGACGGGTTGGTCGGGGGGCAGCCTCGTCTTATTGTTTGTTAATGACCCATGCTAAAGCCACCGATGACGCCAAACAACGCTTAAATGTGATGGCCCAGTCTCAGGATGGCTTTTTAATTGCGGAAATGGATATGCGCTTGCGCGGGCCTGGTCAAGTTTTGGGCACCAAACAATCTGGTTTACCGGACTTTGCCCTGGCTAGTTTGTCCGAAGACCAGGATGTGTTGGTTTTGGCGCGGGATGCGGCGGAAAAAACGATCGAAAAAGATCCCCATTTAACTCGCTGGTCGCTGTTAAAGCTGGAGTTAGACCAGCGCTATCAACGGCTGATGGGTGGGGCAATTTTGACTTAATGTGCGATCGGGGTGTGGGGGTGTAGGGTGTAGGGTGTAGGGTGTGGGGGGGGGAGCGGAGGGGCAGGGGAGCGGGGGAGCGGAGGGGCAGGGGTGCCCGCCATCGGCGGAGGGGCAGGGGGCAGGGGGCCCGCCATCGGCGGAGGTGCGGAGGGGCAAACCACCAACCACCAACCACCAACCACCAACCACCAACAACCAACAACCAACAACCAACAACCAACAACCAACAACCAACAACCAACGCTTGACTTTATAACCCACTACCTGTAAAGCTATGTGAAGGCAAAATCAATTCTGTCATTTCATTTCTACTTACAACAAAATTCAAGTGCAAGTAAACACTCTCGAGTTCAACCTGCCTCGCACAGAGGAAGTTTCAAAAACAACGTCCAATCCGCCATTTACTTTACAACAGTTAAAGGCAGCGATTCCCGCAGAATGCTTTCAACCTTCGACAGGGCGATCGCTCTCATACTTTTTTCTGGATATAGGGATCATCGCGGGACTATATGCGATCGCGCATACCCTAGACTCCTGGTTCTTCTGGCCAGTCTTCTGGTTCATGCAAGGCACCATGTTCTGGGCATTATTCGTGGTGGGACACGACTGCGGACATCGTTCATTTTCTCGCCATAAATGGGTCAATGACCTCTTCGGTCATCTTTCCCATACCCCCATCCTCGTGCCTTTCCACGGCTGGAGAATCAGTCACCGGACTCATCACCAAAACACCGGCAACCTGGACACCGATGAAAGCTGGTATCCGGTCAAACAATCTACCTACGAGCAAATGCTCTGGTATGAAAAATTCTTGCGCTTCGAGTGGGCTTTACTCCTGGTCTATCCCCTTTACTTATTTAAACGTTCGCCGGAAAGACCAGGTGGATCTCATTTTATGCCCGGTAGTCCCCTATTTAAGCCCTCGGAAAAATGGGATGTGATTACTAGCACCATCTGCTGGAGTCTGATGGTTGGCTTATTAGGTTTCCTCACCTATCAATGGGGCTTTATGTGGCTGGTGAAATACTACCTCGGCCCTTATATTGTCTTCGTGATGTGGCTGGATTTCGTCACCTTTCTGCATCATACGGATCCTGACATCCCCTGGTATCGCGGTGATGACTGGTATTTTCTCAAAGGTGCGCTTTCCACCGTTGACCATGATTATGGGTTGATCAACAATATCCACCATAATATTGGCACCCACGTCGTCCATCATATTTTCTTGAGCATTCCTCACTACCATATCAAAGCGGCTACTGAGGCCATTAAACCGATTTTAGGAGATTACTACCGTAAATCCGAGCGGTCAGTCTTTGAGGCTTTCTGGCGTGCTTACAAAACTTGTCATTTTGTCCCCAATCAGGGCGGACAAGTTTATTACCAAGCTAAAACTACCCTAGACAACAAATAGATTTCTAAGATTGGCGATCGAGAGCGATCGCCAATCTTTTTAGTTGGCGTGATTCTGGGGATGAGTCTTGAAATTACTTACAAGATTCATCCCCAGAATAAATCACAAAAAAATCATAAAACAACTAATACTTTTATTTGTTTCTATATATGAAATAATTAATATTATTTATCGCTCGGATTGCTTCACCTTATTATAAAAAATGAAGATTATTTAACTAACGAAAATAATGAGAAAAAACAGGAAAAGCCAGAAAATAATAGCCCATGATTGATTTTTAGGCTATATTTTTATAATATTATTTTTTACCAGCCATTACCAAGATAGCGCCGACTATGAGTCTGGTGTTCCATAAAGAACTTCTTCCACTTCGGCATTAGTTTTGCCTAAAATTCTCGCAATTGGGGAAATTAAACTTGGCTCGATGGATTTTCCGGCAAAAATACTTTGGAGTTGCTTGGGAGAGAGTTTGAAAGTATCGCAAAATTTGACAAATTCTTGGGTACTGACCTGTAAATCTTGTTGTCTTTCCCGCAAGAGAAAGGCGATCGCTCTTGGGCCAAACTTAGGCCGTTCAGCCAGACTCAGATACTTTTTCATCAGCGCATCGACTTTACTGGAATCTGCCCCAGCTTGACGCAACAAATCTAAACAAGCGATCCGTAAAGCTTTGCGAAGTCTTTCTTCTTGATTCAAAATTTCTATGATTTCTTCAGAATATTCAGGGCTGCAAAACCCTGCTAATGAACCTTGATACAAAATTGGCACATACAGATCGTGTCCCAACTCCCAAGAAGCTTCGTTATTTGCTGCCATAATCTGACTTCTCCTGAAAATGATATTCGCTAGTTTCTCAGAAACCATCGCCCATTGGCAAGTCATAGCAAATTCGGGGCGCAAAACCCAGGATCAAAGGATGCTAATGGGATCGGATCCAACGTGATGGGGGCAATCGATCGCCCATACCAGTGTCGCAAGCGATAGTGATTTCGCGATCGGGGAAACAAGTCAGCGTTTAATCACAAAGTTAGGGTCTGATGGTGTAATTGACTCACTCTGGTAAAAATCCTTACCAGGAGAACTTCGCAAATGAGACACCATAGTTTTAGAGCACAAATAGCCTTGGGATTGCCGCAACCATCAATATGCAGCCAATGCAGCCAAGTTCTACATATACAAACAAAATTTGATCGCAAGAGCTTAAATTATGCAGGAAGAACGATTTTCAACGCTTTCTCATGGGCGATCGCACCAGCGAGTTAAATTCCATCCACCAGAGATCGGCCCTCTAGAGTTATCGGAAAACTGGGAACAACTCAGTCATAAAAGTGGGGCTTTGGTGGCGCAAACCCTGGAAACCCGCCAAAAACAAGCCCCAATACTTGCCGCATTGTTAACGGAAATTTTATCGGTGATATTTCCGTATCAGGTGGAACCCCAAAAAGTCTCCATATTCTTAGCGGAGAATTTAGAAATAATCAAATCTTTACCGAATCATTTACAACAATGGCTGTCTACTCAAGCCCCTGGGAGTCTTTCTCAGCATCAGCAATTTACCTTTGCTTCGGTTTTGGTCGATTTTGGCGGTTTAATCTGGAAATTGTCCGATGGGCAAAAAGTGTACCGCCGAGAAGTAGCGATCGCCTGTGGTGAAACAGCGTTACATCTACTAGAGTCAGAAAAATTTTCTCAACCCTGGGGACAAATTCACAACAATCTAGCATTTGCTTATGCAGAAAGGCTGATGGGCGATCGGGCAGCCAATCTATCGCAAGCCTTTACTCACTATCAAACAGCCGTTGAAGTAATTGGTCGCCAAGCCTTCCCCAAACATTGGCACAGATTAACAATTCATCAACGTTTATAGCACTTCTCAGCGTTATACAGTAAGACTTGCGCCGCTATTTTCTATCTAGGATTTTGTCGGGGCTCTTCTCCGAGAAAAAGCCCCGCATTACATGAGTGCGGCAGTCCGATAAAAATAAAAAAATAACACCCTAAAATATTCAAATGCGTTTTCCAGCAAGTTACTTTAAGGCAGATTTTTTCAAGGTGCTTTCTAATCCGATCCGCATTCAAATTCTGGATACCCTGCGTACAGGAGAAAAAAGCGTCAATGATATTGCTCACTATCTGGAGTTGGAAGCCTCTTCGGTTTCTCATCAACTGACGGTATTGCGTCGCAGTAACTTGGTGATCGCTCGCAAGCAAGGCAACCAGGTGTTTTACTCAATCCGCGATTTGGCGATTTTTAAAGTGCTAGATGCCGCCTTGGAAGTGTTTAACAACCACCTAGTTGACGTGCGGGAAACTTTGGAAAAACTAGAGTGAGGCGGAGGGGCCGCCAACGAGCTTCCGGAGCGGAGGGGCAGAGGGAATAATTGATAATTGATAATTGATAATTGATAATTGATAATTGATAATTGATAATCTATCTGTTTAATTGTCAATTGTCAATTGTTAATTGTTTTCCCCCGCTGATGGCGGGCACTCCCGCTCCCCTGCTCCTCTGCTCCTCTGCTCCTCTGCTCCTCTGCTCCTCTGCTCCTCTGCTCCTCTGCTGCCGATCGCTGTCGATCGCTGAATTTTTAACTTTCGTTCACCACCACGGGATAAGGAATCAAGCGTTCATAATCTTGCAGGGTGCCATTAGATAAACAGCAATCGATAATCTCTCGACCTACGGGGTCAAGATCCGGTTCGAGAAACTGCTTAATTTGCTGGTCAAAAAATTCCTTGAGAATTTCTGCACCGCGATCGAAAGCTTCATCCCCGACCTCCGGCTGTAAATTGACCCGAAAAAACCAATTACCAATAGTTTGGCCTTCCACAATCATCGATCGCAGAGTATAGCCCAGCAGGGAACAACGAGAAGCCACCGCTTGCTCGCGACTAATTCGAGCGCCACCACGACGAGCGAGATATTCCCGTGCGATCCACTGAGGCATAAAGCCCACTTCCCAAGCCCCAATATGCTGATTGGGACATAAAACATAACGCACTTTAGGAGTAGAAACAATTTGTTGCAGAATTAAATTCGCTTGAATCACCCGCCGACCCGTGGCAAAAGGCCAATAAGAACCGACCCCCTCCGAAGTCATCCCTTCTTTTTGCACGATGCTGGGGTTAGCGTAGCCGCGAGGGGCAACCAGTCGCCACAGCCAAGCTAGGGCTGGTGGCAGAAAATGCAGTAAACCGATAATTCCATAACTGGGCAATTCCTTAGTACAGGGAGGAGTGCGTACCCCAAAACTGCGAATATCCACACTTACGGGGCGGTTCACCACTTGCGGGATAATTGCTCGCGGAATCACCACACGGGGGTTGGGGCAAGGTTGACCCGGTGCGTCCTCAATATGATCCCAAATCAGGGCAGTGCTATGAGGAGGCGCATCAACATTCAGGAATAGCAGGGGTTGCGGGGGATGGATGGTCAATTCTTCCAGGGCGGGGTCTGTGCCGTAGCGAGTGATATGGTTCAGGCGAACAAACCAGGCATTTTCTGCATCCATCACCGCCAGCTTATCTTGATTTTCCGGTCTGCGGAGACTGGGATGGCACAATGCCATGTCATCGGTGACAGGATGCAATTCGCAGCCTCTGGGCAAGATTAAGGTGCGCTCGTCTCCAGTGGTGATATTTTTCCCCAGCAGGAGGCTACCGTCAAACCGGCGGTGAATTTGCTCCAGCATTTCGCTTTTACCGCCGCCACTTGCCCCTTCATGCATCAAGGTGATGTGATTATCGTAGGGAGTGACGACTCTAACGGTGGAAGCGTGAGCGGTAATCCAGTTTTCTTGTTCGCCCAAAGTTAACAGAATGCCGTAAATCCCTTTTTTGGCACTCGGCCCAGGATAGAGGTTGTAGCTGAAAATTTCGTGCAAACCAGGACAACGATTGTGGACTACCACTTGTTTGCCGCCAAAGACTGTATGGCGGAAAGGCGGAGCCACATAGATGACCCCGCCTAGGGAAAATTCTGGACCTAAGCTGGCTGGGTCGTGAATTCCTTGGAGCAAGGATAGTCCAAAAGCAAAAAATCCGGCATTGGCTGGTGCCACAACTACGATCTCTGGGCCTTTGCCTTGAACCCCAGCCACGAATACAAATAAGGCCAGTTCCTGGGTTTTCAGCCATTCAAAAGTCTGCGATCGCAGGGTGTCAAAATCAGAGCCATACCGGGAATCAAAGGTCTTTTTATTGGTGGGTTGGTCGTCACCAATCACCATGCAATCGGGATCGCGCCGTCGCATATAGGGCTCGGTATAGTTAGCGCAGATACCATTTTTAACTTTGCATACCACCGCTTCAACTACTTTGCCCCGACCGGGAATTTCGTATGCTACTTCGTGATAACCGGGCATTGAGGTATTGGACTGGGCATCCCGAACCGCCAAGTCGATCAGTTCCTCCACGTTTGAGGCAAAGGTAAAGCTGGGACAGGATTGGAGAATATCGATCAGTTCTGGAGGTAACTTAAAATTAGGAAGCGAATTTATTGGTGCCATAAACTTCCTGAACAATTTATTCACGAAAACTACTGGAACTATTTGGCAGATTTTGGTGAAATTGCCCTTTCATCTTTCTATAGGAGCGAGCCAAAATTTCTCTGATTGCTTTGGCTGATAACGATTAGATCGGCAATAATTTGAAGAGCAATTCTTTGATTCTGCCTGATTTAGTAGCCTAACAGCAAAAATTATCCATGCCGCTGAATCGTTATAAAGTTTTAATATTTTCTGGTTTTGATTATTCTTTTTATGTTTAAATCTTTTTAAATATTAGTCTATGAATATGAAAAGGTTTGCAGATTCATAGAAAGCGATTTAAACCCCAGATAATATAAGTAGATGAACATAATTATGTTCATCTACTTATGCGATCGCATATCCGCGATCGCCGATCCCTAAAGGCTGACCAGTAAATATCCCTTAAGCAATTGCGGGATAAGCTGCCAATTTATCAACGGTGACATGATGTTTTTCCGCAGAAATTTTCGAGATTTTTGGTTGCCGCACCGGAATTTCAATATAAAATGTTGTACCTTGCCCTGGTTCTGATTTGCATATTAGGGAACCGCGATGTTTCTGTACCACAATTTGATAGCTAATGGATAACCCTAAACCTGTGCCTTTTCCTACTGGTTTCGTGGTAAAAAATGGGTCAAAAATTCTTTGTTGCAATTCGGCGGGAATTCCCTGACCGTTATCCTTAATCGAGATTAAGATGCGATCGCCATTAATCACTTCCGTCTGAATCTCGATCCGACCGGGTGGCCGTTCCCCTTCAACCGTTGACTGATGGTTTTGATCCGGGTCTAAAGCATCGATCGCATTAGCCAGCAAATTCATAAATACCTGATTCAAAGTCCCCGCATAGCATTCGACGTGGGGTAAATTGCCATAGTTTTTGATCGACTGAATATTATTCGCCTTGAACCGATGTTTCAGAATCACCAGAGTGCTGTCGATGCCCTCGTGAATATCCACCTCTTTAATATCTGACTCATCCAGACGGGAGAAATTACGCAAATTCAGGACAATCTCCCGGATCCTTTCCGTTCCCATATACATTGACGAGATCAACTTAGGTAAATCTTGGCGGATAAATTCAATATCGATTTCTTCTTGAAATGCCGTAATTTCATCTACCTCTTCAGGACAATGTTTCTGATAAAGGGCAATCAGTTCCAATAATTGTTTGGCATACTGATTGGCATAGCTAATGTTACCGGCAATAAAATTAACTGGATTGTTAATTTCGTGGGCAACACCCGCCACCAGTTGACCCAAAGAAGACATTTTTTCACTTTGAATCAGTTGAGTTTGAGTGCGCTGGAGATGTTCAAGGGCTTGTCGCAACTCAGCGGTACGTTCTTCTACCCGCCTTTCTAACTCTTTGTTATATTCCTGAGTCAGTTCGGCTTCATGGCGTTTCAGTAAATTAATATAAGCATTGGAATGATAGCGCAATCTGGCAATCAGTTCGATCGGATCGGGGAGTTTCACCAGATAATCATTTGCCCCATTAGCAAATGCCTGTGCTTTCAATTTGGGATCTTCATAAATAGACAGCACGATAATGGGAAGTTCGCGAGTTGCGGGATTAGCGCGGAAAAATCGCAGTAACATTAACCCATCAATTTCAGGCATAACTAAATCCTGGAGAATCACCGTCGGATTTAAGTTCATTGCCATCTGTAACGCTTGAGTGGCATCTTCACAGTAATAAAAACTAATTTCTGGTTGATAATTAATCATCCGCCGAACGGCTTCAGCCACAATTGGCTGATCGTCAATCAGCAACACCTTGATGGTTTCTTTAAGCAAAGGATTTATCCTTTTCGGTTTAGTTTTTTCGTCACCTGATGTTTGTCTGTTCATGGGTTTCATGGAGGGTTAAGTTTTTTCATTGTGAGAATTTCTCCATGTCTTGAAGTAATCCCAAACAATTATTAATATTCGCGAGATTTATGGTTCCCAAATAGTCATGCAGTATTAGGTTGGGTTATTTCCTGGTGTATCGATATTAAATGAAAAAGCTATATCTTAGTTTTTGAGATTACATCAGGGCTTGGTATCAATGTTGGCTCTGGTCAAATAAAAGTAAAAACCGGATCGGTCTTAATCTGTAATTAGTTTTTAGTATTGTTCAATTATAGCAGATTGCTGACATTTTGCGACCTATCGATCAAAACTTTTTCGGCAAGCCACTTGATTCAGTGAATTTTCTTATTTTAACCCTTATTTATCGCATGATAAGTGCGTAAATTTACGGATGAATATTTCTGATGGAATCCATAAATTTAGTGATATTTTCACTATTTGTTGTTTGTTGGTTGTTGGTTGTTGCTTGTTATTTGTTGTTGGTTATTTGTTGTTAGTTATTTACTTAAAGCAAATAACTGATATGCAATTTAACTCAGAAATGAGGAATCATTGGCAATCAATCAATATAGTTATTTCAATTAAGATTGATACAGCTATTGGAGATCGCTATATGTGAAAAAACCCGGTTTATTTCCTGTAAGGATTCTAATGTTGGGTTTCGTTCCTCAACCCAACCTACAGAATAATGTATCATTTTTATTTGAAAACACTATACTTATACCGTTTCCAAAAATTCATCCAACAGTAGGGGCGAAGCATTCCGGCAGATCGCATCGGATCAAGATATTAACCTATATCCCGGAATGCTTCGCCCCCGCGCCCAAGTAAACCAATGCTCTTTACTGTTTAGGACTTACGCAACGACTCTATATCTAGTGTCTTGGTGCGTTACGCTTTGCGCTTTCACACCCTACGAATAGCGTTTATGCGTAAGTCCTAACTGTTGCATTTTTAATGGGAAACAGGGTTACATGAATTCTACAATTCCGCGCCCGCCATCAATTCGGACTAAATCACCGTCGCGGAAAATATGGGTGGCATCGTGAATATCCATTACGGCGGGAATTCCATATTCACGGGCAACGATCGCCCCATGAGAGAGTTGACCGCCGACTTCAGCAATGAGACCCCCAGCCCTAGCCAGCAAAGGGGCCCAACCGGCATCAGTGTAAGGCACAACCACAATAGTTTCTCGGTTAATATTGGCAGATAATTGCAAGGTTTTCATAATTTTGATCCGACCTTGAATCACCCCTGGACTGGCACCAATTCCTTGAATTTGGGCTGCGGAAGTTGGCAGGTAAGCGGATGGATTTGTATTTGTGGGCGGGGAATTGCCATAAACCACGGGGGGAACTGAGGTAATTTCGGCATCTTGTTGCCGTTGATCTCGACGGGCGGCGATTAAATCATACAGAGGGTCGATGACTTGTTCGATTTGTTCGGGATTTTGGGAAAGGTTCCCTAAATCCACCGTCACCAGTTGCCGAATTTCTGATAATTCTAAGAAAAAGATATCTCCAGGTTCAGCAAGTAATTCGGCATTTAACCAAATTTTTTCTAGGGCTAAGATACTCCAGCGCAATTCCGCTAAAAATTTACTATAAATTTCTGTCACCTTGCCTTTGAGTTGCAGCCGTTTTTGGACGAGTGGAGTCTGGACTTTTTGGGCAGTCGGTTTGGCAGGAACTGGGGAAGCAGAACAAAGCAGTTGGGCGAATAAATTTCTTAAGAAACTGGGGTTTTCTTTCCAACGAGGAACGGCGATATCTGTAGCGGCTTCGCTGAGATATCCGTACTGGTTGAGGAATTGTTCAAATTGATCGAAAACCGTTTGACCTTCGGGAATTTCGGCTAAGGTGGCAAATAGTTGGGAACAGTCACCGCCTTGGTTTTGATAATCTGGCAGCAGTCGATCCAAATTCGGCAGCAGCATCCGGGTGTTGTTGGCAAGTTCTTGCAGCGATCGCACTGCCGCCACTTCGGGAGTTTGGCTATAGTCTAGTTCCGTATCAGGTACTCGCAACAAAGCCCGACGGAAGGCAAAACTCAACGGGGCTAAAATGCTGTAGTAAGTGCAATCGGACAGCAATTCTAATATCGCATCAATTCGCTCAATTAGGGATTGGGGAGTTAATTTTATGGCAGTGAAATCCCAACTTTGATCCCGTTGTTTTGCCAGTTTATTTAATCCGGGTTTAAAGCGATTTTTATAGGCTCGGTAAAAGTCATCAGCTAGTTGGATTTCCCGACTAATTAATCGTAGTAAACCGGGAATATTTTTTACGGTGGCGGTGAGGGGCGGTTGACTAAATTTAGCTCCTCTGGTGAGAAATTCTAAGCTTTCCGGGGGTAAACCCATGCGGCGAAAAATTTCTCCTAATAAAGAGGCGTTAAAATAAGCGCGAGCATAATGTAAGGTGGCGGTTTCTGGAAAATTAAGACCTTGGGCTTGGTCTTGGAGGACTAGGGTAAAAAGTTCGCCCCAAACACCACAGGTTAAGGGGCGATTAATTGACCAAGTGAGGGGATGAATGATTCCGGGGATGACTTCGGCGGCAATTTTGCGCGTCCAGATGGGTAGTAAGGTGGTGATGGGACGACTTTGCAAGATCCAAAATTTTTGGCCATCGTAAGTCCATTCGATGTCCTGGGGAATGCCGTGATAACGGTTTTCAATGTGGCGGGCTAAAAAAGCGATTTGTTCGATGACGATCGCCGGAATATCCCCTTTGCCTTGGACGGGCAGGTTGAGGTCTGGGGGAAGTTTCCAACTGCTATTTCTGATATTTTCCGGGCGATATTGCTCCGCAACGCGATCGCTTGTGGGATCGATCGGATCGGTGGCTTCGGTACTGACCAAAACTTGATAGCGTTCCGGGGTTTTTTTCCCAGAGACGACTTGGCTACAGTCTCCCGGTAAGGCTTCAATCATCACGGCATCTCCCTGACGGTTGATCGGGTCACGGCTGAAAGCGACCCCGGAAAAGACGCCGCGAATTTGGGGCTGAATTAACACCGCGATTCGCGAAAGCGATCCGCCAGGGGGAATCGCAGCATCCCCAATGTTTCGATCTTGGCGATATTTGACTGCCCCAGGGCGATCGTAAGAATTTAAACAGTCAGTAATCCCTTGCTGCAATTGCTCGCGATCGCAAATGTTGGAAATACTGGCATATTGGCCCGCTGCCGAAGCAGTATCTAAATCTTCATTAATGCCGGAAGACCGGACAATGAGGGGAGACTTGGGGCTAGGGTTCAGGGTTTTGATTAAGGCTTCCGGGTCATCTCCGGGCAGCAGAACCCATCCTGGGGGCACCGGATATCCCCAGCGTTTCAGTTGGGAGAGGGTCGCCGCTTTTTGACCGACTTTTGCCGGATCTAGGGGTTGGGAAAGAGTTTTGCAGGCGCGATCGCCCTGAAAAAAGCGAAACATTTTCTCCGACTCCCGGTGAGTTTCTTCTGGAGGGAGGTCTAAATCATCGGGCATTTGTGCATAAATCCAAAATAACAACAGACTTAGAATAGCCGCTAACCCAGTTCGCTCCCACTGTTGCCAATATAATAGTGCCGTAATCGTGGGCATGAGAATCAACACCCCATTCCGTCCCCATTGGCGTTCCCGCAAAATGGTAAAACTCACCCCAGCAATCAAAAAAATCAACCCAGCAATGCGCCAGTCGTGAACCACAAACCCCCAAACTACATTGGTGGTTCCGGCGCCTTTGCCCACCCAATAACGACCCATCACCAAAGCAATTAAAGCCACCAATTCCCACTCTGGGTTTTGGGGAAAAAATTGCCTCGCCAATAAAACCGCCGCAATTCCTTTGAGGGCTTCGGAAATCACCGCCAAAATTCCCGCCAATTTACCGCCGTGGTAAAAGGCTGCTGATACACCAATATTGCCCGTACCCAATTCGGCCAATTTCCGCCGAGTCAAGGCCCATGTAATCCAAGAGATTAGGGGTAGTCCGCCCAATATGGGACAGACGGTGAAAATCAGAAATGCACCCCAAACTTGCGTTAAAGTCATTGAGCGATAAAAACTAACTAATTCTGTTGATTCCTCAGTCCCCTATAGTTTAGATCCTTTGTCAAGTGGTTGGTGATCTTAGCTAATGTTGGTTAATGCTTCTTAAAGGCGATCGCCTTGACCTAAATCTCATCAAGCTTGAACAGTAATCAAAGTTTCAATGAGTAATTATGCAGACCTCACTGATTCTGCCAATTATCCAGTAAATCCCAGGGTTGATTATTATCAGTCACTTGGACTTCCTGGCTATTCTCAAATCTGACTTTCACCGTCACTCCGGGCGGAACTTTCAGTTGATCTCCTTCATAAAGTCCCGTTCCCCAGGTAGAGTGATAATCTTTAAACCCAGCCCAAGAATGCCGTTTGATTTGAAATTTTTTCCCCACCGGATACTCAGCAATTTCTCCCAGTTTTTCAGGAGTTCTTAATTGAGTAGCGGTAAAATGTCTCGCCGTCCTAAAAACATCAGGGTAACACCAATGAGATACAACCCAGTTTGGTCGATCGGTCACTTCAAATTCCTTTCCATTTTCCTCACCTCTGTTATTGAGGCATTTGACTGTCACATACACACCTCTGGGAACCTTTATGCTGTCTCCAAAACCCAAAAATTTGTGGTCGGGAATATTAGGATTAAAATCAAAAAAACTATTCGGCCCACTCCGTTTTATTTTAAATGAACCTGTCCAATGTACAATTTTCCCACGTGACATTATTTTGCTCCTTTTTCTATTTGATCTAAATCCGACAAATATTGCTCTGCCTGGAGAATCCATTCAGCTTGTTCTGGCGTGTAATAATTAGAGAAAGATTGACAGTTGTACCAAGATTCTTTTTCTTCTTCTCCATACAATTTAAAATACGCAGGATCTTTATTGAGTTCTCTGTAGGTCATTGCTAAAAGACAATGATGATCGGGCTTTTCTTTTAATTTTTCCGATTGGTTAGCTATTTTTCTGGCGTCTGATAGTAAGTTTCTCGCATTTTGGTAACTTTGTTTATTAAAAAAAGCCCAACCCCAATTAGTTTTTAAATCATATAATACTTCATCGCTGGCTTCTTCGCTATTGTTCCAACCCTCTGCAACCAAAGGAAGAGTATCCGTGGTATTTTTTTGCAGATTATATGCTCTGGCGAGTTGATTTAAGACTACTAGGGTAGCTTCTAAGTTTGGCTGGTCTTTTTTTGCCCGAGCAATTTGCAATCCTTCTCTAATAGTTTTTTCCGCTGCCTCATATTCAGGTTTTCCTTGTTCGACCAATACCCTAGCGAGTTGTGGATAAGCCGGAGTATATTGAAAATTCACCGCTAATTCATATTTTTGTTGGGCAGCCTTCATTTCTCCTGCTTTTTGATAATGTTCCCCCCAGTAATAAGCGACGTTCGGAACTAGCAACTTATAAAATATCCAAATACTTCCACAAAGAAGTACAGAAATCACCAAACTGACTTCATGGACATATTTTTTATGAATTTTCCAACTTTCTAGCCAAAGTTGAATATTTTCTTTGCCTTTTTGGGTCAGGGCTTGTTTGCCTGAGAAAAAAGTCAAGACGGTTGGCGAAACTAGGGCAAATATCCCCAAAACATTATCGGAGTCCCCGGAAAAAACTTTGGCGGCCATGTCTCCGACGAAGCTAAAGGAAACAGTTAAGAAAAACCAGGTTAACAAATCACAAGGCAAGTCCAGCCAATCCCAGAATGAGAACCTTTTAGGGATAGGTTTTGAAGGCTTGGGTTGACTATACCACCACCAGGCACTTTGGGGGGGATGGAACATTTCCCGCCATTCATCTAAGTTAATTAGACTAATTAATGTTTGCCATTGTGGGGATTTTAAATAGCGATCGCCTCTATGGAGTTTTTCCAGTAGTTTTCCGGTGAACACAGGGGTTTCTTGGCTTAAAGCCCATTGTACCCCATCACGAGCGGTCAGCACTTCTAATCTCTGTTCATCGGTTAACTCTTGGCTTAACTCTTGGAGGAAACCTTGGGCAGCAGTATCGATCGCTTTGTCAATTTCTTGATGCCATTGTAGAGAGCCAAAATTGGGTATTTCTACATCGTTGGCATCAGGATTAAAAGCCAGATTGATGATTTTACCAGCGATCGCTTCTAAGGACTTTTCGCTCATCACCTGCTGAGTTGCTTGGAGGGTGACTTGCTGCAAATCAAGCTTACTTGTTTGATAATTCAGCGCATCACGAGTCGTGGTTTTAACCAGGTGATTAAAAACGCGATCTTGGACAATTTTTGCTCTGGCGATCGCTATTGTTTGGATCGTCTGCTGGATCGAAGCGATCGCTGCCTCGTACCTTTGAATTGCCGCTTCTAGTTCCGGGGGACTCATTACTTTTACCGCTGCTACTGATAGCCACTCATTCACTTAATCACATTTTTCCCTAGTTCCAGTATGAACCATAATTTTCCGATTGGGTGAAGCGATCGCTAATTTTCATCTTTCTTAACATAAATATCCTAGACAGCCGATAGAATGAATTACCTCAGTCTTATCTCCGATCCCTAAATTCTGCTGCACTGGCAATTTGGGAAAAGCTGACCCCGGATCCACGATCTCTCGATACCTACTTAAGGAGCGATCGCGCCGAATTAAATCGCGGTTAAATCGCTACAATCTAATATAAGTCAGCCAGGAGGTTCGCTCCGTGAAGCGAACATTATAACTCTGACAAGTGCTATATATCGGTTAACTAAAAGTGAAAATTGTTTTCTGGTTTGACTCTGCCTGCTGCTGCAAAACTTGCGCTAATTCTTGGTCTAATTCGGCTAAATTTTGTTCAATATTTTTCACAATTTGCTCGATTTTCGGCTGATTTACAGGCAAATTTTGGGCAATTTCTTGATTGGCTTGATAATGTTGCTGTAAATACTGCCGCAGCTTATCAGTTTCTTGTTGATAGCGATTTGACTCGGCGATCGCCGTGGCTAATTGCTGTTGAATTTGTTGATATGCTTCCTGTTGGTTGGATAAGTCCGTTAATAAAATATTTAACTCTTGACTCAAGCGTTCTTTTTCCGCAGTGGTTAAGGCGATCAGTTGTTGTGCGCTTTGACTCGTCGCAGTTTCCTGGCGCTGTTGCCGTTGCTGTAAATAAGTAATCTGTGATTCTAGATTGTTTCGCTGTTGTTGGACACAAGTTAATTCACGATCTAATTCAGCTTTTTGTTGTTGGAGATTTTCTAACTCCTCCCGTTGGGGGGCGATCGCCATAAATTGACGAGATATTCGATCGCGGAGGGCATTTAAATCGGTGGTTTGTAACTCAGCTTTAATCCGTTTTAATAGTTGAGCTTTTTTCTTTAACTGTTGTAATGCTTCAGCCCCTTGACGCAGTTCTGCTTCTTGCGAAAATAAGGTAGCCGTAGATTGGAATAATTCTGATTTTTGTTGGCTAATTTCTTGTAACTGAGTGGCGCGATCGCGAATTTTTTGCTGGAGGGCTTCTGGTAATGGTAACGTCGTCAACCGTGGTTGCCAAGCATCCAGCAAAATCAATTGACTCTGGAGTGTTTGCATCAGTGCGATCGCCCAAGCATTAATACTTTCCTCGTCGTTAGTGGCAATTTCACCTAAACTTTCTGGGGCAAAAACCGACCCACAAAATTTTATGGTTGCTTGGATCAACTCAAACGGTAACTCAATGGTTTCAAACTGATGAAGAGACGTAATGGATAACGTCTCTTCATCCTGATGCATAATTTGATGTTGAATTTGTTCTATTAATTTTGTAATCCGATCGAGATTTTGTTGTAGGTTTTGCCGCCCAGCCATGTTGTCCAATCAGTCAATCTGCTTTTTTAGCATACATCAATGGCGATCGCGGAGACTAGACATCGATAAAAATTATCTGTAAATCACCTACTTATTTGCCGATATTGCTATATCTGTTAGCGGGTTGTGTTTCCATTGGTTTCGGGTTAGCTTTTGGACTACCTTGCTGCCAAGTCATAATTTCCTGGAGATTGTTCCAGGAAGGAGTGAAGGCTAAACAAAGCAGAGAGCAAGCATTCCAGCTACCTTGTACCGGAACACCCAATTGATGACAATGGCCACCGCGCCGTCCTTCTGGCTGATAATGCCGACAGTTGCGACATGAGGAAGATGAACTGTTTAGGGGTTCCATTGATATTTCACTTTTAGTGTAAGGTTTCTTTATTTAAAACACAGATCGATTTTTGAAAGTGATTGATTTTATACAATTTGTGTTACGTTTTATTAAAAAAAATTACAAAAAAAACATAATAGAGCGATCGCTGACAAGATTGTAAATATTTGTGAAATATCATAACGATCGCAGAGACGGGGATTCTCCCGCAAAAAATGGCGATTTAACTCAA
Organism: Oscillatoriales cyanobacterium; assembly: GCA_011390955.1. Lineage (GTDB taxonomy): Bacteria > Cyanobacteriota > Cyanobacteriia > Cyanobacteriales > Laspinemataceae > Planktothricoides. Next base: position 52,398 of record JAABRM010000002.1, on the reverse strand, counting down.
AATTAGCTAAAAATTAGCTAAAAATTAGCTAAAAATTAAGCAGTCATATATTACGCTATGACGGATCGGACTGTTCAATTAAAACAAAACCAGGAAACATTTTCGCGATCGCATTGCCTAACTCATACTCCACCCGTTTTTTCCCCAACAGATCGGAAATCACCAAATAAGAAATTTGGGAGCGATCGACCCTCATGCCCACTCGCCACGGATCGTTAGGATCGTGGCTGGGTAGTTTGACCAGATCCGGCAACATTTCTTTAAAACGATTACCTTTAGACTGAGGATCGACCCACAGAGTCAAGGTCAAAGGTTCATCGTGGAAAGTAAACAAAGGAGGAATATCCGCAAATTGGGGTTGAGCTAATTCGGCTAAATTTCTGCCCCCTTGCACCAAGGTAATATATCGCTCCTCTCGTTCCGCTTCCGAATTAATGGTATCCACCACAATGCCTAAAGTATGCAGATATTTTTCCGTCGGATCGACTAAATTATTGGCAATTAAACAAGCACCGTAAGAAATAGCATAAGCACTATTAGTAATATTAAAATTGCGGTCAAATCGCTCGTCATCCGCAGACATACCCAGGGCATCTCTAATGGTTTTTTCTACTAATAAAAACTGAGAAAAACCGCCAACTAAAAATAGTCTATCGATGTTTTGCTGCTGTTGGTTTAGCCAATGGTTTAGCCGTTGCATCACCGCTTCAATTCCCCGTTCGATCGCGGCAAAAGCGGCCATAACTTGACCAAAGGTTACGGAATAACCACCCCCAAAAACATAGATCGCTTGGGCATGATAAATATCCGGAGCTTTTAAACAGTTTAATAGTTTCCGGGTGACTCTCCCATGAGATCCAATTTTTACCGCTTCAAACTCAGCCAATAACCGCATAAATTCCGGGGTATTTTCATCTAAAGCCACCCCATGTTTTTCCGTATAAGCTTGTTGGACACAGCGGCGATCGAACGCGACCCCAGCGGATTCCAGTCCTCGATCGCCTTGACCGTCAAAATAAAGCACTTCGACTTTATTGTTGCCATAAATTCGACAAAGACTCACATCAAAAGTGCCCCCGCCCATGTCACAAACCAGTAAATTTCCCGTGAATAAATCGCTGTTTTGCGCGATCGCTCGTCGGTGCATTTCCCAAGTATAATAAGCCGCTGCTGCCACCGGCTCACTAACTAACTGAATCAACGGCAGTCCCAAATCTTGAATCAGTTTTTGTAAAGATTCTCGACCGCGATTGTAAATATCCCGCTGCCAAATTTCTGGAACCGATACCACTAAACGAGCGATCGCCCCTTGTTGAGTCGTAAAACTGTAAGGATTTTCCGGGGAAATTAACAACTCCCGCAGATAGTCTGCGGTGACATTAACCGCTGTTTTCCCTTCTGGGCGATCGAGCAATTCTGACTCTGAGATCGGCAACCGCATTTTAAAATTGCCATAACTTTCAATCATTGGGTGATTCGCTGCGATCGTCCGAGCCGCAGTCCCAATTTCCATAAAATTATCTTCATAAGCAATAAAAGATGGAATATATTTATGCCCGTTTGGACCACCATACTGAAACGCTTCTAATTCTCCTGTAGTGCCGAGATAAGAAATAATCGAGTTCGTGGTGCCAAAATCAAGGCCAATATTGTAGCCTGCATTGTCGCCTGCATTTTCCCCTGCCATGATTCTTTTTACTAGCTTTTGCGCCGAATTTCTGCCGGATCTATTTTAATCGCCTCTGGGCATCCTTACACAACTTTTTTCTGGTCATTTGTTATTTGTCAGAAATGAGGAGCCGCCATCGGGGTGTGGGGAATAATTAACAATTAACAATTGACAATTGACAATTAAACACCACGATCGATTATCAATTATCAATTATCAATTATCAATTATCAATTATCAATTATCAATTATTCCCTACACCCTACGAATCCCTACACCCTACACCCCAAAAGCCTCTTCACTGCTGGCTCCTGTCCAGATTGGCAGTAGGATGGAATAAGGGAGTGTTCGATACGGCTTCTTGAAGATCGACCGCTAGATAAAACTTACCCAAACTTACTCATCAAGTCTGAAAGCTTGATTTTGATTACGTTTGAGTTGGTTTTACTTCCTGCTTCTACCAAGGGAGTCGGCTCGCACTTGTCCACAGGCGTAGATTTGGCCGTAGCTCGACCTATTTTTTCCAGATTTCTTGCGGCATTCAAATCCCGATCTATTTTGAGATGACAATGCTCGCAGTAAAATACTCTTTCTGATAACGGTAATGAGTCTTTAATTGCACCACAGTTTGAACAGGTTTTACTAGAAGGATAAAACCTGTCAACAATGATGAGTTGTGACCCATACAGTTCACTCTTATATTCCATCTGTCGCCGCAACTCATAAAACCCCATATCGGCGATTGATTTCGCCAGTTTATGATTCGCTAACATCCCTGATACATTTAGGTCTTCTATCACATTGATAGCGTATTGCATAAGTGTGATGTCAACTTATGTAACGTATCTTTTCTGAGATTAGCGATTTTTCTATGAAGTTTCTGGACTTTTCCTTGGGCTTTATGCCCATTGGCTGACCCCGATACTTTTCGACTAACTTTTCTTTGAAGTCGTGTCAGTTTTTTCTCGTGTTTTCTATATGAATTTGTTCCTTTTATGATTTCTCCGGTGGATAGGGTAGCAAGCACTTTTATCCCCAAATCTATCCCAACCACATCTACTATTTTATCTGTGGGGGCAACAGGAACATCGATTTTAAACGAAATAAACCATCGGTCAGCCTCTCGACTAATTGTGACATTTTTGGGGTCGGGAACGACCGGCAGCCTTTCATAAGTTTTTAGACAGCCGATAACTGGTACTTTCAGTTTATTTGATGATAAGATTTTAATTGTCCCATCCAAGGTAAAGCTGTCTTGTCTACCTTTTTTCTTAAATTTTGGTCGAGCTTTCTTTTTTTTAAAGCAATCTTGCCAAGCCTGGGCGAGATTCCTTAAAGCGTACTGAGGCGCACATTTGGAAACTTCATAGTACCAGGGACTTTCTGGTTTTACCAGCTTATTTAACCATTTATGTAAGTCAATGGCTGTAGGAAATTTGATTTTTTCTTCGGAGCTACAATGAGTATTATGAGATAAAATACCTAAACATAAACCGTGACCCCAATTGTAGGCATGACGTGCGACTCCTGCATGGCGAGCAAGTTGTTGCCGTTGGGTTTGATTGATTTTAAGTTGTGTTTTAAACCCTAATAACATGGAGTCATAATTCCGACGCGCTGAACCAGATCCAATCTTACCACAACTAATGACCAGATTGACCACCTGAATCTAAAAATCTTACTCAATGCTTGGAAAATTCTGACGATTTGAGTAAGTTTGGGTAAGATTGGGTAATTTTTCGGCTTCTGTCGTTAACCCCCAGAGCGATCGCGGTGAGACATAAGGTGGTGAAAATAAACGCCGAATATAGCAATACTGTGCCAACAGCATTGATGTTAATGGGGGATTTATCAGGATCGCTGGGGATAAACATAATAACAATGCCAAAAAATTTGATTTTATACTTTGATTATCTCCGACTTCAAAGACTAATGCCATCGGTCAGAATACGGGAATTCATTTTTGATGGAATTTGCGTAGTTTTACGGATAGTTTTAGGGAAGAAAGAAAAGTGGCGGGGCAAACTTTGGGGCATCCGATCCAGATCGGTCTCAAGGGAAAAAAAGTCAGTAATTCTGCACCGATCGCCCGCAGGTGAGGGGTACGATCGGTGCGATCGCGTCCGACACAGGGGAAAGCCAGAGGGAAAAAGGGTTCAAAACTATCCCCAAGACTTAATTTCACAAAGAAGCCAATGATGCAATAATACGATCTGTAAGGTCAACATCGGTATATATTTGGACTTGAGACTCGGAAATTTTTTTTCACATTGGTTGACGATCTTGATTCGCCGAATCAAGATCGCCGACTTACGATCTCCGACTCACGATCGCCGACTTACAATCGCCGACTTACAATCGCCGACTTACGATTACAGCAACTCAAATTAACTGTGAGTTCAATTGGGGATATGCGACATGGACTTAAAATCACACCGATTTATTTTGTATTTTCAAGAAGAACAAGCTACCGAACTGTGTCAGGTCGCCACGGTGAGAAGCTTTAAAGATGGAATGCTAGTCTTTGAAGAAAACGAAATCCCAGATAGCTTGTACCTGGTGTTAACAGGTGAAGTCGAATTCAGCAAATCCCTGGGACCAAATCATTATCAAGCGATCGCTTGGGCTTATCCCAACGACTTTTTTGGCGAATTTGGCGTTTTAGATGGACAACCCCGGAGTGCTAGGGCGATCTGTCGGGGGGATACTACTTTAGCGAAAATTCCCCGCGATCTCCTCATGGAAATTTTAGGGCGAACTCCGGGTCATGTGGTTCTCAAATTGTTTTCTCACATTATTCAATATCTGCGGATGACTACCGATCAATATGTGCATGAAATTATGCACAAACAAAAAATGGCGTTAATCGGAGAAATGGTGAACACCATTGTCCACGATTTTAAAAGTCCTTTTACGGGAATTCTGTTATCCAGTTCCATGCTGCGAGAGATGCATCCCGAAGATGAAGAGACTCAAGAATGGTGCCATTTAATTGAAACTCAGGTATCCCGAATGCTGGGCATGGCGGAAGAATTATTAGAATTTACGCGGGGAACTTCTACCTTACAGAAAAAGCCCGTAAAATTATCAGAAGTTTTCGCCAAATTTGAAAAGATGAATCGGATTTATTTCAAAGAAGCCCAAGTTGATTTTGTGGTGAGTGGGGTTGAGGATATTGTGCTGGCGGCGGATGACAACAAATTAATTAGAGTGTGGCAAAATTTAGTCACTAATGCGGTGGATGCTTTTGACGGCAAAGGCGGTCGGATTGAAATTGCGGCAACACAACAAAGTCAATGGGTATATCTAAAAATTGCTGATAATGGGCCGGGGATTCCCCAGGAAATTCAAAGCCGCTTATTTGATGCATTTGTTACTTATGGCAAACGCGGGGGAACGGGTTTGGGAACCGCGATCGCTCGTTCAATTATTACGGCGCATGGTGGGGATATTTCTTTTACATCTAATTCTACCGGGACAACTTTTTTGATTAAGTTGCCTGTAGCAGAAAGTGTCGTCGATTCAGGAATAGCGATCGAGCCAAATTTTCCGGTAAAAACAGTCACTTATTAATTTGATTTTTTGGTTAAAACCTTATTAGTTATTAGTTGTTGGTTGTTAGTTGTTGGTTATTGGTTATGGGGAGCAGAGGAAAACAATTAACAATTGATAATTGATAATTGACAATTAAATAAAATTATCAATTATCAATTACACCCCAACCAACAAACAACAAACAACAAACAACAAACAACAAACAACAAACAACAACCAACAAACAACAACCAACAAACAACAACCAACAAACAACAACCAACAAACAACAACTAACAAACAACAAACAACAAACAACAAATAACAACCAACAAACAACAAACAACAAACAACAAATATTATGACATTGACGGAAAAAATTCTCGGCCAACTGCCCGGTAATGTATTCGCCGGACTCCAACAGGCGGATAACTTGTGGCGATCGCTCCGGGAAAATTCTCGCCCTAGCCCGACCGCGATCCATGAAGCCCCAGAACTCCTAGAATCTGTAGAGTGGGATGTGGTAATTTGTGGGGGGACTTTAGGGATTTTTATTGGCACAGCTTTAGCGGTGCAAGGTTGGCGAGTTGCCCTACTGGAACGGGGAGAGTTGCGGGGACGAGATCAAGAATGGAATATTTCCCGCCCAGAGTTAGAGGTATTATCAGAACTCAACCTGCTCACCAATGAACAAATCGAAGCAGCGATCGCCAGTCAATATAACCCCGCCCGAATTAAATTTACTGATGGCCCAGAGTTTTGGGTTCGAGACATTCTCAACCTGGGAGTAGATCCGGTTTATCTTCTCGATGCCCTGAAATCCCGGTTTCTCGCTGCGGGCGGTCAACTTTTTACTCAAACCGCGTTTGCGGGTGCCGTAATTCATCCTAATGGCGTGCGCGTCCAAGCCACGGTTGCTCCTGGGCAAAGGTCTGGGGCAGGAGGTGCCGGGGGAGCCGCACAATTTTCTGGAACCGGGGAAAACAGCCTCGGTAAGAGTTTGACCACCCGCTTAATGCTTGATGTCATGGGGCATTTTTCCCCCATTGTCCGGCAAGTCCGCCAAGGGCAAAAACCCGATGGCATTTGCTTAGTCGGAGGCACTTGTGCCAAAGGGTTTAGTCGGAATGACACCGGGGATTTAATGGTGTCGTTTACCCCGATCGCCCATCAATGTCAGTATTTTTGGGAAGCATTTCCCGCCAAAGATGGGCGAACCACTTATTTATTTACATACCTTGACGCCGATCCCAAAAGGATGAGTTTGGCGGATTTATTTGAAGACTATTTTCGCTTGCTGCCAGAGTACCAGAATGTTTCCTTAGATCGACTGGAATTTGTCCGCGCCCTGTTTGGATTTTTCCCTTCCTACCGCCAAAGTCCCCTGCGATCGCCTTGGCATCGTTTATTATTTGTCGGCGATAGTAGTGGGGCACAATCTCCATTGAGTTTTGGCGGCTTTGGTGCCATGTTGCGTCACCTAAAACGTCTCAGTCGGGGCATCAACGATGCCCTAAAAAACGACCAGCTTTCTCCAGAATCTTTAGGTAAATTAATGCCCTATCAACCCAATCTTTCGGTGACTTGGTTATTCCAACGGGCGATGATGGTGCCGGTAGAACAAAAAATTAACCCGAATCAAATTAACCAGTTACTTTCCGGGGTGTTTCAGGGGATGGCTGACCTGGGAGATCCGGTGCTCAAACCTTTTTTACAAGACGTGGTTCAGTTTGGTGGACTATCGAAAACCTTATGGAAAACATCAATATCCCAACCGGGATTAGTGTTTCAAATTATACCCCAAGTCGGATTACCGCCTTTGATAAATTGGATGCAACATTATATTAACCTAGGAATTTATACTGCTTTATGTCCCCTGGGGCAAAGCATGAATTCCTGGGTGAACCGTTTGCCCCAGGCAAAACAGTATGAGTGGCGCCGACTCATCGATGCTTGGACTTATGGTTCGGGTCTTGATGCCAGCGATCGCCATTAATTCGGTGATTTGGCTTTGAACAGGGGGGGCGATCGGCAATTTTGGGCAAAAAATAGCCCACAAAATAGGCAAGGTTCCCTGTGCTAATTTCCAGCGAGTGCATCTACAAAATTCTGTTTAATCCAGTAACAGGGTGCTGGGTTATTTATATTATTTACTGGATCGAATATAACCATGCAGAATTGGCACAAAAAAAACGAAATTGCGAATTTTAATAATTCGGCGAAAAAACCAGAAAAAATGAATAAATCCTGGGGTGAATTGAATATCACCGGAAAATTTACTTTAGCGTTTTTTGGCTTATTATTATTATTAGGTGGAGTCGCCACAACCGGGTGGGTATCTTTAAATTTTGTCCGGCGGGAAACTGAAGCAGCTATTATTAGCAGTAATAAGCTGCAACAATCAGTGTTTCGCATTAAAGCGGAATTCGATCTTGCTCGTGAGTCAGAAAGGCAATTTTTTCAGAATTGGTCAAAGACAGATTTACGCGAAGAAACTCAACGTCATGTGGAAATGCATCAGCAATCAATCGAGCGATTGCTGATGCATTGTGATGAATTACAAAAGTTGCTTTCCGGGGTGAATGTAAGTCCGACATTGAAAAAATCTCACCCCCAGGTTATTGCTTATGTAGAAATGATCTCTAGCTATCGCGATCGCTTTCGCGAAGCAGTACAATTAGTCGCGGAATTAGGCATGGATGAAACTGGGGTCATCGCTCGGTTAAATCAAAAATCAGACCTGTTAAGGGATACTATCTTGGTCGAAGACGACCCAGAATTAATCAGCTTATTTAATCAGATGAAAGCTGAAGAAAAAGAATATTTTTTCAAACGAAGTTATCCCGCCATTAATGCTTTAAAAAATACTAGAGAACTTCTAGCAGACCACATTGTTAAATTAAGAGGGTTCGATCCAGAAAGACAAGCCCGTTCCCTGGTTTACCTGAAAGATTATCAAGCAATTATCAATAAAATTGTCACCCTGGATCTAGAAATTCAGGACACAATTGAAAGCTTTGAAAAGCAATCGGCTGAATTGTCTGAACAACTGATTTTATTGTCTAACCAAGAAATTGAACGGGCAAGAATTCAGATAGAACAAACCAGCCGAGCCGCTACGATGTTATTAGGGGCAGCTTTGGTCTTAGCATTAGTCTTAGCCGCCGCGATCGCCGAGCAGTTTTGGGGGGCATTGAAACAATTAGAAACCGAGAAAGAGAAATCTGAACGCTTACTGCTAAATATTTTACCGCAGCCCATTGCGGAACGGCTCAAAGAAGAAGAACAAATCATCGCCGATAACTTTCCAGAGGTGACAGTATTATTCGCTGACATTGCGGGCTTTACACCTTTATCTGCCTCCTTATCTCCGACTAAATTAGTCCAATTGCTCAATGAAATTTTTTCGGCTTTTGATGCCTTAGTCGAAAAGCATGATTTAGAAAAAATTAAAACCATTGGTGATGCCTATATGGTGGTCGGAGGTTTGCCCTATCCTCAAGCTAATCATGCGATCGCGATCGCAGAAATGGCCATCGATATGCAGCGAGTGATTCAAGATTTTAATCAGCGGCATCAAACCAATCTGAATATGCGAATTGGCATTCACACTGGCCCGGTGGTAGCTGGAGTGATTGGCACCAAAAAATTTATCTACGATCTTTGGGGAGATACCGTCAATACAGCCAGTCGCATGGAATCCCACGGAATCATTGGCAACATTCAAATGAGTGACGCTACTTATCAGCAATTACATCATCACTACATGATTGAAAAACGAGGCATCATTGAGGTTAAAGGCAAAGGCAACATGAAAACTTATTTACTCAAAGAACGGAAAGCTTTACCCGCGATCGCTTCACCAGCATCGGTTCATCAAGCTAGTTAAGTTTGTTGGTTGTTTGTTCTTTGTTCTTTGTTCTTTGTTCTTTGTTCTTTGTTCTTTGTTCTTTGTTCTTTGTTCTTTGTTCTTTGTTCTTTGTTCTTTGTTCTTTGTTCTTTGTTCTTTGTTGGTTGTTGTTGGTTGGTTGTTGGGTAGGGATTCTTTGGTTGTTCCATGTTTCTAATAACCAATAACTAATAACTAACAGTTAATCACCAATAACCAATAACTAACAACCAACAACTAATAACCAATAACTAACAACCAACAAAGAACAAAGAACAAAGAACAAATAATCAAGAATACTTAATATTGCTAAATCTTTAAATATCTAGCAACTATAATTGTGGATATGGTGCGATCGGCCATCAGCGATCGCCCGAAATCATTTTTGATTCACCTGGAGCCACTCGATGCAAAAACAGCAATTTGCAGTCGGAAAATACTTTTCCGTTTTAATTTGGCTATTACAAGACCGGCAAAACTTTCTCAAAGAAATTTCCCAAAACGTCCAACTGTATCCAAAAATTAATTCATTGCTAATTTGTAGCTCCATATTTTTCGCTTTTTATGGCGGAATCATTGGCGCTTCCAGCAGTTGGGAACAAGCCTTATCCTCAATGGTCAAATTGCCCGCTTTGTATTTAATTAGTTTAATTATTTGCTTGCCCACATTATACTTTTTTAATGTATTCTTTGGGTCGAGAAAACCTTTTGCTCAATATGTGGCCTTGTTACTAGGGTCGATGGCAGTTGTCAGCGTGTTACTGTTTAGTTTTGCCCCTATCACCCTGTTATTTATGACCACCACCACCAATAACTATCAATTTTTTAAACTATTGAATGTGGTGATATTTTCCCTAACCGGATTTTTGGGCATCAAGTTTTTCTATGAAGCAATGCAAATGTTTTCTGAATCAGAACTTGTGGGCAAAGAAACCCGCGATAAAATCCTGCAACTGTGGTTAGTCCTTTATGGTTTAGTAGGATGCCAACTGGGTTGGACGCTCAGACCTTTTTTTGGCTATCCAGGAATGCCTTTTGAGTTATTTCGAGAAAGGGGGGGTAATTTCTATCTGGATATTATGCGGGCAATGGGGGAAATTTTCGGGTTTCAATAATTCTCATTTATCCCGAACGATCTTGTTTAAGCCAAGATAAATGTAAGGCAAATCAAGGCAAATAAAGCAAATAAAGGCAAAAATTTGACTGGTTTGTGCCAATTTCAGAAGCGAATATTATGCGGGTCAAGACACTTGTCATAAAATTTCATCGCCCTGATTAGTGCTTGATGGTTTATTCATTCGTCATAGCAATTCTAGCGAATCCTTATGGCATAACCGGGCTGGCATAAAAAAACGGGTTCCACCTAGGGGCAGACCCATGTTTTGTTCAGAAGTAAATTTTGACTCACCATTGATCCGCATCAGAGAGATTTTAGATTTTAGACGAATATCACCTTCTAAAATCTAAAATCAGCCCTGGCAAAATATCAATTAGATAGGTCTAGATAGGTCGATAAACGCGATAGTTAATATTGGGGAAAATATTATCGATCGCCTCGACTTTTTCCAGCCAGCCCGAATCGATTTTTCCGCTATTTACATCATCATAAATTTTATCCAAGCGCATCAAATGCGATCGGGTACGCCGTACCGCGTAGGGAACCATCGTTCCGGTACGCATAATAAACGCCCAGTCAGAAGACTGTGCCAACAACAACTCCCGTGCCGCTTGATTCAGAGCTTTTTCTTCTAACTCGTCAGCCGCCTCGCGATGGCTCAACGAAATCATCCGTTCTGCACCCTTATGCAAATGGGAATAAATCCAAGCATTCGTATCATTCAGCCAATACTCGTGATATCCCTTGTAACCCCAGCTGGACTGGGACGGACGGCAAACTTGGTGAGTTTTATGAGTCCGCAGATAATCCGCCAAGTGGGTCATCTCATAAGTACCCTGGTCATACCAAGACTTACGGAATAAATAATCGATAAACCAAGGGCCTTCATACCACCAGTGGCCAAACAACTCCGCATCATAAGGAGACACCACAATCGGCGGACGCTGCATCAGATTATAAAGATGGTCTACCTGTCTTTCCCGGTTGAACATAAAGTTCCCGGCGTGTTCGGCGGTTTTTTCTCGTGCCCAGTAGGGATCGTAGAGTTGTTTATCTCCTAAACCCAAACCGCGCCCGGTAATCTTATGGTATTTAATTCCAATATTCTTGCGCTGTCCATTGGGCATAATGTAGGGCTTAATATACTCATATTCCGCTTCCCAGCCCAAGTCTTTGTAAAACTCTCGATATTCTGCGGCACCGGGATATCCCACCTCAGACGACCAAACCTGTTGTGAAGATTCATGGTCTCGACCGAAGGCAGCCACCCCGGTTTCCGTGAAAATTGGCGAATAAGTGCCAAAGCGAGGCCGAGGCCGACCGTACAAAATCCCGTGACCATCGGTGAGGAAGTAGCGCAGACCAACATCGGCCAGCATCCGCTCTAATCCCTCATAGTAAGCACATTCTGGTAGCCAAATGCCTTTGGGGGGACGACCAAAGTTGTCCTCATAATGCTGGCAAGCCACTTGTAGTTGTGCCCAGACAGCTTGGGGATACATTTTCATCAATGGCAAATAGCCATGAGTTGCCCCACAAGTAATAATTTCTAGGTTATTACTGTCTTGAAATTGTTTGAATGCCGTTACTAAATCTCCGTCATAGCGCTCCCAGAGTTCGCGAGTTGCGCTAAACTCACTGGCATAATGTTCTGCGAGGTAGCGAATGTGGCCATGATGTTGATTGTGCTCAATTTCGAGTGAAATCAGTTCTTCGAGCTTAGATAAATGTTCGTCATAGCGTTCTTGCAGTAAGGGATCGCGGAGCATGGAGACTAACGGCGGAGTCATGCTCATCGTGATTTTAAAATCAATCCCATCCTGCCTGAGTCCTTCAAATACACGCAGTAAAGGGATATATGTCTCGGTGATGGCTTCATAGAGCCATTCTTCTTCTAGAACATAGTCACTCTCTGGGTGTCGGACAAAGGGTAAATGGGCATGGAGAACCAAGGCGACGTAGCCAATAGCCATAGTGATTTTTCCGTAGAAGATAAAACCAATCTGATCGGTTTGAGAAAATTTTACAGTATTTTAAGATTCTAAACTTAAAAACAATACTGGATTGCGGAAAACCGAGCTTAAACACTGACAGAAGCTCTAAGCATTAATTGTTAGGTATATAGTTTCCTAGGCAAATGGCACCTGTGGATCGCCAAATCGTCTAATAATAAGTTCATAAATGTCTACTAAGTCAAAGGATCCGAACCGAATGCACCCAAAAAACTTACTGATTGCCGCTTGTCTGTTCACCGGGATTTGCCTGGGGGTGACTCCTGGCCCGGCGGAAACCTCCCAGCCCATGCTCTCGCAAAATGTGCCATCCCAAACAGTACAACCCCGGAATCAAGGCAGAGACTTGTCTCAAGTAGCGATCGATGCCCAAGACCTGCCCCGAGAATTTCAAGCAATGCCCGCTGAAGAATTAGCCAAGCTGAAACAGGAACTTGGACAAGCAGACTTTCCTGTGGAAAGTCTCTTTGCGTTTATGGAACCGACTAATTTTGAGATGCTGCTGGGTATGACTACCTCGCTCAAAAGTCAGCAGGAACAGAGTGAATTTGAGGCAATTTTGGCTTCACCAGAATCCCTGCAAAGAGTGATGACAGAAGGAATGGGGGGCACACAAATTATCCAACAAACTCCGTTAAGACTGGAGAATATTGGCCAAGCAGTGGCTGGGGTGAATCTGAAATTAAACCTGGAAGGGGTTCCGGCAAATTTAGATATCGTGGCGTTTCGTCGAGATGCGGTTGGTGCTTTTGTGTTTTTGTTGTATCTTGAGGGACAAACCCCCCGGAGGCCAATTGCCAATCTAGCTGGGATCCTGGATCGTCGGGCTCAAAGCATTTTGGCGGCACCGAATTAACGCATATTCCAGATATCGATCGGTAAAATCAAGCTTAAAATAAATATCTGTCGATCCGATCGCCCCTGAAAGGTGCAGTCATTGTTAATGTCGTCTCGCCCAGTCACTCACCGATCTGTACGATGAATCTCGAACGGATCTGGAACCGAAATATCCGGGCATGATTTGGGCAAGTCTGCTTTCATCTCGCCGTCTCGGATGCGATCGCAAGGGATTGAATCTGCGGAAAACATCAACCTAGAAGCTCTAGGCTTGCTGATGCAAAAACTGCCCAAGCTGATGCATCACGCCGTTGTCCGGAAAATTTCTGATTCATCTCATCTTTAATCTAGTTTCAATCCTGGGCTAAAATGGATGAGTTATGATTAATTTCCGCTGATTTGTCAAAGTCAATGACTGATAAGGTCATCACCGTTGGCTGATAATTGCCCCGACTCAAACAACCAAGCCTTATCCCCTTACTGAAATATGAGCAGTAAACTCTAATCGTTAGGCTTATTCCGTTCTATGCCAACCGAAACACCGAACCCACCAGAATCTAATATCAATCAAATTGTTACTCGAATTTTTAGCACCCATCGAATTACTCGTGCGGATCAAAAAATTTTTATGGCGACTCTGTTATCAAAGGACTCTTTGTCCGCTGAGGAGCAAAGTCAAATCGATCGCGTATTTGATGGTCTTCGCCAAGGATTATTGCGGGTAGTAGACTAACTACTAGAATTTTTCACTTAATGGGAAGTCCATCAAAAGAGATTTTTCGGTTCCCGGTTGACTGTTGACGGTAGGGTGAGCGATCGTCTGGACAAACATCATTCTTGATTCGCTGTTTTAAACCAATACTTTTGCCAAAATCAGAAGTGACTAAGACTGTGGTTAAGAACTCCTTACCATAAAACCGTTTAATATGGGTAGTCTTAACAGTAGAATTAATCCAATAATCCGTACTGCCCTATGCCTTTATCTAAAGCACCAACTGCTCTAAAAGAACGCGCCAAACAAGGGGACGAGAAGGCGATCGCCGCCGTACTCAATCACTTTTTCCAACCCCAAGGGATTACCGCCAAAGCCACCTTGAAGCAGGGAAATCTACTCCTCCTGATTGAATCGGAAATGGTTCCGGATCGGGATACTCTCGTTCCCTTTATTCATCAGGGACTGGCCAATTTAGGCATTGCGAATATTAAGCCTAATGTCAAAATCGGCGGACGCCAAGTAGGAGGCCGCACCGCTTGGCAACAGGAGATCGATCTAGAGAATCCACCCGCAGGGATGGTTTCTGATGATGACCATGATGATGACCATGATGATGACCATGATGATGACCATGATGATGACAACGATTTACCGTTGGCAGATGACGATGATATGCCCATTGAAGACGATGATTTTCTCAGTCAACGTTCCACGGAAGATGACGAGGATGACGATGTAGAGGAGGATAGTAGTGTAAAACCGCAAAAATTCCAGGATAAATTCTCGAAAAAGAACCTATTGATTTTGGCTGTGGTTTTATTATTGCTACTTCTAGGCGCAGGAGTCGCTGCTTACTTTTTCTTACCCGGTTTTCTCGGAAAAGAGGAAACCACCGAGTCTCAACCTGTGAGTACCCCTGCCGTCCCTTCAGCCACGGATAAACCAGAAGCTGCGTCACCACCAAACGCACCGGACGCCACGAAACAACCGGATCCCACGAAAACTCCCCAAGAAACTCCCCAAACAACTCCCCAAACAACTCCCCAAGAAACTCCTCAAACAACTCCTCAAACAACTCCCCAAACAAATCCCCCTGCCAGCGCCACAGCACAACAGAACGCCTCTCCTCAGGGGCAGTCACCGGAAAAACCTGCCACCAGTGAGGCGAATGCCAGTGGTAGTTCGACCGCGATTTCTGTGCCATTTTACCAGGCTGTGAACAAAGCTAATCAAGCTTGGGAAATGACTCAAACGGCGAGTAGTAGCGAGGACTGGGAAAAAATAGCTGTCCTCTGGAATGATGCTTTGCTATTGATGAAAGAAGTGCCAGCAGATCATGCCAACTATAAGATTGCCGAGGACAGAATCCCCAAATATACAAAATATCGGGACTTTGCCAAGCAAATGGCTGAGATTACTAAGCAATAGAATTATGCGGTTTTCTGTTGATAATTTATGGATGATTTCTGGATAATTTAATTAATCATCAGGACTTACGAGCGAAATTATTTGACTTTCTTGGAGTAAATCCGGCGAGATTAACTAATAAATTCGTAAGTCCTGAGTTGCTTGAATCAAGGCAATTTCAGGTGTTTTCAACCAATTGGATCTAGCCAAAGCCTAGGCATTTTCGGCTTGAGGGGGTTAAAATGTAGTCAAATATAATCTACCTCTATAATCTACCCCTAAGTTTAAGATTCGATGACACAAGATAATTTGCTAGAACTGGCGAGAAAAGGCGATCCCAGAGCGATCGCGCAACTGATTAACCAATCTTTACAACCCAATGGAATTACCGCAACAGCTACGGTTAAAAATGGCTGTTTACAGGTGATATTAGAAGCTGAGTTAGTGCCTAAACAACAAATTCTGGCTAATTTTATTTATCAAGGAGCGCTCAGTTTGAAGGCTGATTCAATTACCTCTTTGATAGTTTCTGGCAAAAAGTTTAGTAATGCGGCTCCGAGTTGGAGTCAAACATTTGATTTAGTCAATCTAGGCGCGATCGCCTCAAATGGAGAAAGTCTCCCGAAGGCAAGGAATCAAAGGACTAACCAGTTGAGATATCTGGGGGCGAATTCGACGCAGAATTCCTCCCAGTCAAAGCCAGTTACGCAGAAAGTTTCCCGATCTTCGCGCACATCTCGTCGCCAAAAAATCGCCGAATCGATTATTGAAGAACCTTTAACTCTGGAAGAAGAATGCGAGCAAAGACTGCGGGAAATTGGTCAATTTCCTACTCAAGGCAACTTGACTATTTCCTACTATTATGCTATACCAAAACTAGCTAAAGCTGCTTTAACTTTAGTCCAGTCTGGCTCGGAAATTATTGAGGCGATCGCGGTCAGATATCGGGGAGAATTAGCCGCTTTATTGCTGACCGATAAGTATTTGGCTTGTTTTTTATTTCCTGATTTTTTAAAAGATGCTAAGAAATGTTTTGTGTTTATCTGGGAGCAAGTCGATCGAGTGGCAATTGCTGCTAATGGGCTGGTAATATATCCCAAAAAGTATCCACCGATTAAGCTATTCTTTCAGCAGCCAATTTATGGTAATATTTTTAAGCAAAATAACCTGGATGATTTGGTGGTAATTGAGCAACGCCGACAAATCTCTCCAGACCAGTATGAAGTGACTTTAAATATATTTGGGGTTTTTGCGTTTTTTCTGGCGTTAGGGGTGAATATTTTGGCGATTTATTTAGTGATTCAGCATATTTTAATTCATTTAATTGGTTCTCGGACTTAATAAGCTGTATGGGCGCAAGTATTATATTGTAGGGTGGGCAGGCATTCCACGATCATATCTGGTAGGGTGGATAAAATATGCCTGCCCACTCGAATATGGTATTAACAACGATTTAACGCTAAATATCCATATCTATATCTATATCTGTATCCATGTTTGGGGTCAGTTCTAATGTTTTTAAGCCAATGCCAATGCCATTTTGATTAAATTCGGCGACGGTTTTTTCTGAGAGATCGTGGGTGGCGATCGCTTGTAACATGGCCAAAGGCAGGGTTAAATGATCGGCCCCCGCTTGTAAAGCTAAGGCTGCTTCATCTGGGGATTTGATACTGGCGGCCAAAATTTCCGTATCTGTACCTTTGAGAATGGCTGCCATATCTCGGACTAGGGCAATACCATCTCCGAGTAACCGCGTGGCCCGGTTGACATAAGCGATCGCGATTTTTGCCCCCGCTTCATGGGCGATCGCTGCCTGAATTGGGTGATAAATCCCGGTGACGGAACAGGTAATTTCCCAGGATAAAGACGCCACCACCTCAAAACCTACGGGAGTTGCCGGAATTTTCAGAATTGTTTGGTTGCCAATCAAATCGTATGCCGCTTGTGCTTCGGCGATCATCCCCTCATAGTCCGTAGCCGTCACCTGATAAAATAGCGGCCCAGCGGTTAAACTGGCTAATTGAAACAGAGTCGCCTCTGGAGGTTGTTCGCTTTTTGCTAATAAGGTCGGATTGGTAGTGATGCCCTTGACCCAGCCCATGCGTCGGGCGATTTCCGCTTCAGATGCGATCGCTGAATCCAGATAAATTGCCATAATTTTTAATTATTTGCTCCAAAGTTGACAATATATAAATATATGTGCGATGACCGATATTCTGACGAAATTAACCCTCAAGTAGAGACAAAAAATCTCGCGTCTCTACTTGAGGCTAATCGCAGATAAGTAATACCATTTACAACAATTCATCCAACAGCCCCTAAGATTCTTCGGGTGGGCAAACAATTTTACCCAACCTACCATATATGATGGTGGAGTTTTGCCCACCCTACAATATAAATACTTGAGGCTAATCGCAGATAAGTAAGGAGCGATCGCTGACCAGATCGCTGACAACTATTTTCCCTCTAATTTACGCTGCCATTCCGCGTCAATTTTCGCCGATTGCTGAAATTCTTGTTCGATTAAATCGGTTTCCGTGGTGTAGGCTAGGTCAGCAGTGCTGATGACATTTTGGGCAGCAAACTGGCTGGCGTAGGCAAGTTTTTTCTGGAGTTGGTCATCGGGTTGTTCCAAGGCGATCGCCCGTTCTTGGCGTTGTTGATTGTTGGCGATGATTTTCTGGTTACGCCACTGAATCCAGAAATAACGCACCAGAGGAATGATTAAAAAAGCCGCGCCATAAGCCAGTAACAGCCAATAAACCGAATCCACAAAGCCGACTAACCCACCGAGTTCTTTGACGACTTCGGCCATCTCCTCGTCTTGCAGCAGAGAACCCAACATCAGCGCCCCGACCAGGTTCAAGCCCCCCAATCCCGCCGAAAGGATTTTTTGGCCGCTGCTGGCTTGACTAAACTGCCAGGGGATTTCTTCTAAATAGGCAGAAACCGATTGCCGGCGCTTTTTGGTCGCTGTAATTTGTAATTCTGGGAAATGATAGACAATTTCTCCGTCGGGACTGACTTGAGGCAGACCATTAAATCGAGTGAGTACCGGCAGCATATATTCTTCATAGTCATCGATCGCTTGGTCTAGGTATGGGGCGATTTGTTCCCCAGTCACGGCGCCGCCATTGTTGCGAATCACTGTGGCGATCGCCGAAAAACGTTTTTCTTCTAAATCGGCATTGGGGTTGCCATCGCCAAATAAGAAGGAAAACACCGCCTCTAGGAAATTCATCCCCGGTTCTTTCTCGGCTTCGCGGCGATCGCGTCGTTCTTGGCGCCGTTGGTGACTGCGGCGATAGTCTGGGTCGAAAAACCAGAATAAATCGCCCCAATACCAAAAGTTAGGCATAAAAATCATGCCGCCACCTCCAGAACGGCTGCGTCCTCCACCACTGTTGTTGTCGCGATTGGATGCGGTGACGATGATAAAGATGGCGGCAAAAATTAGGACAATCGAAGCAATTAAAACAACGCCAAAGGAAATGCGGATTAGATAAAATAAAACCCGCCAGATTTTTTCCCACCATTCTTGGAGTTGCAGTTTCCAGAACTTATTGCGTAAAATCGCCCGAAAATCTTTGGGAAACAGATAGACTAAATCCCCCGTATCTGCTACCTGTAAATGTCCCCCCGCATCGGATGCCAGGGCTAACAGTTCTCGTTCGGCGATTTTCACATCCAAGCCCGCTTTTGCTGCCACGTCCCCAATGGTGACACGGTAATCTAGCTGTTCCACGGCTTGCATAATCGTGGGATTTGGAGCCATATCCTGACCTCGATCAAATATTTCACGTTATTTACCAGTATAAAATTTTGGTGATGGGCAGGAGATGGGCGATCGCCCCACAAGTAGGATGGGTTTGGCGATCGCCAGCGGGAAATCTTTTAACCTAGTGATTAATTCCAGCAAAAGTTTCACCTAATACTATGAATACCCCCATGAATATCCCCATGAATACCTCGATGAATTTTTTCGGCAAATTACCCCAAATCAACCGCTTACCAGGGACGGGGGCAATGTTCTGGAAGGCGATCGCCGCGATCGCTGCCACGGTGATAACTCCTCTCGCATTCAGCCAGAGTGCGATCGCTGCCAACCCTGACCATGTAAACAGATTACTAACCAGAAATGAATGTATGGGATGCGACCTAGTGGGGGCAGACCTCAGCAGCGCGAACCTAGCGTCCGCAAAACTCATGGGCGCCGACTTGCGGGGCGCCAATCTCACCGGCGCCAACCTATATCGGGCGGATTTATCTGGTGCCATTATTCGCTGGGCTGACCTATCTGGGGCTAATTTAAGTGAGGCAAACCTCGCCCAACCTCATCCCAATAGCGCTGGCATTGATGTAATTACCAACGTCAACCCGCCTTTAATTGTTTCTCACTTAACTGCCGGAGACTTAAGAGACGCCGACCTATCCGGGGCTAATCTTTCCCAAGCTATTCTCACTGGCGTGAACCTTGTTGGGGCTAACTTAAGTAACAGTAACTTAAGTAACGCTAATTTAGCCAGAGCTAATGTGAGAATGGCGCGTTTAGTCGGGGCGAACCTACGCGGGGCGAAACTCAGTACCGCGAACTTTGACAAATCGGACTTAAGTGGCGCCGACCTAAGTTTTGCTGACCTGAGTGGTGCTTCTTTAATGGAAGCAAATCTACAACGCAGTAGCTTACGCGGGGCAGATTTAACTCTAATTCAACGCAATAATCGACCGACTCGATTAGATTCTGCCAACCTATTTGAAGCGGATCTGCGGGGGGCAAACCTAAAAGGGGCAATCCTACGTTATGCAGATTTGCGGGGCACAAATTTATTCAATACTAACTTAAATCAAGTGGATTTAACCGAAGCAAATTTACAATTTGCCATGTTCCGAGAAACCAATTTAGTTGATGCTAATTTAACTGGTGCGACTATGCCCGATGGCAGAATCAGTCAAAATTGATGGGCAACAAATGTGGCAACCGATGGGCATTGCAACCCCGCCTATTGGTGGGTTTGTAGGGGCGCAATGCTTGCGCCCTGATTTGTTGCAATCAATCGATCAAAATTCAAAATATTGAAATATTGAGTAATAAAACTGGGTAATGAAAGTTTTAGATTTATTTGCTGGTGCCGGTGGTTTTAGTCTGGGTTTTAAGCTGGCTGGATGTAATATTGTCGGTGCCATAGAAATCGATCGCTGGGCTGCGGAAACGTTTGCCAGTAATTTTAAAGATGCCAAGACGATCGTTGGCGATATCCAAAATTTGGGCGATCGCGAATTACTGGATAATTTTCAAGATCGGCCACCAGATATCATCATTGGCGGCCCTCCGTGTCAAGGGTTTTCTATTTGCCGAAAAAATTCCGGCGATCCTAAAGATCCTCGGAATAGTCTGTTTAAAGAATTTTTGCGAGTGGCCAAAATCTTTGAGCCACAGTATTTAATTATGGAAAATGTTCCCCAATTGACTCAAGCCATGACCGATGCTAATGAATCGGTAATCGAAATTATCGAAAACGAATTAAAAAATTTAGGCTACTACGTTTATCGGGATATCTTGACTGCAAATAACTATGGCATTCCCCAGATAAGGCGAAGATTGTTTATCATTGCTGCTAAAAAAAATCTCGCACAGCCTTTTCCCGTCGCCACCCATTATTTAGCAGAAGATAAACAGTTAGATATTTTCCAGGCTGCGCTTAAACCTTGTCCAACTCTCTGGGAGGCAATTTCAGATTTACCAGAGATTTCTGCGCGGCAAGGTCAAGAAGAAATGGACTACGATCGCCCACCCGTTAATCAATATCAAGTTCAGATGCGTTTTGGCTCAAAAAAAGTGTATAATCATCTGGCAATGAAACATTCAAAAAGAACTGTGGAAAGATTCGCCTCGATGTCATGGGGTGATTCTTTGGCGGATGTTCCCGAACATCTCAAACCTTATAAACGTAATGGCAAAGGGGTGATTTCTGAAAAAATTTACGACCAAAATAGTCGGCGATTACATCCTCATCGTCCTTGCCATACGATAACGGCTTCATTTTATGCGAATTTTGTTCATCCTTACAAGCACAGAAATTTTACCGCTAGAGAAGGAGCCAGAATTCAGTCTTTTCCTGATTGGTTTGTTTTTAAAGGAAAACCAACAGTAGTTAGTCAAAAACTCCTAGAACGAGAAGGAAGATTGCAGGAAAAATATCTTTGTCAGTACAATCAAATTGGCAATGCGGTGCCCCCTCTCTTAGGCAAAACGATCGCCCTCAATTTGTTAAATAATTAATTAAATTAATCATGGGAGAAAAAGGTAGATGCTTGTACATGGCAGTAATTTAAGTGCTAAAGAAAATCACAAAAAAAAGTATCAAGATACTCAAAGTAAAATCTATCTGGCTGAAATCCGAGCTAAATACGATCTATGGCACCAGCAGAATATGCAATTAATCGGGCCGGGGAACAAGACTAAGGCTGAAGATAAGCAGATAGTTCAGCAGCGGGTGACTCTTTTTGAAGAATACAAACAATTTCTCGATCGACAGCATTATGCAGAACACTTTGATTCTCGGTCTAATTTACATTCGACGGTTTTAGAAGAATTTATTTATTATTTATTTAAGGATTTGGTGAGTGATTTCGGCGAATCAGCGCTGATTGGCAAATCTCATGCGTTTAAGGACATATTTTTTGTAGCACCTAACTACGAGTATTTGCTACAGTCTCCCCACGGTAAAATTGAGAAAAAAGACCATGATTTTGTGATTGGGGTGACGGTAAAAGCTTCGTTACAAACCACTCGACCCGGGATGACAGAGACAGAAGCAAACCCAACGTTACAAACTTCAGAAAGTGAAATAGTCTCGGTTCCAGAAATCCACTTTTTTGATATTCCCGTCATTGCGATCGAGTGCAAAACTTATCTAGATAAAACGATGCTGGAAGGTTCGTCTAGGGCAGCAGAAGAACTCAAAGCCAGAAATCCCAATGGATTGTATATTGTGGTGATGGAATGGATTAAACTGTCTGAGGATGTGAACCTGAGAAAATATAAAGTGGATCAAATCTATGTTTTTCGGAAGCAAAAGAATACCGATCGAGAATATAGATATGCTGAGGAATATATCAAGAACCCGATAGATGTTGATGCAGTCTGGCATTTATTTTGCACGGTTCGGAGCCATTTAACCGTTGATTGGAAAGGAGGCATCGAACATGGTATTCAACGGGGTTGGCTTTTAGATTAGACCTCTTGCAAAATAACGGATTGATCCCCCCAACCCCCCCTTAAAACCGCCAAAGTGCTCCGCACCGCAGCATAGCTGCGAACGGCTTTTTAGAATTTTGCAAGAGGTCTATTAAAAGCAGTGAAGACTACATAAATTTTGATTGAGATTTTTTGATTGGCAATTTTTGATTGGCAATTGGGTTAAAGAGAACCGAGAAACCGGGTTTCTTTTCTGGCGATCGCAGTTAACTTAGGAATGGGACAAAGAAACCCGGTTTCTTGTCTTGGGTAAAGACCCCAGGAACCGGATCCAGAAACAGGGTCTCTTTTCTGGCGATCGCCGTTAACTGAGGAATGGGAGAAAGAAACCCGGTTTCTTGTCTTGTTTATTCTCTGCCCGGTACAATATTCTCATCATGCCTAAAGCTATCCGAGGAGAGATTGATGGAAGCTGCTGAACTCAAACACCGCTACCAAAAAGGGGAACGTAATTTTAACCAAGTGGATCTCAGTGGTGCGGATTTAGGAGATATTGATTTATCGCGATGTTCTTTGACGGGTGCGAACTTAAGTGATTGCTATTTAACTGAAGCAGACCTGCGCGGGGCAAATTTGGTCGGCGCTAACTTGAGTGGCGCCCGGATGAATCGGGCAAATTTGGCTGGGGCTAATCTTCAGGACGCAAATTTAAGCGGGGCTTCGTTTCGGGAAGCGGATTTTTACCGAGCGGATTTAACCAGGGCTGATTTAACTAAGGCGGATTTGCATGAGGCAGATTTGCGAGAAACTTGTTTAAGTTGGGCAATTTTATGTGATTCGGCGTTGGTGGAAACAGATTTGCGTTATGCGTCGGTACTCAGTGCTAATTTACAAGGAGCTATTTTACGCGAAACGAAGGTGGCATATAGTAGTTTTTGTCAGTCGGATTTGCGGAATGCAGAACTCACTGAAATCGACTGGGAATTGGCTAATTTGCAAGGGGCAATCATGCCCGATCGCAGTCTCAGTGATTCAATTTCAAAGATGAGTGATTAGCGATCGGCGATCGGCTTTTCGCTGTGCGGGCTTTAGGCCGATCTCTGACACATTCAACTCCCAGAGTTAAATCAAGAGTTAAAAACCAGAGTAAAAAATAGATGACTTTGCCTGAGTGATTTATTCATAAAACCAATAAAATCAACCAGGATAAGTGAGCACCTTCTACCTAACAATTAATTCACCTCCCATCGAGGAAGAAGGAATGACATTATGCCTCGTCTAAATCCACGCGCTTATCAAATTTTGCAAGGGGAAATTGAAAAGTTGACCGGCAACGATCCGATGCAAAAGTTGGAGAAACAATTGGTTTTGGAACAGTTGCAAGATTTGCTAATTCAAGAAGGAAAACCGGCTAGTTTGGAAGAATTGAGAAAGATTGTCATAACTACTTATCCCCAATTTAGTCAAGGGGTATTGCAGGAGGCAGCGAAGGTGAATCACAGTTCATCAAATTCAGCAAATTCATCTCCGGGATTGGCGAATTTATTGAATTTTACCAAGCTGATTTTTTTAACGATGGCAGCAGGTTTAGGGGTGACTGGTTTGGTTGCTTTGGCTAATTTACCTTATCCGATGATTCGCCGACCTGTGGCTAAAGTTGCCCCGATTTTATTGTTGCCTAGTTATATGAGTATGGATCGCAATTACCGAGAAGCGATCGCTTATGTAGAACAAGCCGACCAATTGATTAATAATTCGACCAGCGCCGCAGATATAGAATTAGGAGCGAGTAAGGTTAAACAAGCCCAAGCAAATTTAGACAAATTGCCGGTGTGGTTTTTAGGCTATGAACCCCAAATGTATTGCCGATTTTTTAGCTGCACTTGGGGGTTTACTTATGATGAATTTCAATCAGCTAGAAAACTGATTGGTCGGATGGAAGCCCAGATATTTCAAGAACAAAATGCCCAAGATCAGCTTGTTAATGCAGAAGTTGCTTTAACTGCTGCTCAACAACAATATGCCACAGCTAATGCTAAGGAAAAACAACAGGCGATCGAGGCTTGGCAAAGTGCGATCGACCTCATGGAGCAAATTTATCCTAATACTTTAGCGGCGAAAATAGCGGAACCAAAACTGACGGCAGCCCAAAGAGATTTTGAAAAAATTTCTGGGTTCTCGGCAACATTTGAACGCAGCAGTAATTTAATTGAAGCCGCCAAAGCCTTTGGAATGCAAGCGGCGATTATGAGTCAAAATCCGCCTCATTCTGCCGCCAAATGGGAACAAGTGGCTCAATTATGGGAAAAAGCGATGGATCAATTACAACAAGTGCGGGTTGATGAACCGACTTATCCCGAAGCCCAGCAAAAATTAGCGGAATATCAGGCTAATTTAGCCGCAGTTAAAATTAGAATTGATGCGGAAAAACAGTCAGTAAACGCGATGAAACGAGCCAAAGATTTAATTGCTCAATGGCAGCGCTTAAATACTGACGATAGTTCCTATAGCCAAGGGGCAATAGCCAGCACTTTGCAGCAAATTATTAATGAATTGCAAAGTATTCCCCCCGGAACCACGGTTTCTACGGAAGCCCAAGAATTGCTTAAATATGCTCAAGAAGCGAAAAAATAATTGATAATTGATAATTGATAATTGATAATTGATAATTAACAATTGATAATTGATAGTCTTTCCAGCTATTAATTATCAATTGTTAATTTTTTTTCCCACACCGATGGCGGCCCTACACCCCAAAACCTGCCCCGATATTCCCATCTAGCAGTACAATAGAAGTCGGGAAAGAGTAAGGGTAGGCGGTTGCGGACAGGTTTCCTGTCTGAGGAAAGTCCGGGCTCCCGAAAGACCAAACTTGCTGGGTAACGCCCAGTGCGGGCGACCGTGAGGATAGTGCCACAGAAAGATACCGCCAGTTAGTAATTAGCTTTCAGCCTTGGGCTGATAACCGATCGCTAATTGGTAAGGGTGCAACGGTGCGGTAAGAGCGCACCAGCAGCGTCGAGAGGCGCTGGCTAGGTAAACCCCGGTTGGGAGCAAGGTGGATGGAACTATGGTTGGTCTTTTACCAGTTCCGATATTAGGAACCGCAAGAGGCGTTTGGTGACAAGCGTCCCAGATAGATAACCGCCCTCGGAAGTGCTTGGCATTTTTGGAGAACAGAACCCGGCTTATGACTTACTCTTTCCCCCCTTTTTTTGAGGCAAGAATTGATAATTGATAATTGATAATTGATAATTGATAATTGATAATTGATAATTGATAATTGATAATTGATAATTGATAATTGATAATTGATAATTGATAATTGATAATTATTGATTATCTAGGTTTATGCATAGCGATACATCGTCGATTTCTATGAAAGTTTCTATGGAAGTTTCTATGAAAGTTAAATATCCACCGCGACAACGGGAATTAGAGCAGTTAGTGGAAAAGTTAGGGCTTTCTAGTGATTTACCTCTGCAATGGCAACTTTTAGATTTAGCCTTAACTCACCCCACCAGTTCCGTCGATCGCAATTATCAACAATTAGAGTTTGTTGGGGATGCGGTGGTGCGTTTGGCTGCGGCGGAATTACTGTTAGAAACTTATCCAGATTCAGCAGTAGGAGAATTTGCCGCTATTCGGTCGGAATTAGTCAGCGATCGCACCTTAGCAGAAATTGCGGATTGTTATGGATTAGAAGATTATTTACTCATGTCTGCGAGCACTAAAAGGGATATTCCTGGTCGTCAGTCCCGGTTGGCTGATGCCTTGGAAGCGGTCATGGGGGCTTTATATTTGTCTACCCATACTTTAGAGTTTATTCGTCCTTGGTTGGATACACATTTTAAACCATTTGCGGTTAAAATTAGCCAAGATCCAGCCCGACAGAATTATAAACACGCGCTGCAAGGTTGGACGCAAACTAATTATAAATCTTTACCGGAATATCGCGTCCGAGAAACTCCTCTAGTTGACTGTCATATTTTACTCCCAGAAGAACGGTTTACTGCGGAAGTTTGGATACAAGGAAAGCGAGAAGGGACGGGAAAAGGGCGATCGAAAAAAGCAGCCGAACAAGCTGCTGCCCAACAAGCTTTTTTATCTTTAACCGCAACCAAAAGCAACCATAATTTAGAGATAAAACGCTATATATGATAGGAGTAGGTGGGCAATGCCCACCCTACATATCTATAGGAGTAGGTGGGCAATGCCCACCCTACATATCTATAGGAGTAGGTGGGCAATGCCCACCCTACATAGCTGGAATGTTGCCATAATTGTCTAATAAAAGCTACAATAGAAGCTACAATAGAAGCTAATCATTAATCTCAGCATCCCAAAATGGCATTTCTCAAATATCCAGAAACTCAACAAGTCAATCAAATTGATACTTATCATGGGGTCGAAGTTGCTGACCCTTATCGCTGGTTAGAAGACCCGGACTCAGCAGAAACTAAAGCCTGGGTGGAAGCCCAAAATCAGGTGACATTTAGCTACTTGAGTCAAATTCCCCAACGGGAAGAGATTAAGACCCGTTTAACTCAAGTTTGGGACTATGAAAAATACGGCATTCCTTTTAAACGAGGCGATCGCTATTTTTACTATAAAAATGATGGCCTCCAAAACCAAAGTGTTTTATATGTTCTCAACTCCCTAGACGATGAACCTAGAGTATTAATTGACCCCAATCTTTTGTCAGCAGATGGCACCGTTTCCCTGAGTGGAGTTGCCATTAGTAAAGATGGCAATTTGATGGCTTATGCCCTATCTTATTCCGGTTCTGATTGGAAAGAATGGCACGTCCGCAATATTGAAACGGGGGAAGATTTACCGGATATTATTAAATGGAGTAAATTTTCTGGGGCATCCTGGACTCACGATCGCCAAGGTTTTTTCTACAGTCGTTATGATGAACCCAACGAACAAACCAAGCATGAAGATGTTAACTATTATCAAAAGCTATTCTATCACAAAATTGGCACAGACCAATCCCAAGATATTTTAGTCTATCACCGCCCGGATCAAAAGGAATGGGGCTTTAGTGGGGTTGTGAGTGAAGATGGCCAATATTTAATTATCTCGGTTTGGCTAGGAACTGACCCCAAAAATTTGCTATTTTACCAGGATTTAACCGATCCATATGCCGAAGTTGTAGAACTGATTAGCGAATTTAAAGCCCAATATAGTTTTATTGATAATGATGGTTCGGTTTTCTGGTTTGAAACGGATTTAGATGCTCCTCGCGGTCGGGCGATCGCTATTGATATTACTAATGGAAATCAAACCGAAATTATCCCGGAACGGGCCGAAACTTTACAAGGAGTTAGCGTCCTAAATCATCAGTTTGTGGCAGCTTATTTAAAAGATGCTCATAGTCAGATTAAAGTCTTTAACTTGGATGGTTCCTGGGTGCGGGATTTGGTCTTACCCGGACTCGGTTCTGCGGGGGGTTTTGATGGCGATCGCGCCGATACAGAAACCTTTTACAGCTTCACCAGTTTTACCACTCCCACCACCATTTATCGTTACAATATGCTGACCGGAGAAAGCAGCGTATTTCGGCAGCCCCAGGTAGACTTTAATCCCGGAGACTATGAAAGTCAGCAAGTATTTTACCACAGCAAAGATGGCACTCGCGTCCCCATGTTCATCACCCATAAAAAAGGGATTAAACTCGATGGCAATAACCCCACTTATTTATATGGCTATGGGGGCTTTAATATTTCTCTAACCCCAAGTTTTTCGGTGTCTCAGTTGGTCTGGATGGAATATGGAGGAATTTTGGCAATTCCTAACTTACGCGGCGGCGGTGAATACGGGGAAGAATGGCATCAAGCGGGAACAAAATTGAACAAACAAAATGTTTTTGATGATTTCATTGCGGCGGCGGAATGGTTGATTGCCAACCAATATACTTGCCGGGAAAAATTAGCGATCGGGGGCGGCAGTAATGGCGGTTTATTAGTAGCAGCTTGCCAGACTCAGCGCCCGGATTTATTTGCGGCAGTCTTGCCTGCGGTCGGGGTTTTGGATATGCTACGTTTCCACAAATTTACTATCGGTTGGGCTTGGTGTTCTGACTACGGTTCTCCAGAAAATCCCGAAGAATTTAAAGCCCTTTATGCTTATTCTCCGTTACATAATTTGAAACCAGGGACTCACTATCCCGCCACTTTAATTACCACCGCTGACCATGACGACCGTGTGGTTCCTGCCCATAGTTTTAAATTTGCTGCTGGGTTGCAAGCTGCCCATGCTGGGGAGGCGCCGGTATTAATTCGCATTGAAACTAAAGCCGGACATGGGGCTGATAAACCGACAACGAAAATTATTGAAGAGGTGGCGGATAAATGGGCGTTTTTAATTAAAGTTTTGGGCATGGATAAGGTCTAATTTGAGAAACCTGGGGCGGTGAGAAACCGGGTTTCTATGTAGGGGCCGGTGGGGAGGCAGAGGTTAACGGAAGAAACCCGGTTTCTAACTAACGATCCGCAGACAGAGGACAGGGGACAGATTTGGTGCCCGTCCAGTCTGTGAAAGTATTTTCATCCAAGTAATGCCGGGGAGTTTCTAACATTAATTGCCAAACTTTTCCCGCATCTAATAAATTAAAGCGATCGCCATAGTGAGTTTTTAACAGTTCTTGCACCATTGGGTAATAATCCGAGTTCATTCCTGGAAAAATGTGATGTTCTGTATGGTAGGAAAAGTTTAAATGCAGCACATCAAAAATTTTCGGCACCCGCAGGGAAATGCTGTTAATTAGTGGGTCATTTACCTCGGTCATCCGACAGAGCATATGGTTGGTGTAGATATAAAACATCGCCCCACCATGACCAATCCAAATTGGTAAAAAGTAGCCAAGCAATAGCTTGATGGGATTGAAATCTAGAAAAGCCAAAATGCTCAAATGAAGGCCAATCATTATCAGCAGTTCAACCCCAATGGCTTTGCGGTCTGATTCACTCACGGTGAATGAAGTAACTGGATATTTCGTGTCCCCATTATTAAAAAATAAGACGGAACTTAGATTCCGAAAACCGTGGACGCCCCAAGCATGAGCCATGCCAATTGTTAACAAAATTGGGTTGACTTCTGCGGAGGGAACAAATTGATTTTGAATCCATTTGCCCCAGTTTTTTGGCTGTTCGACTAAAAAGTTGCGATCGGGGTCTTGTAAAGAGTTGGTCTTATTATGATGTTCTCGATGATGCACGGCTTTCCATAATGTTGGCGGCATCCATAGCATGGTTAGTCCTAATAAGCCGATCGCTTGTTTTAACCGGGGATTTTTAATGGCCGCACTGTGCATAATATTGTGAGTGCTAAAAAGCGAAACAATCACACTATTGCCCATGACCAAGGCGAATGGTAAATACAACCATAATAAGTACGCAGGCCAGCGATCTAAATAATCGGCAATTCCCCAACCTAAGATCAGTATGCTGAGATTGATCAGTAAGATCCATACATAGTTTGGCTCAGGGAGGAAGGCTTCCGGGGGAAGTAACGGGCGCAGCTTTTTAGCATATTCAGCTTGAGAAATCAAGCGTTTCGACTCAACGAGATTTACCATGAATGAGTTAATCAAAAAATATGGATAAATGGCAAACTAATTTTAACATTGTTTGCTTCCTCAACAAAAATTACCCAAAAAAATTAAATCGCGAACAAATTATGCTATTTTATGTGGTTTGATTATAAAAATTTAAAAATCTGGGAACCGGAAAGGATCGGGTAACAAACAACCGGAAGCAACGGATTATAGGAAATAGATGAGTTCCGGCATCATCCAGATAAATATTTTCGGTTCGGTTAATGACGATTTATAACAATACTATTTAATGCCATAAATTTTGAACGCCTAACCCAGACTAATATTATTTAAATTGAGAGAATAAAAAATAATTATTTAAAATATTGTTATAAAAATTAACATTTTTACCAGGAAAAATCAGCGAATTTTAGGTTATCTATAAGAAAAGTAAATTGCTCAAAAATCAGATAAGCATTCAGCAGTCAGCTATCAGCCGTTAGCCGGAGACAGTCGCTGAGGTGACTCGCTATAATATTGGGGAAGTTCTCAGAAATTTTGGCAAAATTTTTATTAAACATGAGGTCGGAAAAATGAGTATAGAACAAGCGATCGCGTTTATGGAAAAAACTGCCGCCGATCGATCGCTCCAGCAACAGCTTCAAGGGATTATGCTCCCTGGAAAGGCAGATACCAGCAGTCTGGATCAATTAGATGGGGCAGAATCCACAGCTTTGCCGGATCGACAAGGAACTGCGGTGCTTAAATTAGCGGAAACTTATGGTTTTGAGTTTTCTCTAGATGAGTTGATCCAAGTGATTGATCTGTTTGCCAAACATCAGTCAGGAAAAATTTCTGAAGCAGAATTTACTGAGTTTATCAGTTCATCTAATCTACATCAAGATTTCAAAGATCATCTGTTTTCGGCAGAACAAACTATTAATTTAGTGTTTTTGAATTCTCTTGGCTAACCCAAAAACTTATATTATACAAGAAAGTAGGGGCGGGTTTGAAAACTGCCCCTACCCGGCGTCGATCGCCCAAAAACCCTTGATCCCCGATGGCGGATCTCCCCTGAAAAAGGGGGGCAAGGTGGCTTTTGAGAATGAAAGAAAAAGCGAGAAGTCTAATAACCAAATTCTACTCAACTTGTAATTTAGCCAGAGAAGCATTCTGATAATAGTGATAGAGCATTTGTTGATAGTTTGCCCCGGATAAGGCTAAATTATGCGCCCCCCATTGACTCATCCCCACGCCGTGACCAAATCCTTTGCCATAGACTTGAAAGACACCATTGGCTTTTTGAATGCTAAACCGGGTACTTTTCAGCCCCAGGAGTCTTTGGATTTGTTCGCCGTCGATCGCCCGCTGTCCGCTGTCGCCGATCGCTCTCATGGTGATGACTCGTCCAGTTTTGGTGGTTTTTTCCGGTTGCATACTGACGATATTGCCCACCCCGGAAATCAGATTGCTGAGTTGAGACACAGAGACGCTGGTACTCCATTCGTAAACTGGGGCACCGCGATCGTAGTCGGGAACTCCCCGTAAATAAGGTCTGGCTTCGGTCCAAACTTCTTCGACGTTTTCCGTATGTCCGCCCGACGATGAATGAAAAAATGCTTCAATAATTTTGCCGTTGTAAACCATCACCTGTCCGGCAGTGGCGTCTACCGCAGCATAAGTGCTGGTGGCTTCGCTTTCTAAGCCTTTGTAAACTTGCCACCCTTGGGTATCCCCTAGGTCATAGGTTGGGTTGCCCCCGCGTTCTCGCTGGTAGAGGGCATAGGAACGGGCCGCGACCGCTTGGGCTTTTAGGGCTTCTAGGGGCCAGTTGGAACTCATTTCCGCCCCAATGACGCTGTAGAGATAATGTTCTAAGTTAACGTTGTTCACCGCCGTGAGTCCGCTGTCAGTCCGCACGAGGCTAATGGCGCCCCGATACCAGCGATCGCCGATAAACACATATCCATCGCCAGCGGGTTGAATGTAAATTTGATTAGCTTGCCAATTGTGCAGGGCAACTCCCGACCCACTAGAATTAGCCATGTAAGCGGTCATCCCCGCAAGTTCGCCCAAGGTGCGACCACTGCTATCCCGGACGATCGCCCTGGTGGAACTCCCCACTTTTACCTGACTCACTTGGTTTTCAATGGCGATCCGCAATAAAACAGATGCTTGGGCAGGGGCGATCGCCATCAGCCACAGGAGTAATACCACCCAGCAATAAGCTAGAGGCTGCAACTTTGACCACTTAAACTTATATCCAACCATAATCCTTTTGACAAATTTATTCAGAAGTTGGCTTAGAATCTTGCTAGAATGATAGCCAAAAATACTTTTTTCAACCTCATACTATAAATCAAATTGTGGATTTTGAAATCTTAAAGTTATTGGTTGATTGTTGATGGTTGATTGTTGATGGTTGGTTGTTGGTTGTTGGTTGTTGGTTGTTAATTGTTAATTGTTAATTGTTAATTGTTAATTGTTAATTTGCCGAGAGCAGTCCCCTCTCCCCCCACACTTTCTGCCGTTTCATCCCAAATAAATCCCAAACAAGGAGGCTGAACAGTTTTGGAAATTACTTTTTTAGGCACCAGTTCCGGTGTCCCCACGCGATCGCGCAATGTATCGAGTATTGCCCTGCGGCTGCCGCAACGGGCAGAAGTTTGGTTATTTGATTGTGGAGAAGGGACTCAGCATCAAATTCAGCGCAGCAATATTAAAGTCAGTCAAATTCGCCGGATTTTTATTACCCATATGCACGGCGACCATATCTTTGGCTTAATGGGTTTGTTAGCTAGTTGTGGACTCGCGGGAAATCCCGAACAAATTGATATCTATGGCCCGCCGGGGTTGGGGGATTATTTACAAGCTTGTAGCCGCTACTCCTACACTCATTTCTCTTATCCGATTAAGGTTCACAAACATCGATCCGGGGTAATTTATGAAGATGATGAGTATGTGGTGAAATGTCAAAAGTTGGAACATCGCGTCACCGCTTATGGCTATCGGGTGGAGGAAAAAGATCGCCTCGGTCACTTTGATGCGGAAAAGGCGCGATCGCTGGGCATTCCCTTTGGCCCGCTTTACGGCGAACTCAAGCGAGGCAAAACCATTACCTTGCCTGATGGACGGCAAATTTCTGGCAAAGAACTGGTCGGCCCCGATCGAGTGGGACGCAAAATTGCTTACTGTACCGATACCATTTTTTGCGAAGGGTCAATAGAACTAGCCAAAGATGCCGATGTGGTCATTCACGAGGCCACCTTTGCTCACCAAGATGCTCAAATGGCCTACGAACGCCTCCACTCCACATCCACAATGGCTGCCCAAGTAGCATTAGCCGCTAATGCCAAAACCTTGATTATGACGCACTTTAGCCCTCGCTATGCCCCAGGCAATGAACTCAATATTAAGGACTTGCTCCAAGAAGCCAAGGCGATCTTTGCCAATACCGAAATTGCCGAGGACTTTTTGACTTATCCCGTCCCTCCCCGTGCTGCCAATCCGAAATCAAATTAGTTGTTTGTTGTTTGTTGTTAGTTGTTTGTTGTTTGTTGTTTGTTGTTTGTTGTTTGTTGTTTGTTCTTTGTTATTTGTTCTTTGTTGTTTGTTGTTTGTTCTTTGTTGTTTGTTCTTTAAAGAATCCCTACCCACCAACAACCAAAGAATCCCTACCCAACAACCAACAACCAACAACCAACCAACAACTAACAACCAACAACCAACAACTAACAACCAACAACTAACAACCAACAACCAACAACCAGCAAATTTACCCATGATTTGATTGACAGCGGGGCAAACTAAATGGAATCGGTGGCTCAAGATGCACTGGTTGAGCATCGGAGTTAGGCGGAATTTCTGGAGCATATTGGCGTAAAAGCCGATGACGAATGGAACTCAGATGAGCCGTGGTGTCTACCGGACTTCGGGGGTGAGGTAACTCCGAGTTTGGCCAACTGGGTAAATCATTGCACGGGCAACTGTTTGGCGGCATCCCCAAAGTCCGCAGTGGAATTGGCATGACGCAACGACAACAGAGAATAATGTCCCATTCTGGGGTCAGAAGTTGGGCGATGGTTTCATCGGTGCCTTCCAGATAACAGTCTCCAGAGTCAGGGGAAAGGATTTGTTGCCAACAGGCTTCAAATTCCTGAGAATAGCGATCGCTAACGATAATTGTTTTTGGTAGTAATTTTTGCTCACCGTTGCGAATCACAACTTTTTTTCCCAGTTGCCACCAATATGCTATGTATTGTTTGACTTGATCTTGTGATGCCATAATCTTTACTTTTGCGGATATCAACGCAAAAGATAATTTCTCCATGAATTGTTAAGAAAATCTAAAGTTTTTTTGATTTCGCAACCTGGTCAAATCTGTCACATTTTTCCTACTATCTCTATCCTAACTTATTTATGTTGCTGGTGTTGATTGGATCGAGTCTAAACAACATTTAATTTTAACAAAATTTTCCTCAAAAAAACTTTAATTATATTCAGAAAATCAAATATAGTCGAGAAACTTGATTATTTAATTTTAAAAAAACCATGCAATTTAAATATCTGAAACATTCTCATAAACCGGGTTTTTTAAGTAAGCTATAAGTAGGTGAACATAATTAATTGCACTTTTCGTTCCCCACCGTAAATCCTTGGATTCCCGCCTTCGCGGGAATGACAGTTTTTCTTCTAAGGGGGGCTGTGGTGCATTTATTTCTGCCCACCTACTTAGCATTTGCCAGAGTTATGAAGTACAAAAAAAATCTGTCATTCCCGCCCCACGCCTTCGCGGGGGTAAACTCCGACGGGAATCCAGAAAACCTCTGTACTTCATCTGATAAAAACCGCTATATCGGTATGAAACATAAATTTTCGCAAAAACCCGGTTTCTTCTTCTGGGTTATTTTTTTGCTTGCTCCCCAGGCTTTTTTACCCCATTTGACAACGGAATACCAAGTTGGCTGAGGTTTAATGCATGACCACCTGTAACGAGATAAACCGTATCGGCCACAGAACCCAAATGACGGATCAGACCACCGAGGCGATCGCGAAAAGTCCGACCCAACGGATAAGCAGGCACCACCCCCCAACCTGTTTCCTCCGCCACAAAAATCACCGGGCAACTACCACGGGTCAAACAACTCAGTAACTCTTGTTCGGCCCTCTGCCACTCAACATCATCTATTTCCAGCAAATTCGCCACCCAAGTACCCAAAGAATCCACCAACAAACAATGATTCTCTGGGGCTTGCTCAATAGTTGCGGCCAAATTTACCGGCACCTCCAGGGTTTTCCAGGCCAAATTTTCTCGCCGCTTTTGATGTTGGGCAATGCGTGCCACCCATTCTGGATCTTTATGGTCAATCACCCCCGTAGCCACATAGATCGCCGATTTCTGACTTTGCATAGCTAAAGTCTCGGCCCATTCACTTTTACCCGATCGCGCTGGCCCGGTCACTAAAATAATCTTATTCATGGTTGTTGGTTGTTGGTTGTTGGTTGTTGGTTGTTGGTTGCCCCCCCTTGAAGGGGGGGTTGGGGGGGTGTTGTTGGTTGTTGGTTGTTCTCTCCTCTGCTGCTCTGCCGACGGCGGGCTGATGGCGGGCTCCTCCGCTCCTCCGCTCCCCTGCTCCTCCGCTCCTCCGCTCCTCTGCACCCCTGCACCCCTGCACCTCTGCCCCGGAAACTCCTCTGCCCCGGAAGCTTCCCACACCCCAAGCCGATCGCTATAGAATGGTGAGTGGCAAAACGAATTGGGCAAAAGAGACTACCTAAATGGCCAATCTAAAAGTGTCTGCGATTATTTGCACCTATAACCGAGAACAGTACCTAGGGGCAGCAATAGACAGTTTGCTGGGGCAAGAGTTTGCTGACTTTGAGGTGTTGGTGGTGGACAATGCATCGAGCGATCGCACTAAACAAATCGTCGAACAACGCTTAAGCAACCCAAAACTCAAATATATCTATGAACCCAACATTGGTCTATCGATCGCGCGTAACACTGGCGCCCAAGCTGCCCAAGGGGAAATATTAGCGTATCTTGATGATGATGCCGTAGCCAGTGCCACCTGGTTAAAAATCTTATATTCTGCTTATCAGGAAAACGAACAATTGGTCATTGCCGGAGGGAAAGTGACCCTATTATGGCCTCCTGGAGTCGAAAAGCCCAACTGGTTATCCCCAGAACTGGCGGGAAATTTAGGCGCTTATGACCTGGGCGACCAGGTAGTCTATGTCGATCGCCCGGGACTCACTCCCAGAGGCTTAAATTATTCAATTCGCCGGTCATTTTTACAAGAAATCGGCGGATTTAACGTCAAATTGGGGCGAATTGGCAAAAAATTATTATCCAACGAGGAATTATATGTCACCGAACTTGCCTTAAAATCTGGGAAGCAAGTGGCTTATGTTCCTGATGCCTTAGTTGCCCACAATGTCGCCCCGGAACGCCTGAACAAATCTTGGTTTTGGCAGCGCAGTTGGTGGCAAGGGGTCAGCGAATGCTATCGAGACTACGAGAGCGAAAGGGCTGGCTTCGGTCAGCTTAACCGAGGAGGCGAACGGCTGATTCGCGGACTCTACAAGTCCTTAAAATTTTGGCAAGACCCCGCTAAACGCTTTGATAATTTAGTATATAGCTATGGTCAAATTGGTTATTTAACCACCGCCATCAAAGGAAGACTGAATTTTTCCCGAAAAAACTCCCAGTGAACCGCCCCCGTTCAATTCACCAACTCCCCCATTAAAAAACCCATTAAAAAACCCATTAAAAAACTCTCATCACCAAAAAATCAAGCTAGTCAAACACCCCAAGGTATGATGTCAGTTCCCCGTCCGATTAACCTTTACAGATTATGGTAATAACGCAAAATATCCAGGATAATTATATTTCTAATAGCCGATTTTTAATATACTCCATAGACCATAATTTACTAAGATTAATATCTCCACAAAATTGCTTGTTTGAATTTGTACACTGAGGTTGTTTTTTCGCAATTATTATGACATTAACACCATCGAAAGTTCCGGTTTCTATCTTAATTCCTGGTAAAAACGAAGAATACAACCTACCAGCTTGTCTGGAAAGTTTAAAGCCAGCGGATGAAATATTTTTGGTCGATTCACAAAGCAGCGATCGCAGCCAAGAAATTGCCGAAAGCTACGGCGCCAAAGTCGTCCAATTTTACTTCAACGATTCCTGGCCAAAAAAGAAAAACTGGTCTCTAGAAAACCTACCCTTTCGCAACGAATGGGTCTTAATTGTTGACTGTGACGAACGAATTCCCCCGGAACTTTGGCAAGAAATTGCCCAAGCGATCCAAAACCCCGACTACAACGGTTACTATCTCAATCGGAAAGTCTTTTTCCTCGGAAAATGGATTCGTCACGGGGGCAAATATCCCGACTGGAATCTGCGACTATTTAAACATAAAAAAGGCCGCTATGAAAATCTGGGAACCGAAGAAGTTAGGAACACCGGGGACAACGAAGTCCACGAGCACGTCATTTTATCCGGTCAAGTGGGCTACCTAAAAAATGACATGATTCACGAAGATTTTCGGGATATTTATCAATGGTTGGAACGTCACAATCGTTACTCCAATTGGGAAGCCAAAGTTTATTACAATGTGCTGCATGGACAATCACAAAATGAAAGCATCGGCGCTAATTTTTTTGGGGACGCAGTGCAGCGGAAACGCTTTCTCAAAAAACTTTGGGTCAGATTACCCTTTAAACCAACTTTACGGTTCATCTTATTTTACTTTGTGCAACTCGGATTCCTCGATGGCAAAGCGGGCTATATCTATGGACGCTTACTCAGTCAATATGAATATCAGATTGGGGTAAAACTTTATGAACTGATCAAATTTGGGGGGCAATTAAATCGCCCACAACTAACCCCCAATAATTCACCCACTGATGCCCCATGAATAACAATCCCAATTCACCCCTCTTAAATTCACCCCCAATGGTGGACTTACGGCAGTACGATCAATCTTGGTTTGACCGAGGTCGTCCAGGATGGTTGATTTTATTTTGGTGGTTGGTTCAGGCGATCGCATTCCCCCTCACTCCCCAGCCGTTACATAAACTGCGGCGATCGATCCTGCGACTATTTGGTGCCAAAATTGGTCGGGGAGTGCAAATTCGCCCCACAGCCCGATTTACCTACCCTTGGAAAATCGAAATTGGTGACTATACCTGGATTGGTGATGACGTGGTTTTATACAGCCTCGATCGCATTTATATCGGCGAACATTGCGTCATTTCTCAAAAAAGCTACCTTTGCACTGGCAGCCACGACCCCCAAGACCCCGCCTTTGGTCTAGTTACCCAACCGATTATGATTGGCAATGGCGCTTGGGTCGCCGCCGACTGTTTTATCGGCCCAGGGGTAAAAATTGGGGCGAATGCCCTCATTGGGACTCGCAGCGCGGTCTTTAAGAATATGCCAGAGGGTCAAGTTTGTTTTGGTAGTCCTTGTCTGCCACGATATCCGCGAGTCTGAAACCCACCAGAATCCCGTAGGGTGTGTTAGGCGCGGCAACGATATTTTATTCCTTTCAAATAACCTTAAATCCCGCGCCGTAACGCACCATAAAACCACCTGGTTACTCATTCATATTCTTATACGTCGCCACCGCAGATGGTGAAATGCGATTGAGATAACGGAAAATCCAATATTTAAAGATGGTATCTAAAATCACCGGGAAGGTGGCAATAAAGAGAAAGATAAATTCTCGACTTTCGGGAATGCCTAAATGTCGGCAAATGCCCTCTAAAATGACTTCCCAGCCGTGGGGAGAGTGGAATCCCACAAACACATCTGTAAACAAAATAATAATGAATGCTTTGGCACTGTCACTCAGACCATAGACAATTTCATCAATAAAAGATTTCAATACGGCAATTTCTCGTTTACTGTTGGTGATGACGAGGCAAAAGGCAATTACGGAAAAAATGTCGGCGACAACATTCTTTAATGATTCGGCGCTGCGTTGATTATATTCTTCGGCAATTTCAAATGCTTTTAATTTAACTTTATTTTCGATTTCTTCAGGACTCAATTTCTGGATTTTGCCTACTAAAACCGGATTTTCATCGGAAAATTCGTTAATTTCTTGGGCAATAAAATTTTCAAATTTTAGCTTTTCCTCAAATCGTTGTAATTCCCGAAAAGCTTCTTCCTCCATGTCCACATTTAAAAATATCGCTGCTTGCGGTTCGATATATTTTTCATAAATAGGAGTCATCAGAATTTTAGAGCTTTGTTGGGTCAGCAAGGGAATGAGAATAATTAGTAAAATAAATTTCAAAGATAAGACGGTGCGAGTCTTTGATTTGCGGAAATCTTGTACGATTTCTTTCTCAGCTTCGGGATCTAATTCTCTTTTGAGTCTGTCTAAAGTGCTGAGAATTGACCGAGGGAGGAAACTGGTCGTGGTGGCCATATTTCGCTCTTTTCCCGATGACTTTTGCTCAAATCTGGGCTGTTTGGGATCGAGTTTTAATTTACCGTCGAAAAAACCCGGTTTCGGCGACAATTCATGTTTAGGACCGATCGCTTGGTTAAGCAACCCGTTTCCTGAAGCCGATTTTTCCGATATTTCTATCGCCCCAGGGGAAACCGGAACGGATTTATCGCCATCTTCTAGTTCTAGGGGATAGATTACTTGGTCTGGCTGGTATTTGGCAATTATTTCATCAATAAATTGCAGTTTTTCTAAAATTAGATTGTCTGCATCTCTCAGCCCTAAAGATTTTCCATTGATGGGATAGTCGGCCAAGTATTTTCTTTTCTTTCTATTGATGATTTGTTCATAAATATCAATGAATGAACGGCTATTTCTAAATTCCGCTAGTCTTAGCTTAATTACTTCTAAATTGCGGTCTAAGTCAGCTTCAAAATGAGCATAAACACTTGGGCCATATTGAGCGTTAACCGGCAAGATTTTATCGCCGTGGAAATTTTGGTTTTCAATGGCTTGAATTGCTAAGGCGGCTTGATAGGCAATTTCCAGCGATCGCTCGGGAGTCTGGGAGAACCACTGTTCCGCAGCAGTTAGAAAGCGTTGTAATCGTGAAGGCATAGACTGGCTCATTTTAAAAGTTCTAATGAATTATTTAGCAAATTATCTAACAAATTTACGATCCTTTCCGCACCAAAATGGGTAGTCGCCTGTATTTTCGAGGCCGACATCGAGGCCGCCATCGGGAAACTAATTATCAATTATCAATTATCAATTATCAATTATCAATTGTCAATTATTCCCTCTCCTCTCTTTTCTCTATCCTTTTTCCTTTATAGTAGAGTGACGAGTTCAAAAGTAGGATCGTCAGTGGTGGGAAAGTCGTTGTGGATTGTCGGGCCGAGTTTGAGTGGCAAGACAAGTTATCTGATACAACAGTTTGAGCAATCGGTACAGTCAGAAAGTAATGGGGTAAAGGTGGGTAAAAATATCTGGCGTCCTTCGGTGCTGCTGTTTGCCCCAACGAGCGATCGCCGACAGCAGCTTGCTGACCAGATATCTCTTCACAATAAACACCAATATCCGGTGAATGCTACCACTCCTTTAGGATTTTTTCAGAATGAAGTGATTCTATTTTGGCCTTTGCTGATTTCTCGACTCAACCTGAAGCCACAGTTTCCCGTCCGCTTGCGCCCAGAAACCGAACAAGAGTTGGCGACTCAACTATGGCGATCGCAACTGGATAGCGGGGAGTTGCGTTGGTCGGGAACGAACGAGTATCGCTTGGTGCGGCGAATGTTGGATTTAATGCAGTTGGCGGCAGTTTCGGGAACGCCGACGGAAGAAATTCCCCTGATGTTAGAACAAGGGCTGATGGATCGAGGGTCGCCGGAATTTTGGGATCTGGTGGGCGAGCAGTTGTTACGCTGGCGCCAGTGGTGTTTGGAACGGGGCTTTCTGACTTATGGCATTGTGGCGGAACTTTATTGGCGTTATTTGTTGGATGACCCGGTTTATCAGCATCATTTACTGTCTCGATTCGATCGCTTGTTGGCGGATGATGTGGATGAGTATCCGAGTATTGCCGGTGATTTGTTTGAGGTGTTACTCGATCGCGGGGTTTCCGGGGCGTTTACTTATAATTTGGATGGTCAAGTGCGATCGGGGTTAGGGGCCGATCCTGGGTATTTGGCCCGGTTAGGCGATTCACGCCCGGATATGACCCAGGTGATACTACCGGAAGATGGGATTTCTGAGGGAAGTTTGCCCGACTCCCTGCGACCCTCTTTGCATCAGTGGGTTTTGGCGGTGACAAACCCAGAGAGTCGTCCTTGGTTAGATGGTCGAGAGTTAGAAAATCAGGTTTTTTCCCTACAAACCGTGTCTCGGATCGAGTTGTTGCAGGAAACTGCGGCGGCGATCGCATCTTTGGTTAAAACCGAAATGGTCGCCCCGGAAGATATTGCCGCGATCGCCCCCGGTTTGGATGAAATTGCCCGCTATACGATGATTCAAACCTTGAATAATTTGGGCGTTCCGGTGAATTCCCTGAATGACCAACGCCGATTAGTTCATAGTCCCATGATTCGGGCATTGCTGACTTTGTTGGCTTTGGTGTATCCGGGTTTGGGTCGTTTGGTTGACCGAGATGCGATCGCCGAACTATTGACCATCTTGTCTCAGCAAGAAATCATCAGTCGTCCTCCGTCTCCCGTAGGTGGGCTTGCCGAAGTCGGGGCGTTTCGGGAAACGCCCCTACAAGATGAGACATTTTGGGAGGACACTCTGCCCAAATCAAAACATATTTGGGATATTTCTGGCGGTGAAGTTTCTCAGTTTAATTCTGCGGTTAATTCTCCTTTTAATTCTGCGGTTAATTCTGCGGTTAATTCTGCTTTTAATTCTCCGTTTGAATATCGCATCGATCCGGTTCGGGCTGGTTTATTAACCGACTATTGCTATGCCCCAGATCCGGTAAATCCGCAACTTTTAAAGGTCGATTCTTTTCCCCGTTGGGATCGATTGGGTTATCGGGCAACAATGGCTTATCAAGAAATTGTGGCTTGGATCGAACAAAAGCGAGATTTTATCCGCAACGCCTCGCGAACGCAGATTCAAAAGGCTGACCAGGGGGATAAGGGCGATCGCGGGGGAATTGCCCCTACACCGATTCATATATTAAATGAGGCAATTCAAAAGTTTTTATCCCCGGTAAATCATCTTTCTGGCGATCGTCTTTCCGCTTTACGAGAATTCATGGAAACTGCCAGTCACTATTGGGAAGTGAATCAAAGATTAGGCAGGTTAGACATTCAAGCAGGGGGAAATGCCAATGCCCCAGATTATGTCATTGTCGGTCAATTTATCCAACTATTGCGTCAGGGAACTGTGACGGCGAATCCTTTCCCGGTTTCCGCGATCGCTTCCCCATCTCGTGGGGTGACATTAGCCACGATCTTTCAATATCGGTCAGCGAAATTATCTCATCGTTACCACTTTTGGTTAGATGCGGGCAGTCCTCTCTGGCTGAGTGGTGGGGCCGCGACTTTATTTGGTTCCCCGTTATTTTTACGTCAATGGTCTGGTCGTCCTTGGACTCTTGCTGATGAGGAAAAAGCCGCTGAGGAACGATTAGAAAGAATTTTAAATGATTTACTTAGTCGAGTGCGCGATCGGCTTTATCTTTGTCACAGCCAATTGTCTACCAACGGACAAGAACAAACCGGCCCATTGTTATCTTGGGTGAATGCAGCGATCGAGGTTTAGATCGCAATTGATTCCCCAGGGAATCTCGCTTTTCCCGTCCGGTATTTTGTCCTCTTATCTATTAATAAGCAAATACATCAACACTGACTGATTTGATTGGTTTCCCCTGTCCATGAACGATTTGTCTAATTTTCTCAGTTGTTTCGCGGCTAAATGTTACTTCACCACAACGGCAACAGACCTGGGCGGGAATATTTTCCACTAGGAAAATTTTTCCGTTAATTTGGAATAATTC
Source organism: Oscillatoriales cyanobacterium (assembly GCA_011390955.1). GTDB lineage: Bacteria > Cyanobacteriota > Cyanobacteriia > Cyanobacteriales > Laspinemataceae > Planktothricoides. The sequence goes on along the minus strand of JAABRM010000002.1, from coordinate 9,505 downwards.
ATTTACTTTTTCCGGTTGTGATTCTGTTGAACCGCAAATATGACACTTAAACATAACTATCTCCGTTGAGTATAATTATTATTTTTTTAGCCGATTTAGCGCCCTATTTAAAAGCTTGAAGAGTGCGCGATCGCTTTACCCGGTCTACCGCTTACCTCTGCTGACGATTCTTTAGTCAAAAAAACCTTGTCGCCAGAGATAGCCCAATTTATCTCCCTCGCTCATATAAGCGGCGATTTGTGCATCATCCTTGGCTCGTTTCACCACAGTATAACCTCTTTCTTTTTGTAGCCAAAATACCTCTTCGAGTTCGCAACCATTTAAAAAATCAGGGGAATGAGTGGAGACAAAAACCTGACCGCCTTTTCGGGCATAATCCCTAAATTCTTCTGCCAATTCATAAAGTAATTTAGGATAAAGCTGGTTTTCTGGTTCTTCTACACAGAGCAGTGGGTGAGGTTTTGGGTCATACAAAAGCACTAAATAGGCAAACATTTTAATTGTTCCATCAGAAACATACCGCGCCAAAAATGGATCTTGAAAATCCCCATCTTTAAAGCGCAGTAAAACGCGCCCTTCTTCAGTGATTTTTGCATCAACCTGGCTGATACCAGGAACTCGTTGTTTCAGTTTCTCCAGAATTTTCTGGAAAATATCCTGGTGTCTATTATAAAGAAACTGTGTCACCAGGGCTAAGTTTTCCCCCTCTTTTGATAAATGTTCTGCATAACCGGCTTCTCTTTCTGGTCGAGCTTGTTGAATGTGAAAATCTGAAATATGCCAGTTTTCCAGCAAATCACCCATTGCTTTAGCAACTGGAAATTTCTCAAATTGAGCCAAACCTTTTAAGGCTAAAATATCTGGAGATTTGAGGGTATATTCTTCCCTCGATAAGTCCTTAATATCGGTGTTTTTATCTGGTTCATTTATTACAGCCAGTCCCTTGCCTTGGGAAAAATCTAGCAATCGCCAATCTTGACTTTTCCGATCTCTTTGGTATTGAAGAATCTCTTTTTCAATGATGGGTTTACTATCTTGTTCGTTGATTTCTAAAAAATAAGTTACAAGGGGAGATCGATCGTCGGTTCTAAATTTCAATTCAATGGCGATCGCCCCCGTTGAATTGCGGCTTCTTACCTCTTGGAATCCTCGACCACCGCCTAATTTTGTCAGGGCAACATTAATATTCTCGGTTAAAGCATCTTTGAGAAAACTGAAGACATTAAATAAGGTAGTCTTTCCCGTACCATTTGCCCCGACAAAAACGCACATTTTCGGGATATTGTCAATTCTCACCTCTTTAAAGGCTTTAAAGTTTTTTAACCGGATGCTTTCTAGTTTCATATTCGCGAAATATTTTTATTTTAACTTTGATTAAAATATGTAACCCATCACCATCAATTTATTCTGGGTAAATTCCCAAACATCACCAAGATTAAATAGGACGAATAACTAGGGCTACAGGGGCTTGTGGCCTATTTAGCGCCATATTTATTTGAAAACTGGGCGATATGCGCGATCGCTGCCCTTATATATATGTCGGCACATTCTCCCATTTTACCATTAAATATAGTCTAAAATAAATTTAGATAATTGTCAATAGTTTTTCTGAAAAAAATTGGTAATTTTTCCTAGGTTTATTGCCGAAAAAAACTATGCTTAGTTTTTTCCGGCACCGTTGCAGATAAATTTGGCAAACACGATCGCCTTTACCCATTCCTGAATATCCGGCAATTAGCATCAATTTGCTTTAAGATAAACTGACGCGATCGAAAGCGTAATATCCCGTAATATCCCGAAAACAAACCCGGTTTCTGGGTTGTCTTCAGGAAAAAGAACCCGGGTTTCTGGTTTGCCACCCAAAAATCACCGTAATTTTCACCACAGAAACCCGGTTTATGGGTCTATTTACCTTTAGTATAAGTTTCCCACATTTGCCACAAGGCATTTTCTAAGGTTTGCACAAAACCGCGCACATTAAATAATGGTAATTGGTCGCGATTTTTGGCGAGATGGCGGCGGTAATAGCCCAAAGAACGCGGATGATTGGCTAGATAAATTGCCTGTTTTTCGTATTCTTCGCTGCTGCTACAAATTAGCGAGTTTAATTTAGCCGCAGCGCAAATACTTGCCCCCATGCGGGCAGCATTAGTCTTACCAGAACGCGTCAAAACTGGACATCCGCCATATAATGCACTAATAACCGTTGAACCACCATTATAGATGAAAGTATCTAAGAATAAGTCCGCTAAACGATAACGGGCTAAATATTCTGAGTTGGGTAATTTTTCCGTAAAAAATAAGCGGTTTCCGTCTATTCCCCGTTTTTCGGCTTCTCGTCGTAAGTTAGCCACTAATATTTCGCTGCCTCCGGTTAACCAGAGGACTGTAGGGACACGGCATTGCCGTGTCCCTACCAAAATCCGCATCCAAACATCAAATAAGTCTGGAGTAATTTTATAGTGAGAGTTGAAGCAACAAAAGACAAAAGCATCTTCGGGGATGCCAAATTCTGCCCGCGTCATCATGCGTTCAGATATTTCCATCGGTGAGGAAAAGAAGGCATGGGGCAGATAGATAATTTCTTCGGTGTAAGATTTGGCAATTTCTGGAGTAATTAACTTAGAGTCGGCGATCGCATATTGGATAAAATCCGCCCCCATTGTATCAGGATATCCTAAAAACTGGGCTTGAATTGGGGCAGGTTGCAGGGCTAATATTTCCTCGCCATTGCCGATAGTTCGTCCGGCTAAATCGATTAAGATATGGATGCCGTCAGCGTTAATTTTCCGGGCTGCTGCTTCGGCAGTCATAGCAGAAATATTGACAAAATAGTCGCACCCATTGCGAATAGTTTCCGTAATCGCATCATGATAATCAATGGTGGAATAGGCATATACTTCAAAGCGATCGCGATCGCAATATTCAAACATATTTTTGACGATTTTCCCCACCGCGTGTTCGCGAAAGTCCGGGGAAATATAGCCAATTTTTAACTTATCGGTTTGTTTGGGATATGCAAAATTGCAAACTGCTTTAATTGTTGCCATTTTTGCCACCGTTGCCCGACTTAATGATTCGGCAAATTGTCGATGCAATGCTAAGGGAACTGGAAAACTACTGAGGGCAAGAGGACTGGGACTAGATGCGGTTTCTTGATTCAGATATTTTTGCACAGACTGGATAAATTCTGCGGTTCTCGATTCATAATCTTCCCAGTCACATATTTTTAACCGCGTCAAGGCGATCGCCCCTTCAATATTGTAATTTTTGGGTTCAAGTTCCCGGACTTTTTGATAACAGTCTAAAGCCGCTAATACATTACCTTGATAATCTAATATTTCACCTAGATTATAATAGGCTTCTGGTCGAGGTTCTTGGGCTAAAACTTGCTGATAGCAATCAATCGCCCCAGGTAAGCGTCCCTGTTGTTTGTAAATATAGGCTAAATTTAACAGGGCGGGAACATAATTAGGTTCAAGTTGTAAAGCGCGAATCAAGCCTGCTTTAGCGCGTTCTAAGTCCCCTTGCAGTTGCCAAATACTGGCTAAATTAGACTGCGCTTGGGCAAAGTTGTGGTTATATTCTAGGGCTTTTGCATAACATTGGGCGGCTTCATCTAAGTTGCCTTGCTGTTGTAAAATAGTCCCTAAGTTATTGTAAGCCCCCCAAAAGTCTGGCTGCAACTGAATGGCTTTTTGCAAACATTCGGCAGCGGTTTCTATGTCTCCTTGAACTTTCAGGGATTGACTTAGGGAAAAGTATAATTGGGCATTATTCGGGTTGAGTTTAATTGCCCGACCCAGGATATCAATTGCTTGTTCATGGCAGTTGACTTTTTGCAGGGCTTTGCCATAATTAGTTAGGACTAAAGCATTATCCGGTTCGGCGGTTAAAACTTGTTGATAAAGAGGAATGGCTTGGGCAAATTGTCCTTGCTGTTGATAAGTTAAAGCTTGGTTTATTAGTAATAAAATATCTGGATTTTTTTCTATTAATGAAACCTCGATTGACTCATTTTTTACATTAATTTGCCATTGACACAAAAGTTTTAGTCGAAAATTAGGATAAGATTTTAACTCAGAAAATAACAGCAGTTTTAAAGTAGATAAACAATTAAAAAAATAACTAGATTTAGATGATTTTATGTTATTTTGATAATTTACCTGATTTTTTTTTGAAGAGTATTTTGTGATTGACGAGCGATCGCCTGTTTTATCTCCGCCCTTGTTATCTCCACTGATTAAATTAATCTCACTCAGGGGTTCCAAAGTAATTAACTGCTCAATTTCCTGAGTTTGAAAACCCAACGCCATTGGGTTTTGTGTCCCCGGCAACACTCCCACATCATATAACTCTGTAATCGTTCCTTCAATGCGTGCCCAATGCACAATTGTCCCAGTCTTTAAATCAATAACCAACAACCCACAACGGGCATCGGCATCTTTTTTTTTTAGCCGGTCATCTAACAATAAACCGGAAAAAGTGCCATCCCCAGAACGGGGTTTAGACAGTCCCACAATGGCATAATCTCCCCAAAATGCTAACCCTCGCGCATATCCAGGACAAAAAGTAATTGGTTCAAATTTTCCTAACTCTAAATCCACATAACCAAACTCTCCTGCCCCAGAATTTAATAGCCATAATTTCCCTTGATAAAATCTTGGGGAATGGGGCATACTTAAGCCAGTAACAACAATTTCATTACTGGCAATATCGATCGCCACACCGCCATCTTTTCGGCGATCGCGCCACCCATCCACCACATCAGAACGACTACAAGCCGTCACATAACCCGGTTGTCCATCCACCATTGCCAACCCATTCAAATGACAGCGGTCTTCATTAATAATTTGGCTAATAAATGGCGGTTTCCATAAAGGTTTACAACTATGGCGATCGCTCGTTGTCGCCAAACAATTTAACAAGGTACTGATAAAGATTAATTCCCCTGTTTCTGTCACCGCCACATCGTGAACATCAATATCCCCAGTAGTATAAGCAATTCTAGGAATAAAAAGGCGATCGTAACCTTGATAAAACTGCCCCGGTTGCAATACGTTATCTATCTGCCACAATTGATACTTAGAACTCAAATAAAGGCGATCGGGAGTACAATACAAACCCATCGCCCGATTAAATTGGCGCTGAAAAGCAGAAATGCCCCCTGTTTCGGGATTAACGCCTAAAAAGGCTAACCAATTGGTTTGATAAGTAGTAAACCCCAGGCTAATATTTTGTTGTTGTAGCCAAGGAATAAATTCGCGATCGCTGGTCAGAGATGGACTGGTTGATTGCATAGTTTTGGTTGTTGATAATACTGGTTATAATATACAGCAATGTTGTAAAATGTTGTAAAATGTTGTAAAATAAAATAAATCAGCCTAGGAAAATCTATGTCTTTGACGTCTTTGACAGTTAAGCACCTAGAAAAACTGCAAACACAACTCCAAAACGATTTGGATGACTACCAGATAGAATTGCGCGATGGAGAAATTATCGTCATGGGTCCATCAGATATTGTATCTAGCTATATTGGCGCACAGTTGAGTCGCTTACTGGGTAACTGGGTATCACCTCGCGGACTGGGATTAGTCTTTGATTCCAGCGGTGGTTTTATTCTGCCCAATGCAGATTTAACCGCACCAGATGTTTCATACGTCTCCAGAGAACGGATGCCCCGTACCGTGCGTTATTTTAGCGAAACTGTCCCGGACTTAGTAGTAGAAATTAAATCTCAAAGCGACCGGATTGCCAAATTGCGCCAAAAAATTGAAATGTTTCTCGACCAAGGGGTAAAAGTTGGCATTTTAATTGACCCAGACGAGTTAACTGCAACCCTTTATCGTCCCAACCAAGAACCGATTTTATTTACCAACGGAGAAACACTCACAATTCCTGAATTACTTCCGGGATGGGAATTGCAGATTTCTGACTTATGGCCGCCAGTATTTGATGAGTAGAGATCCAGCCCAAGACTCAGAAACCGAGTTTCTTTTTCGCTTAAAACAGATAACTTTTGATACCCACAGAAGAAACCCGGTTTCTCAGCCCCCACAAGTAACCCCCAGAAACCGGGTTTCTTTTATGCTAAAAACAGATAACTGTAATTGTCACCACAGAAACCCGGTTTCTCAGCCCCCACCAAGGACCTAGAAACCGGGTTTCTTTTATGCTTTCCGCAGATAACTTTTGATACCCACAGAAGAAACCCGGTTTCTAGGTTAGTCTAGATATTTCTGGGCAGGAGGAAGCCCCTCACCGGGGCTCCCCCTTGTGAGTTGGGAAACGAGTTAGGGATTTTACCTGGCCCGGAGAGCGTAGGGGCTTTTTGCTCTTACTTTCTTCGCCACTCCGGGCCGGGTACTCCCAGGTATCGTTTGGGCTTGTTGGATGTTTTTCCGGCCCCAATAAACCTGAATTAATTTGATACTTATATCTTATCCATTTATTCACAAATTGTCAAGCCTTTATTGAGCAATTTTTATTCGTAGGGTGTGTTAGGCTGGCGATTAAATTTTGGGACAACAACTCACCTTAATTCCAGCCGTAACGCACCACAGAAAATTGGCAGCGGATGGGCTATTCTATTTTTTGTATGAGATAATTCTTTGGCCAATTAGAGATAATTTAACCACAAAGACACAGAGGACACAAAGAGATATTTTTCTTCGTGTCCTCTGTGTCTTTGTGGTTTATTTTCACTCACAGTAGTAGGGTGGGCAAAATTTGCCCACCCTAGGAATAAATTAAACCATCAAAGTGAAATCAGCGCTAGAAATCAAACCAACATCAACCCCCGTCAATGTGGCTAACAATTCATTACCACTGGCAATCAAAGTATTCCCGTTACTGCCAGTAACACTTAACTGGTCAAAGGTTAAACCACTGGCTAAACCAATCAGGTCAGTTCCATCAGTAAAGTCCAGAATCGTATCCGAACCAAAACTGGATTGCAGGACAAAATAATCCTTACCGGCATTACCAATTAGGGTATCATCTCCGGCATCTCCATAGAGGAAATCATCCCCATCTTGTCCCCAAAGGAAATCATTTCCTTCGCCGCCATAAACCACATCATTTCCGGTGCCACCGGCGAGGCTATCATTGCCTTTATCGCCATAGATAATATCGTCACCTTCATCCCCATGAATTAGGTCATCACCTTGACCACCACGGGCGGTATCATTACCAGTTCCACCGGAAATCGAGTCATTCCCGACATTTCCTTGGAGATAATCATTGCCATCTTTTCCGTATAGCAAATCATCCCCATCACTAGCGACTAAACCGGGATTAGATGGACCACCAAACAAGGTGTCATCACCCATATCACCAATCAAAGTATCGCTACCTAAATCACCATAGATTAGGTCGTTATCTTGACCACCATAAACTAAATCATTGTCTTGACCACCATAGATAATGTCTTTACCCGGATTACCTAACAGCAAATCTGCCCCTTGGTTGCCATAAATTTCATCATCCCCATCATTACCAAATAGGGCATCATTTCCTGGCAAACCACGGATAAGATCATTGCCACCTTGACCGCTGATGACATCATCATTAGGTGTGGCATCAATATTCTCTGCACTATCTGTTCCTACGGTAGTAAAGGAAATATTGACCACATCAATGGTGGGTTCCGGCGGCATTGGTGGTGGTTCGGGCAAGCCAGTGTTATTGGTATTATCGCTTGTGCTGCTTTCATCGGTGCCATCTGAAGGCAAAATATTACTCAGACCCGTGAATGGGGGAAGGGGAGAAACGGGGAATAAACCGCTGCCACCAGGTTCCTCACCAGGTTCCTCACCAGGTTCCTCACCAGGTTCATCAACATTATTTATTGTCAGATTAACCTGAGCATCCGCAGCCGCATAAGCCGTGCCATCAAACCCATTCCAAGTAAAGCTGACATTGCCATTAAAATCAGCATTGGGGGTAAAGGTTAATTTACCCAAATCAGCCGCATCAATTTGTTGGTCAAGAGTGACAGTAGTTCCATTAAAGGAAAGAGTGCCGTTACCCGGAAGTGAAGCTATTTTAATTTTGGATAAGCTGTCGCCATCAATGTCTGAGAATTTATCGGTAAAGTCAGTGGCAGTAAAAGTGATATCGGTATCTTCAAGACCAGTTTTGGTAATATCACTTAGGGTGGGTAAGCTGTTAAGATTTGCTGTTCGGGTTAACTGATTTGAGACACTATTATTATTCCCAACACTATCCGTGGCTTTGGCTGCTGCTACATCTACAGTGACATTGCCATCCGCCGCAGGAGTGACATCAAAGGTGTAGGTAGTAGCGTTAACTGCCACAAAGTTACTAGGAGTTCCATTACCTACGGTGATATCGGAGATATCAAAGCCAGTGACAGCTTCATCAAAGGTGGCAGTAACCGCAAATGGAGCATTTACGGTAGTAGCAGCAGTGGAACTTAAGGCTACTGTGGGTGTAGTAATATCATAAGTCCGAGTTAACTGGGTTGCTGCACTGTTATTATTGCCAACACTATCCGTGGCTAAAGCTGCGGCAATATCTACAGTGACATTACCATCAGCGGTGGGAGTGACATCAAAGGTGTAAGTTGTGCCAGAACCGGCAAAGTTACCAGGACTGCCGTTACCTACGGTGATGTCTGAGATATCAAAGCCAGTGACAGCTTCACTGAATGTGGCAGTAACCGCAAATGGAGCATTTACGGTAGTAGCAGCAGCGGAAGTTAAGGCTACTGTGGGTGCAGTAATATCATAAGTCCGAGTGAACTGGGTTGCTGCACTGTTATTATTGCCAACACTATCCGTGGCTAAAGCTGCAGGAATATCTACTGTGACATTGCCATCAGCGGTGGGAGTGACATCAAAGGTGTAAGTTGAGCCAGAACCGGCAAAGTTACCAGGAGTTCCATTACCTACGGTGATGTCTGAGATATCAAAGCCAGTGACAGCTTCACTAAAGGTGGCAGTAACGGTAAATGGAGCATTTACGGTAGTTGCAGCAGTGGAACTTAAGGCTACTGTGGGTGCAGTGATATCATAAGTCCGAGTTAACTGGGTTGCTGCACTGTTATTATTGCCAACACTATCCGTGGCTTTGGCTGCGGCTATATCTACGGTGACATTTCCATTCGCCGTGGGAGTGACATCAAAGGTGTAGGTAGTAGCGTTAACTGCCACAAAGTTACCAGGAGTTCCATTGCTTACGGTGATATCGGAGATATCAAAGCCAGCGATAGCTTCACTAAAGGTGGCAGTAACCGCAAATGGAGCATTTACGGTAGTAGCAGCAGCGGAAGTTAAGGCTACTGTGGGTGCAGTAATATCCGCAGTCCGAGTTAACTGCGTTGCGGCACTGTTATTATTCCCAACACTATCCGTAGCTTTGGCTGCGGCTATATCTACGGTGACATTTCCATTCGCCGTGGGAGTGACATCAAAGGTGTAGGTAGTAGCGTTAACTGCCACAAAGTTACCAGGAGTTCCATTGCTTACGGTGATATCGGAGA